>NZ_JBFREZ010000004.1:0-486111 GCF_052114565.1 Mycobacterium sp. 2YAF39
GGGCGGCGGCGGTCCGGGCGGCGCGGCCGGGGGCGCAGGTACCACCGCGGCGGCCGGATCGACCGGCGCGGGCGGCGGAGGTGGAACACCGGGTTGAGCCAGCGCTGACGGGGTGCTCAGCACCATTCCACCGATCAGCCCAGCCGCCATCACAGCGGTGAGCAGGCGCCTTCTCATCGGCTGCCGCATACGTGACCTCCCAGTCGCATAATTTCATCCAGTGTGGCACAGCGCGCGGAGCGGTTTTCTCCATCAGGATGTCGCCCAACCCCTGACTACCGCGCCGCAGACAGCGCTGACCTGGTGTGTTTATCGCCTGAAGCGTTCGAGCGTTACTTCAGGGAACATGGCGTCGGAACACCGTCCAGCCGCAGAGAGGATCGTGATGGTCGCCATACCGCAGGGTTACGAGTCGCTTCTGGAGCGTCCGTTGTACGGACATCTGGCCACTGTCAGACCGGATGGGAACCCGCAGGTGACTCCCATGTGGTTCGCCTGGGACGGGGAAGTCCTGCGCTTCACCCACACCACCAAACGGCAGAAGTACCGCAACATCGCCGCCAACCCGAACGTGGCGATGTCGATCAGCGACCCGGAGGACCCATACCGGTATCTGGAGGTGCGCGGGGTGGTCGAGGAGATCGTGCCGGATCCGACAGGCGCGTTCTATCTGGAACTCAACGACCGCTACGACGGCCCACTGACGGAACCGCCGCCCGACAAAGCCGACCGCGTGATCCTGGTCGTGCGACCGACCGGATTCAGCAAGCAGTGAGCTAGGAGCGCACCAGCCGGGCGATGGCGGCGGACGCTTCGGCCAGCTTGGCGTCGGCTTCTTCTCCGCCCTCGGCGACGGCCTGGCTCACGCAGTGCCCGAGGTGCTCGTCAAGCAGCCCGAGCGCGACGGACTGCAGCGCGCTGTTGACGGCGCTGATCTGGGTGAGCACGTCGATGCAGTACTTGTCCTCGTCGATCATCTTCGCGATTCCGCGGACCTGGCCCTCGATCCGGCGCAGCCGCTTCGCGTAGTTCTCCTTGTGCGGCGAATAGCCGTGGGCGCCAGCACTATCGGCGTTCCCGTCAGCCAGCCCGTCAGCCAGCCCGTCACCCAGCCCGTCAGCCATTGTGGCCACCTTCCAGCATCTGATTCATCTGGGTTATCTCCGCCTGCTGTGTGTCGATCATGGTCTGCGCCATCCGCTTGATGTCGATGTTCTGACCGTTGGCGACCTCGGCCTCGGCCATGTCGATCGCGCCCTGGTGGTGGCTGATCATCGACTGCAGCCACAGTGTTTCGAACTCGGCGCCGTTGAGCGTTTGAAGTTTGGCCATTGTGGCCTCGTCGACCATGCCCGCCATCGCGCCATGGCCGCCGTCCCCGCCGTGGCCGCCGTCGTCGCCGCCTTGAGACGTGTTGTCGTCGGGATTTTCGTCCCACTGCACGAGGAACACCCTCAGGGCCTTGATCTCGGGATCCTGCTCGGCCGAGATCTTGGCGGCCAACGCGATGAGGTCGGGGTCGGTGGAACGGTCCGACACCATGCCCGCCAACTCGATCGCCTGCTGATGGTGCGGAATCATCATGGTCGCGAACTCGTGATCCTGGGCGTTGAAGCCGGGTGGCGCGGCCGTGCTGGCCGCGTCGTCTGTCTTGGTTGCGTCGGTTTTCTCGTCGGACCCCGAACACGCGGTCAGGAACAGGGCGGCGCACAGGGCTATCAGGACTGCTGCGAAGCGAGTGATGCGAGACGGCATGACTCCACCGTACCGGATACCCCTTAGGGGTATTAATAAGGGTTTGGCCGGGTCAAACACCGAGGGCATACTGTGACTCATGCCCTCAGATCCTGGTTCGATCGACATCAAACCCCGAAGCCGCGACGTCACCGACGGCCTGGAGAAGACCGCGGCCCGCGGGATGCTGCGCGCGGTAGGCATGGGCGACGACGACTGGGCCAAACCGCAGATCGGCGTCGGCTCGTCGTGGAACGAGATCACGCCGTGCAACATGTCGCTGCAGCGGCTGGCGCAGGCGGCGAAGGCCGGAGTGCATGCCGCCGGCGGTTACCCGCTGGAATTCGGCACCATCTCCGTGTCCGACGGCATCTCGATGGGCCACGCGGGCATGCACTTCTCGCTGGTGTCGCGCGAGGTGATCGCCGACAGCGTCGAGACCGTGGTGCAGGCCGAGCGCCTTGACGGCACGGTGCTGCTCGCCGGCTGCGACAAGTCGATCCCCGGGATGCTGATGGCCGCCGCCCGGCTGAACCTGGCGAGCGTCTTCTTTTACAACGGCTCGATCATGCCGGGCGTCGCAAAGCTGACCGATGGCAGCGAGAGGGAAGTCACCATCATCGACGCCTTCGAGGCGGTCGGTGCCTGTGCCCGCGGGTTGATGTCACGCGAGGACGTCGACATCATCGAGCGCGCGATCTGTCCCGGGGAAGGCGCGTGCGGCGGGATGTTCACCGCCAACACCATGGCGTCGGCCGCCGAGGCTCTCGGAATGTCGCTGCCGGGCAGCGCATCCCCGGTGGCGATCGACAAACGCCGCGACGCCTATGCCCGCCAGTCCGGGGAAGCCGTCGTCGAGATGCTGCGCCGCGGCATCACCACCAGCGACATCCTCACCAAGGAGGCGTTCGAGAACGCCATCGCCGTCGTGATGGCCTTCGGCGGTTCCACCAACGCCGTGCTGCACCTGCTGGCCATCGCCTGGGAAGCCAACGTGAAGCTGACGCTGGCGGACTTCACCCGCGTCGGGCAAAAGGTCCCCCACCTCGCCGACGTCAAACCGTTCGGCAGCCACGTGATGAAGCACGTCGACGAGATTGGCGGCGTGCCCGTGGTGATGAAGGCGCTGCTGGACGCCGGCCTGCTGCACGGCGACTGCCTGACCGTCACGGGCCAGACGATGGCCGAGAACCTCGCCCACATCGAGCCGCCGGATCCCGACGGCAAGGTGCTGCGCGCGATGAACAACCCCATCCACCCGACCGGCGGTATCACGATCCTGCACGGGTCACTGGCGCCCGAGGGCGCCGTGGTGAAGTCGGCAGGCTTCGACTCCGACGTGTTCGAGGGCACCGCAAGGGTTTTCGAGCGTGAACGCGCGGCGCTGGATGCGCTGGAAGACGGCACCATCACCAACGGCGACGTCGTGGTGATCCGCTACGAGGGCCCCAAGGGCGGACCCGGTATGCGCGAAATGCTCGCCATCACCGGTGCCATCAAGGGCGCGGGCCTCGGCAAGGACGTGCTCCTGATGACCGACGGCCGGTTCTCCGGCGGCACCACGGGGTTGTGCGTGGGACACGTCGCCCCCGAGGCGGTCGACGGCGGCCCCATCGCCTTCCTGCGCGACGGTGACCGCATCCGCCTCGACGTCGGCAAGGGCACGCTGGACGTGCTGGTCGATCCGTCCGAATTCGACTCGCGCAAGCAAGGTTTCGAGCCGTTGCCGCCCGTCTACACGTCCGGCGTGCTTGCCAAGTACACGAAGCTGGTCGGTTCTGCCGCCGGTGGCGCCGTCTGCAGCTAGGCCGTCATCCGGTCGATCCGCTGCAGCGCGATCGCGCACACGGGTAGGTAGGCCGGCGCCCACCACGGCACGCCGAATGCCACACGGGATCCGCCCTCGCGGGGTTGGACCTCGTGCCGTGTGGCGCCGACGCCTGCCACATCCCACGCCCAGCGCCTGCCCGCGTCGAACTCGGTGATCTCGAACGGCAGCGCAATTCCGAACGGCGTCCAGACTTTTCCGCGCGAACCCAGCTTCAGCGGGCCCGCGTCGTCGAGCTCGGCCCGCTGCACCGACAGCCCCCAGCGCGGCCACGCGTCGAGGTCCACCAGAACGCTCCACACGGCCTCGGGCCGCGCCGCGACGTGCCGTTCTATCGTCGGCATGCGATGCCGCAGGACAAGATCCATGTGTGGTTTGTGCCCCAATGCGCGAACGCCAAACGAGCGCTAGCCCGGCGGCGGTGGATCGATCGGTGTCAGCGAAATCGGCACCCAGTGGGTGCCGGGTCCCTCACCTGGGCATCCGGCTCCGGTCATGACGAAGGTCCGCTCTCCGAAGAAGCTGCCATCCGGTCGTGGGATCAAGTAGTCCGAGCGTTGAGACGGCACGGCACTGTCGGGGTTGGTGCGCTCACACAGGTAGGAATATTCCTCGTTGGTCTCCCAGCGGTTGTTGTTCCACCGGTACTCGTACACCAAGGGAGCGCCGGGATTGCGGGCTTGGTCGTCCTTGTTGTCGAAGGTCGCGACACACCCGTTCACGTCGCATTGCGTGGTGAATTGGACGGGGAAGGTTTTCGACTCCATCGGTGTCGGCATCCCGTTGAACGTCTGCTTCGCGAAGTCGACGAACACGTTGTAGTACCCGTACAGGGGCGGTGGTTCAGCGCGATCGGCATGTGCGACGGGTGCGACGGTCAGCGCAGCGCACGCGGCAAAGACGGCTATCGACAGAGGTTTCGACATCCCTCACGGATAACACACCGGCGCGCTCACTCGCTGGCGAATCGGCTGAACAGCTCGGGCAGGAAACCCGCCAAGTGGTTCATCTCCTGTGCGCAGTGCACCATGAGGTCACGCGGATCGGGCAGCTGGTTGGCGGCGATCGGCCGAATCACCGCGTCGGCCAACATGTTTCCTTTGCGAAGCCCGATGTAGGGGCCGCCCATCCAGAACCGCGAGCGCATTTCGGCGCCGTCTGCGGTCACACGCACGTGGTGGATGAACCAGCCGATGTCGACGGGTACATCGCTCGAGCCGAGCCGCGCACACACCGCGACGTCGTCACCGAGACGCGCCGGGTCGAGCCCGAGCGCCGTCGGCTCGAGAAACTGAATCGCCGCCTTGGCATAGGCCGAACCCAGGTATTCCTCGATAACCGACGTCCGGCCCACCCAGCCGCTACCGTCGCTGTCGCCCCACCGGGCCGACGCGTGCGCGCGCGGATGCCACAGCTTGTAACGCCGCGAATCGCTTCCGTGCCAACCGAACCACCAATCCCACATGGCGGGGGTGACGCCGGGCATGGCGGTACGCACCGATACCTGGAATCCGCCGCCGCGAAGTCGACCGTAGCCGTTCTCGGTCTGCTGATAGCCCTCGTCGAGAATCGCTCCCGCATCATCGAATCCGAGAAGTGTCTGATCCGCTTGCGGACCGTGCTCCAGCGCGACGACCACATGCCGCGGCAATTCGGCCATCTCGGGATTGAAGTACCCGCCCCACGGGGTGTCCCTGTCGCCGTCGCGGTATCCCAGATATGCGCCCATCAGACCCGTCCCATCCATGCGTAGAAACGACCGTCGGGATCGTATGCGGCACGTGCCTTGTCGAGACGTGCCATGGCATCATCGGTGGCGAACTTGGCGGGCCGCCGGCCGAGATTCTCGTCGGCCAACTGGATTCCGGCGGCCAGATGCGCCATCTCGGCCATGTTGGCGCGCGGCCAGTCCGAATATTTGTCGTCGTCGGCCTCGTCCATCCAGCCCCCGTAGAGCGCGAGGTAGATCTCGGCTTCGACGCTGTAAGCCATGTCCTGGCGAGCGGGTGACGGGCCCCAGTTCAGCCACAGGAAGTGCGCCGGGTGTGGCGGCATGGTCTCGAGGATGCGGTGGATGCCGGGCATCAGATCCTCGGCGGGCGCCGACGTCCACATGTTGTCCGCGGAGTAGCGGTGATCCTCCAGGTAGTTGCCCATCACGGCGGTGTACCAGGTGGGCAGATCCGTTGGCGCATAAGGAACTTTGGCGAGCGCCTTGTCGATGGCCGGACAGGTGCCGAGCAGCGCGAGCGCTTCCTCGGCTTCCTTCTCGTTGTCGGCGAACACCGGCGAGGCGAGCACGATCGCCGGGCCGTCGATGCCGATGTCCGGCACGCTCTTGGTCGCCACGATCTGCAACTCCACTCGGCGGTCCACGTCGGCGCTGATCGCGCGGGCCCAGGTGAACACCTCGTCGGCGCACTCGAACGGGTACGCGTACATGCTCATGCCGCATACGGCCGGCTTCGGATACACCTTGAGGTGAAACGCCGTGACGACCGCGAAGAAGCCGGGGCCCGCGCCTCGCGCCGAGTAGTAGAGGTCGGGGTGATTCTCGGCATCGATGTAGAGCCTCTCGCCGTCGGCGGTGACGACGTCGAGGCCGATCACGCTCTCGCATGCCGGCCCGAAGACCCGACTGTTCCAGCCGTAACCGCCCTGCAGCAGATAACCGCCGATACAGACGCCCTTGCAGTGCCCGGCGGGGAAGAACAAGCCCTCGGCGTCGAGTTCGGCCGCGAGGATGCTGCCACCCTTTCCGGGGCCCGCCACCGCGCGCATTTTGTCCTTGTCGATCACCGCCTTGTCGAACCCGCTCATGTCGAGGAGCAGCCCGCCGTCGCGCAGATGGTTGGCGGCCCAGCTGTGTCCGCCCGACCGGATGCCGACCTGAAGATCGTTGGCCCTCGCGTACGCGAGCGCAGCGATGACGTCGTCGTCGTCGAGGGCCGCAACGATGACCGCCGGATACCGGTCCGGCACCCGCTGGTTCCACACCGTCGAGCGCCGAGCGCCCTCGTAACCGTCATCGCCGCGAACGAAATGTCGCCCATCTGGAAGTGCCACCGTGAACCTCCTAGATTCACATTTCGAATCTTTGTGATTCGTAATGCGGATCAATATAGTGATGGAATGCCCCGTGCGGAAGAGAATCAGCCAACCCCGTCCGCACGTTCAGACGGCATTCAAGTACTGCGGCGCGCCGCCGCCGTCCTCGACGAGATTGCTGCCGCACCGGGGCAGCTACGGCTCGTCGACCTCGGCGGCCGGCTCGGCCTGGCCAAGTCCACCGTGCGCCGGCTGCTGGTCGGACTGGTGGAGATCGGCTTCGCGACCGTCGACGAGGAGGGCCGGATCAACCTCGGCGAACGGTTGCTCGGGCTCGGCGGTACCGACGACGCGAGCATCACGATGCAGTTCCGGCCGACACTCGAGAAGCTGGCGCGCGCGACGGGAGAGACCGTCGATCTTTCGGTCCTGCGCGGGCAGCAGATGTTGTTCATCGACCAGGTCCAGTCCACCCACCGGCTGCGGGCGGTATCGGCGGTCGGCATCCGGTTCCCGCTGGAGTCCACGGCGAATGGCAAGGCCGCACTTGCGCTGCTGACCGACCCGACGGCAGGCGTCAGCGGCATCGCCTTCGACCGCGACGAGCACACCGCCGGAATCTCCGCGGCCGGTATCGCCGCACGGACGGCCGGCGGACACATCGTCGCGATCTCGGTGCCCGCGCCGAGCGGTCGCTTCGACCAGAACGAGAAGGCGATCACGGCGGCTCTGCAAACGGCCGCGACGTCTACCGCCTGGACTCAGTGACCCTGAGCTGACGGCGCGCTCAGATGATCACGCAGCGCGCACCTCGGCGGCACGTTCTAGGGCGCGTACGACACTGTGGCGGCCCAGATCGACTTTGAAGGCATTCTGCGCCAACGGCTGCGCCCCACTCATCGCAAGGGCCGCTGCCGTGTGAAAGGTCTCGCCGTTGGCACGCCTCCCGATCAGAGCGTGCTCGGCCACGCGCGCCCGCCACGGCACGGCGGCCACACCGCCGAGTGCGAGAGCGGCCGAGCTGATGACATCACCGTCGAACCGAAGCCCCGCCGCCACCGACACCAACGCGAACGCGTAACTGTGACGATCACGCAACTTGAGATACCAGGAGTGGTCGGCGAAGTTCGACCGCGGCAACTCGATGGCGAGAACGAGTTCACCGTGGCGCAGTGTGTTGTCAACATCCGGGGTATCGCCCGGCAGCGAAAAGAATTCGTTGATCGGAATGGTTCGTCGCCCTCCGACGCTCTCAACGTGCACGACCGCGTCGAGGATGGCGAGGGCCACCGCCATGTCGGATGGGTGGATCGCCACGCAGGCTTCACTGGCTCCGAAAATGGCGTGCTCCCTATGGAAGCCACGCCGGGCCGCGCAACCACTGCCGGGGTTGCGCTTGTTGCAGGACGTGAAGGTGGTCTGCATGAAGTAGGGGCACCGGGTGCGCTGCAACAGATTTCCGCCACCCGTGGCCATGTTCCGGAGTTGAGTGGTTGCGCCGCTCAGAATGGCCAGCGACAGCACCGGATACTGCGTGCGGATCAGGGGGTGGTTGGCGATGGCGCTGTTGGTCGCTCCGGCCTCGATGAACACTCCGCCGTCGCTCGTCGCCGCGATGCTCGTCAGACCGAGCCGCCGCAGGTCGATCAGCGCCGCTGGCTCCTCGACGCCGTTCTTCATCAGGTCGAGCAGGTTTGTGCCGCCCGCGAGGTATTTCGCGCCGCACTCGGCGCCGGCCACCATCGCATCCTCGACCGAGACAGCATGTCGGAACTGGAAGGTCTTCAACTCGTCTGCTCCTCTGCCACCATCGCGATGGCCTCGACGATGTTGGCGTACGCGCCGCACCGACAGATGTTGCCTGCCATGCGCTCTCGGATCTCCGCGGCGGTGAGATCCGAGCACCCGGACGTCACATTTACCCGTGGGCCGTCGAATGAGGTCGTGCTGAGGTCGCCGCGGGCGAACTCGGTCGCCATCGCATGCGCCGACATGATCTGTCCCGGCGTGCAGTAACCGCATTGAAATCCGTCGCAGTCCAGGAAGGCGCTTTGCAGAGGGTGCAGGTCATCCCCGTCGGCGATCCCCTCGATGGTCAGGACCTGCGAGCCGTCGATGGACGCCACGAGTGTCAGGCAGCTGACCACACGTTCACCGTCGACGGCGACCGTGCACGCGCCGCACAGCCCGTGGTCGCAGCCCTTCTTGGTGCCCGTCAGGTGCAGGTGTTCACGCAGCAGGTCGAGCAGTGTGGTCCGGATGTCGGCCTCAACGCGATAGGGCTTGCCGTTGATCAGCAACTTAAGGCTGTGGCCGGTGTCCTGACTCATTCCCCACCCGCAGCGGTTGGTGGCTGGTAGGGCTTCATCAGGTCCTCCAATGTGATCGGTAAGTGGCGCAATCGTTTTCCAGTGGCGTGGAAGATCGCGTTGGCGATGGCTGCCGGCACACCGCAGGTGCCGATCTCACCGATACCCCGCACCCCGATCGGATCAAGGCTGAAATCTGGTTCGTCAATGAACGTGATGTCGAACTCAGGTCTATCGGCATGCGTAGGTAGGTAGTACTCGCCGATCATTTTTGCGGTGTTGGCGTCGTAGGGCACCTGTTCGAGGAGCGCCATGCCCAACCCGAAGGTGATGCCGCCCATCACCTGACTACGGGCGAGCTTCGGGTTGAGCACACGTCCGCAGTCCATCACGGCGACCCACCTCACGACCCTGGCCGATCCGATCTGCTCGTCGACTTCCACCTCGCAGAAGTGAGCGCCGAAGGACTGAACGGCAAGTCCGGCTTGGTCACCGGCATCGCTGGCGACGGTGAAGCTCAGGTCATCGCGATACTCGCCCGCGAAACGGGCTGCGCAGTCCGCGATGTCGACATCCCCGCGGTCCCCGGCTGCGTGAGTAGTGACGAGGTCGAGCAGTCGGCGCTTCCATTCGGATGCCGCGGTGAAGACCGCCGAACCGACGGTCGCGGTCGTCTGTGAGGCGCCGCTGTAGGGGGCGGTCGGAAAGGCTGAGTCGCCAGAGACGAATGTGACGCGGGAACTCGGCAGCCCACAAACGTCGGCCGCGATCTGGGTCATGACGGTGCGTACCCCGTTACCGACTTCGTGTGTCGCCGAGGCGAACTCAACCGTTCCGTCGGCAGCGGTCCGCACCCGGCAGCTCGCAGGCATGCGCCGGCCGGGATACGTCGCAGTCGCCATTCCCCATCCCACCTGCACGCCACCCCGTTGCAGCGTTCGTGGCTCACGCGGGCGGTCGCCCCAGCCGAACCGCGCGGCCCCCGTCCGATAACACTCGAGCAGATGCTTCCCTGACCACGGCTTGCCGCTTACCTGGTCGACGTCTACGTGGTTGCGCACCCGCAGCTCCAACGGATCCAGGCCCGCCGCGTGGGCGAGTTCGTCGGTTGCCGACTCGAGGGCGAACAGTCCCGGCGCTTCTCCGGGACCACGCATGAAGCACGGCGTCGGTGCGTTGATCCGGGCAGTGCGGTGTGACACTTCGAGGTGGGGCGAGTGGTACAGAAATCGGGTCGACAGTCCGGCGGGTTCGCAGAAGTGCGCGACGGTCGAGGTCTCGGTCAAGGTGTGATGTTCGGTGCTGAGCACCGTTGCGACGTCGTCGGCAAGCAGGACGAGGTCCTGCACGGTGCGCGGCCGGTGCCCCGTGGAGGTAAACATCTGATCCCTGGTGAGAACCAGCTTGACCGGACGACGCACCTCGCGGGCCGCAACGGCGCACAGGACGACGTGCATCCACAGGAAACTCTTTGCACCGAAAGCGCCCCCGACGAGGGGGGCGAGCACGCGCACCCGGTCCTCGTCGATGCCGAGACACGCAGCCAGCGCAGTGCGCTCACCGGCGATCCAGCGCGTGCTGTCGTGCACCGTCAACCCGCCGTCGGACCACGAAGCGACCGTGGACGACAACTCGATCGGGTAGTGCGCGTTGTGCGGCGTGGTGTACCGGACTGCGACGCGGTGCGCGGAATGCGTCGGCCTTTCCCCGCGGCTGTCCTGCAGCTTTTCTTCGGACAACTTCACGAAGTGGTCGGGGCAGTAACTGCCGTGGCGAATCCGGCCGTCCCGCTCGTCGGGCTCAGCGGCCGCGGCGAGGACCTCATGCGCGTCGGTCACCGCCGGATGCGTCTCGTACTCCAGGTCGAAGAGGTCCGCCGCTGCAGTGGCGTTCTCAAGGGTGTCGGCGACGACGAGCGCCATGTGCTGCCCGACGTGTTGCACGGTGAGGTCCGACAGGGGCGGACGCCGCTCCAGCGGCAGATCCCAGCTCAGTTCCGGGGGCACATCGTGCAGCGGCGGACAGTTCAGCGGGGTCAACACGTACACGACGCCGTGAGCCGCTCCGACACGTTCGGCGCTGGACCGTAGCGACTGCACGGTTACTCTGCCGCATGGAATTTCGGACTGAACCAGCACCGCGTACACCTGTCCGGAAAGCGTGACGTCTGCGGTGTAAGTGGCGGACCCGGTGACCTTGGCGGCACCCTCAACGCGGTTCACCGGCTCGCCGATTGCTGAATCGGCCACGTTCGTCCTCCGTCTATCGCCTGTCGGCATATTGTCCTGGCTGGCCGCAATCATGTCGGTTGGAAGCAGACTCTGCTACTTGATCAACGCGACCGCGAAGCCGTCCCAGCCCTTGGTGCCGACCGTCTGGATCGCAGCGGCGTCGAGCCGCGGATTCTCGCCCATCATCTCGAGCATGTCGCGCACGGCGCGGGCCTGGTGATCGTCGTCGGCAGGCTCGAGCACCCGGCCGAAGCGAGCGATGTTGTCCACCACAATGATTGACCCGGGGTGGCCCAGCTTGATCGCCCATTCGACGTAGGCGACGTTGTTCTCCTTGTCGGCGTCGATGAAGATCAGATCGAACGATTCGCCGCGCTCGGCCAGCGCGGGCAGGGTGTCCAGAGCGGCGCCGACGATGATCTCGACCCGGTCCTCGACGCCGGCGCGTGCGAGGTTCTGGCGCGCGACCTCGGCGTGCCTGGGTTCGTACTCCAGCGTGACGACGGCACCGCCGGGGCCGACGGCCCGCGCGAGGTTGATGGTGCTGTACCCGGCGAGGGTGCCGATCTCCAGCACGCGGCGCGCACGTGTTGTCGCCGCCAGCAGATACAGCAGCTTTCCATGTTGCGCCGACACCTCGATGGCGGGCATGCCCGCGGCGTCGGCCGCATCCCTCGCCGCGGTGAGCGCGTCGTCCTCGGTGCCCAACACGCGGTTGAACAACTCGTCGAGCGCCTTCGGATCTGGCTCAGCCACGCGGGACACGCTATCGAACACCTTCTTTCGCGTACACCACTCGCAGCACGTGGGCCACCTCCGGCCCCATCACCGCCTCTGCGAGTTCGCAGAACGTGGACACGAACTCGGGTCCGTGGGGTGGCTCGGCAACGCAGAGGTGGTGGGCGATTTCGTGGAGCACCACCAGCTCGCGAAGCGCCCAGGTGGTGCGGCCGCCTGGGACGGCGATGCTCGCGTCGTCGCCGACACGCTCGTAATGCGCCGCGGTTTCCCCGCGCCTGGCGCGCACGGCCAATGGTCCGCTGTCGGGCCAGCGCTCGCGCACCGCCGCGAGATCCATCACATCGTTGACGTAGCTGGCCACGGACTCCGTCGACGCGAAGCGCCCCTCCGGCGGCAGCGTCAACTGCGTGCCGAAGAATTCGACCACCCGGTTGCCGTGCTCGCTCGTCCGGTCGAACAGCGTCCGGACGAACGCCTCCGCCGCGTAGACCTTCGCCCGCTGGGTGTCTCTGACGCTCACTTCTCCAGGGCCGAACGCTTTCCACCCAGCTCCGCGCTGCTACCCAGCCGGGCCCTGCGCCCCGCACGGTCGCCGGCCCGCTGCGCCGCACGTGAGTACCCCGCCGTCGCACTGGTCGCCCGCCAGGTCCCCCGCGCCGGCGACGTGTGCTTGTAGAAGTCCTTGAGCTCGATGTCCTTGTTCCGCAACGCGATAGCGGTGCCGGGCTTCCTGCGGAACAGTCCTCCGGTGGCTTCGCGCTGCGCCTCGTCGCGCGCCTCCGACAGTCGCCTGCCGATGCGCGCGCCGAAGGCCAGCTGGAAGTTGATGCGCGCGGTGATCGTCGGGGTCGGCCGGTGTTCACCCGACGCGATGTAGGCCTCCGACGCTCGCACCATCTGCATCACCAGGCTGGCGTAGAGCGCATGGCTGGCGTCGATGTCCTCGCCGAATCCGTAGGCGTAGACGAAGGTCGAGTTCGACGCCACGTCGCACTTCACGTCGTTGGCCAGTGCGATCACCGTGAACAGCTGAACGTAGGTGCGCAGTCCGCGGGCGCCCGCGTTGCCGATGGTGATGGTGCGCTGCTCGGGCATCTGCGCCTTGGTGCGGTTGGACGAATGCGACCGCGCGACCGCCAGGTCGATGGACGTCGCCGTGGCCAACCGCTGGGCGGCGGCCATGAACGCCTCGGCCTCGTGCGTGTTGTCCGTCCCCTCCGCCTGGCGCAGCAGAGCGGCGATGCGCGCCAGCATCTTGTCGTCACTCATGCGCGATCCCGTCCCCTGCCCTTCGAGCGTGGGCCCACCGCTTTTCGCTGACCCCATGGCGCCAGATTAGGACTACTTGCCGACAAACGCGTCGATCGCATTGACGAGTTGTGGAGAAAGTGGATCCTGCTTCGAGTAGTTGGCGACGTTGTCGGTCGGGTCGTCGCGTAACACGTGACTGACGCCCTTGAGTTCGACGACGGTCAGCGCAGTGTGCTCGAGTGCGGCAACGAGCGGCTTGACGGCCTCACAGGTCGCTTGAGCGTCGGCGTCGGAACAGGTCACCAGCACGGGCGTACCGGCGGGCACCTTGGCGGCCAGCGTGACCGGGTCGATCTTGTCGGCCTCGATCACCGCCTTGACGTTGCCCGGATTGAGCAGCGCGCCGAGTCCCTCGGGAAGGTTCTTCGCGACGGTGCCCTTGGTCCGGACCTCGTCGACGGCGGCCAGCCAGGTCGTGAGGGCCTCCGGGGCGGCGCTGGTGCGCACCCGGTTGGTGATGATGTCCAGATACCGGCCCGCCAGCGGCTGAAAGAGGGCCAGCGAGTGGATCTTCGGCGCGCCCACGTCGGTGTCGGTCGCCAGCGACATCGCATGGACCGTACCTTCACCGACCGCGTACACGGAGATGCGGGACTTGTCGGTCGCGGACTGTTCGGCGAGGAAGTTCACCGCGGACTTCGCACCCGAGGTGTAGACGGCGCTGACGACATCCTTGGGCCGCTGCGCATACGGGCCCAAACCTGTCTTGCCCGTACCGATCTTGTCGTACCGCAGGCTGGCCACACCCTTGCCGGACAACAGTTCTGCGACTTGTCTCATGTTGCCCACCGGACCCGCGACAGCGTTGTCACCGTTGCGGTCGGTGGCACCGCTCTCGGAGATCAGCAGTGCCGCCGGGCCGGGTGCGGCGTCGGGCTCGTGGCGGTATGTGCCGTGGATGGTGAGACCGTCGGCGGTGAAGGTCACTTCCTCGTCGACCCAGCGGGGGCCCTCGTCCGAGGACCCACACGCCGTCAGCGTCAAGACCAGCGAAAGAAGGATGCCTGCAATGGCTTTCAAAGTTTGGCCTCGATCCACGAGGTGACGTCGTCGAGCACCAGCGCCTTCTCCGGCTCGTTGAACACCTCGTGGTACAGCTCCGGATACACCTTGAGGTGAGCGTCCGTCGACCCCACACACTCGAGAAGGTGCTCGCTTCCCGCAACCGGGATCAGCATGTCCTTCTCGCCGTGCACGACGAGCAGTGGCGCCGTCAGCGCGGCGGCGCGCTGTGGCATGTTCTCGCCGACATTCAGCAGCGCCTTGGCAATTCCCGCGGGCAGCTTGCCGTGATGTACCAGTGGATCCGCCATGTACGCGGCGACCACGTCGGGGTCGCGGGAGACAGCCTCGGTCGGAAGCTTCTCGACGGGCAGGCCGGGAAGAATGCTGCCCACCAGCTTGGCGACGGTGATCATGAACGACGACACCGAGTCCTGGGCGTAGACGGCAGGCCCGGACAACACCATCGCGGTGTAGTCGTCCGGGCGCTCGACGCCGTATGCGAACACGACGCCGCCCCCCATGCTGTGGCCGAGCACGATCCGCGGCAGGTCGGGGTGGTCGGCGGTGGCGATGCCGACCAGGGTGTGGAAGTCGCCGGTGTACTCGGAGATGTCGCGCAGGTACACACGCTTGCCGCCGGAGCGTCCGTGTCCGCGAAGGTCGAGTGCGTAGGTGATCAGCCCCGCCTCCCCGAACCGCTGCGCCACATGGTCGTATCGGCGCGCGTGCTCGGCGTATCCGTGGCACAGCACCACGACGCCGCGCGGGGCCACCTCAGGGGTCCAGACGTCGTAGACGATGCGGACGCCGCCGATGCCGTCGAAGCTGCGCTCGCTGCGGGTAGTTGCCACCCCGCGAGACTAACGGGCTGCCCGATCCGGCGACGGTGACGGTTGTCACCGGTAGTGACTAGGCTCGGCGACGTGACTGTCCTGGCCCACAATCTGGATGACAGCAGCGCCGAGGACGCCTTCCTGGCGGATGCCCAGCGTTATCGCCGCGAGCTGCTCGCGCACTGCTATCGGATGACCGGTTCCCTGCACGATGCCGAAGACCTGGTGCAGGAAACGTACTTGCGGGCCTGGAGGTCGTACAAGAATTTCCAGGGCAAGTCATCGGTGCGGACCTGGCTGTACCGGATCGCGACGAATACGTGCCTGACGGCGCTGGACAGCCGGCAGCGGCGGCCGCTGCCGACGGGGCTCGGGGCGCCGAGTTCGGATCCCGTCGACGACATCGTCGCGCGCGATGAGGTGCCGTGGTTGGAGCCCATTCCCGACGATTCGACCGACCCGTCGAACATCGTGGGCTCCCGCGAATCGGTGCGGCTCGCCTTCGTCGCGGCGCTGCAGCATCTCTCCGCGCGGCAGCGTGCGGTGCTCGTGTTGCGTGAGGTGCTGCAATGGAAGGCGGCGGAGGTCGCCGACGCGGTCGGCTCGTCGACGGCTGCGGTCAACAGCCTGCTGCAGCGGGCCCGAGCGCAGCTCGACGCGGTCGGCCCCAGCGAGGACGACCACCTGCAGACCCCGGAGTCGCCGGCGGCGCAGGATCTGCTGACGCGGTACATCGATGCCTTCGAGACCTACGACATGGACAAGCTCGTCGAGTTGTTCACCGCCGAGGCGGTGTGGGAGATGCCGCCGTTCGACGGTTGGTACCAGGGGCCGGAGAACATCGTGCTGCTGTCGAAGACCCACTGCCCGGCCGAAGGCCCCGGCGACATGCGGTTGATCCCCACCGTGGCCAACGGTCAGCCGGCCGGAGCGATGTATCTGCGCAACCCGGATACCGGTGTGCACGAGTGCTTCCAGATGCACGTGATGGCCGTGACCGAGGGCGGCATCTCGCACGTCGTCGCGTTCCACATGAAGTCGTTCGAGAAGTGGGGCCTTCCCGACACGCTCTAACCCGCGTCGCTGAGTGGCCACTTATGCCGCGAAATCGCCAAGAATTCGCCCGATAATCCCCCGCAAGCTTCGACGATCACATGCCTGCGGTAGCGCAGCATGTCGGCGCCCACCCGAATGATGACCCAGCCGAGGTCCGATAACTCCGCATACTTGTCGATGTCTTTGGCACGTCTAGTCGGATCTTCCCAGTGCTGTGCACCGTCGTATTCGATGGCGACCTTGAACTCCTCATAACCCATATCAACGCGCCAGCGCTCCAGGCAGATCTGCGTACGCGGTCGCGGTAAACCGGCGCCGACGAGCACCAGCCGCGTTCGCGTCTCCTGTGGCATTCCGAGCCCGCCGTCCATCAGGTCGAGCACCTCGCGCAGTTGCACAAGACCGCGAACACCCCGATGTCTCTTGATCAGCGGTCGGACGTCGACCGGTTTCAACCGGCTGGCGTTCGCCAGCGCGTCGTCACGTCGACACCGCGAATCTTGGTCACTTCGTCGGCGAGCAGTTCGTCTCGGTGGATCACGATCCCATCGACCTTCTTGCCGTTTCGCCGCTACAGCTCGGCAGGCACTCGCGTCAATCCAGTCCGAACCGTGCAACGCCGCTGCCGACAACCCCATCGCGATGCCCTGGCGTTCCGACCAGAGCCACGCCCCGACGGCCCGGTTCGCCGCGTCGAGTTCCACACCCTTCGGCAGGTACACGTTTCGGTAGACACGGTCGTATCGACTCATGAGGGCGTGCGCAGTCAATGCGCCACTCGCGATGGCTTCGGTGCCGACGAACGGAAGCGCTGTCATGCGACAACGGTGTCAACGGGCTCCGACCAATCCGGGGCACGCACGGCAAGTTATCCACAGGCCCAAGTGGCCACTTAGCGGCCGATTTTAGCCCGAATTTGCTCGATAACTGGCCACTCGACGAGGATAAGTAGGGTGCAAATGCGCAGCTAGAGGCCTAGATTGTCACTCGTTCTGTAACCTGTTCTATTCTGGGCTCCATGAAGACCAAGGGCGCTCTCCTCTGGGAGCTGAACTCGCCGTTCCGGATCGACGAGATCGATGTCGGCGACCCGATCGACGACGAGGTGCAGATTCGCGTGCACGCCGCGGGCATGTGCCACTCCGATTACCACTTGACCACCGGCGCCACGCCGATCGGCCTGCCCGCGCTCGGCGGCCACGAGGGCGCAGGCGTGGTCACCAAGGTCGGCCGCAACGTCACCGGCATCGAGGAGGGCGACCACGTCATCCTGGCGTTCATCCCCTCATGCGGCGAATGCCCGCCGTGCCTCAAGGGCTACCGCTCGCTGTGCGACCGCGGCGCCGTCCTGCTGGGCGGCAAGGCCATCGCCGACGGCACCTCCCGCGTCCACACAGGCACCACCGAGGTGTCGCCGATGAACCTCCTCGGCACATTCGCCCCGTACATGACCGTCCACAAGGACTCCGTCGTCAAGATCGACAAGGACATCCCGTTCGAGACCGCCGCCATCATGGGTTGCGCCGTGCCGACAGGCTTCGGGTCGGCCACCAACGTCGCCCAGGTCGCGCCCGGCGAATCCGTGGTGATCGTCGGCGTCGGCGGCATCGGCATGAGCGCACTGCAGGGCGCGGTGATCTCGGGCGCCCGCAACGTCATCGCGATCGATCCCAACGACTGGAAGCGCGATCAGGCGATCAAGTTCGGCGCCACCCACGCCTACCCGTCGATGGCCGAGGCGATCGCGCCGATGATCGACGTCACGCACGGCTTGATGGCCGACAAGACGATCATCGCCGTCGGCGACATGAAGGGCGAGTATCTCGAAGAGGCCATGATCCTGACCGCCAAGACCGGTACCTGCGTGCTGACCGGCATGGGCTCGATGATGGACGTCGACGTCAAGCTCAACATGTTCTTGTTCACCATGTTGCAGAAGACGTTGAAGGGCAACATCTTCGGCGGTGGCAGCTCGCACGTCGAAACACCGAAGCTGGTCGGGCTGTACAAGTCGGGCCTGCTCAACATCGACGACATGGTCACCAGGACCTACCGCCTCGAAGACATCAACCAGGGCTATACGGACATGCTCGAGGGCCGCAACATCCGCGGTGTCATCACGTTCGACGAGACGGACTGGTAGCCAAGCGCTCGGCGACCGCCTCGACCACCTCGCCGAATGCCCGCAGTTGCGCTGCCGGCATTCCGTCGAACATCGCACTGCGCACCAACTCGACGTGTCCCGGCGCGGCCAACTCCAGTGCGGCGCGACCGCCGTCGGTGAGTTCGACGGTGGCACCGCGCCGGTCGTCGCCGCTGTCCTGACGCGCGACCAGACCACGACCGCGCATCCGGCGCAGTTGATGCGACAGCCGGCTCTGCTCCCACGCCAGCGCCTCGCCGAGTTCGTTGATCCGCAGCGACCCGCGCTCGCTCAGGGCGACCAGCACGTCGTAATCCGAAAGGGAGAGTTCACAGTCCTGCTGAAGCTGGCGGTGCATCGCGGTCTGTAGCCGACTCGCCATGGCCAGATAACTGCGCCAGATCCGCTGTTGGTCCTCGGTCAGCCACACGGAATACATGACACATCATACATGTTGTCGTGTCCAGTGGGCACACCTAGGCTGGGCCCCGAGCGAGAGGATCGCGCATGACCGCCCCCGCAGTAGACATCCGGCGTGCCGACGGCCGCGCGAAGACGAAGATCGACTGGCTCGACTCCAAGCACTCGTTCTCGTTCGGCAGTCACTACGAACCCGAGAACACCCACCACGGACTGCTGCTGGTCAACAACGACGACATCGTGAATCCGGGTACCGGATTTGATACCCACCCGCACCGCGATATGGAGATCGTCACCTGGGTACTGCGCGGATCGCTCGTACACCAGGATTCGACAGGGCACTCCGGCGTGATCTATCCCGGCCTGGCTCAACGGATGTCGGCGGGACGCGGGATCCTGCATTCCGAGAAGAACGATTCCTGGACACTGACCGGCGAGCAATCTCATTCTGAGCC
Organism: Mycobacterium sp. 2YAF39; assembly: GCF_052114565.1. NCBI lineage: Bacteria > Bacillati > Actinomycetota > Actinomycetes > Mycobacteriales > Mycobacteriaceae > Mycobacterium > Mycobacterium sp. 2YAF39. The sequence goes on from NZ_JBFREZ010000004.1 coordinate 19,115, forward strand.
TGTGCATTTCGTGCAGATGTGGGTCGTGCCCGACGAATCCGGCATCGACCCCGGCTACCAACAACTCGAGATCGACGACGAGTTGCTGCGCGGCGGCTTGGTGACGATCGCCTCCGGGATGGCTGAACACCGCGACCAGGCCGCGATCACGATCCGCAACAAGTACGCGGCGCTGCACGGCGCCCGCATGCAGCCCGGCGAGAGCGTCGAACTACCCGCGGCGCCGTACGTGCACCTGTTCGTGCCGCGCGGTGACGTCACCCTCGAAGGGGCGGGCCCGTTGCACGAAGGTGACGCCGTGCGGTTCACCTCCTCGGGCGGCCAGCGCGTCACCGCAACGGAGAACTCCGAAATACTGGTCTGGGAGATGCATGCGGGTTTGTCTGCGGCATAGTCGAATTGGAATCTGCATAGCCGTCACGGCACTGCTTGCGGCGTGCTCGACGGCGCCGACGGCCCGACAGACCGCCGCCCCTTCGCCCCCGCCCGCTGCCACGACGACCGAGTCGGCAGCAGGTATGACACCTGTGACGGTTCAGGTCGATCCGAAATTGGCCCAGACACCGTTCGATGAGCCCCGCCAGGTTGTGGTGCCGACGGGATGGACGTTGTCGGTGTGGGCGCGCATGCCCAAGCCGAGACTGGCGGCGTGGACGCCGGACGGAGTTCTCCTGGTATCCGTCCCCAGAACAGGCGAAGTCGTCGGCCTGCGTCCGGGCGACAACGGTCCGACGTCGTCGGTGCTCCTCGACGGACTCACCCAACCACATGGGTTGGCCTTTGCGGGCACCACGTTGTACGTCGCGGAAAGCGACAAGATCGACGTCTACGACTACGCCGACGGTCGCGCGGTCAACGGGCGCGTCGTCGCAGGCGGACTGCCCGATGCGGACAGTCCGGAACTGCGCGGCAGCTATCACCACGCGCTCAAGAGCGTTGCCATCGGTCCCGACGGCGCCGTCTACTTCTCGATCGGATCGAGAGGAAATATCACCGCCGACGATCGCGCCGCCAATCCGCCGCGCGCCACCATCATGCGCGTGCCGCCCGGCGGCGGTCCCGCACAACCGTTCGCGACCGGAGTCCGCAACGGCACCGGTTTGGCGATCGCGCCCGACGGTTCGGTGTGGACGGCGGTCAACAACCGCGACAATGTCGTGGATCCGCAGACCGGGCAGGCCGATCCCGCGTACGTCGGCGAGCATCCGCCCGAATCGCTCGCTCGCCTGACGCCCGGACGCGAATTGGGCTGGCCCTACTGCAATCCCGATGGCGGCCCGGCGAACCTGCCGCTGATCCGCGATGTGGAGACCAACGCCGACGGCAGCCGCATGGACTGCGCGTTGCTGCCGCCCATCGAGCAGAGCTTCGGCTCGCACGCGGCACCGCTGGGTATGAGCTTCACCGAAGGCGTGCTGCCGCAGCCGTATGCCAGCGGAGCGCTCGTCGGCGTACACGGATCGTGGAACCGGGAACCGCCGCGCGAGCCCGAGGTGTCGTTCTTCGCTTGGCGCGACGGCGGATTGGGCGATCAGCAGACGTTCGTCGGCGGATTTCAGTCCGCCGACGGCTCGCGGTGGGGACGCCCGGTGGCCGCGGTGATGGGACCGGACGGCGCGGTCTACATCACCGACGACTACGCCGACGCGGTGTACCGCCTGGCACCGCCGCCTTAGCGCACGGGATTGTTCTTGCGGCCTGTGATGCCCACATAGATCGCGATCAACACGATCGCGATGATGATCCCGACGAGGAACGGAATGATCTCGAAGCCGCCGTTGGAGTTCGAGTATCCGAGCTCATACGTGAGCCACGTCCCCAGAAACGAACCGATGGCGCCGAGGACGATCGTCATGATCACACCGATGCTCTGCTTGCCGGGCATGATCAGCCGGGCGAGTGCACCGACGATCAATCCGACGACGAGCGCGCTGAGGATGGTCCCGATCATTTCTGCTCCTTTGCGGGTAGCCGGTTGAGCACCGACGTCAACTGTTGCTCGGTGTCATTGGCCAGCTTTTCGAAGGCCAACTTCAGTACAGGGTTGAAAAGCTTGAGCAGTCCGTGCATCTCGAGGTCGTTGCGATAGGTGATCACCGAGCCCGTGTTCGCGGCATCGATGACGATGTTCTCGACCGACGTCGACGACTTGTTCTTCCCGACGAACACGATGTTGCTGCCACTGAGGCTGTCGAGGGTGTACGTCAGTTCCGCGGTCACGCCGAAGATCTTCGAAACGTTGTGCCACGATGCGCCTTCAGCGATGGCACCGCTGTCGATACGGGTGCATTGCTGTGTGCCCGGGTCCCACTCGACGGCGTTGGCGAAATCCTTGAGGTAGTCGATCACCTGCTGTGGTGCCGGGCTGACGGAGAACGTTCGAGACACGGTTGGCATGGGTTGCGGATTACCCCGTTCTCGCCGAAGTAAGCGCATGCGATGCCTCACAGGTTGCCGGCGCCGTGCCCGCAAGGGCGAAACCCTACTGTGACGCACTTGTTATGAAAGTTGACAGTGTTGCTGGTGTGGCTAGTGTTGTTTTGGTCCATTCACCTCCGGGAGGCCCCACCTTGTCCATCGCAGTCACGTTTCTTCGGCGCTTCGCGGCATGGGCCGCGGCGCTGATGTTGTGTGCTGTGATGTCGACGACGGCCGGGGTTCCGACCGCGGAAGCAGCCAGCGGCCGCGATTTGCTCGCCGGCGCCATCGCCAACACCCGCGGGTCATACCTGGTGTACAACTTCGGCGGCGGGCACCCCGCGCCGATGCTCAACGCCGGCGGCAGCTGGTACGAGATGAGCAACGGCGGGCACCTGATGATCATCAAGTCGGCATCGCAGCGCCTCGCGCCGCGGCTGCTCGTCGACTCGCACAGCGGATATCAGTCCCGGTGTGAACGTGATCCGCGGGCCCGCACCGGCGAAGGACTCCTGCAGGCGTCCGAGGTCTTCTCACCGCTGCAGGCGTGGCAGGCGCTCGGCCAACCGACCATCGCGATCAACGCCAACTTCTTCGACATTCGTGGACAGAAGGGCGGCTCATGGAAGTCGACCGGCTGCAGTTCGCCATTGGGCGCCTATGTCGACAACACCCGTGGGCAGGGCCGTGCCAACGCCGCGGTGACCGGCACACTGGCGTATGCGGGCAAGCAGGGCCTCTCGGGCGGCAACGAAACCTGGAGTGCGTTGTCCACCATGATCATTCCCGTCGCAGGCGCACCGTATATGGTGCCGCCGAAGAGCCCGGATGACTACGACGCCGCGTCGCCCGTCGTCGCGGGCCTGCTCGACAAGGGGGTCCGATTCGTCGCGGTCGCAGGAATCGGATTGTTGTCGCCCGGTGACACCGGTCAGCTCAACGACGGTGGCCCGAGCGCTGCCCGCACCGCTCTCGCATATGCGAGGGGCAAGGACGAGATGTACGTCTTCCAGGGCGGCAGCTACACACCGGATCAGATTCAGGATCTGTTCCGCGGTCTCGGCAGCGATACCGCGCTGTTGCTCGACGGTGGCGGCTCATCGGCGATCGTGCTGCGCCGCGACACCGGGGGCATGTGGTCGGGTGCCGGTGTGCCGGACGGCAACTGCGACACCCGCCAGGTGTTGTGCGACTCGCGCGAGCGAGCACTGCCGGCCTGGCTCGCGTTCAACTAGCGAACGGCGTCAAGAGTGCTACGCGCGGCTGCGGCCGTCTGATCCGCGTAACCGCCGCCGAACAACACGACATGGGCGAGAAGGGGATACAGCTGGTGCAGGCCCACCCGGTCGCGCCAGCCGTCCCGTAACCTCCGCCGGGACTGGTATCCGTCGACGACGGCATCGAAGTGCGGGCAGCCGAACAATGCCAGCATCGCGAGGTCGGTCTCGCGGTGGCCGCCGTGTGCGGCGGGGTCGATCAGCACGACCCCGTCCGGCGTCCACATCACATTGCCGCACCACAGGTCGCCGTGCAGCCGTGCCGGCGGGTCCCCGTCGTCGAAGTGCCCGGTCTCGCAGCGCGCTATCACGGCATCGACGGCGTCGCGGGCGTCGGCGCTGAGGCGGCCGGCGGCGCGCGCCGCCATCGGCACCAACCGCTCACGGGCGTAGAACATCCCCCAGGTGTCATATCCGTTCAGCGACATCGGAAGTGGGTGGTGCAGCGGGCCGAAGAAGCCCGCACCGCTCCAGCCATCCGGCGGGGCACCGAACGCGTCCGCGCCCGCGTCGTGGGTACCGGCCAGGCGAGTGCCGAATTCGTGCGCCGCGGTGCGTTCGGGCCGGACGGTATCGAGCCGCCCCAATATCAGTCGGGTGTCGTCGTAGTCGATGACCTCGACACACGGCACTCCCCCATCGGCAGCCGAAAGCCATTGCAGCCCCGCCGCTTCGCACGCGAAGAAGCCTGCGGGCGCGCCGGGATTGCGTTTGACGAAGGTCGGCATCCTACGGTTGGCCAGCCACCTTCCGCAGCGCGATATCGCGCAGCTTCGTCGGCATGACGGCCATCAACGCGACCTGCGCCTTAGGGCCCAAGCCGACGATGTAGCGGGCCCGCGGCCGCCGGGCGGTGAGCGCGTCTTCGACGACGGCGGCCACCTTCTCGGTGGGAACGGCGATCCGCTGTGACATCGGGATCATCTTCTTGAAGCCTGCGATGTGTTTGGCATAGAGGCCGCGGTGCTCCGCGGACAGTCCCGCCTCCAACTCCGCCACCATGTCGTCCGCAGTGCGCCACATATCGGTGTCGGTCTGTGCGGGCTCGACAACGACCACGCGAATCTTCCAGGGGGACAGCTCCATCCGGAGTGCATCGGCGGCAGCCTCCAGTGCAAACTTGCTCGCCGCGTACGCACCGACCAGCGGCATCGACAATCGCCCGTTGACGCTGGAGATGAACACGATGCGCCCGCGGGACTTGCGGAGCCGCGGCAGTACCGCCTGTGTGACGGCGAGCGCCCCGATCACGTTGATTTCCAGCTGCTTTCGCCACTCGTCGGGGCTCAGCGTTTCCATCGCGCCGCCGACGGCGATGCCTGCGTTGTTCACGATCGCGTCCAGCTGCTGCGGTAGCGATTCCTCCAGCGCGGAAATGTCGTCGGCCGACGTGACATCGAGGATCACCGAGGACACCCGCTGCGGATCGAGCTTGGTTACCGCGTCGGCATCCTGCTGGCTGCGGACCCCGGCGATGACATCCCAGCCGCGCGCAGCCAGGCGTTCGACGATACCTTTGCCGATTCCACGTGACGCGCCGGTGACAAGAACAGTTGGCATACGCCGAGACTAGTCACTTCGGGTTCGGATTCCGCACTCTCAGCAGAGGTCCCACTCGGCGGCGCTGACGATCTCGAGCGCCACATTGACCCCGACGGTCAGATCATTGCTCACCATCGTGGTCCTGTCGGGTGCAAGCGCGCCGGCCTGTTCAGCGGTGCACACCCTATTGCCCTCGCTGACGAGCTGCTGCGGTGTCAGAAAGGCGTACTTGTCCTGCAGCTTGTTCAGGTATTCGACTTCGTCCGCTGCGGCCGACGGCGCAGCCAGAATCGCAGCGCCGACGAAAGCTGAGATCACCCCGAGTATTCGAACCACCGAAACCACCTCCCGCAAACAAACTATTCCTCAGGCCACCCCATGCAAACACCCATTTTTCGGGTACTTGAAAAGGCTAGGAAATTTGTCCTTCCGGCACGGGCGGATCCGCTTCCTGCGGTGCGCCGAACCAGAAGATGGCCGCGCTGCTCGCCACCACGGCGGCCGCAAGTGCGATCACGGGCGCGACGGCGAACCGGGTCAGCGTCGCTCCGACGGCGGCACCGGAGAAGATCGCGAATATGACCCAGTAGCGCAGCTTCTGGCGCTCACCGGTGCCCCCTGCCAGGCGGCTGTCGAACCCGATGCTGGAGATCGTCGTCGTCAGCACGGTGGTGGACAGTTCCTGGATGCCGAACTGCCGTGCCGTGGAGTTTTGGATCCCGAATGTGACGGCCAGCCCCGCGATCAGGAACAGCTTCGTGTGGTCGCGGTAGTCGAGGATGCCGGTACCCGCGAGAATCGATAGCCCGACGAGCATCACGACCTCGAGTGCCAGCGTCAGGACGAGCCAGCGGCGAACCTCGTAGTCGAAGCGCCGGGCCAGCCGGCCGCCGAGTATCGCGCCCATCACGAAGCAGGAGACCGAAACCACCGCGGCAATCACGTCCACGACGGTGTGCGGGGCCAGCCAGAAGCCGAGGAAGACGACGTTGCCGGTCATATTCGCGACGAACACATGGCCGAGTTCCAGCACGCTGACCGCATCGACGATGCCGGTCGCGAAGGTCAGTAGCAGCAACGCGACGTGGGTCAAGCGGTCGGAAACCGGTGATTCGACGGCCACGGTCTGCGGTGGTCCGTCCTACAGCTGCGGTGTGAGATCGAAGGACGTCACGGTGGACATCTTGGTGATCAACCATTTCGAATGATCGCGCTTCATCGTCAGCCGATACGACAGATAGCGCAGGGACGGGATGTTCTTGGTGACCGGGCTGGTGGCCACCGAGTTGGTGTACACGAGCGCGGTGGCTTCGTCGGCGGACAGCGATTCGACCGCCGCGCCCATCACCTCCGTGGTGTTGGTGACCTGAGCCTGCTTGTTGGGCGCGACGATCGCGTCGATGTACTTGCGGTACTCGTTGGCGAAGTCGCCACCGAGGAAGACCTCGGCGCGGTCCGGCAGCGCTTCCATGTTGTCGGGCGTGTAGGTCCACAGCGTGGAGATCGCGCTGGCCGCCGTGCGGGCGACATCGAGCTTCGTGGCGACGGCAGCGCGTTCGGCCAGATAGGGCTGCAGCGCTGCTCCCGCGAATGCGGCGGCCGCGACCACGAGGGCTGACGCCACCGTGGCAGCGATCAGCAGGCGCTTCCCCGCGGGGCGATGCGGAACCAGGATCACGTCTTCGGCGGGTTCGGGGTCCCCCGGCTCGGATTCGGATTCGTCAACCTCGGAGTCGACAGGCTCATCAGCCTCGTCGGCGACCGCCGAAGGCGCCTTGGCTGTGCGCCGCGACTTGCCGACAGGTGTGCGCGATACGGGCTCGGCCTCTTGGACCGACTGCTCGGGAGATTCGGAAACCGTCTCTGGCTCAGAGGTTTTCGCCCGGCGCCGCAGCGAGAATCGGCGCCGGCGTGGCTGGTCCGACGACCCGACTTCCGTCGGCGGGTCAGCTTCGGTGGTCAGATCACTTGAATCAGCTGGCTGATCTTCCACTGCTGTCCTTCCTTGATCGCCGTTGCAACCCAACGGTTTCCGCTCTCGATCGTCGACTTCCGGTCGGGCGACTTGGAGCTGATCTTCGTCGCGACCAGGACGTCGGCGCTACCGTTGTCGTTCCACCGCTGCACACCGGCGGCTACCACCGTGCCCGTCGTGGGCTCGGCCTGCGCGACCTGGATCAGGATCTCGTTCTGTTTCTCCTTGAACATCTTCGCGAAATCACCGGTGCCCTGGGCGAGGACCCGGTCGGTATAGGCGTTGGCGTTGAACGGATCCAACGTGGTGTATGTCGTCATGAACGCCTGCACGTAGTCCAGCACCTGGGCGTCTTCGGTCCGGTTTCGGACGTCGGTCCTGTGGCTGACCATCATCAGTGTGCCCGCTGTCAGGACGGCGGCGATCAACACCGACGCCACAGCGGCGACGACACCGAGGCCCCAACGCCGTGGCGGTTGCGGTGTGACCTCGAAGAAGTCGGGCTCGTCGGCCTCGATCTTGCGGCGTGGGCTCATTGTCCACCGGCATTCATCTGCGGCTTCTTCAGCACGATGAGGTTGGCGACCTTCCACTGATCGCCGGACTTCTCGAATTCCACCCGCAGGGTCGCGGTGATGAACTTGAGGTCATTCGGATCGGTGCCACGTTGGCCCTGCATCGCGATCAACATCGACGCCTGGTTCGCCGTCGACGACAGCACCGCGCTGCTCACCGCCCAGTACTCGTTGGACGTCGCACCGGCCTGCTGCACGATCTGCTGCTGCGCGATCAGCTGATCACGATAGCCGTCGGTCGTAAGCGACTGCGCGTGCGAAAAGTCTTGCTGCAGTGACTCTTTGCTGTAACTGAGCATCTGCTCGACGATTCGTGGTCCCTGCTCGGCGATCTGCTGACGGGCGACGTCCACGGCCCGCTCCGGCCGGTACACCATCAGATAACTCAGCCCGACGGCGAGCGCGGACAACACCGTCGCCGCGATCAGCACCAGTGCCGCGGGCCTGCGCATATCGCGCTGCGGGCGCTCGACCTCGTGCACCTCGGTGCGCAGAAGCAGGTCGGCGAACGTGCGGTGGCGGCGGTCCCACAGTGGCCACAGCCAGCCGATGAACAGCGCCGCGGTGTCCAGCAGGTGCGCCACGTCGCGGCCCACCAGGCGCAGCACCCCCGGCGAGGCGCCGTCACGCGTGCGCACCCCGATGCCGACGAGTGCGCGGCCCACGCTCCAGCCGGTGATCGTCGGCATCAGCAGCCGGTTGACCGCCATCGCCACGATCACAGCCGCGCCGACACCGACGAAGACCCACCACAGCCACCCGCGCCAGGGTGCGCTCCACGCCGACACTGCCATCGTCGCGATCACCGCAACGCCGAGCAGAACGTCGATCGCGAACGCGCCGGCCCTTGCCGGCCATGTCGCCAGCGGAGGTCCGGGCGCCGCGTCGGTGTCGGGCTCGTACACGGTGTCCAGTACTAGCGAAGATGAGGTCACGACGTGACCTGGTCGAGCTTCGCGATCTTGTAGGTGCCCTCGTCGGGCGCCATCTGCAGTCGCAGCCGGTAGCCCTGCTGCTGGTCGGCGGCCTCGGAGTTGGTCACTTTCACCTGCACGGCGACCAGGACTTCGAACGATCCGTCGTCGTTGTGCCGTTCGACCGCGGCACGCATGTCGGAAACCTGCACCGTCACGTTGGCGGCCTGATAGGCGTCGACCAGGACGCCGCTGTACAGGCTGGCCTGAGCGCCGAAGTCACCCGTCGAGCATTCGATGATCTTCGACTGCGCGGCGGTCATGGCCGTGACGTCGGGCGCGTGCGTCGCGGCCACGCAATCCCGTGCCGCCTGCAGCGCCGCGGATTCCTCCCGGGCAATGTTCTCGCTCTGCCGGTTCGACTTCAGCAGGAGATACCCTGCCACTCCGCCGCCAACAGCGAGCACCAGCAGTCCGGCGCAGATCGCCGCGACCAACCCACGTCCCAGCCGCGGCGGGCGGCGATCCTCGGTCGGCTCGACCGGGTCTTCCTGGGTCTGTGGGTCCGGTGTTTCAGATACTGCTAACGACTCTTCGGGCGCCTGATCAGCATCGGTGGGGTTCAGCTGGCGGGTGCCAGCATCTCCTTCCATCCGTCGTCTCCTGGGTTACTCGAATTGCTGACGTTGTACCTGACGCCGTCAGGTCCCACTACCTGACCGCTCGAGGGACTGTAAACGGCCGTTGAGCCGGGAGGCCCTGGTGCCGGAGTGTAGATGCAGGGGTTGGGTTGTTGTCCACTGCAGCTGACCGTGCCCTGGCCAGGGGGGCTCAACGGGTCACTGATCGGTGCCGTGGACCGTGGCGGAGGCAGCTGGTCGGCGGGCGCAGGGTTCACGCCGTTGTTGACCGTCGGGGCCGGGATGACACCGCGTCCCGGGTTGACGCCCTGATCGCAGCGCGCACCCGGCGCCGGGCAGGACAGGATCTGGTTCGGGTCGCCGTACCAGGGATTCGTGCCGAGCGGGACGTACGGTTCGTTGCTTCGGCATTCCATCGGCGTGGCCGCACGCTTGCCCGGCACGTCGACGCACGGATAGTTGCGCGCGCCGCGAACCGCGTTGGCCTGATAGTCCTTGGGGATCTTGCAGTAGGTGTTCTTGGGCAGCGGTGCCATGCTCGTGTCCGCCGGAGAGCGCCATTCGGATGCGGGTAGGAACCCGGTGAGGCACGGCGGGGGCTGGTTGATCGAGAGCGCCAGCGGCAGCTGGCCGAGATCCTCGAAGAGTGTTCCCGCCTGGGCGACCGCCGCGCCCTGCGGCAGGATCACCAGCGTCTGCTCCAGACCCTTGTTGTAGCGCTTGAGCATGTCGATGACGATCGACAGGTTGGCCAGTGTCTGGGGCAGCGAATCGCGCACACCACTGAAGACATTGTTCACCTGGTCGAGCGTCGGGGCGGCCTGCTCCAGACCGCTGCGCAAGGCGGCATCCTGCTCGGCCGACTGCGACGCGATGATGTCCAGGTTTCGCGACCACTGCTCGATGTTGTCTCCGGACTGAGCCTGGCTGTCCAGGATCGGCGCCGAGTTGGCGATGATGTCGTTGACTTGCGGCAGATTGTCCTTGAAGCCCTGCGCAATATTGGTGGTCGAGTCGACGAGGCGTTGCAGCGCCGGCCCCAAACCGCCTACGGCGTTTGAGGTTTCGGTGAGCAACGCGTCGATCTTCTCCTTGGGCAGCACCGCGAGACCGTTGTTGGCCGCGTCCAGTGCAGGACCGACCTCACTGGGCACGGTGCTCTCGGTGATGGTGCTGCCGGGGGCGAGGAACTGGCCGGGATTACCTTCCGACACCAAATCCAGGTACTGCTCACCGATGGCCGACACCGAATGCACGTTCGCCGAGGCGTCCGCCGGGATCTTGTACCGGTTGTCGATGCTCATCGTCGCGCGTGCGCCATTCTCGGTGGGCACCACACTGGTGACCTTGCCGATCTGGCTGCCGCGGTACGTCACGTTGGCCGTGGCGTACAGACCACCGGAACGGGGCAGTTCGGCGTGAAGTTCGTACTGCCCGATGCCGACCAGGCTCGGTATCCGCAGGTAGTACCAGCCCAACACCGTGATGGCGATGATCGTCAGGACAGTGAACAGCACCAACTGAATCTTGATGAACCTTGTCAGCACTGCTCACTCACCCCTTTCAACCAGCGGTCCGCCCGGAGCATTGTGCGGGTTCGGCGTGAACCGAACATCCGGGATCATCGTCGCCGGGTCGCGGCCCCACGACTGTTCGAGCGCGCGCAGCATGCCCGAGACACCTGTGCCCGACAGAATGCTGTTGTCGAGGCCCGACAGCGTCAGGTCGACCATCAACGATGCGTTGAGGTAGTCACCGCGAACGACCTTGGGCACGTTCTCGATCGAGAACGGCGCCGTCAGCATCAGCTTGAGCGCCCCGATGACGTACGGCGATGCCCGCCCCAGCTGCTTTAATGGCCGCTGCAGGTTGGCCAGGTTGGTGTGCAGGTTGTCGCTCGCAGGCGACAACGCGTTGTCGGCGGCCACGCTCACCCGGCCCAGCGCCTCCACCGCATCGGCGAACAGATCCCGCGTGTCGGCGAAATGCTTGATCAGCGGCGGGAATTCGGTCAGCACCTGATCCAGGGTGTCGTTGCGCTGAGCCACGATCGACAGCAGCCGGTTCGTCGAATCGATGGCGCGCGTGATGTCCTGGGTCTGCTGGTCCAGCTCGTAGGTGAAGGTGTCGAGTTTGTTCAAGAACTCACGGATCTGGTCGGCCCGGCCGTTGAGCACGTTGAAGATCTCGGTCTGGATCGTCTCGAGGTTCGACACACCGCCACCGCGCAGGATGGTGGCGATGCTCGCCAGTACCCGTTCGGTGCTCGGGAACGCCGAGCTGTTCTTCAACGGAATCGTGTCGCCGGACTTCAACGGGGTACCCGACGGATCCGGCGGCGGCTCCAGCTCGACGTGCTGGCTGCCCAGCAGGCTGGTCTGGCCGATCCTGGCGAGCGCGTTGGACGGCAGCCCGAGGTTGGGCGTCACATCCAGGGTCAGCGTCGCCACCCAGTTCTTCAACTCGATCGACCGAACGCGACCGACGAAGACGTCGGCCACCCGGACGCGGCTGTTGACGTTGAGCGCCAACGTATCCGGCATCTGGACGTACACCGTCATGCTGTCCGAGCCGGTCCCTGGACCGCCGGGCAGCTCGACATTGGCGATGCCGCGCCACGGCCACACTCCGCACGAGCTCAGCGTCAGCGCGACTGCCACCAGCGCGACGGTGCGTAGCGCGATTCGACTCCATCTGCGACTGGTCATCATCAGCCTGCCTCAGCGGGTAGCGGCGGTCCGACCGGCGCCGGCGGTGCGGCGGGGGCGGGTCCTGGTCCGGGCCCCGGGACGGGCAGCGGACCGGTGAGTGCCGCGCTACCTGGATCGCCGGGGATCACACCGGGCGCAGGACCCGGCGGCGGACCGGGCTGCGGATACCAGGGCGGAGGCAGCGGGGTGTTCTCGGTGTAGGCGTTCGGCGGGCCTGCCTGATGCGGACCACCGAAGGTCGGCGGCGCGGGCGGGATGGGGGCGTCGGGTCCGCCCATCAACTCGGCAAGCGACTCGGGCATCAGCATGTTTTTGGTGAACGGCTGCACGTCGACACCCTGCATACCGGGTGCCGTCACCCAGCCGGGCTCGTGGTTGCCGTGGGAGAACAAGGTGTCGCGCGACCAGATACCCGGCACGGTCGTGTCCTTGTATCCCGCGGGCGGCTGCAGCCTCGGCTCCGAGTAGGCGATGTCCTTGGGCAACGTCATCGCCGAGCTGAACTGGTTGAGCCCGAACGGCGGGAAGTTGAACTTGATCGCGTCCAGGATCGGGGCGAGGTACTGCGCGCACATCTCGGCCGACTCCTGATAGCCCAGCCGGCTGCCTGCCTGGATCGAGCTGCAGATGAACTGGATCGGGTTGGCGAAGTTGTTGATCACCGGGATGCCCATCACACCACCGGTGGTCGGCGAGACGATGTTCATCAGGTTGGCGCCCAGCGTGGGGAACACGTGCAGCGCGGTCTCGAGCCCGTTCTTCGACTCTGGCTGCAGGATCGCGTTGGTGGTGTCGGCCAGGTTGTTGATGTCGTGGGTCAGCACCTCGGCGTTCTCGTCGAGGAACCCGCGGGTGGTCGTCAGCAGGGTGTTGAGGTCCTGCAGCGCGTTGGCGACCTCGCGGTCGGTGTTGGTGAACGCATTGGTGAACGTCGCGAGATCGTCGTTCAGCGCGACGAACTGCTGATCGCTCTTATAGAGCGCGTTGACGAACAGCGCCAGACTCTTGACCACGCCGAAAAAGTCGCCACGGCCCTCGTTGAGCGTGAACAGCGCCTCGGACAAGCCGTTCAGCGTCCGGTTGAGCTCTTCACCCTTGCCCGCGAACCCGTCAGCCGCCGACTCGATGATGTCGCCGAACGGCCCCTTGGGCTGCTCCGGCGTCGGGCCAAGGTCCGTCAGGATGCGGTTGATCGAGTCGCGCAGCTCGTCGTACTCCACCGGGATCTGCGTGCGGTCTATCGGGATGACCGCGTCGTCCTCCATGACCGGTCCGCCCGTGTACGGCGGTGACAACTGAATGGTGCGCGATGCGACCAGGCTGGGGTTCAGGATCGACGCGGTGGCGTTGGCGGGCACCTTGAACTTGTTGTCGTAGTTGAAGGTGACCTTCATCTTGTCGCCTGCGGGATCGATCGATTCGATGGTGCCGACCTTGACGCCCATGATCTGGATCTTGTCGCCGGGATACAGCGCAAGCGTCTCAGGGAAGTAGGCGACGACGGTGTTCGTGGTCAGCTTCTTGTACAGGTTCCACCCGACGATGGCGGCGACCAGCGCGAGAATCACGACGAGCGTGCCGATGATCACCGTCGCGCGAGATACCTTCGGCAGCTGCAGTTTTCGAACATTGAAGATCGTTGTCATCAGTTACACCCCCTACTGTCCCTGCGATAGTGGCGGCAGGAACGGCGGGTTCCCTGGCAATGGCGGAGTTCCGGCAGGTCCCGCATCCGGACCGGGACCGGCCGGTGGCGGCGGCCCGTTCATGGCCGGCGGCAGCGGGGCGATACCCGGTGTGAAGTCCGGCGGCAGCGGAGGCATCGGACCAACGGGAACTGTGCGGGCACCGGGCGGGGCCGGCGGAAGCGGCGCCGGGGCGCCGGGCATATCCGGCGGCAGCTGGCCCGGGATCGCCGCCGATGGCACACCAGGCGACGGTTGCGGCCCGTGCGCGTTCGGATCGGAGGTCACCACGTCGGGCGGTCCGTAGTTGGCGCCGTACGGGTTGTTGCCGAACGGACCGACGGACAGGCCGGCACACGGCAGCGGGTTGGCTGCGGTCGGTATGCCGTCCGGTGCCGGCGTGTAGGAACACGGCGTTCCCGCTCGCACCGCGGGTCCGGGATGCTCGGGCGTGCCTTCCAGCACGGCAGGCCCCGGCGCCGGAGCGCCGTTGGGGAACCGGGCCCCGTTCGGATCCGGGAATCGCCAAGCGGGCAAACCGGCGTCGCCCCAGAACTTCTCGGGGTCGATCCCGCGCTTCTTGAACGCGGCGTCGACGAACGGTTGCAGGATCTGGCCGGGCAGCAGGTTGACCAGCATGACCTTGAAGTAGGGACCGGAGGCGACCGCTTCACCGAGCGACGCCACGAAGCTGGCGACCGTGGTGAGGGTGTCCATCAGGTCGAATCGACGCTCGGTCAGGACGTCGCTGACCACGCGCAACTGCTCGAGCACCCGGTTCAGGTTCGGGTTGTCGTCGATGAATCCCTTGACCTGTTCGGAGAAGGAGCCGACGCGTTCGAGAAGCATGCTGACCGCGTACTGACGTTCGTTGATGGCGCCGAGCAGCTGCTGCGCGTTGACGAGCAGCTTGTTGATCTGCTCGCTGCGGTTGCCGAGGATGCCCGCGATCTGATTGGCATTGGCCAGCAGTTGCTTGATCTGGTCGTCGCGCTTGCCGATGGTGTCGGAGAATCGGGCCACGCCGTCGAGTGCGGCACTGAGGTGCGGATAGGTCTGGTCGATGGTTTCCGAAAGGACGTTCAGCGACTTCTTCACAGTCTGGGTGTCCCAGCCCGACGACGCCTCGGTCACATCGAAGAACGCGTCGTAGATCTGGTACGGCGTCGTGGTCTGGCCCAGCGGTATTGTGCCGTTGGCCTTCAAAGCCGTTGTGCCGCGAGGCTCGATCTCGATATTGCGGCGGCCGAGAATGGTGTCGGTGCGGATTGCCGCGCGGCTCTCGGTCCCGATCTGCGTGCCGTCGAGCGAATAGCCGATGACGACCTTGTCCCCGTTGATCTCCGCGCTGCGCACCACGCCGACATCGACGCCGGCGATGCGAACCTTGTCGCCGTTGTTGAGGCCGCCGGTGTCGGAGAACTCCGCGTAGTACGTGGGTGTGGCGAAAAGCATCGGCACACTGGCGAAGCTCTGTCCGACGCCGATGACGAGGATGAGCACGAGAATGCCCATCATGCCGTTACGGACGCGGTTCGATCCCTCCAGAGTTCTCATTGGGGCGTGCACCTACCCGACTGCTGGCTGAAGAGTTTGACCGTGCGAATCGGACCGCCGGGTTGCAGACCGTTCATCCGGATCGAGATGTCGCAGGAGTAGAAGTTGAAGAAGTCACCGTAGATACCGCCCGCGCGCCCGATGATCTTGAATGCCGTCGGAAGCCTGGTGAGGATGTCGTTGAGTTTGTCGCGCTGGTCGACCAGCGGCTGCTGAAGGGTCTCGAGATGGCCGACCGTGCTCTGCAGCAACGGGCGGTTGTCGGCCAGCAGATCCGCGATGGTGCCCGCGGCGTCGCTGATATCGGCCACCGACGAGGCGATCGGATCGCGCCGGTCGTTCAGCCCGGTGATCAGGGTCTGGAAGTTCTGCACCGTCTCGTCGAACTGCTGCTGGTGCTTGACCGTCGTATCGAGCACCGTGTTGAGGTTCTTGATCACCTCTCCGATCGCCTGATCGCGGTCGGCGAGCGCCGAGGTCAGCGATGCGGTCTGGTCGAGGATGTCGTTGATGGTGCCGCCCTGGCCCTGGAAGATCGTGATGATCGACTGGGCGATGGTGTTGACCTTGTCCGGATCAAGGGACCGGAACACCGGACGGAATCCGCCGATCAATGCGTCGAGGTCCAGCGCGGGTTCGGTGCGTTCGATCGGGATGGTGCCGCCACCGGGCAACCGGGTGTTGCTCTCGCCCCGCTTGAGCTCCATGTACCGGTCGCCGATCAGGTTCAGGTAGCGGATCGAGGCGGTCGTGCCGTCGAACAGCGGCAGTGAGCGGTCCACTTCGAAGTCGATTCTGACCAACGATCCGTTGTTGATGAGCTCGACCTTGGAGACTTTGCCGACCTCCACACCGGACGCACGGACGAACTGTCCAGCACGGAGCCCGCTGGCGTTGGAGAACACCGCCGAGTAGCCGGTGGTGCGGTCGAAACGCATCTGACCGAACACCACGATGATGATCGCGGTGAACAGCAACAGCACCAAGGAGAAGGCGCCGAGCTTGATGGCTGTACCGGTGATTTTCATGGGTTGATCGTGTTCTCCCCGATCTGGCGGCCCCAGACGTACTCGATCAGGATCGGCTGGCCCAACTCGAAGTGGTTGTACGGCGCGATCGACGCACCGGTGTCCATCACGAGGTACGGGGCCGGCCACAGGTCACGCGTGATGGGCTGCCAGCAGCCGGGCTTGCCTTCTGGGCCGCCGCGGGCGTTCACGCGTGGCAGGTTGTCCGGGTAGACGTACGGGTTGCCCGCGCCCATCAGTTCCGACAGCGTCCGCAGCGAGTAGCCGTTGCCGCCGAGCGATGCCGCCACCTTGGGCTCGGCATCATGGAAGTTGCGGATCGTGCAGAACAACGCCGGGCTGTACTCGTCGAGGATCTCCGATGGGCGGATGAGATCCTCCGCGCCGCGGACCAGGTACGGACCACCGCGTTCAAAGACGTCTGCTCCGGTGTTGCCGAAGCCGACCGCGGCCATCAGCGCCTGGTCGATGTTGCCCTGCTGCTGATTGAGGGTGCGCGCGGTGGTCACCGCGTTCTGCAGACCGTCGAACAGATTGGGTGCCGCATCGGCGTACACGTCGCCGAGGTCGGCCAGCAGCTGGTTGTCCTTGCGGATCTGGGGCATCTGCGGATTGAGGTCGCCGAGAATCTCGTTGCCGTTGGTGATCGACTGGCCGAAGCGGTCACCCAGGCCGTCCAGCGCCTCGGCCGTGGCCGCCAGCGTCTGGTTCAGCTTGATCGGATCGACCTGCGACGACAGCGACACCACGGTTTCGAACAGGGTGTTGAACTCGGTGGTCACCTTGGTCACGTCGATCACGTCGGACGTCGTGATCCGCTGCGGTGAAGGATCTTTCGGCGACGTGAAGGAGATGTACTTGTTGCCGAACACCGTGGTGGCGCTGATGTCGGCGGTCACGTTCTTCGGAATCAACTTGATGTACTTGGGATCCACGTCGAGGACGATCTTGGCCTGCGGCTCGCCTCCGACGTCCACGGCGTTGACGGTTGCCACGCGGCCGATCTCGACCCCGTTGAAGGTGACCTTCGCGCCCGGATCCATCGACAGACCCGCCCGCGCGGACATCATCGTCAGCTGTTCGCGCTTGAGGAAGTCGCCACGGAACTGGAAGTACACCAGCACCACGGCGACGATCACCAACAGCGTCAGCACCAGGCCGGCCAGCTTGTACGGCGGGGTGCGAGGCGAGTTGATCGGTGCTGTCATGGCGCTAAACCGTCAGGTTGAAGTTCGGGTCGACGCCGTAGAGCGCCAACGATGCGAACAGGACCACGCAGACGATCGCGACGAGGGATGCGCGCATCGACCGGCCGACCGCCTCACCGACGCCCACCGGCCCGCCGCTGGCGAAGTAGCCGTAATAGCAGTGGTTGAGCATCACGATCACGGAGATGATGATCGCCTGCACGAACGACCACATGACGTCGTCGGCGCGCAGGAACGTGCGGAAGTAGTGCTCGTAGGTGCCACTCGACTGCCCGTAGAAGATCGTCGTGGTGACCTGCGCGGACAGGAAGCTCATGATGATCGCCATCGCGTACAGCGGGATGATGACGATGAAGCCGGCCATGATCCGGGTCGACACCAGGTAGGAGATGGACTTGATGCCCATCACCTCCAGCGCGTCGATCTCCTCGCTGATCCGCATGGCGCCCAGTTCGGCGGTGGCGCCCGCACCGACCGTGGCGGCCAGCGCCTGGCCCGCGACCACGGGTGCGGCGATACGCACGTTGATCAGCGCGGCGAAGAACCCGGTGAACGCCTCGACGCCGATGTTCCCCAGCGACGCGAAGCCCTGGATGGCGACCAGCGATGAACCCGACAGCGTGACGAAGCCGACGATCGCCACCGTGCCGCCGATGACCGCCATCGCGCCGGTGCCCATGCCGATCTCGGCGATCAGCCGCAGGGTCTCCTTGCGGTAGTAGCGCAGCGCGTGGCCGATCGAACCGACCGCGGTGACGACGAACCACGCGACATGTCCGACGCTGTCCAGGAATTTCGCGGGAGCGGTGACGACACCCGCTCCGCGGGAGAACCCCCGCGGGAACCGAGAACGCAGGACCTGGGTTGTCGACACGTCAGCTCCCTGTTCCGAAACGGACACCGATCGTGGTCAGCACCACGTTGACAGCGAACAGGGCGATGACGCACAGCACGAGCGTCTCGTTGACCGCCGTGCCGACGCCCTTCGCACCGCCCGCGACTGTCAGGCCGCGGTAGCAGCCGACGAGACCGGCGATGAGGCCGAAGGTCATGGCCTTCACGACCGAGATCAGCACCTCGGGCAGTCCCGTGACGAGAGTGAGGGTGGAGACGTAGGCGCCCGCGGAGACGTTCTGCAGGTAGACACCGAAGATGAAGCCGCCGACGAGGCCGATCGTGATGACGGCGCCGTTCAGCAGAAGAGCGACGAACGTCGAGGCGATCACGCGCGGGACGACCAGCCGGTGGATCGGATCGATGCCGAGCACCTCGAGCGCGTCGATCTCCTCGCGGATGGTGCGGGCACCGAGATCGGCGCAGATGGCCGTCGAACCGGCGCCTGCCACCACGAGCACGGTGACCAGCGGACCGAGCTGGGTGACGGCGGCCAGCGCCGCACCCGCACCGGAGATATCGGCCGCGCCGAACTCCGTGAGCAGGATGTTCAGCGTGAAGATGAGGAGCACGGTCAGCGGGATCGACACCGCGACGGTCGGCAGGAACGCCACCCGCATCAGGAACCAGCTCTGCAGGATGAACTCGCGCCACTGGAACGGCGACTTGAAAGTTGCCTTGGCCGTCAGCACGCACATGCGGACGAATCCACCGACCGCGGTCAGACCCGGCCGTACTTGGTCGCGGACGTAACCGACGACGTCGGTCGACGCCGTCATCGACGCCCTCCCACGACGTAACCGCGGCCATGGCCGTACACCGGCGTCCCCTGTCGCACGCGGCCTCCTTGCCCCAACCCGGTGACTGTGACCAGCGTCTCCCTACTCGTCAGTAGTAAGACAGACCACAGGACTGTACCCGATGCCATCCCCGCGGTGGACCGCATCGGAAAATTTGAGCCCTTAACCGTTAGCAAACTCGTCCCAATTCCTTAAACCTCTTGTGCGCCAGCTGAAACCGTTGTCGGAGTGGCGCTTTCGCCTACGTCAATCCGCTTCCCCGCGCCGAAACGCACACGCAGTTCCGTTTTGAGCACTTTGCCAGCAGGGTTGCGGGGAAGCGCGTCGACGATCTCCATAGCCTTCGGATGCTTGTACCTCGCGAGGCGATCGGACAGGAATTTCTCGAGATCTGCGAGCCCGAGTTCGGTGTCGGAGCCCAGGGCGATGACGGCGACGGGCACTTCGCCCCATTTGGCGTGCGCGCGGCCGATCACCGCCACCTCGGCGATCGCGGGATGCCCGGCGAGGACGTTCTCGACCTCGGCGCAGTAGATGTTCTCGCCGCCGGAGATGATCATGTCCTTCTTGCGGTCGACGACCCAGATGTAGCCCTCGGCGTCCTGGCGCACCAGGTCACCGGAGTGGAACCAGCCGCCTGCGAAGGCCTCGGCGGTCGCCGTGGGGTTGTTCCAGTAGCCGGCCATCAGGGTGGGTGCCCGATAGACGATTTCGCCGACCTGGCCGATCTCGACATCGTTCATGTTCTCGTCAACGACGCGCGCGGAGACCGTCGGAATGACCTTGCCGACCGAGCCCAGTTTTCGGATCGCGTCCTCGCCGAGCAGCATGCACGTCACCGGGGACATCTCCGTCTGGCCGAAGGCGGCGAGGATCTGCGTTCCAGGGAATGTATCGGACATGCTGCGCAGCAACGTATCTGAGGCCGGTGCCGCACCCCACGACAGCACCCGGAGTTTGAGGTTTCGCGGACGTGCGCTCTGCTCGGCGACGACCGCCTGCCACTGCGCGGGCACCAGGAAGATGCCCGTGACCGCCTCGGCCTCCAGGACGTCGAGCAGTGCACCGGGGTCGAACGCACCCAATGGATAGAGCACCGTCGGCCTGCCGAGCAGCAGACCGATGATCATGTTGCCGATGCCCGCGATATGGAACAGCGGCACACCGACGAAGCCGACGTCGTTGGTGAGGTCGGCGCCGTTGGTGAACAGGAACGTCATCGCCTGCCCGGCGAGGTTCGTGTGGGTGAGCACCGCGCCCTTGGGTCTGCCGGTGGTCCCCGACGTGTACATGATCAGCGCGGCGGAGTCGTTGGGGATGTCGACGACATCGGCCGGGGTGCCCTCTTCGGCCATCAGGTCGTCGTAGCCGATGACGCCATCTTCGGTGGCGCCACCGGCGACCACCACAGTCGTCAGCGCGGAGTCGATGTCGCGGACCGCGGTCGCCACACTGGCGAGCACCGCTTCGGTGATCACGACCTTGGCCTGACAGTCGCTGACCAGGAACGCGATCTCCGGCGGGGTCATCCGGAAGTTCACCGGCACCGCAATGGCTCCGAGCTTGTTGATCGCGAGGAACGACTCGATGAACTCCGCGCGGTTCAGCATCAGGATCAGCACGCGGTCGCCGTACTCGACTCCGCGCCGCCGCAGCGCCCCTGCCAGGGTGGCGACGCGGTTGTCGAGCTCGCGCCAGGTCGTGGTGTGGCCGAGGAAGCGCAGCGCGGTGGCATCGGGCTGCATCAGGGAGTGCCGCGCAAGCTGGCTCGTCCAGTTCTGCCGGCGCGCGAGATACGGCTGTTCGGTCGGGTCCGGACCAGAAGGAGAAGTCAACAGTGAGTGCCCTCCCCTGGCTTGCGCAGCTTTTACATTTGATCAAACATGGTGTTGCCCCGGTCACAGTATGGCCTCGGCCGCTCAGGTACAACCCCACGCCAGACGGACCGGAGAGCCCAGTGAACGCACCCCCGAAGCCCCGAAGCCGGCCCCGTCGCGTGCGGCGCGAGCAGCTTTCCGACGAGGTCGCCGCCCGGCTGCGCACAGACATCATGACCGGAACCCTGCGGCCGGGCACCTTCATCCGGTTGGACGAGACAGCCGCGCAGCTCGGGGTCAGCATCACACCTGTCCGCGAGGCGCTGCGCACCCTGCGCGGCGAGGGCATGGTGGCGCTCGAACCGCACCGCGGTCATGTGGTTGTGCCACTGAGCCGAGGTGACGTCGAGGACATCTTCTGGCTGCAGGAGACGATCGCCAAGGAGCTGGCTGCGACGGCGGCCGAGCGGATCACCGAGTCGGAGATCGACGAACTGGAGCAACTCAACGACGGGCTGGCTGCGGCCATCGACCGCCACGAAATCGAGGAGATCGCGTCGGCGGAGTTCGCATTCCACCGGGCGTTCAACAGGTCCACCGGCCGCATCAAGCTGGCGTGGTTCCTCTTACACGTCGCGCGCTACCTGCCCGGGCAGATCTATGCGGGCGATCCGCACTGGGGGGTTTCCGCATTGGCGGGGCACCGCGAGATGATCACGGCGCTTCGCCGGGGCGATGTGGATACGGTGGTCAGGCTGACCGGTGGCGAATTCACCGATGGCGCACGGCGACTCATCGCCCGGCTCGACGAGACGAGGTTGTGGGGCTAAGCGCCGGACAGTTCCTCGGCGCGGGTCTTCAAATTGCCTGCCAGGTAGTCGAGGGTGTCTCCGATCGCCTTCTTCACCATCTGGCTCGGGATCGGCAGTTTGGTCTCGACATCGAGGTCGACCGTCAGCAGTGAGGTCGGCCCCATCGCGACCACCGAGAACTTCTGTTCCTGCTTCTCGAAGAACTCACCCTGTTGCAGCACCGTCTGGATCTGGTTCTCGGCGGGGTAGTAGACCGCGGTGATGAACGTGCCCGACTGCCCCTGGACGACGACGTCGAGACGCAACTGGCTGGGACGGCCGTCGTCGTAGCGCGCCAGCACCCAGCACCCCTTGATCTCCTCGTTCCACAACGGGTACGACTCGAAGTCCGCGACGATGCCCATGATCTGTTCGGCGGAGGCGGCGACCTCGACAGTCGTGCTCACAAACGGCATCGGACGAGCATATGACTAGTCGACGCGCGCCTTTTCGAGCAGGGAGCGAATCACCTCGGGGATCGGCACGGGCCGGCGGGCCGCTCTGTCGACGTACACGTGCACCCAGTGGCCGACGGCCGCTGTGGGTTTGGTGGCCTCGCCGTCCTGCCAGACCCCCAGCCGGTACGTCACGCTGCTGTTGCCCAACCGGGCGACCCCCAGCCCGACGGAAAGTGGTGCGGGGAAACGCAGTTCGGAGAAATACCGGCACCCAGACTCGGCGACGACGCCCAGCCAGGGCACCGTCAGCGGGTCGATCCCCGAGGTGGTGTTGATCCAGCCGTTGATCGCCGTGTCGAACATCTCGTAGTAGACCGCGTTGTTGAGGTGACCGAACATGTCGTTGTCGGTCCATCGGGTCGTCACCGGCCAGTGCACGGGAAAGTCGGCACTGGTGAGCGATTGCTCGCTACTGGTCATGGCAGCAGTCTCGCAGGCACGCTGTAGTCATGAGGATCCGCGGCGCCGTACTCGAACAGATCGGTCTAGCGAGGCCGTACGCGGAATCGAGACCGATCGCGGTGCACGACCTCGACCTCGCCCCGCCCGGCCCCGGTGAACTCCTCGTCCGCATCGAGGCCGCCGGGATGTGTCATTCGGACCTGTCGGTCGTCGACGGCAATCGGGTCCGGCCGGTGCCGATGCTGCTCGGACACGAGGCGGCCGGCATCGTCGAGGAGGCCGGGCCGGGCGTGACCGATGCACCCGTCGGCCAGCGCCTGGTGATGACGTTTCTGCCGCGGTGCGGCAAATGCGACGCATGCGCGACCAACGGACTCACGCCGTGCGTGCCCGGCAGCGCGGCCAACGCAGCGGGCACCCTGATGGCCGGTGACCGCAGGCTCTCCCGTGACGGTCAGCCGGTCCACCACCACCTCGGGGTCTCGGGTTTCGCCACCCACGCCGTCGTCGACCGTCGTTCTGTCGTGCCGGTGCCCGCCGACGTGCCTGCCGAAGTCGCCTCGCTACTCGGGTGCGCCGTGCTGACCGGCGGCGGCGCGGTGATCAACGCGGGCCGCCCGCGTGCAGGCGAAACCGTGATCGTCGTGGGGCTCGGCGGAGTCGGCATGGCGGCGGTGCTCACCGCCCTTTCCCATGACGACGTCCGTGTCATCGGCGTCGACCAACTGCCCGCCAAGCTCGACCTGGCTCGGTCCATGGGCGCGCACGCCGCGTACACCCCCGACGAGGCGCGCGACGCCGGACTCAAGGCCGCAGTCGTGATCGAGGCGGTCGGCCATCCACGGGCGGTGGAGACGGCCGTCGACCTCACCGCCGCGGGCGGACGGACCGTCTGCGTCGGGCTGCCCCGGCCCGACGCACGAATCAATTTGTCGCCCTTGGGCTTTGTGGCCGAAGGCCGTTCGCTGATCGGCAGTTACCTCGGCTCGGCCGTGCCGTCGCGCGAGATCCCGCACTTCGTCGGGCTGTGGCGGGCCGGCCGGCTGCCGGTCGAGTCGCTGGTGTCATCGACGATCGCGCTCGACGACATCAACGCGGGCATGGACCAGCTCGCCGACGGCGCAGCGGTGCGGCAGATCATCAGCTTCGACCAGCCCTAGTCGATTCTTTCGACAACTTGTATGATGAGTTGACTACTCATCATATGACTTGTTCTAGGAGCTCCTCATGTCCGACCGCGTTCGTCACATCACGCTTTCCCATGTCGTGCTCCCGCTGGCCAACCCGGTCAGCGACGCCAAGGTCCTCACCGGCAGGCAGAAGCCGCTGACGGAGACCGTGCTGCTGTTCGCCGAAGTCACCACCGAACAGGGCGTGGAGGGCATGGGCTTCAGCTACTCGAAACGCGCAGGCGGACCGGCGCAGTTCGCCCACCTCGCCGAGATCGCCGACACCGCGATCGGGGCCGACCCGTCCGACATCGACCGCATCTACCAGTCACTGCTGTGGGCGGGCGCTTCGGTGGGCCGATCCGGTGTGGCCACCCAGGCGATCGCAGCGCTCGACGTCGCGCTGTGGGACCTCAAGGCCCGACGGGCCGGACTCCCGTTGGCCAAGCTCATCGGCGCGCACCGTGACTCGTGCCGCGTCTACAACACCTCCGGAGGCTTCCTGCAGGCCTCTGTCGCGGAGATCAAGGAGAAGGCGACCGCCTCGCTCGCGTCCGGCATCGGCGCCATCAAAATCAAAGTGGGGCAACCGGACTGGAAGACCGACCTGGATCGGGTGGCGGCCATCAAGGAGCATCTCGGCGACACCCCGCTGATGGTCGACGCCAACCAGCAGTGGGACCGGGATCGGGCCCGCCGGATGTGCCGTGAACTCGAACGTTACGACCTGGTGTGGATCGAGGAACCGCTGGACGCGTGGGATGCCGTCGGGCACGCGGACCTCAGCCACATCTTCGACACCCCGATCGCGACGGGCGAGATGCTCACGTCCGTGCCCGAACACATGGCGCTGCTGGACGCCGGCTACCGCGGCATCGTCCAGCCCGACGCACCACGGATCGGCGGCATCACCCCGTTCCTGCGCTTCGCCACGCTGGCCGCCCACGCCGGGCTGGCCCTGGCCCCGCACTACGCGATGGAGATCCACCTGCACCTGGCGGCGACGTATCCCACCGAGCCGTGGGTCGAACACTTCGAATGGCTCAATCCACTGTTCAACGAGCGCATCGACATTCACGATGGCCGGATGTGGTTACCCGACCGGCCGGGCCTCGGCTTCACACTCAGCGACCAGATGCGCGCACTCACCAAGGAGACCGCTCAGTTCGGCGCCCCATGACGACGACACTGGCCGCGCGTGTGGTCTCGGGGTTGAAGGACAAGATCCTCGCGGGCGAACTGCCCGCGGGTCACAAGCTCCCGTCGGAGGCCGAACTCATCGAGGAGTTCGGGGTGTCGCGCACCGTCGTCCGCGAAGCGGTGACCCGGCTGCGCGCCGAGGGCCTGGTCGAAACCTTCCACGGCCGTGGATCATTCGTCCTCACCGTCCCCGAACCGACGTCGTTCACCGTGCAATCCGCCGCGATCCGCACCCACCAGGACGTGCTCGACGTGATCGACTTCCGGCTCGGGGTCGAGACGGAGGCCGCGGCGCTGGCGGCGGCCCGGCTGGACGCGGCGGGCCGCGGCACGATCCAGTCGGCGATGGACGCCTTCGTCGCTGCGGCACCCGAAGATGCCGTCGAAGCCGACTTCCGGTTTCACCGGGCTATCGCGGCGGCCACCGGCAACCGCTTCTACGTGGACCTGCTCGACTCACTCGGGCCGATGATGATCATGCTTCCCCGTATGCGGCTGGGTGACTCCTACTCGCTCACCGACTCCGGGCACGTCGACCGGGTCCGGCGGGAGCACGACAACATCGTCTCCGCCATCCTCGCCGGTGACCCCACCGCCGCCCGTGCCGCGATGCGTGTCCACCTCGCCAACTCCCGCCGCAGGCTCGACCCGCGCTGACGCGCGCCGCTTCCACAGCAGTCGGATCAGTGGCAGCAGGATCAGGGCCGCGAAGACCGCGAGAATGACGCCCGAGATCGGCCGGGTCACGAATCCCGTTGGGTCACCGCCGAAGATGAGCAGGGACCGTCGCGTGCTCGACTCGATGATCGATCCGAGGACGAAGGCCAGCACCATCGGACCGGGATCGAATCCCGCCTTCTTCATCAGGTAGCCGATGATGCCGAACGCCACCATCAGGTAGATGTCGAACACCGAATTGTTGATGGTGTAGACGCCGAGGATCGTGATCAGCGCGGTGATCGGCGCCAGGATCGCGGGCCGGATCTTCAGAATCCGCACGAACAGGCCGACCAGCGGGATGGACAGGATCAGCAACAGGATGTTGCCGATGTACATCGAGTTGATGACTCCCCAGAAGACATCCGGGTGTTCGTCGACCAACTGCGGACCAGGTGACACACCGAGGATCAGTAGCGCACCGAACAGCATCGCCATCGTGGCGTTGGCGGGCAATCCGATCGTGAGCAGCGGAATGAACGACGAGGTGGCCGCGGCGTTGTTCGCGGTCTCCGGCGCGGCGACGCCCTCGACCGCGCCGCGCCCAAATCGTTCGGGATTCTTGGAGATTCGCTTCTCGGTGGCGTAGGCCACGATCGAGGAGAGCACGGCGCCGCCGCCGGGGAGCACACCGAGGACGAAGCCGATGATCGAGCCGCGGCCGATGGCTCCCGATGACTGTTTGAGGTCTTTGCGGGACGGCCACACATTGCCGACTTCGGCGGGGACGTGCTTCTTACCGTGCCGTTGCTCGAGGTTGTAGAGGATCTCGCCCACCCCGAACAAGCCCATCGCCACCACCACGAAGTCGATCCCGTCGGCGAGCTGCAGGCTGTCGAACGTGAACCGCGACGCCCCGGTGAAGGTGTCGCGCCCGACCGTGGCCAGCAACAGGCCCACCGTGCCGGCGATCAGCGCCTTGAGCTTGTTGCCGCTGCCGATCGTGGCGACCAGCAACACGCCGAGCAGCGCAAGGGCGGCGTATTCCGGCGGTCCGAAGTCCAGCGCGATGCTCGCGACAACCGGAGCCAGCAGGGTGAGCCCGATGATCGAGATCGTCGCTCCCACAAAGGAACCGATCGCTGCGATGCCAAGGGCGGTACCCGCCTTGCCCTGTTTGGCCAGTGCGAACCCGTCGAACACGGTGACAACCGACGACGCCTCACCGGGCAGTCGCAGCAGGACCGAGGTGATGGTGCCGCCGTACTGGGCGCCGTAGTAGATCCCGGCGAGCATGATGATCGCCGAAACCGGATCGATGGTGTAGGTGATGGGCAGCAGGATCGCGATGGTGGCCGCCGGCCCCAGCCCCGGCAGGACGCCGATGATCATGCCGATCAGCACGCCGACGAGGCAGTAGAGCAGATTCTTGGGCTCGACGACGAGGGCGAACCCGTCGAGGAATGCGGTGAGGTCCATGGTTCGGGTCGCTTACAGTGCAATCAAGTGGGGCAACGGGATTCGCAGCCCATAGAGGAACAGGAAGTAGAAAGCCGCGACGGTCACCACACTGATCACCACCGTGTTGCGCCAGCTTTCGCCGCCGAGGAACTTCAGCCAGATCACGCACAGCGCCAGCGCGGGAATCTCGAATCCGGTCATGGGCATCAGCACGCCGAACGCGACGAAGGTGATGACACCGACGACGGGAAGCACACTGCTTCGCGTGAACGCCTCGGCATCTGTCAGCCCGCGGCCGACGACCAGGAGCACCGCCGACATCGCCGCGATCAGAACGCTGATGACGAACGGCCACAACCCGGGACCCGGCTCACTGAGTGAACCGAGACCGTATCCGGCCGAGAGCACGGCCCCTGCGATGCCGATCGCGACACCGACCAGTGCGCCGGCGATCTGGTAGGAGGGGCCACCGGCGGGTGGCCGCTCCTCCTCCATCTCGTGGGCGACCTCGGCCTCGAGTTCGGCGAGGATGTCGCGGGTGTGCGGATGCGGGGTCTTGTCGGATACGGCATCGTTCATGGTCTAGCCCTCGTCGCGCAGGTTGATGCCGTACTGCTTGACCAGGTCCTCGTACCGCTTCTTGTCGGACTGCAGCTGCGCGAGAACCTCGTCGCCCGAAAGTTCCATCGGGGTCAGGCTGTTCTGCTTGTTGAAATCCTTGTAGCTCTGGGTCGCAAACGTGGTCTTCATACCTTCGGCGATCTTGTCCTGGATCTCCTGGGGTGTGCCCTTGGGGACCGTCATGAAGCGGTACTGCGTCACCTCGACATCGAGCCCCTGCTCCTTGGCGGTCGGCACGTCCGGCAGGTATTCGATGCGATCGGGGCCGAACACGGCCAGCGGGGTCAGCTTGCCGGACTGGATGTTCTCGATGGCCTCGCCGACCTGAATGCTCGCCACGTCGACCTGGTTTCCGAGCACCGCAGCCAGCGCGGGTGCGCCGCCGTCGAACGGAACGGCTTGGGACTCAACGTTGCTCGTCTTGAACAACAGGGCGGCGGACAGTTGCGCGCCGGTGCCGACTCCGGTGGTTCCGTAGCGGATGACGCGGTTGGCCTTCTTGATGTCGTCGAGCGTGCGGAAGCCGCTCGCCGGATTGGTCACCAGCACGTAGTCGTCGCGGGACACCCCCTGCACCACGTCGAAGTCGTCGATGTTGGTGACCTCGTCGGGGCTGACGGCCATCGGCGTGATGGTGAACAGCGATGCGTTCTGGATGGCGATGATCGAGCCGTTCGGTTCCGCCTTGGCGACCTCGGCGGCGGCGAGCGCACCGTTGGCGCCTTCGCGGTTGATGACCGGGAACGACGCTTTGAGGCTGTCGCTGAGGCCCTTGGAGACCGCGCGGCTGATCAGGTCGCTCGAACCGCCCGCGGATGCGCCGACGTACATCTCGACGGCGCCGGACGGATATGAGTCACCACCGCCGCCTCCGGTCGAGTTCTGAACGCCGCTACAGCCGGTGAGCGCCAGTCCGGCGGCGGCCGCGACGGCCAGGCCGGTGCGCACGCGGTTGCGGCGGAACGTGTGGTGGGCAGTCTGGTTTGCAGACATGGAATCACTCCTCATCGTGTGACTTCCTGTGTGGCTTCACTGTGTGACCGGACGCCCACGGCGTGGCGAAAAGTGGTCGTTGTCACTCCACGGTAGGAAACGGCAGTGATACCTGTCCAACCCTCTTATCGCATTACTTGATGCGCTTTGGGTATCAGTCAGAACCAGGCGTCGCGCATGTCCAGCGTCGTGCGGTCCAGTGCCGCGAGCAGATCGAGCGCGGGACCGGTCTTGGGCAGTTCACTGCGGAAGAAATACCGCGCGGCGTGCCGTTTGCCGTCGTAGAAGTCGCCCGTGCGGCCGTTGCAGGCCACCACCTGCTCCAGCCAGATCCAGGCGACGACGATGTGGCCGAACGCCTCGAGATACGCCACGCTGTTGGCGAGGGCGGCATCGATGTCACCGGATGCGAACATCGACGCGGTCACCTCGACCAGACGTTGCCACGACGTGCGCAGGTCCTCTGCCATTTCGGCGGCATCTCCGCCCGCGGCGGTCGCGGCCCCGATCGTGCCGTCTATGGCCGCCCCCAGTGCCGCCAGACTGGCACCACCGCGCTGAGTTACCTTGCGGCCCAACAGGTCCAGGCTTTGAATGCCGTGGGTTCCTTCGTGGATTGGGTTGAGCCGGTTGTCGCGGTAGTGCTGTTCGACGTCGTATTCACGGGTGTAGCCGTAGCCGCCGTGGACCTGGATCGCCAGGCTGTTGGCCTCCAGACACCACTGAGACGGCCAGCTCTTACCTACCGGTGTGAGGATGTCGAGCAACAGCGTCGCCGCATCGCGCTCGGCATCGCTTTCCGCACTGTGCTGCAGGTCGACGAGCTTGGCGCAGTACAGCAGCAGCGCCATCCCGCCTTCGACATATGCCTTCTGCGCCAACAGCATCCGCTTCACGTCGGCGTGTTCGATGATCGGGATCTGCGGCGTCGTCGGATCCTTGGCCGTCACCGGCCTGCCCTGTGGACGTTCGCGGGCATACTCCAGCGATTTGAGGTATCCCGTATAGCCCAGCGACACCGCGCCCATCCCGACACCGAGGCGTGCCTCGTTCATCATCGTGAACATGTAGGTGATGCCGCGGTGCGGTTCGCCGACGAGATAACCGACCGCGCCGGGCTCGCCGCCGGGGCGGAAGCGACCCTCGCCGAAGTTCAGCACCGTGTTGGTGATACCCCGCTGCCCCATCTTGTGGTTCAGCCCCGCAAGCACGACGTCGTTGCGCTCACCCACCGAACCATCTGGCCCCACAAGGTATTTGGGCACGATGAACAGCGAGATCCCCTTGGTACCCGCCGGCCCGCCCGGGATCTTGGCGAGCACCAGGTTGACGATGTTGTCGGTGAGCTCGTGTTCGGCGCCGGAGATCCACATCTTCGACCCGAACAGCCGGTAGGTGCCGTCCGCCTGCGGTTCGGCCCGCGTGAGGACGTCGGCCAGCGACGATCCGGCCTGTGTCTCGGACAGGGCCATCGTCCCGGAGAACCGCCCAGCCAGCATGGGCGGCAGGAACGCATCGATCTGGTCGGGGGTGCCGAACTTCGCGATCAGGTTGGCGTTGGCCATGGTCAGCATCAGATAGCCGGTCGTGCTGACGTTGGCCGCGGAGAACCAGGCGAAGCCGGCTTCGGCGACCGTGAAGGGCAGCTGCGATCCGCCCAACTCACCGTCCATCGTCATCCCGACGAGGTCCGCCTGGGTGAACGCGTCCAGCGCTTCTTTGACCTCACCGATGACCGTGACCTTCTCACCGTCGAACTGCGGCTCGGTGGCGTCGCTCTTCTTGTTGTGCGGCGCGAAATACCGGGTCGCCAACTGCTCGCACAAATCCAGCACGGCGTCGAACGTCTCGCGTGAATGCTCGGCGAAACGAGTCCGCTTCGTCAGCTCGTCGACCTGAAGCCATTCGTAAAGCAGGAAGTCGAGGTCGCGGCGTGACAGCAGGTTCGACTTCATCGCGACGGCTAGTTGGCCGCGCTGATGTTCACGCCGAGCGGCTCGGACTCCCGCACCGCCTCGTCGCGGATCAGCCCGCGCAGCAACGCGGTGCTGAACTCGACGGCGATCTCCTGTGCCGTGCGCCTGCCATGCGGCCTCAGCCAGCGGTAGGAACCGAGCGTCATCCCGATGTAGCCGAGAGCGAGCACGTGGCTGTCACAGTCGTAGAACTCGCCGCTGGCGATGCCGCGGTCGATGACGTCGCGCACATGCTCGTAGACCTGCGACTCCTTCTCACGGATGTAGGCGACCTGTTCCTCGGTGAACCACTCGGTGATGTACGGCCCCTCCTGGAAGTACACCGCCGCCCGCTCGATGTCGCTGGCGATGCCGACGAGCAGCCGTCTTGTGAAGTGGTAGATGGTCTCCCTGGCCGACGCCGACGGGTCGTCGTGCAGAGCGTCCACCGTGAAGTCGGCCGCACCTTTGTAGATGTCGTAGAGGATCAGCGACTTGCTGGCGTAGTAGTGATACACCGTGGCCTTGTTCAGGCCGACGGCGTCGGCGACATCATCCATCCGGGTGCCGTGATACCCCCTGGCGGCGAAGAGCTTTGTGGCGACGGCCAACAACTCTTCCCGCCGTGACATCCCGTTGCTCGGGACGGCGGATGACGAGGCGGTCATGGCGACTCACTATAGGCAGGGCCGGAGCGGGCGTCCGGGTATCAATCAACTGGTTGGCTAGTTTATGTGTAGAGGCTGTCGCCGCCATGGCAGCGGGTCTAGACTCGACCGTGGACCAGCCGCGACGCGAGAGGTGATGACGTGGATCCCAACCCGGATTATGACGCGAGCGATGAGATCGAGTACGGCGCGAACTGGTTCGCCTGGATTTTGCGCGGTGTGTATCCGCCGCCCGCCTATCCCCCCGTTTGAGCAGTCGCACGCGGTAACGCGCGGATGGCCACCCGGATGGCCAGGTAAATCACCGATGAGGTGACCAGGAAGATCGGCCAACCCATCGCGACGCGGGCCACCGCGAGCAGCCCCTCCTGATTCGTGTCGTACAGATAGTTCTGCACCAGAAATCGCGCCCATGACGCCGTCGCCATCACGGCGGTCGCTATGTCGAACGCCCACCGGACCCGCGGCACCGTGCGCCACGCGCCGTCCCGCCCCGTCACCCACGCCCACCCGATACCGACGAGTGGCCTGCGGATCAGGATCGAGCCGGTGAACGCGATCGCCAGGCCCAGATACATCCAGATGCCGGGCAGATAGAAATCCTTGGCCTTGCCGGTGATGAACGCGAACGCCGCACACACCGATACCGCCGCGAAACCGAACAGCGCCGGGCGGACTGATTCTCGCCGGAACAGCTGCCAGACCAGGATGATCGACCCCACGCTGACCGCGGCGATGATCGCCGTGGCGAGGCCGGTGACCGCGTTGGTCACGGCGAATGTGGTCACCGGCAGCGCCGTGTAGACCAGGCCCCGGATCCCGCCCGCGCGAACCAGCAAGGCGGCGGCCGGCGACCTGGATTCGGCCTTCACGTTCATTACGACGTACTTTACGTGGAACTCGGCCGCCCCCCGATCCACGGATAAGCGCACTACTTACCGCTGGAGGGGCACGCGGGCCGGCAAGGGGAGGATGGGAGACTTTTCGCATGATCATCGGGATACCTCGCGAGTCCCACGGGGGTGAGACGCGGGTAGCCGCCACGCCGCAGACCGTCGGAGCGCTGCTCAAATTGGGCTACTCCGTTGTCGTCGAATCGGGCGCAGGCGCTGCTTCCAGCTTCGCCGATACGGCCTACGTCGAGGCGGGCGCCGAGATCGGTGACCCGTGGGGTGCGGACATCGTTCTCAAGGTCAACGCCCCCGCCGATGATGAGATCGCAGCGCTGCGCGACGGCGCGACACTGGTCAGCCTGATCTCCCCGGCCCTGAATCCCGAGCTCGTCGAGAAGCTGTCCGCTCGCCCGATCACGGTGCTGGCGATGGACGCCGTTCCGCGTATCTCGCGGGCGCAGTCGCTGGACGTGCTGTCGTCGATGGCGAACATCGCCGGGTACCGCGCAGTCGTCGAGGCCGCGCACGCCTTCGGCCGGTTCTTCACCGGTCAGGTGACCGCGGCGGGCAAGGTCCCGCCTGCCAAGGTGCTCGTGGTCGGGGCGGGGGTGGCCGGGCTGGCGGCCGTCGGCGCGGCAGGCAGCCTCGGCGCGATCGTCAAGGCCACCGATCCGCGGCCCGAGGTCGCCGATCAGGTCAAGTCCCTCGGCGGCGAGTACATGTCCGTCGATCCGGCGGCTGCCGAGGTGTCGGCGACCGGCTACGCCAAGGAGATGGGCGACGACTACAAGGCCCGAGAGGCCGCGCTGTACGCCGAGTTGGCTTCCGACGTCGACATCATCATCACCACCGCGCTGATCCCGGGTAAGCCCGCGCCGCGCATCATCACCGCGGACATGGTCGCGTCGATGAAGCCGGGCAGCGTGCTCGTCGACATGGCCGCCGCCAACGGCGGCAACGTCGAGGGCACCGTCAAGGATCAGGCGGTCGTCACCGACCACGGCGTGACGATCATCGGTTACACCGATCTGGCCGGGCGCCTGCCCGCCACGGCCTCGCAGCTTTACGGCACCAACCTCGTGAATCTGCTCAAGCTGCTGACGCCGGAGAAGGACGGGCAGCTCACCCTGGACTTCGACGACGTCGTGCAGCGGTCGGTGACCGTGGTCCGCGATGGCGAGACCACCTGGCCACCACCTCCCGTGCAGGTGTCGGCGGCGCCGGTGGCGGCCGCCGCGGCCCCGGTCGAGCACAAGCCTGCCAAGACACCGATGACGACGGGACGCCGGCTGGGCGTCACCTTCGCCGCCGCGGCCGTTCTGTTCGCGCTGATCGCACTCTCGCCCGCCGCGCTGCAGATACACCTGACGGTCTTCGCGCTGGCGATCGTCATCGGCTACTACGTCATCGGCAACGTGCATCACGCACTGCACACGCCGCTGATGTCGGTGACCAATGCGATCTCCGGCATCATCGTCGTCGGCGCGCTACTGCAGATCGGCCACGGGGATGTGGTGATCACCGCGCTGGCCACCGCAGCGATCCTGCTCGCCAGCATCAACGTCTTCGGTGGCTTTGCGGTGACCCGCCGCATGCTGGCGATGTTCTCGAGGAGCTAGCTGATGTTTACGATAGAGACCACCGCCACCGCGGCCTACGTCGTCGCCGCCCTGTTGTTCATCCTGGCACTTGCAGGCCTGTCCAGGCACGAGACATCAAGGGCGGGAAACAGTTTCGGAATCGCCGGGATGGCCGTGGCGCTACTCGCGACCATCGCGCTCGCGCTGACCCGGCACATCGAACCGCTGGGCCTCGGCCTGCTGGTCGGCGCGATGGCCATCGGAGCGGCGATCGGCCTGTGGCGCGCCAAGGTCGTCGAGATGACCGGCATGCCCGAGCTCATCGCGCTGCTGCACAGCTTCGTCGGCCTGGCCGCCGTGCTTGTCGGCTGGAACGGCTATCTGCACATCGAGGGTGATGCCGCGGGCGCCGAAGCGCTGCAGCTCGGCACCGAAGGCATGCTCGGCATCCACTCCTCCGAGGTCGTCATCGGCGTCTTCATCGGTGCGGTGACGTTCACCGGTTCGATCGTCGCCAACCTGAAGCTCTCGGCCCGGATCAAATCCGCCCCGATGATGCTGCCCGGCAAGAACTTCCTCAACGTCGGGGCGCTGGTGGTCTTCGCCGCGCTCACCGTGTGGTTCGTGATCGACCCGCAGCTGTGGCTGCTGATCGTCGTCACGGTGCTCGCGCTGCTGCTGGGCTGGCACCTCGTCGCGTCGATCGGCGGCGGCGATATGCCCGTCGTGGTGTCGATGCTCAACAGCTATTCGGGCTGGGCCGCGGCGGCGTCGGGCTTCCTGCTGTCCAACGACCTGCTCATCGTCACCGGGGCGCTGGTCGGCTCCTCCGGTGCCTATCTGTCCTACATCATGTGCAAGGCGATGAACCGCTCGTTCATCTCGGTCATCGCAGGCGGCTTCGGCATCGAGGCCGGGCCCGCCGACGACAAGGACTACGGCACCCACCGCGAGATCGACGCCGAGAGCGCGGCCGAACTGCTGGCGTCGGCCAGTTCGGTGATCATCACCCCGGGCTACGGCATGGCCGTCGCCCAGGCCCAGTACGGCGTCGCCGACCTGACGCGCAGGCTGCGCGACCGCGGCGTCAACGTCCGGTTCGGCATCCACCCCGTCGCGGGCCGGCTGCCCGGCCACATGAACGTGCTGCTGGCCGAGGCGAAAGTGCCCTACGACATCGTGCTGGAGATGGACGAGATCAACGACGACTTCGGCGACACCGACGTCGTGCTGGTGATCGGTGCCAACGACACCGTCAACCCGGCGGCCTCAGAGGACCCGACCAGCCCGATCGCCGGTATGCCCGTGCTCACCGTCTGGAACGCCAAGAACGTCATCGTGTTCAAGCGGTCCATGGCGTCGGGCTACGCGGGAGTGCAGAACCCGCTGTTTTTCCGGGAGAACACCCAGATGTTGTTCGGCGACGCCAAGGACCGGGTGGATGCGATCAACTCCGCACTCTCCGAAGCGGTTTCCGCCGGTCACTAGCGTTTCGCCGTGACGATCCGATCCCGCGTGCCCGCGTGGTCGGTGCCGCTGTACTTCGTCGTCGGCGCGGTGTCGCAGTACATCGGGGCTGCGCTGGGTGTCTACCTGTTCGAGACCACGGATCCGGCGGCGGTGGCCTGGCTGCGCTGCGCCGCCGCCGCTGTCGCGCTGGTGCTGTGGCGACGACCGTGGCGCGTGCGGTGGACGCGCCGCGGGCTCGCCGTCGCGGCCGGGTTCGGCATCGTCACCGTGGCAATGAATGTGGCGTTCTTCGAGGCGATCGCGCGGATCCCGCTCGGCACTGCGGTCGCGATCGAGTTCATCGGGCCGGTGTCCGTGGCGACCATCGGCTCTCGCCGGCCACGCGATCTGCTGGCTGTCCTCCTGGTGGCCGGTGGTGTTGCACTGCTCGCAGGCGTGCAGGCGGGGGTGGACCCGCTCGGCGTCGGCTTCGCGCTGTTGGCCGCCGCACTGTGGGCGGGCTACATCCTGCTCGGGAAGCGCGTCGCCGATGCGGGCGCCGGACTCGACTCGCTGACAGTCGGCATGGCGTCCGCCGCGGTGCTGCTGGCCGCGCCGCTGCTCGCCCATCAAGTGGTGTCCGACCCATCCACGTTCGCCGAGCCGAGGACGTGGATCCTGGCGGTCGGCATCGGCGTGTTGTCGACCGCGATCCCCTACGCCCTCGACCAAGTGGTGCTGACCGCCGTCGGACGAGCCCGCTTCGCGCTGCTGCTGGCGCTACTTCCGGGCACGGCTGCCGTGATCGGGGCCCTCTTACTGGCGCAGCGGCCCACGCTAGCCGAGGTGTCCGGCATAGCCCTGGTGATGGTCGCGCTCGTCATCAGCGCGCACGGCGACCAGGCCGGGCAGGCTCCGGTGCCCGGAAACTAGGATGCCCAACTATGGCCGTTGACCGGTTGTTACCCACCCAGGAAGCCAACGAGCTGATCGCGCTGACACGCGATGTAGCCGACAAGGTGCTCGATCCGATCGTCGACGCCCATGAGAAGGCCGAGACATATCCCGACGGGGTATTCGGTGCGCTCGGCGCGGCGGGGTTGTTGAGCCTTCCGCAGCCCGAGAAGTGGGGCGGCGGCGATCAGCCCTTCGAGGTGTACCTGCAGGTGCTCGAGGAGATCGCGGCGCGGTGGGCGGCGGTGGCGGTCGCGGTCAGCGTACACAGCCTGTCGTCGCATCCGCTGCTGGCGTTCGGCAGCGACGACCAGAAGCGGCGGTGGCTGCCCGGCATGCTGTCCGGCGAGCAGATCGGGGCGTACAGCCTCTCCGAACCGCAGGCGGGGTCGGATGCGGCGGCGCTGCAGTGCAAGGCGGCCAAGGCCGATGGCGGCTACGTGCTCAACGGATCGAAGTCGTGGATCACCCACGGCGGGCGTGCGGACTTCTACACGTTGTTCGCCCGCACCGGCGAAGGGGCAAGGGGCATATCGTGTTTCCTGGTGCCGGGCGATCTGCCCGGGCTCAGCTTCGGCAAGCCCGAGGAGAAGATGGGGCTGCACGCCGTGCCCACCACGGCAGCGTTCTACGACCAGGCGCACATCGACGAGGACCGGCTGATCGGCGACGAGGGCCAGGGGCTGACCATCGCCTTCAGTGCACTGGACTCGGGCCGGCTCGGCATCGCCGCGGTCGCCACGGGGCTGGCGCAGGCCGCGCTGGACGAAGCGGTCCGCTACGCGAACGAACGAACGACGTTCGGACGCAAGATCATCGACCACCAAGGGCTCGGATTCCTGTTGGCGGATATGAGTGCCGCGGTCGTGAGCGCGCGGGCGACCTACCTCGATGCCGCGCGCAGACGTGATCTCGGCCTTCCGTATTCGGCGCAGGCCAGCGTCGCCAAGCTGGTCGCCACCGATGCGGCGATGAAGGTCACCACCGATGCCGTGCAGGTGTTCGGCGGTGTCGGCTACACCCGTGACTACCGTGTCGAGCGCTACATGCGCGAGGCCAAGATCATGCAGATCTTCGAGGGCACCAACCAGATTCAGCGACTGGTCATTGCGCGGGGTCTCACTGAATGAATTCCGTTATGGCGTTCACGAACTCGCCAGGGGATTCGACAAGTGGGCTGTGCCCCACCCCGGGGATGATCGTCGGGGTCAGCCCCGCCTCGCGGTAACGCTCGACGTTGGCCGCGGTCGGAGTCAGGACGTCGTGCTCACCCCAGACGACGAGCACCGGTTTCCCGAGTCCGGCGAGACGGTCCGCCGTCGCGCGCTGATCGCCCTGCTTGCCCGAATCGCACACACCGGTGTGCGTGAGCTGCTCCAGCGAGCGATGCGCCAGCGCGGGCACCGGATAGTCGGCGGCGAAACCCGTCTGCAGTGCACTGTCGGTGATGGCGTCCACGGGCCGTAGGCGGTCCACGAGGGGACCGATGATCGGCGTGCAGGCCAGTCCGGCCAGCGCGGAGGACTCGACCAGGTCCTCGGCGGCGGGAGTATCGGAAATCGCTACGCGCTCAACACGTTCCGGGTTCTGTTCGGCGAGCGCTGTAGCCACAAGCCCGCCCATCGAATGCCCAACCAGCACCGCGCGCCGAACGCCGAGGGCATCCAGTGCCCGGCGCACGGCCTCAGCCTGCCCGTCGACGCTGTAATCCCCGGCATCACGCGGGGCCTCGGACCCACCGTGTCCGACGAGATCGACGGTGATCACCCGCTGACCGGGAAGAGCGGCGGCGACACGGTCCCACCACTGAACCGACGCCGAATACCCGTGCAGCAGCACCACCGCACGATCGGAAGCTGGTCCGAACTCCTTGACGTTGAGGTCCGGGCCGTCGAGTTCGAGCACCCGGCCACCGTCGAAAGCCTCCGCAGGACGCGTAGACCTCGTGACCACGAGTGCGTTCACCACCAGCGCCGCAACAACGACGGCGATCGCGATCGCCACGATCCGCCACTTCATCGGCGCGACGCTACCGGCGATGACACGTTGGGCGCCAACGATTTATTGCGTCGCGTCGTCTTCCGGGGGCGATGTGGCCGTCACCTGTGTGCCGCGACCCGCCACCGAGTCGATCTCCATCGCGCCGCCCATCGCGTCGAACCGCGCAAGCAGCGAGCCCAGGCCGATGTGCCCGTCGGCGACGTAACTCGCCACCATCGCGGGATCGAATCCCTTTCCGTCGTCGGTGATGGTCAGCACGACCCGCCCCGCCCGGCGCGTAAGTCCGATCTGGACGGTGCTCGCACGCGCGTGCTTTCCGATGTTGGCAAGCAGTTCCCTTGCCGCCCGGTACAGCAGCTGCTGAGAGTCCGGCTTCCCGACGTCGTCGAGATCGGCTTCCACCGTGTAGTCCCCTCGAGACTCGAACTGCCGCAACAGTTCTCGTATCGCCGGTGTCAAACCCAGCTGGGCGAGCACCTGCGGATGCAACTCGGTCACCGTCGAGCGCAACGCCGCGGCGGTCTGCTGCAACGCGGCGTGCACGGCTTCGAGCGCGGGATCGTCATTGCGTTCGCGGACTTCGTCGAGGTCGAGGCGCGCCGCCAGCAGCGTTTGCAACGGGCCGTCATGCAGATGCTCGGCGACTTCCCTGTTGTGTCGCTCATCGGCCTGCATCGCCTCGGACACCAACTGCCGACGCACATCCTGCAGCTTCGTGACACGTGCACGACGCCACACCAGCACCAGGCACAGCGCGGTGGTGGCGGCCGCCGCCCACAGCAGGAACCCGAAGTGGGTGTACACGAGGTCGGGCATGCCGACGGTGTCGTCGCGCTTGGAGTACACGATCCACACCGCCAGATAGCAGAGGGCAGTGCCGGTTCCGAGGATCGCGGTGAGCATCGGCCGGTCCTGGAACGCCACCGCGACCGGCAGCAGGAAGAACACCGGCAGCAGCGCCGCGGTCGCTCCGCCGGACACCAGGCAGAGCACCACCACGACGAGGACGTCGAATGCCGTCGACGACCAGTCCGCCCAACGGGGCACCGGGCCGCGCAACACGACGATCAGCCACACCACGGCAGCGGCGGCGTAGACCCCAAGCACCACCTCGTACACCTCAGGCAGCCAGTGGTCGACCTCCCACGTCCACACCAGCAGGCCGATCAGCGCGATCAACGGCAGCCGCAGAAAGGCGGTGACGCGCACGGGTTCCGCCGCGAGATAACCGGCGAGGCGGTCCAGCACCGCTAGTCCAGCAGCTTGCGCCGCATCGCCTCGGCGACGGCGGCGGCCCGGTCATTCACGCCGAGCTTCTCGTAGAGGCGTTGCACATGGGTCTTGACGGTCGACGGCGCCAGGAACAGCTCCTTGGCCATCGCCGGAATGCTTCCTCCGGCCGCGATCAGCTTGAGCACTTCGCGTTCGCGCGGGCTCAGCACCGGCCCTTCGGGCTCGGCGCGCTTACGAATCTCGCCGGCCAGCCCCGCCGCGAGGCTCGGTGCCACGACGTCACGGCCCTTGGCGCAGTCGAGCACGGCGTTCACGAGTTCAGAGCGGCTCGACTCCTTGGGCAGGAATCCGGCTGCGCCTTCCTGCAGAGCACGGAAGACGATCGCCGACTCGTCGTGTGCGGAGATCAGCAACACGCGGGTGGGCAGTTCGTCGCGCACCACCGCGGCGGCTACTTCGGCGCCGTCCATCCCGGGCATGCGGTAGTCCAGCAGGGCCACCTGCGGCAGATGCGTGCGAATCGCCTCCAGGGCCGACAAGCCGTCGTCGGCCTCGGCGACCACCTCGATCGACCCGCTGGATACCAGCGCGCGCACGACACCGTCGCGGAACATCGGGTGATCGTCACCCACCACCACACGCACTTTTTCGCTGGTCAGGCCTGTCGACACAGCTGTCAGCTTCGCACAGCCACCTGTGCAATTCCTCGCTATTCGCAACGGCTCGCCGTTCCCCCGATCGGGGGACAACGGAATCCCCCGGTCACCGGTCGATCAGCGGACAGACGCGGCGGCTTGACCGGGCGATAGTTGATTCAACGCCGGAGCAGCCGGCAGGGCAGATCAAGAGCCCCGACCAGACAGGACACTCACATGACCGCCAGCCGAACCTTCGCCAAGTATTTCGCCCTTCCGGTCATCGCCACGGGGATCCTCGGCGGAGCCGCGCTCGGCCTGGCGGGTATGGCCAACGCAGGCACCTACTCCTACCAGCCGGTGCCGCGTCCGGGCCTCGTCGCCACCCCGAACACCATCGCCCATCCGCCGGTCATCGTGCTGCCCCGCCATCGCGGTTACCAGGGCGGCGGAGGGCTCGTCATCGACCTGGGCTCGGGCGAGTAATCACCAGAGCGGGATCTCGAACCCGTGCTCGGACTCAGGTCGCGGACCGAAGTACCGACGCTGCGCCTCCTCGATCTTCACGTCGTTGATGCTGGCCTCCCGGCGGGCCATCAGGCCGTCGCCGCTGAACTCCCACAGTTCGTTGCCGTAGCTGCGGTACCACTGGCCGTCGGCGTCCCGGCATTCGTACTGGAACCGCACGGCGATGCGATTCTCGTGGAAATCCCAGAGGCTCTTGCGCAACGCATAGTCGAGTTCGCGCTGCCACTTCTGGGTGAGGAAGGCGACGATCTCGCCGCGCCCGACGACGTGCACGTCGCGGTTGCGCCACTGCGAGTCGGGCGTATAGGCCAGGCTGACCCGCTGCGGATCTCGGGTGTTCCAGGCGTCCTCGGCGGCCTGAACCTTCTGGATAGCGGTCTCGCGCGTGAAGGGCGGGAACGGTGGACGGCTCTCGGGCGGGAAGGGTGGGAGATGCTCGGGCGGGAAGGGTGGGAGATGCTCGGGCGGGAAGGGTGGGAGATGCTCGGTCATCACCCCATTGTCGGCACCGTTTAATGTGACTGGCATGGACTTCGCGATGTCGGCCAAGGGTCAGGACCTCCACGATCGGCTCAGCGAGTTCATGACCGAGTTCGTGTTCCCGGCCGAGAAGGACTACGAGGCGTACCGGCACGAGAAGGGTCCCGACGACCACACCGTCCCTCCGGTGATCGAGGACCTCAAGAAGCTGGCCCGCGACCGCGGCCTGTGGAACCTGTTCCTTCCCTCGGAGTCGGGGCTGACCAACCTCGAGTACGCACCGCTGGCCGAGCTGACCGGGTGGAGCATGGAGATCGCGCCCGAGGTGACCAACTGCGCGGCTCCCGACACCGGAAACATGGAGACACTGCACCTGTTCGCAACCGAAGAGCAGAGTAAGCAGTGGCTCGAGCCGCTGCGCAACGGTGAGATCCGCAGCGCCTTTGCGATGACGGAGCCCGCGGTGGCATCCAGCGACGCGCGCAACATCCAGACGACCATGCTGCGCGACGGCGACGACTACGTCATCAACGGCCGCAAGTGGTGGATCTCCGGCGCGGCCGACCCGCGCTGCAAGATCCTCATCGTGATGGGCCGCACCAATCCCGACGCGGCCAGCCATCAGCAGCAGTCGATGATCCTGGTTCCGATCGACACCCCCGGGGTGGAAGTCCTTCGGTCGCTTCCCGTTTTCGGCTGGCAGGACCAGCACGGGCACTGCGAGATCACCTTCGACAACGTGCGGGTGCCCGTCGCGAACCTGCTCGGCGAAGAGGGCGGCGGCTTCGCCATCGCCCAGGCCCGCCTCGGGCCGGGACGTATCCATCACTGCATGCGCGCCATCGGCGTCGCCGAGCGCGCGATGGCATTGATGGTCGACCGGGTCAACACGCGCATCGCGTTCGGTAAACCGCTCGCCGATCAGGGTGTGGTGCAGCAGCAGGTTGCGCAGTCCCGCAACGAGATCGAGCAGAGTCGCATGTTGTGTCATAAGGCGGCATGGACCATCGACCAGCACGGCAACAGGAGCAAGGACGCCCAGCAGCTGGTCGCGATGATCAAGTCGGTGGCGCCGCAGATGGCCTGCAACGTCATCGACCGAGCCATCCAGGTGCACGGCGCCGCAGGCATCAGCGACGACACCGTGCTGGCCCGGCTCTACGGCTGGCACCGCGCGATGCGCTTGTTCGACGGGCCCGACGAGGTGCACATGCGGACCATCGCGCGTGCCGAACTCGGCAGGGAGAAGTCAGCTTTCGCGGCTGCCGTGACTGCAGGATCATCTCGGTGACCCCGGACCCTGACGCCCTGTCAGGGGCGTGGAATTTCCGCGACATCGCCGAGGAGACGGGCATCCGGCCGGGCCGCTTCTTCCGGTCCAGCGAGTTGAGCGGGCTCGACGACTCCGGGCGGGCGGCGCTGCTCGGCTTAGGCATCACCGATGTCGCAGACCTGCGGTCGGATCGCGAGGTCGAACGCCGTGGCGAGGGTCAAGTGCCCGGCGGTGTCGTGATTCACCGCCTACCGTTCCACGAACTCGCCAAACCGGGCTCGGAGGCGCCGCACGAGCAGAGCTTCCAACGGATGATGACCGAGAAGGACGACGACGAGGATGTCGCTGTCGCGGCCGGCCGGTTCATGACCGAGGAATACCAGAACTTCCCGGGGCTGGCTGGTGCGCAATTGGCTGTGCGGCAGGTCATTTCGATGCTGACCGAGGGCCGGCCGGTCATCACGCATTGCTTCGCGGGTAAAGACAGGACCGGCTTCACCGTGTCGACGGTGTTGGAGGCGGTAGGGGTCGATCGCGATGCGATCATGGCCGACTTTCTGCGCAGCAACGCCGCGGTGCCCCAACTGCGGGAGAGCATTCTCGAATCGATTCGCAATCGGGCCGACGACACCACCGACGAGATGGTGACCTTCGCCGAGGCGCGGCTCACCGAGGAGGTGCTCGGCGTCCGCGAGGGATACCTGGACACGGCGCGCAAGGCGATCGAGGACAACTTCGGCGGCTTGACGGGCTACCTCGAAGCCCTCGGCGTCACCGACGCCGATCTCGCGAAGCTGCGGGTGTCACTGCTTGGCTGATACGGGAATTCCTTGCCTCGCATCGTGATAGCGGCCAGCCCGCTGGCAGGCCACGTCCTGCCGATGGCGCTGATCGGTGCACACCTCCGCCAGGTCGGGCACGACGTCGTCATGCTCACGGACGACGATCACCGCGGCGTAGTGGAGCGCTCCGGCCTGACGTTCGAGCGACTTGACCCGGACGCCGGCGTGCGCTCACCGACACCGGCATCGAAGATCGACCGACTGCTGCCGGAGCTGTTCCGCCGTTACTCCCTCGGCAGAAGCGATGTCCGATCCACCTTCATCGCCCCACTCGCCGCGCAATACCGAAGCCTCAACGCGGCTGTCGACTCACACGCTGCAGACGCCGTCCTCGTCGACCTTGCGTTCACTGGAGCCCTGCCTCTCCTCGCCACGAATCCGCGCCCCTCGGTGCTGGTATGTGGTGTCGGCCCAATGACCTTGACGAGTGCTGACACCGCGCCGTTCGGGATGGCCTGGCCGCCGAGACCGGGGATGGACTACACCGGCATGCACACCGTCGTCAATCGAGTTCTGTTCCGCGACATAGAAAAACAATTCGACAGCGCGCTGCGAGCTGTCGGTGGACGGTGCCCGGTACCTCTCATGGATTGGCCACGACTGGCGGACCGACTGGTGCAGCTGACAGTCCCCGGTTTCGAGTACCCTCGACGCGACCTCGCACCGAACGTCGAATTCGTCGGGCCCGTCCTGCCCGACAGCGAAGCAGAGCGGTTCGAGGAACCGTCCTGGTGGAGCGAAATCATCAGAGCCCGGACGGTGGTCCACGTCACCCAGGGCACACACGACAACGGCGATCTCGACCAGCTCATCGGACCGACGCTCGCAGCGTTCGCCGGTGAGGCCGACGTCGTCGTCGTCGCGACAACGGGTCAGCGCACAGGTCAGCGTCTGTCGTTCGACGTGCCGGCCAACGCTCATGTCGTCGCGTGGCTGCCTTACTCCGCTCTGCTTCCGCACGTCGACGTGATGGTCACGAACGGCGGATACGGCGGGGTGCACCACGCTCTGAGGTACGGCGTACCCGTGGTGGTAGCCGGCGAATCGGGCGACAAGGCCGAAGTGGCCGCTCGCGTGGCGCATGCCGGCGTGGGCGTGAACCTCAAGACGGCGCATCCCGATGCCGCTCGAATTTCGGCCGCCGTCCGTAGCATCGGCGATGAGCATCGCGCCGCTGCTCGACGGCTCGGCCACCAGATCTCGCAGACGGCGCCGTTCGACACGATCGCCGACACCCTCGCCCAGGAGCTGTCCAAACAACAGTCGGCCCCCGGTCGCTGATCCGACCAGCGGCGGCTACTCGGTCACATAAACGCCGAGAACCCATGCGACGGTGGCGAGCAACGCCCCGGCCAGCTCGACACCCATGGACAGTGCGACACCCTTCAGCGCGTGCTTGGTCGACGTCCACGCCAGTCGCTGATCGCCCCTGGTCGCCCACTCCGCCAGGTAGATGCCCAAAACGAAGCCGATCACCAGGCCGATCACGGGGATCACGAAGAAGCCGATGATGCCGAGCACGCCACCGGCCACCAGGCTGCGCGTGCGCACGT
Source organism: Mycobacterium sp. 2YAF39 (assembly GCF_052114565.1). Taxonomy (NCBI): domain Bacteria; kingdom Bacillati; phylum Actinomycetota; class Actinomycetes; order Mycobacteriales; family Mycobacteriaceae; genus Mycobacterium; species Mycobacterium sp. 2YAF39. The sequence goes on from NZ_JBFREZ010000004.1 coordinate 64,013, forward strand.
CGGCGGCCCGCATCCGCTTCACGGGCCACGTGTACTTGATCAACATGGACGCGCCAAGCAACGCGGTCACCACGCCGAGCGTCACCCAGCCGGTCACGCTGTGCTCGACGACCGCCCACACCGCGATCGCGGCGAACACCAGCAGCGTGCCAGGCAGGAGCGGCACCACGATGCCGATGATGCCCACCGCGATGGCGAGCGCTACTCCGATGATGCCGCCGGTACCCACGACACGAATCTAGTGTCAGGGGCGTCTGGCGCGCACCCACTGGATGTTGCCGAGGGTCTTGGTCCGCACGCCGACGAGTCCCAGGTCTTCGAAGGAGTCGCCGAGCTCGTCTTCGGCAAAGAAGTGCACTCCGCCGTTGGGCAGCAGGCGCAACAGCTCGCCGCCGCGGCCGACCGTCGGCACCATGATCGCCACCCGGCCGCCGGGTTTCAGCACGCGCACGATCTCGGCCAGTGTCGTCGTCGGATTCGGGATGAGCTGCAGCACGGCCAGCGAGATGACGGCGTCGAACGTCTCGGTGCGGAAGGGCAGCTGTTGGGCGTCGGCGCGAAGGAACCCGACGTTGTCCGCGGCGTTGGCGCCGACCGCACGGGCCAGCATGGGCTCGGAGATATCGACGCCGAGTGCGAGGCCCTCCGGCCCCGCCGCACCGCCCAGTGCCGCCGTCACGTTCCCGGGTCCGCTACCGACGTCGAGCGCGACGCCGCCTGCCGGGATGCTCAGCCAATCGATCGGCAGCTGCCAGGCGCTGACGACCCTGCGAGCCAGCGCTTGCGCATTGTCGTAGAGCATCGAACCGAGCCCGGAGGCCCACGCCGCCTGGATCGCGCCGGTGTTCTTCGGCGGCGCGACGTCGGTCTCGGGGAGATGGCCGAGCAGGTCCAGGTAGCCCAAGCTGGCGTCGGGATGGGCGGGCGGATAGGCGAGCAGGTCCAGCGCCCTGCGGATCGCCTGCGGAAGATCGGTGGTCACTTGGTCGGTCACGCTTCCACGCTACGCCGCGGTCATCAGGCACCGAGTTTGTCGGCGAGATCCAGAAAATCCGTTGCCGTGAAGTCGAATTCGCCGTCGGTGACCTTATGAGTTCGCTGGTTGGGGCCGTACTCGAGTGGTCGGGTGACGTATGCGGCCCGCAGGCCCGCCTGCTGGGCCGCCCGCAGGTCGCCCGGATGGGCCGCCACGAGCATCAGGTCGGCCGGCGGCACACCGAGGAGGTCGGCACACCCCAGATACGCCTCGGGGTCGGGCTTGTAATGGTGGAACAACTCCGCCGAGATCACGCAGTCCCACGGCAGTCCGGCGCGCTTGGCCATGTTCGTCAGCAGCGAGACGTTTCCGTTCGACAGCGTCGTGATGACGAAGCGCGACTTCAGCCGCGTCAGGCCCGCCACGCTGTCCGGCCACGGGTCGAGGCGGTGCCAGGCACGGTTCAGGTGCTCGAGGTCCGCGTCGCTGACGGTCGTGATCCTGGCTTCGCGGAGCAGGTCTTCGAGGATCATCCGGTGCAGGTCGTCGATCCGTGTCCACGGCAGCTCGCCGCGACGCACTCGGTCCATCGCCGGGAGGTATCCCTTTCGCCAGCGATCGGCGAAGGTCGCCCAATCCTGTACGACGCCATGGCTTTTGCCGAATGCCTCGAGTTCGGCGATGATGCTCGAGCGCCAGTCGACAACGGTGCCGAACACATCGAAGGCCAATGCTTGCGGACTCATTAGGGCTCCAACACCACCTTGCCGAGCACGCCGCCGTCCGCCAGGCTCTGCAGCGCATCCGCGCCGTCGGCCAACGGGAATCGCACCGGCGGTGGCGGTCGCAGACCAGCCCGGACCAGTTCTCCCACACCGAATTCGAAGAGAGCCTGCGCGCCTTCGGTGCGGTTGACGAACTCGCCGTACCCCACGCCGATGACCGACACGTTGCGCAGCAGCAATCGGTTGACCTTCACGGTGGGGATGCCGCCCCCGGACGCGAAGCCGATGACGAGCAGCCGCCCCTCGGTGGCCAGCGCACGAATCGCGTCGTCGAACGCGTCACCGCCGACGGGATCGACCACGAGGTCGACGCCGCGGCCATCGGTGTGGTCCTTGACCGCCTGCAACCAACCGTCGGCCAGCGGCAACACGACGTCGGCACCGAGTGACTTCACGAACTCCATGCCCTGCGGGCGGTGCACCACGGCGATCACCTTGGCGCCCAATGCCTTCGCGACCTGGATGGCGGCCGTGCCGACACCTCCGGCCGCCCCGAGCACCAACACCGTCTCGCCCTGTCGCAGTGCGCCGCGGCGGGCCAACGCGAAATACATCGTCTGGTAGTTGCCGAGCAGCGCGACGGCTTCGGCGTCGTCGAGATCGTCAGGAGTGGCCCGCAGGTTGGCGGGTGGAACCGCCACCTGCTCCGCCCAGCCACCGAGCATGGTCAGTGCCGTCACCCGTTGACCCGGCTTGAACTGCGACTCGTACGGCGCCGAACGCACGACGCCCGCCGCCTCCATCCCGGGGATGAACGGCGGCTCCAGCCGCAACTGGTACTCACCGCGCAGCAGCAGGAGGTCGGGAAAGCTCACCCCGGCGGCACCGACATCGACGACGACCACATCGTCATTGTCGGCGAGGTCTGGTACGTCGGTGTACGCCAACCCTGACGGTCCGGAAAGCTCCTGTGCGACAAGCGCCTTCACTAGCCGAGCGAGAACGTGGCGCGCTGCGCCGCGGACAGATCGGTGATCTCGCCCCACTTGCCCGCGACGTCATCGACCGACGGCACCTCGGTGAATGTCACGCCCTCATTCTGGAACAGCGCGGTGCGTTGCACCTTGCCGCCGCCGACGATGAACACCGATGCGGTCTCGGGGAGTTCCTCGGTGCACAGGTACGCGACCACGGGGGCGACGTACTCGGGGGTGAGCTTCTCGAATACCTCCGGAGGCAGGATGTCCTGCGTCATCCGGGTGGCCGCGATGGGCGCGACGGCGTTCGACTTGATGTTGTATTTCGCGCCCTCCTGGGCGAGCGTGTTGATCAGCCCGACGAGGCCGAGCTTGGCGGCGCCGTAGTTGGCCTGACCGAAGTTGCCGAACAGTCCGCTCGTCGACGTGGCCACCACGACGCGGCCGAAGTTGTTCTCGCGGAAGTGCGGCCACGCCGCGCGGATCACGTTGTAGCCGCCGTAGAGGTGGACCTTGAGCACGGCGTCCCAGTTCGCGAACTCCATCTTGTGGAACGTGCCGTCGCGCAGGATGCCCGCGTTACTCACCACGCCGTCGACCTTGCCGAACTCGTCGATTGCGGTCTTGATGATGTTCTCGGCGCCCTCGGATTCGGCGACCGAGTCGTAGTTCGCGACTGCACGGCCGCCGGCCGCCTTGATCTCGTTGACGACCTCGTCGGCCATGTTGTGGCCTGCGCCGGTTCCGTCGCGGGAGCCGCCGAGATCGTTGACGACAACGCTGGCGCCCTCTTTGGCGAGAGTCAGCGCGTACTCACGTCCGAGTCCGCCTCCGGCACCGGTGACGACGATGACGCGATCCTGCACTCCTGGCATGGGGTTCCTCTCTAGAAAAGACGTTTGGCGAGCTTGAACGCCTTCTCTGTATACGGGGGGTAGATGAACGCGCCGACGTCGGGTCGGGTCGACTTGGTCATCACGCTCTTCTTGTGGCTGAACTGCTCGAAGCCGAACTTGCCGTGGTAGGCGCCCATGCCCGACGGTCCGACACCGCCGAAGGGCAGCTTGTTGGTCGAGAACTGGAACAGCAGGTGGTTGATGACCATGCCGCCCGCGGACACTTCCTTGATCACGCGTTCACGCACGCTCTTGGTCTTGGTGAACAGGTAGGCCGCGAGGGGCTTGGGCCGCGAGTTCACGAAACCGATTGCATCGTCGAGGGATTGGACGGTCATGATCGGCAGGATCGGCCCGAAGATCTCGTCGGTCATCAAGGGTTCGGCGGGATCGGGGTCGACGACGACGGTCGGCTCGATGCTGATCTTCGCGGAGTCGGAGCCGCCGCCGATGACGACATTGCCCTTGGTCGCGGCCAACGACGTGGTCAGTCGATCGAAGTGCCGCTCGTTGACGATGCGCTTGCCCGAGGGGTTTTCAGCCTCGAAGGTCGTCACCGCCTCCTTGATCTTGTCGACGAGTTGATCGCGGATCTTCGCGTCGGCGAGCACGTAGTCCGGCGCGATGCAGATCTGTCCCGAGTTGATCAGCTTCGTCCATGCGATGCGCTTGGCCGCCACCTCGATGTCGGCATCGGCCGCGACGATCACCGGACTCTTGCCGCCGAGTTCAAGGGTGACCGGCGTCAGGTGCGGCGCGGCGCCTTCGTAGACCTTGCGTCCGATCTCGGTGCCGCCGGTGAAACAGATGTGGTCGAAGCCCTGCGCGATGAGCTCCTGACTGCACGCTCCGTCGCCCTCGACGACGGCGATCGCGTCGTTGTCGAGATACCGCGGCACCAGCTCGGCCATCAGCGCCGACGATGCCGGGCAGACCTCGGAGGGCTTCATCAGAACGGTGTTGCCCGCGGCGATCGCCCCGACCGCAGGTCCCAGCGTCAACACGAAGGGGAAGTTCCACGCGCCGATGATCAGCACGGTGCCGTACGGCTCGTGCTCGACCCATCCGCGACCGGGCAGCTGCGACATCTCCAGCAGCCGGTACTTGCGGCGCATCCACTTGCGGACGTTCTTCGCGGCGTCCTTCGCCTCACCGGCGGTGCTGGCGATGTCGGCCAGCCACGCCTCGAACGGGCTGCGGCCCAGGTCCTGATTCAGCGCGTCGGCGATGGCGGCCTCGTTCTCCAGCATCATCCGCTCCAGCGCTTGGAGCTGCTGCTTACGCCATTCGACGCTGCGGGTGCGACCGGTCTTGAAGGTTTCCCGCAGCCTGCGGACCGTGCCGGGAATGTCGGGGGTGGTCGCGACGGCGGTTTCGGGTGCGGCGGATTCTGTGGTCATGGTGGGTGTCCTTCCTGACCCTGGGAACACCCGAATCCTAACCAACCGGTTGGGCCGTCCTGAAGGGGCAAGTTTTCCCCCCTCTGTTCGTCCGTTCGGGCGGTCAGCCCACCATCTCTGCGGTGACGAACGACGAGAACGCGTCCTGATCGGATTCCTCGGGCGGCAGCACCCAGCGATCGAGGCGCCGCATCTCGTCGGCGGACGTCACGGCCGACGACCGCCAGCCATGCTGGGCGAGCCATTGAGCGACGTCGGCCCGGTCGGGATCGTTGTACATCAGCTCGGCGACGTCGGGGGTGTTCTCCATCCCGAACTGCGCCCTGATGCGGTCGAACTTCTCCCGGGTCTCAGCACGCCTCTCCTCGGAGCGCACGCCGACGGTCTCGGCCGCCACCCGGCTTCCGGGGGCGGACAGCGCGGTGATCTGGTCGAACAACCGGTCCTGGGCGTCGGCGGGCAGGTACATCAGCAGGCCTTCGGCCAGCCACGCGGTGGGTGCGTTCGTGTCGAAGCCGGCGTCGAGCAGCGCCTTCGGCCAGTCCAGGCGGAGGTCGATGGCCACGGCGTGACGCTTGGCGGACGGCAGCGAACCGTTCTCGGCCATCCGTGCGGCTTTATAGTCGAGCACCTTGGGCTGGTCGATCTCGAAGACGACCGTCTGAGCCGGCCACTCAAGCCGATAGGCGCGCGCGTCGAGGCCAGAGGCAAGGATCACGACCTGGCGGATGCCGGCCGCCACGGCGTCGGCGAAGAACGCGTCGAAGAAATGCGTACGGACGGCCTGGTAATTGCCCATGTGCTCGAAGATCGCGGCGACCTCGGCGTCGGCCTCGGCGACCTTGGCGGCGAACTCCTCGCTGCGCACGAAATCCCACACACCTGGTCCGACGCCGGCGACGAGCACCTCGGCGTACGGGTCGCGGATCAGGGGATCGGCCTTGGCGGTCTCGCCGGCGCGGGCCGCAGCCACCATCACGGCCGTCGAGCCGACGCTGGTCGCGATATCCCAGGTGTCGTTGTCTGTACGCAACGAGCTCATCGCCGAGCTCCCTCAATCCGGTGGGTCAGGTCGTTTGCCATGCTATCAATTAACTTAGCTAACCTATACGAACTGTGGGCGATGTCACCCGCCTGAGCGCACGCGGGCGCCGAGCGTCAGTCGCGAAGTTTCCAGAGTTTGTTGGCCATCAGCAGCTCGAACTTCTCCACGACCGCGGAGAGTTCCTCGTGATTGCCGACGAAACCAGCGTAAAAACCCATCCCCCACATCATCGCTACCAGCATCTCAACGAGCTCAGAGACGTTGGTTTCCGTCGTGAGCTCGCCTTTTTCGATCGCGTCGTTGACCGCCCACGCAATGAACTCGCGCGAAGTCCGTAACGAATCATGGGCGTCGCCGGCGAGTTCGGGATGTCGCTGAGTCTCCAACACCGACGTCACCAGAAAGGCTGCCGCCGAACGATCTTCGCCCTCGGTCTGAATCGCCGCGGTGAAGAACGCGGACAATCGGCCCAGCAGGTTGGTCTCGCCCGTGGCGCGTTTCCGACCCGCGCTAACTACCAGCGCATCGGTTTGCTCGACGACCTGACTCCACAAGACCCGTTTACTCGCGAAGTAGTGGTTGATCGCGGGACGCGTAAGACCGGCACGAATCGCAATTGCCTGAAATGTGGCAGCGTCGTATCCGAGTTCGCTGAAGACCTCGCGGGCGGCTCTTATGATGCGATCCCGCGTCTCGGCGGCCTTCGCTGCGGGTGGGCGACCAGGACCCCGCTTAGCGGTATGTTGCGGCACAGTCAAATTGTGCCATAGCCCACTGCAAAGGCCGACCGGTATTTTCTGTCACATACCTCAAGATGCAAATTCAGCAAATATTCGCGGGAACGGCGCCGGGCATTTCCGTGGAGATTCGACGAGGTGAGCACTAGGGTCCGTTGCCATGGCCAGCGTCGTTTCTCGGGACGCCTACTTCGAGACCGGCCTCGATGTGTTGTCCGATCTCGGCTATGGGGGGCTCAAACTTGCGGAGGTCTGCCGCCGTCTTGGCGTCACCACCGGCTCCTTCTATCACTACTTCACCAACTGGCCCGCGTACACCAAGGAGCTGGTCGCGTATTGGGTGCAGGACCGCACCGTGATGGTGATCGAGTCGGTGCGCGGCGAGACCGATCCGCGCCGCCGCATCGACACCCTGATCCAGGCGGGGCTGGGGCTACCTCACGGGGCCGAGGCGGCGATCCGGGTATGGAGCTCGCTGGACCCGCACGTGCAGTCCGTACAGGCCGCGGTCGACCGGCAGCGTTTCGACATCATGTGCGAGTCGGCCCACGAGATCCTGCGAAACAGGCGTCAGGCGGAGGTCTTCGCGTCATGGGCGGTGTACCTGCTCGTCGGCTACGAGCAGGCCGCCCTGCCTCCCGACAGCGATGCGCTCGAGTGGATCGCCGGACGGCTGCAGACCGCGCTCGACTCGGACGGGTTCGCCTCGGTGCCCGACGGTGACTGAGGCAACGCGCGAAGCCGACGATCAGCCGGCCGAGGTCGCCCACGTCGTCGCACTGCTGCGCGAGCGCCTCTACGGCGCGATCTCCTGCCTCGCGACCCTTGCCGTACTGGCCCGGTACAGCGACGAGGACACCAGCGCCTTGGCGAGGATTCTCGACGTCGCGGTGGCCACCGGCGGCCTGTGGGCCGCCGGCCTGCTCTCGCACTGGGTGGCGCACGTGGCCGTGTTCGGGCGCGCACCGCGAGGGCGGGAGGGATGGCAGATCCTGCAGGCGTCGTTTCAGATTCTGCAGGCCGCCGTTCCACCGCTGATCCTCCTGCTGCTCGCGGTGTTCGGGGTTCTCGACACCGATACCGCGATGTGGATCGCGATGTGGACGCTGGTGGGTGAAGTCGGCGTCATCGCGCTGCTGGCGGTGCGACGGACGCAGCTGCCGTGGTGGCAGAAGACGATCGCGGTCGCCGGCCTCGTCGGTGTGGGCCTGCTCGTCGTCGCCGTCAAGATCATTGCGCACTGACGTGTCCGGACTGTGGAATCGTTTAGTCGACCTGCTTCGGCAGCGCGACCCCGAATTCGACGCGCTGCGGCGCGCCGCGCGGGCGGCGATCGTGGTTCCGATTGCGGCTGCAGTCGGATTCACCCTCGGAAGTGGTTCGCAGACACCGATGTTCAGCATTTTCGGGTCGGTGGCGCTACTGATACTGGTGGACTTTCCCGGAAACCGCCCGGCACGCGCGCTCGCCTATCTCGGTCTCGGCATCAATGGATTGGTCTTGATCACCCTCGGCACGCTGGTGGCCGACCACCCCTGGGTGAGTGTCGCGGTGATGTTCGTTCTCGGTGTGGTCGTGACGTTTTCCGGTGTCCTCAGCGAGATCGTCGCCGCGGGCCAGCGCGCCACATTGCTGACATTCGTGCTGCCGGCGTGCACCCCGGTCGGTCCCATTTCCGAGCGCCTGTTCGGCTGGCTCATCGCGCTGGCGGTGTGCGTTCCCGCGGCATTGTTCGTCTTCGCGCCGCGACATCACGACGAGTTGCGCCGCCACTCGGCACAGGTATGCAGCGAGCTGGCCGATGCGTTGGAGGGCACCGGGACGGCCAAAGACGCGACCCGCGCCATGAACGCACTGTGGGAAAGCTTTCTGGGCGCCGACTTCCGTCCGGTAGGTCTGACCGCGGGCAGTCGGGCACTGGTGCGGGTCGTGGACGACCTCGGCTTCCTGTCGGACCGGATCACCGACGACACCGGTCGCCTGCTGGGCGATCTGAAGGCGCCACTGATCCGGGTGCTGCGGGATTGCGCTGCGGTGCTCAGCATTTCCGAGCCCTCCGCGCGTGCGGCCCGGGGAGCCGATCTCAACTCGGCACTGGCCGAATTGCGTTCCATTGCGCAGGGACGCTACCGCGAGGACATCGTCGAGATACTCGGGGTGCCCGATGACGCAGAGGCCGTAGCCGTCGGCCGCAAGCTGCTGGGGCGCCGCACGTTCTCGGCGACCGTGGGCGTAACCGGTCGGATCATCCGCAATGCCGCCGAGGCCGACGCCCGCCCGGTGTGGGCGCGCGTTCTGGGCCGCCGCCTGCCGCCGACCGGAACCGCCGATTGGGTGATGCCGGAGACGACCGCGGTCGCGGCGATCACCAAGGGATTGCTTGCCACTCGGGCAGTGGTGCTGCGCAACAGTCTGCGCACCGGTCTGGGCCTGGCCGTGGCGGTCGCCGTCACCCAGGTGTTCCCGATACAGAACGGGTTCTGGGTGGTGCTGGGAGCGCTGTCCGTGCTGCGCAGCAGCGCGCTCACGACCGGCACCCGGGTTGTGCGCGCAGTGGCAGGCACCGCGATTGGATTCATGGTGGGCGTCGTCGTCATCGAACTGGTCGGCGTTGATCCCATCGTCATGTGGGCCATGCTGCCGCTGGTGGCGTTCGGTTCCGCGTTCGTACCGGAGGTCGCGTCATTCATCGCCGGCCAGGCGGCGTTCACGATGATGGTGCTGATCATCTTCAATCTGATCGCCCCGACCGGATGGAGCGTCGGGCTGATCCGCATCCAGGACGTCATCATCGGCGCCCTGGTCGGAATCGTCGTGTCGGTCCTGATGTGGCCGCGCGGTGTACGCACCCGGGTGTCGAAGGTCATCGACGAGTCATTCGCCGTTGGTGCACGCTTTCTCACGGCGGCCGTTCTGCGCGTCACCCGCGGCGCGTCCGAGGACGCCACCGATCGGGTCATCGCGCTCAGCCACGATGCCCTCGAGGCCTCCCGCACGGTCGATGACGCAGTTCGGCAATACCTTTCGGAGAGCAGCGGGGCAGCTGACGTCCGCGCGCCGGTGGTGCGGCGGGCCAACCGCGCAGTCCGATTGCGCGCCGCCGCCGAGCTGATCGCCGACGTCGTCCCGCCGCCGCACGGTGTGTACGCACGCACCCGCACAGTGCTGGAGACGCACACCGAGGCGGTGTGCCAACACGTGACGGGCGGTTCTCCCGGGGCCGCGCTGCAACCCATCAGCGACGACTTCGTGATCGCCCTCCGCGCCGACGCCTCGGACGATGAGCTCGCCGTCGCGGCGGCCCTGCCGCTGGTGACCGCCGCTGCGCACATCGGCGAGCTGGAATTGCTCTATCCGAGAAGCGATCCCGGCCACCCAGACGACGCGAACGTCAGACGCGGTGCGGCATGAGCGCGTCCGGCGGGATCTGGCCGAACTTGCCCTTGTTGTAATCCTCCAGCGCCTCGATCACTTCCGTCTTGGTGTTCATCACGAAGGGGCCGTACTGGAACACGGGCTCGCGGATGGGTTTACCACCCAGGAGAAGGACGTCGAGCTTGTCGTCGGCGCTCACGGTGATCCGGTCACCCGGCCCGAGCACGGCCAGCTGTCCCTGGAGGATCGGATGGGCGACCGGCCCCACCGCGCCGCGGCCGGACAGCACATAGACGAGCGCGTTGAAATCGCGGTTCCACGGCAGGTTGAGGCGGGCCCCCGGCTCAATCGTCGCGTGCGCCAGGGTGATCGGTGTGTGCGTGGCGCCGGGACCCTGCGCTCCCGCGACGTCGCCGGCGATCAGCCGCACGAGCGCGCCGCCGTCATCGGATGACAGCAGCTGCACCTGGCCGCCCTCGATGGCCTGGTAGCGCGGGGTTGCGAACTTGTCCTTGCGCGGCAGGTTCACCCACAACTGGACGCCGTGGAACACACCGCCGTTCTCGACCAGTTCGGCGGGCGGCGTCTCGATGTGCAGGATCCCGGATCCCGCGGTCATCCACTGCGTCGCGCCGTCGGTGATCAGACCGCCGCCACCGTGGGAGTCCTGGTGGGCGAACCGCCCGTCGAGCATGTACGTGACCGTCTCGAACCCGCGGTGCGGATGCCAGTCGGTACCCCTCGGTTCGCCGGGCTCGTATTCGACCTCACCCATCTGGTCCATGTGGACGAATGGATCGAGGTCGGCGGAACTGACTCCGGCGAACGCGCGCACGACGGGAAAGCCCTCGCCTTCATAACCTCGGGGGCCGGTGGTGATGGAGCGGACGGGGCGTTCGGTGTCCGACGGGCCGGCAGCGGCGATCCGCGGAAGTGTCAGGGTGTCGGCAGTGATAGCGGGCATGCGATGGATAACCGGACTACGGTCCGCATTATTCCGGTTCGAACACCGCCAGCGCGGCTGCGCGTGCGTCCGCCGCGGTGCCCGCGGCGAGCACCGCTTCGGCGGCGGCGCGGCACTGCGACAGAGACACCTGTGAGAGTTTCGCGCCGACTCCCTGCACAGCCGCGGCGGCCGCGGACAATGACGTCACGCCAAGACCGGTGAGCACGCAGGCCAGCAACGGATCCGCGGCGGCCTCCCCGCAGACGCCGACGGGCTTTCCGACGGCGGCGCCCGCCCGCACCGCCATCGCCACCAACGTCAGCACCGCGGGCTGCCACGGGTCGGTGAGCGAGGCGAGTTCGGCCGACATGCGGTCGGCGGCCATCGTGTACTGAGCCAGGTCGTTGGTGCCGATCGACAGGAAATCCACGTGATCGAGAATCCGGTCGGCCAGTAGTGCCGCCGCCGGAACCTCGATCATCACGCCGGGCGCCAGCCCGTGCGAACGAACCTGTGCCGCAAAGTGTTCGGCCTCGGCTGCCTTGGCGATCATCGGGGCCATCACCCAGGGTGAGTTGCCGGTCCGCCGACCGGCAGTGGCGATGGCCTCGAGCTGCCGGTCCAGCAGACCGGGATTGCCGACCGCGATGCGAATGCCCCGCACGCCGAGCGCGGGGTTGGCTTCCTCGGGGTGCCCGGCGAACTTCAGGGGTTTGTCCGAACCCGCATCGAGCGTCCTGATGACGACCTTGTGCCCGGCGAACGCGTCGAGCACCTCGGCGTAGATGTCGGCCTGCTCGTCGACGCTTGGCTCGGTGTCGCGGTTCAGGAAGCACAGCTCGGTGCGGAAGAGCCCGACACCCTCTGCCGGTGTTTCGCGGGCGGCCCGCGCCGCGGCGCCGTCCTGCACATTGGCGAGGATCGCGACCGTGTGCCCGTCGGAGGTCGCGCCGGGGCCCGACCAGCGGGCGGCACGCTCGGCCTCGTGCCGTGCGCGCAGGACAGCATCTTCGGCTTCCGCGGCGTCGGGTGCGATGGTGACCGTGCCGAGGGTGCCGTCGACGAGAACCATGGTGTCGACGCTGATGCCGTCGAGGCCCTCGATGGCGACGACACAGGGTATTCCGAGTTGGCGCGCGATGATCGCGGTGTGACTGGTCGGCCCGCCGAGCGTCGTCGCCAGCGCGACCACGAGCACGGGGTCCAGGCCCGCGGTGTCGGCGGGCGCGAGGTCCTCCGCGCACAGGATTGAGGGCACTGCAGGCACCGGCACCCCTGGTTCGGGGACGCCCTTGAGTTCTGCGATCACGCGGTCCCGAATGTCTCGCAGGTCGGTGACGCGTTCTGCCATCAGCCCGCCGAGCTGAGTGAACATGTCGACGAACTGGTCGACTGCGGCTATCACCGCGCCGACTGCCGGCGTGCCGGCGTTGATGCGTTTCTCCGCGGCGCTCAACCACGCCCGGTCCTGCGCCAGCGTCGCGGTCGCGGCAAGCACCTCCGAGGCGGCACCCGTCGCATGGGCCGCGCGGTCGCGCAAGCGCGCGGCGACTGCGCCCGCCGCCGCCACGAAACGGGCCGCCTCGGCGGCACGTTCGGGCTCGGCGATGTCGACGGGGCCGTCGTCGTCCAGGGAGGGCAGCCGGCCCGGCCTGATCACGGGCGCGTACTGAACACCGGGAACCACCGGCACACCGCGAAGAACAGTGCCTGCGGGCACCTCGTCGGAGATGCTGCCGGACGGATGTGAGGTAGGCGCGGGTGAGGCGGTCATGTGAACCAGATTACAAGAAACGGTTGACAAGTCAACACAAACAGTAGTAAAACCAATTAAATCAACATCCAATCAGCGCGATACCCACACATACGGAGCCGCATGTATGCCGAAGAGCGTCAGCAAGCGATCGCCTCGCTGGTGATCGCCAACGGCCGCGCCTCGGTCACTGAATTGGCACAGGCCTATGACGTCACCACCGAAACAGTCCGGCGCGACCTCGCCGCCCTGGACAAGGCCGGGGTGCTTCGACGGGTGCACGGCGGCGCGGTTCCGGTGCGGGCGCTTCACCTCGTGGAGGCCGGTGTGGGCGAACGGGAAACCACCCGGGCCGAGCACAAGGATGCGATCGCAGCGGCGGCCGCCGACCTGTTGCCACCCAGCGGTGCGACGGTGCTGCTGGACGCCGGCACCACCACAGCACGGATCGCCGCGCACCTGCCCACCGATCGCGAACTGGTGGTGGTGACCAACTCGGTGCCGATCGCCGCACGCCTGGCAGCCATGCCGTCGGTCTCCCTTCAACTGCTCGGCGGCAAGGTTCGCGGTGTCACCCAGGCGGCGGTCGGCGAGCAGACGCTGCGCGTGCTGGACACCTTGCGCGTGGACATGGCGTTCATCGGCACCAACGGGATCACCGTCCGCCACGGTCTTTCCACGCCCGACAGCGAAGAAGCAGCGGTGAAGCGCGCCATGGTCAGCTCAGCGAATTATGTTGTGGCGGTTGCGGACTCCACGAAGGTCGGGCGAGAAGACTTCGTCAGCTTTGCACCTCTTTCGAGTGTGGACACCTTGATCACCGACTCCGAGATCAGCGACACCGACCGCGCGGATTTGAGCGAGCACGGCGTCGAGGTGGTGGTCGCATGATCGTCACCGTCACGCCCAACCCCAGCATCGACCGAACCGTCACGCTTGCCACCCCATTGACGCGCGGCGCGGTGCACCGGGTGATGTCGGTGACCACCGAGGCCGGCGGCAAGGGGGTCAACGTCGCGCGCGCATTGACGCTGGCAGGCGTAGACGCCGTCGCCCTGCTGCCCGCATCCGCCACCGACCCCATGATCGGTGCCCTGCATGCCGCCGCGGTGCCATTTCGCTGCGTCGCCACCGACGGCGCCGTCCGAACCAATCTCACGATCACCGAACACGACGGCACCACGACGAAGCTCAACGAACCCGGCGCACCCCTGGATGCGTCCACCGTCGACGAGCTCACCCGGTCGGTGGTCGCCGCCGCCGAGTCCGCGTCCTGGGTTGTCTTGTCGGGTTCGTTGCCGCCCGGAATGCCCGACGGCTGGTACGCGCAGATCGTCGAGATCCTCGCCACATCCCCGTGCCGCGTCGCGGTCGACACGTCGGAGGGACCGCTGACCGCCCTCGTCGGAGCGTTCGGCCGGGCGGCTCCCGACCTCGTCAAACCCAACGCCGAGGAACTCGCAGGGGTACTGGGGTTCTCCCCTCACGCATTGGAAGCCGCAGTCGCACAGGGTGATCCGGAGCCGGTGGTCGCCGCAGCAAGCCGGTTGATCGATCAGGGGGTTGGCGCGGTGCTCGCCACGCTCGGTGCCGCAGGGGCCGTGCTGGTCGACGAGAACGGCAGCTGGCTGGCCACGCCGCCGAAGATCGCGCCGCGCAGCACGGTCGGCGCGGGCGACGCCTCGCTCGCCGGATACGTCCGTGCCGAAGTCGGCGGCGCCGAACCACCGCAGCGGCTGCGCATGGCGGTCGCATACGGCAGCGCCGCCGCCGCGCTGCCCGGGTCGGCCCTGCCGAGCCCCACAGACCTCGACCTCGAGGCCGTGCACGTCCTTCCCGTCGCACCCGCCGTCAACACGAAAGTAACGCCATGACCAGCTCAACCACGTCGATCATCACCACCGATCTGGTCCTGCTCGACGTCGACGCAGGACCGGACAAGCAGGCAGTGATCGGCAGCCTCGTACGGAGTCTCGCCGACGCCGGACGCGCGACGGACGCCGACGGCCTGCTGGCCGCGGCGATGGCGCGCGAAGAGCAGTCGGCCACCGGACTACCCGGCGGAATTGCGATCCCGCACTGCCGGTCGCCGCACGTCGAGAGTGCCTCCATCGGTTTCGCGCGGCTGAAGCCACCCGTCGACTTCGGGGCACCTGACGGACCCGCCGATCTGGCGTTCCTGATCGCCGCACCCGAATCCGGCGGCGCCGAGCACATGAAACTGCTGTCCAGCCTGGCACGGGCCCTGGTGCGCAAGGAGTTCGTGGAGTCGCTGCGACAGGCGTCGACGTCCGCCGACGTGGTCGCCCTCGTCGAAGGTGTGCTGAATCCCGAAAAGCCCGCTCCGGTAAAGGAACCCGTTCAGGCACAGGCCAGGACACTGCTCGCCGTCACCGCGTGCCCGACCGGTATCGCGCACACCTACATGGCGGCCGACTCGCTGGCCGCCGCGGCCAAGAAGGCCGGCGTCACACTGCATGTCGAAACGCAGGGCTCCTCCGGCAGCACCCCGCTCGATGCGTCGGCGATCGCGAGCGCCGATGCGGTCATCTTCGCCACCGATGTCGGTGTCAAGGACAAGCACCGCTTCGCGGGCAAGCCCGTCATCGCATCCGGCGTGAAACGGGCGATCAACGAGCCCGACACGATGATCGCCGAGGCCCTGTCCGCCGCCGACGATCCGAACTCGGCCCGCGTCGACGGTGCGGCCGGGGCGTCTGCGCCGAGCACGGCACCGTCGGGCGGCGTCGGCTGGGGCACCCGCACCCGGCAGATTCTGCTCACCGGCGTGAGCTACATGATCCCGTTCGTCGCCGCGGGCGGCCTGCTGATCGCGCTCGGCTTCCTGCTCGGCGGATACGAGATCGCGAACTCCCCCGACGGCGACAAACCCTCACTGCCTTACGGATTCGGATCGATCGGACATGTCATCGCAAGTTCGAACTCGTTGACGAACCTGCCGAGCGGCGGTCTGGTGCAATACCTCGGGGCGGTACTGTTCACCCTCGGCGGCCTCGCATTCATGTTCCTGGTGCCTGCACTGGCCGGCTACATCTCGTTCGCGATCGCCGACCGGCCGGGCATCGCCCCGGGGTTCACCGCGGGCGCCGTCGCCGTCTTCGTCGGCGGAGGATTCATCGGCGGTATCGTCGGCGGCCTGATCGCGGGGTTCACGGCGCTGTGGATCAGCCGGATCGCCGCGCCCCGGTGGCTGCGGGGTCTGATGCCCGTCGTCATCATCCCGTTGTTCGCGTCGCTGAGCGTGGGACTGCTGATGTTCCTGCTGCTCGGCCGTCCGCTGGCGGCCATCACGTCCGGTCTGACCAAGTGGCTGGGCGGCATGTCGGGCAGCTCGGTCATCATCCTCGGCGTCATCCTCGGTCTGATGATGTGCTTCGACCTCGGCGGCCCGGTCAACAAAGCCGCCTACGCGTTCGCGACCGCGGGACTCAACGTCGCCGATCCGGCCTCACTGCGCATCATGGCCGCGGGGATGGCCGCGGGGATGGTGCCGCCGCTGGCGATGGCGCTGGCCTCTGCGGTCCGGCCGCGGTTGTTCACCGAGCCGGAGCGGGAGAACGGCAGGGCCGCTTGGCTTCTCGGTGCTTCGTTCATCTCCGAAGGCGCCATCCCGTTCGCCGCCGCCGATCCGCTGCGGGTGATCCCATCGATGATGTTCGGCGGCGCCATCACCGGTGCGCTGATCATGGCCTTCGACGTCACGTTGAAGGCGCCGCACGGCGGGATCTTCGTATTCTTCGCGATCGGAAACCTGATCTGGTTCCTCGTCGCCCTCGCCGCGGGAACGGTGGCGAGCGCACTCGCCGTCGTCGCCGCCAAGCAATTCGCGAAGCCCGGTGCCGAGCAAGAAGAGCCTGCCCTCGCGACCGCCTGATTCACCACCCACCACCACTGAAGGAGATCACCCCATGCCCGCCAAGACCGTCATCGTCGGTTCGGCCATAGGTCTGCACGCCCGCCCTGCGGCCATCATCGCCGAGGAGGTGGTGAAGGCCGGAGTGCCCGTCACCCTCTCGCTGGACGGCGGTGAGCCCGTCGACGCGGGTTCGGCGCTGATGATCATGACGCTGGGCGCGGGTAACGGCGCACAGGTCACCGTCGCCTGCGACGACGCGGACGTGCTGGCGTCCGTGGCCGGACTGGTTCAGCAGGACCTCGACGCGTAAAGCCTGGCTCGACCTGGCCCAGGCCCGGACATCAAGATTTGCGGACCTGACCCCCTCGGCGGCACCCTAAGATTGGCTGCGTGCAGTCTGGTAATCGGCTTGACGTGACAATTTGCGTTATCCGGGGGATGGTCAAGAGTTTGCTGTGGGCACGTCAGCACAATCCCGCCCGGATGCGCATCGGGGGAGGTGCGTAGGGAGTGCAGCGCCTTGGCGTGCTGCTGGCGGTGCTGTTGCTGGCATTGTTCAGCGCTGCACCGGCAGCGGCTATCGAGCCGCCCACGATCGACCCGGCGGCGATGCCGCCGGACGACACCGGACCCGATCAGCCGACCGAACAGCGCCGGGTCTGCTCGGCCCCGACGGCTTTCCCGAACGCGAATTTCGCCGACAAGCCGTGGGCGAACGACTACCTACGGATCAGTGACGCGCAGAAGTTCGCGACGGGCGCCGGGATCACCGTCGCCGTCATCGACACCGGGGTCAACGCCTCGCCGAGAGTGCCCGCGGAACCCGGCGGAGATTTCGTCGATCAAGGCGGTAATGGCCTGTCCGACTGCGACTCTCACGGAACGCTGACCGCGTCGATCATCGCGGGCCGACCTGCGCCGACGGACGGATTCGTCGGGGTCGCGCCCGAGGCGCGGATCCTGTCGTTGCGGCAGACCTCGGAAGCCTTCCAGCCGGTCGGCGCACGCACCGATCCCAACGATCCGAACTCGACGCAGACGGCGGGTTCGCTGCGCAGCCTCGCGCGGGCGGTCGTACATGCGGCGAATCTGGGCGCGCAGGTCATCAACATCAGCGAGGCCGCCTGCTACAAGGTGACCAGGCCGATCGACGAATCGGGCCTCGGCGCCGCGATCAACTACGCGGTCAACGTCAAGGGAGCGGTCGTCATCGTCGCCGCGGGCAACACGGGCCAGGATTGCAGCCAGAACCCACCGCCCGATCCCGCGATACCTTCGGATCCGCGCGGCTGGAAACAGGTACAGACGATCGCGAGTCCAGCGTGGTACGCGCCGCTGGTGCTCACCGTCGGTGGCGTCGCCCAGAACGGTCAGCCGAGCACCTTCTCGATGTCCGGACCGTGGGTCGGGGCCGCGGCACCCGCGGAGAATCTCGTCGCGCTCGGCTACGACGGACGGCCGGTCAACGCGCTGCAGGGTCAGGACGGTCCGATCCCGATCAGCGGCACCTCGTTCGCGGCCGCCTACGTGTCCGGGCTCGCGGTGTTGCTGAGACAACGTTTCCCCCTGCTGACACCCGCTCAGATCATCAACCGGATCACCGCCACCGCAAGGCATCCCGGTGGAGGCGTCGACAACTACGTCGGCGCCGGCGTGATCGATCCGGTGGCCGCGTTGACGTGGGATGTGCCCGACGGGCCGGAGCGAGTTCCCTTCCAGGTCAAGGAAGTTCCGCCGCCGGTGTACATTCCGCCGCCGGATCGAGGACCCATCACGGCCGTCGTCATCACCGGCGTCGCCCTTGCGGTGGCCCTCGGACTCGGCGCCCTTGCTCGGCGCGCGTTGAGGCGCCGATGAACAAGATCACGTCCCTGTTCGGGCTGCGCTTCACCACCGGCCATGCCATCTGGGCGGCCGTGCTGATTCCGGTGAGCATCCTGGTGTTCACCAAGCTCGACCTGCTCTGGCTGGGTATCACCCTGGCGGTGATCATCGCGCTCGCAGCGGTATTGACGGTTCGCGGCCGACGGATCACCGGCTGGGTCGCAGCGGTGTTCGCCTGGCGGCGGCGCCACCGCAATATTCCCGCCCGGCCGTCCGAACCCGCTGTCGGCGCCACCGTCATGCCCGGCGATCACGTCGCCGTCCGCTGGCAGGACGGCTACCTGGTGTCGGCGATCGAGCTGGTCCCGCGGCCGTTCACACCGACGGTGATCGTCAACGGCGAGGCGTTCACCGACGACGTCATCGACACCCGGCTCGTCGAGCGACTCGTGGCGGCGCACTGTCCGGACCTCGAAGCCGACGTCGTGTCGGCGGGCTACCGAACGGGCAGGACAGCGCCCGCCAGCCTGGTCGCACTCTACGAGCAGGTGGTCGGCCCGTACCCCGCACCGGCCAACCGGCGCACGTGGATCGTGGTGAGAGCCGATCCCGAACACACCCGCAAGTCCTCACAGCGGCGCGAGTCCGGCGTGGCGGGACTGGCGCGGTACATCGTCGCGTCTGTCACGCGCGTCGCAGATCAGCTGGCGAGCAACGGTATTGATGCCAGACCGATCCGCAGTTTCGATGATCTCGACCGTGCGACCGAAATCAGTTTCGAGCGTGAGACGTGGTCGTCGATCAAGGGACGCAGCACGTTCACCGCCGCGTACAGCGCACCCGGCGGTCCCGACGTGTGGTGGTCGGCGCGCGCCGATCACACGATCACCCGCGTCCGTATCCGGCCTGGCGAGGCTCCCACCACAACGGTGCTGCTGACTACGCTCGCGAATCCTTCGACGCCACGCGGGTTTTCCTGTCTGTTCGGCGGTCAGCGGGCTGCATTGCTCGGCATCAGTCCCGTCAACGACCGTCACTACGAACTGCCTGTCGGATCCGCCGGGGTTCTTGTCGGCGAGACCGCGGACCGCTATCCGGTGTACATGCCGTTCGATGACACCGACGCGAGCATCAACCTCGGCGACGCACGGTTGTTCACCCAGTTCGTCGTGCGGTCGGCCGCCGCGGGCGCGGTGGTCACACTCTTACCGCAGTTCGCGGAGTTCGCCGGCGCCGTCAACGGCCATATCGGGCCGGAGGCGAAGATTGCCTGGCCGAACGCCACCACATACCTTGGTCCGCACGCCGGTGTCGGGCGAGTGGTGTTGCGCGACAACTTCATCGACACGCCCCGACATCGCCAGTTGCCGATCCGGCTGATCAACCCCCGCGAGGAAAGCCGCTATCAGATGGCGCTGGAGGGCTGAGGCGATGGCAGGCGATGTACAGCGGGTAGAGCCTGGTGCGCTTAGGACCCAAGCCGCCGAGATGAAGGGCCAGAACTGGCACAACCCCGCCGAGGACGCGGTGACGCCGCCGGATGCGCTGCCCTCGACGAACGACGCGATCGCCAACCTCAACGACAACGCACAGTCGCTGAAGGCATTCGAGCAGTGGGCCGCAGTCGAGAACCTGCGCATCGCCGAGATGCTCGACATCGCGGCGGCGGCCTACCAGAAGGTCGACGACCAGTACGGCAAGGCGATCGAGAATCCCGAACGCGCCGCGGCGGTCGAGGCCATCACCATTCCCGATCCGCCGACGCAGCCGCCCGAGATCCCCGGTCCCGCAGGCGCTCCGCGCCTCCTCGGCGCGGGTGGTTACAGCAACGTGAACCAGACCCAGACCGAGCTGAGTGCACCTGACACCGGCACGTCGCTGAAGACCGCGATGTTGCAGTGGGGGGTGGCGTCCAAGCGCGTCGAGAACAACAGGCCGAAGCCGCCGCCCGGCAGTTGGGAGGGCGAGGCCGCCGACGCCGCCTACGCACGCATGACCACCTTCGGCAGCTGGCTGACCCAGCTATCCGATGCGTGGTACGACCTGGCCGAGGCCGCGTCGAAAATCATTGCGGCACATGACAAGGCGAAGAGCGCGCACGACCCCATCGCCAACGAGTACATCGAGCTCGAAGCGCGAATGATGCAGCTCGCCGGCCTCACCGGGCCCCACGGCGGCGTCCGGGTCCAGATGGAGATGGAGAAGATCCGCCAGCGGATGGAGGAGCTTCAGGCGCAGTCCGACGAGGTGCGCCAGGACTATGCGAGCGGCGCAACGTTCTCGCCCGTCCGCCCGGCCGACCCACCGTCCGATGGTTCGCACGGGTCGACGACCACGAGTGGCGGTGGCGGGGGCGCTGCGCCCACCGGCGATCCGGCGGCGATGGCACAGAAGATGGCTCAGTCTTTGGGAACGCCGCAGTCGGATACCGCGGCGGGCCAGCAAGACGGCGGCGCAGGCGGTGGATCACCGTCAGGTGGTGAATCGCCCTCGGGCGGCGGCGCTTCCGGCGGAGGCGAGGGTGCGGCGCCCGGCGGTGAACCGTCGACGGGGACGCCGAAGCTCCCCACCGATCCGAGCCTGCGACCCGCGGCATCGTCGGGAAGCGGCGGCGGCGGGGGCGGCGCCCGCGGCGGTGGATCGGACACACCGCTGTCGCCGGCGGTGACGGCCGAGACGGTTGCCCCCGGCCCACCGATGCCGGTCGCCACCGGCCACGCAGCCGCGACGGCGACGCCGGGCGTGGCGGGCGGTGGAATGGGCGGTATGGCACCCATGCACGGCGGGCAGGGCGGGATGCAGGGCAAGGAGAAGCGCCGCGACCCGCGCACGGCTCCCGACGAAGACCTCTACACCGAGGACCGCGCGTGGACCGAAGGGGTCGTCGGCAATCGCCGCCGCAAGGAGGTCCAGGACTTCAGAGATGGCAGCGAAGGCCCTGACGGCACCGGTGGCAGGGAAACACCGTGACCGACGAGATGCATCCGGAGGTCGCCGCTGTCCTGGCGCAGGCCGCGCGACTGCAGTCGCTGATGGACGAGCAGCTGCACAAGATGAACAGCCAGACGTTCGTGGCCACCGATGACGCCGAGACGGTCGAGGTGACCCTGAACGGTCACCACCACCTGACGGGGACGTTCATCGCCGACGGCCTGCTGCGACTCGGCGCGCCGACGGTGGAGCAGCGACTCAACGAGGCCTTGCACAACGCGACGGCCGCCGCCACCGAGTCGATCGAACTCGACAGGGAACGTATCGATGCCGCGGTCGCCGATATCACCGCCGACCTGCAGAGAGACGAACCGTCGTAACGTATCGTTCGACCGTGCCGTCCCGCGATCACGGGGACCCGGGCGATGCCCCCTCGGTCCCTCCCCCACTCACAACGGTGGCTGATTCCACCCGCCCGTCCGCTGCGGAGGAAGCCCGCACCATCGCGGGATCGACGAACACCGGCACACTGGCGACGCTGACCGAACACGGCGATCCGTGGGCGTCGTATGTGACGTACGGATTGCTCGACGGCGCACCGGTGCTGTGTGTTTCCAACCTCGCCGAGCACGGCCGCAATCTCGCTGGCGACCCGAGGGCCAGCATCGCGATCGTCGCCCCGACCGCCGAGTCCGATCCACTCGCCAGTGGTCGCGTCACGCTCGCCGGGGTGGTCCAGACACCCGTCGGCGACGAACTGAGCGCGGCCCGGGACGCGCATCTGAACGCCGTCGCGGCAGCCAAGTACTACATCGACTACAGCGACTTCACGCTGTGGGTGCTGCGCGTGCACCGGGTGCGCTGGGTCGGCGGCTACGGGCGCATGGAGTCCACCACCGGCGAGGAGTACTCAGCGGCCACGCCCGATCCGGTTCAGCCGAAGGCGGCGGGCGCGATAGCGCATCTGAACGCCGATCACGCCGACGCGCTGACCGCGATGGCCAAGGCGCTCGGCGGCTATCCGGACACGACGGCGGCGACCTGCACCGGTGCGGATCGCTACGGTCTGGATCTGCGCGTGGAGACCGACCGCGGCATCGCCTATACCCGGGTCGGGTACGCCGCGCCGATCGACTCGTACGACCAATTGCGTTCGGCGACCGTCGAGCTGACGCGCCGCGCCAAGAAGGGCTGAAATACGATCGCCGTATGGCAGACGCGAACGATCGCCCGGAGACCTGGCAAGCAGCGTTCGAGCTGATCCGCACCCGCGGCTACGAGCATCGCGCCGAACCGTTCAAGTTGGCCAGCGGCCAGCTCAGCCACGACTACATCGACGGCAAGTACGCCATCGACACCGGGGAACGCCTCACGATCGTCAGCCGCGCCATCGCCGACTTGGCAGCGCGCAACGGCATCGAGTTCGATGCGGTCGGCGGGCTCACCATGGGCGCCGACTCGATTTCCATCGGTGTCGCGATGGTCACCGGTAAGGCCTGGTTCTCGGTACGCAAGGAACAGAAGTCACGCGGTCGTGAGCAGTGGATCGAAGGGACCCGGCTGGAACCCGGTACCCGGGTGCTGCTCGTCGACGACGTGATCAGCACCGGCGGTTCGACCGAGATCGCGTTGGAGCGCGTCGTCGCCGCGGGCGCCGTCGTCGCAGGCGTGATCCCGATGGTGGACCGCGGCGATGTGGCGGCCAAGCGCTTCGCGAAGCGCAATGTCGCGTTCGCCGCGCTGGTCACCTACCGCGATCTCGGCATTGAACCCGTCAAGGACGTCTGAGGGCTCAGGCGGCGACGACGAGCACCTCGCCCTGGTCCACACCGACGGTGACCCGATCGCCCGGCGCCAACGCCCGTGCCCTCGAGCCGGAGATCTGCGCGTTGATCACCGAGCCATCCGGCATCGCGATGTAGACCCGCGAGATCGGCCCCAGGAATGCCACGGAGCTGACCGTCGCCGTGCCCGCGGGCTCTGCGGTGACGGTGACTGCCTCAGGGCGCACCATCGCCAGCCCCGGACCCGATGTGATCGAGCCCGGTAATGTCGCGACCGCGGTGCCGAGCAGGTGAGCCTGCCCATCCGAGACCTGTACGGGCACTTTGTTGTTCAGGCCGACGAACTCCGCGACGAACGGCGTCTGCGGATTGGCGTAAAGGTCGGCGGGCGCCGCCAGTTGTTCGAGCCTGCCCTGGCTCATCACGCCGACCCGGTCGGCGACGGCAAGCGCCTCCTCTTGATCGTGGGTGACGAATAAGGTGGTGATGCCGAGTTCGAGTTGAACGCGGCGGATCTCGTCGCGCAACTGTGCGCGTACCTTGGCGTCCAGCGCCGAGAGCGGCTCGTCGAGCAGCAGCACGCGCGGTTGGATAGCCAGCGCGCGAGCCAGCGCGACCCGCTGCTGCTGCCCACCTGACAGCTCGTTCGCGTACTTCTCCTTATGGGCCGCCAACCCCACCAGTTCGAGCATGTCGGCGGCCCGAGAAGTCCGCTCACGCTTGTCTTTACCGCGCATCTTGAGACCGAATGCGACATTGTCGAGCACGGTCAGATGCGGGAAGAGGCTGTAGGCCTGAAACACCATGCCCATATCGCGTTTGTTGGCAGGTACGCGGCTGACATCGCGCCCGCCCACGGACACGGTTCCCGACGTGGCATCGTCGAGGCCCGCGAGGATGCGCAGGGCGGTGGTCTTCCCGCAGCCCGACGGTCCAAGCAGCGCAACGAGTTCCCCCGCTTCGATGTGAAGGGTGAGCCCGTCGAGGGCCTTGACCTCTCCGTAGACCCGCGTCAGGCCGGTCAGGTCGACGGCGGTGCCTGCTCTATTCGCGTTCATGCAGTCACTCCTTGGACGCGCCTGCGCCCGCGCGTCACCAGTGACAGCGCGAGCAGCAGAACGAAGCCGAACAACAACACCGCCAGCGAGGCGGCCACCGATGTGGGGCCGTCCGTCTTTCCGATCGCCACGATCTGCACCTGCAACGTGTCGTATCCGGACAGCGATGCGATGGTGTACTCGCCGAGCACGACGGCGATCGAGATGAACGCAGCGGACAGAATTCCCGACCAGATGTTGGGCACCACGATCCGCAGTATCGTCGTCGTCCAGCCGGCGCCCAGCGACCGCGCCGCTTCGGTGAGGGTCTGCAGATCGATCGACGACAGCGCAGCGTCCAGTGCCCGATAGGCGAACGGCAGCACCAGCACCACATAGACGAACGTCAGTGTCAATGCGGATTCGCCGAGAAAGTAAGCCACCCAGAGGTATACGTTGCGCAACCCGACGACGATCACCAGGGCGGGGATCGTCAACGGCAGCAGACACAGGAACTCCACCACACCCTTGGCCCACGGCGCACGCAGCCGGACCCAGATCATCGTCGGCACCAGGATCACGAGCATCGCGACGACCGTGAACACCGCGAGCAGCAGCGAGATCACGATCGCCTGATACAGCGCGTCATCGGTGACGAGGTTCGCCCACGCCTGCCAGGTGCGGCCGCCGGCGATGAGGTTGCGGGTCGAGAAGTCGGCCATCGCGTACAGCGGGAAGAGAAAGAACAGCCCGAAGATCACCCAGAGGGCCGCGCGCAGCACATGTTTCATCGCAGCCACCGCGCGGTGCGACGGACCAGAAGGTTGTAGGCCACCATCACCACCGCGACGACGACGATCATCTCGAGCGCGAGCGCGTAGGCGAACCCGGACTGACCGAGGACGACCTCACTGGTCAACGCCGAGCGGATCAGCAGCGGAACGATCGGGCTGCCCTGGCTCACCAGTGCGGCCGCTGTCGCGTAGGCCGCGAAAGCGTTGGCGAACAACAACAATGTCGAGCCGAGGAATGCGGGGGTCAGCAAGGGCACCGCCACTTCGCGGAAGTACTGCCACCGCGAAGCGCCGAGGCTGATCGCCGCCTCACGCCACTGCGCGCGCAGACCTTCGAGCGCGGGCACGAACACGATCACCATCAGCGGAATCTGAAAGTATGTGTACACCAGGATGAGTCCGGTCAGGCTGTAGAGCCATCCCGAGCCTGCCAGGTTCCAGCCGAAAGCCTGCTGAACCCACAATGTCAGCACACCGTTGAGCCCGATGGTCGCCAGGAACGCGAATGCCAATGCGACGCCGCCGAACTGGGCCAGCACGCTGCACAGCGAGATCACGGCGCGGCGGATGACGGACGTGGGCGGGCTGCTCACGATCAGCCACGCCAGCACCGCGCCGAGGACCGCGCCGATGATCGCCGTACTCGCCGAAAGCAATACGCTCGATCCCAGCGCCGAGAGCGCGGTGGACGAGAAGAGCGCAGCGATACGGCCCAGCGAGAACGCACCGTCGACGATGAATGCGTTGACGATCACCGTGACAGTCGGGACGACGAGAAACACCGTCACGACAGCGAGGAACGGCAGCAGCGGCAGGGCTTCTGTGACTCGTCGAAGGGTTCCGCCCGGCAGTCGGCCAACCAATGTCAGCCGATCGCTTTGGCCCAGTTGTCCGCGAGATAGGCGGTGGCCCTGTCGGTCTGGTCCGGGCTCGGCACGGTGACCGGGCCGTCGATCACCGGGATCGCGGCCGCGACCGTCTTGTCGAGGGTGCCGTCCGCCATCATGTTGTCGGCACGCACCGGGCGGACACCGCCGACCGCGTACAGGTTCTGCCCTTCGTCGCTGAACAGGAACTCCTGCCACAGCCGCGCGGCGGCCGGATGCGGCGCGTCCTTGTTGATCGCCTGGTAGTAGTAGCCGGCGACGGCGTGCTCCGGCGGAACCACCACCTGCCACGACGGCAGCTTCTTGGTTTCCGTCCCGTTGAGGTAGTTCCAGTCGATGACGACGGGCGTCTGCCCGGACTCGATGGTGGCCGGCGTCGGGTCGACCGGCAGGAAGTTACCCGCCGCCTTGAGCTTGCGGAAGAACTCCACACCAGGCGCGATGTCGTCGGCGGACCCGCCCTGGGAGAGCGCGACCATCAGCACGCCGGAGAACGCCGCGCCGGCCTGTGTCGGATCGCCGTTGAGCGCGACCTTGCCGTTGTACTCGGGCTTGAGGAGGTCGTTGACCGATGTGACGGGTGGGACCTTGGCCGAGTCGAAGCCGATCGACATGTAGCCGCCGTAGTCATTGACCCAGGCGCCGTCGGCGTCCTTGTATGCCGCGGGAATGTCGTCCCATACAGACACCTTGTAGGGCGCGAAGGTCGACGTGTTGGCGAGCGCAACCGATTGGCCGAGGTCGAATACGTCGGGCGCGGTGCCCCGGCCCCGTTGCTGGTTGGCGGCGTTGATCTCGTCCTGGCTTGCGGCGTCGGGCTGCGCCGAGTTCACCTTGACGCCGTACTTGTCCTCGAACGCCTTGATGATGGCCCCGTAGTTGGCCCAATCCGGCGGCAGGGCAATGACATTCAGCTCGCCCTCCTTCTTGGCCGCCTCGACGAGACCGTCCATGCCGCCGAAGTCCTCGGCCGAGGTGGCCTCGCGGGCGTTCACACCGGACTCCGTCTGCTCTTCGGGGCCTTTCTTTTCGGGCGGCGCACAGCCGATCAGACCGGTGAACAGAAGGACCGATGCGGCCGCGGCCGCCGTAAGGCGTGAGGACTTCATTGCCGAACCTTCCGATGGGCAGGAAACGGCGCAGTGGCGCGATGGTGACGGCACTGCGTCGCGGCGTTAAACGATTGCATCTGCGGCAGCCGACCCTACCGTGGCGGCGTCGCGCATATGTGCCGGAACAGGGATTAACATCGGTGTGTGGGGGAACGCGAAGCCGCGGGGGACTTCGACTTCGTGACCGACGATCCGGCCGATGTCCCTGTAGAACCGGACGCGCCGGATGTCGTGCCCATGCCCGCCCGCAATGGCGCCTTCGACGCGTTCGACGCGGACACCTGGTATTTCGAACCCGATCCGCCGCCGTGGTATCGCCGCAAGCAGACGCTGATTGTGTGGATCGCCGTGGTTGCCGCCGCCGCGGCGCTCGTGGTGTCCGCGGTTTTGTTGCTGTTCCGCAGTCCCGACGTCCCCGAGGACGAGAGCACGCCGGTCGCCCCGACCACGCCGACGACGTCGGTGTCGACCGAAGTCGCGACCAGCCGTACGCCGCCACCGCCGCCGCCGCCGCCCGAGACGTCGGCGCAGCCCATCGATCCCCGGCCGGCAGAGACGGCTCGCCCGCAGAGTCCGCCGCCGAGAGGCACCAAGCCGCCCGAAATCGGGGTCACGCGCACACCGGTCACGCGGTCACCCATCAGCGTCGCACCGCAGCGGCCCGGACAGCGCTGAGAGACGGATCAGGCGGGAGACTGTCGCCTCCCGCCTGATGGCTCGTCGACGATCAGCGATCGTGACCGCCGTGGTGAAACACGATTCCCGGAACCCCGTATCCGAAGAACGGGTACTGCAGCTGGCCTGCCTGTACTGCGGCACTGCCCGGCAGCGCAGTCACCTGGGCGTTGCCCGGCGATTCGACGACGGTCGCGCCACCGGTGTTGGTGGTCTCGGTGGTTCCAGTGGGCGCCGCAGCGGCGACCGGGGCGAGCACGATGGCTCCCGCGGCTCCCGCCATGGCAAGTGTCGCAATGAAACGACTCTTCATTGCATCCTCCTCGCTTGGTTTCGAAACTGAACGTTCAGTTTCATTAGATACAACGTGCGCGGCCGCACGAATCAGTCCACCGGAAGGCAGTGCTCTACGTCACACCGAGTCAGACCGCGAAGCCGCACATCGCGCCATCCACCAGCGCGTCGGCGGCCGCGTCGTCCAGCGGCGCATGCCCGAGCAGGAGGCGGTAGAGCATGGGTCCGATCAGCTGGTCGAGCGCGGCGTCCGGGTCGACGTCAGGTCTCAGCTCTCCCCGCGCCACGCCGCGGTCCCAGATCGTTCTCATCAGTGCGCGCCGAGGCTCGACCAGATGCGTGTGAAGCTCCGCCTTCACCAGCGGATCGGACTGTGCCTCCCCGACCAGCTGGGCGAAGACCCGGCCGTTGCCACCGGTGTAGAAGTGCGCGAGTCCCCGGATGACCAGTCGGAAGTCCTGGTGTGCGGAGCCGGTATCCGGATCGGGTGAGTCGGCCATCATCTCGGTCAGGAAGGCCTCGACGGCCACGGCATATTTGTTGGGCCACCACTTGTAGATGGTCGCCTTGCTGGCGCCGCTGCGGTTGGAGATCTCCTCGGTGGTCATCGCCCGCACTCCGACCTCCCCCAACAGCTCCGAGGTGGCGCGCAGCACCGCGACGCGCGACTGCTCGCTGCGCGGGCGGCCCGGGCTGCGCGCCTGGGCATCCTCCGCGGTGCTGGGACTCACGCATACAACTATCGGCCACCCGCGGGGTGCCGCAAGCTCAAATGCGTTTTCCCGGCGCGCAGGACGCGGGGGTCAGCTGGGGTGCGGCACCCACGAATCAACGTGATCCCAAACCTCGGGCAATCGGAATACTCTGGACCGGTGGCCGACCTCGACTCCGCGGCCTTGTTCGCACAATCGCCCGTCGCGACACTCGCCACGGTGGGATCCGGTGGCGCGCCACACGTGGTGCCCGTCGTGTTCGCGGTGAACACGGACCGCGACCCGCCTGTCGTGTACACCGCCGTCGACGCCAAACGTAAGACCACCCGACGGCTGCGACGGCTGACCAACATCGAAGCCAACCCACGGGTGAGCATGCTCGTCGACCACTATGACGACGACTGGGACCAGCTGTGGTGGGTGCGGGCCGACGGCACGGCCGACATCCACTACAGCGGTGACGAAATGGCGAACGGCTATGCCCTGCTGCGGCGCAAATACGTTCAGTACCAACGACTTGCGCTGGACGGGCCCGTCGTGACGGTCACCGTCGACCGATGGTCGGCATGGCAGGCGTGAACACCACGCGCTCTGCGAGTTGGCCGACTCTCTTGTGCTCGGTGCCGGTTGTAGAGAATTGTGGATCAGCAGACCCGATGGGAAGCAGAGTAGCTTCCCGGGAGAGGGAAGCGTCATGGCTGATAAGACGACAACCTCGGCGGCCGGAGCCCCCACCGCGGACAGTCCGGCCGCCATCCGCAATGTGGTCCTGGTAGGACCTTCGGGTGGCGGCAAGACCACACTCGTCGAGGCACTGCTTGTCGCCGCCGGAGTACTCAACAGACCCGGCTCGATCGTCGACGGAACCACCGTCTGCGACTGCGACGAAGCCGAGGTCTCCCAACAGCGGTCCGTCGGTCTCGCACTCGCATCGCTGCGACACGACGGGGTCAAGGTCAATCTGATCGACACACCCGGTTACGCCGATTTCGTCGGTGAACTCCGGGCCGGGCTCCGCGCCGCCGACTGCGCGCTGTTCGTCATCGCGGCCAACGAGGAGATCGACCAGCCGACCAGGTCGCTGTGGCTGGAATGCAGTCAGGTCGGCATGCCCCGCGCCGTCCTCGTCACGAAACTCGACCACGCCCGCGCGAACTACGAGAACGCACTGACCGCGGCCCAGCACGCATTCGGCGACAAGGTGCTGCCGCTGTATCTGCCCGCCGACTCGCCCTGCACCGGGCTCATCGGACTGCTCTCGCAAACCCACTTCGAATACGCCAACGGCAAGCGCACCGCATCCCACGAGCCCGACGACGCCTCCTACGGCGAGGCGATCGAGCTGATGCGCGGCAGCCTGATCGAGGGAATCATCGAGGAGTCCGAGGACGAGACACTGATGGAGCGGTACCTCGGCGGCGAGGAGATCGACCAGTCGGTGCTGATCGACGATCTCGAGCAGGCGGTCGCGCGCGGGTCGTTCTTCCCGGTGATCCCCGTGTGCAGCACCACGGGCGTCGGCACGATCGAGCTGCTCGAGATCATCACCGCCGGCTTCCCGTCCCCTCCCGAGCACCAGCTCCCCGAGGTGTTCACGCAGCAGGGCAAGTCCCGCAACAGCCTGCCGTGCGATCCGTCGGGACCGCTGCTCGCCGAGGTCGTCAAGACCACCTCGGATCCGTACGTGGGCCGTGTCAGTCTGGTGCGGGTGTTCTCCGGAACCATCTCCCCCGACGCGACAGTGCATGTCTCCGGCCACTTCTCGTCGTTCTTCGGATCGCCGGGATCCAACGGTGCAGCGGGCCACGCCGACGCGGGTTCCATGGCAGGCCACGCCGACCATGACGAAGACGAGCGCATCGGCACCCTCTCGTTCCCGCTCGGCAAGCAACAGCGCCCGGCGCCGTCGGTGGTCGCGGGCGACATCTGTGCCATCGGACGGCTGTCCCGCGCCGAGACCGGCGACACCCTGTCCGCGAAGTCCGATCCCCTGGTGCTCAAGCCGTGGACGATGCCGGAACCGCTGCTGCCGATGGCCGTCCAGCCGCACGCCAAGACGGATGAGGACAAGCTCGCGGTCGGACTGCAGCGGCTCGCCGCCGAGGATCCGACGCTGCGCATCGAGCAGAACCCCGAGACGCATCAGATCGTCCTGTGGACCATGGGCGAGGCCCACGCCGGCGTTGTTCTCGACGCGCTGTCCCGCAGGTACGGTGTCGCCGTCGACTCAGTCGAGCTACGGGTGCCGCTTCGAGAAACCTTCGGCGGCAAGGCCAAAGGCCATGGGCGACACGTGAAACAGTCCGGCGGCCACGGTCAGTTCGCGGTGTGTGACATCGAGGTCGAACCGCTGCCGGAAGGCTCCGGATTCGAGTTCGTCGACAAGGTCGTCGGCGGCGCCGTCCCGCGAAACTTCATCCCCAGCGTCGAGAAGGGCGTCCGCGCCCAGATGGAGAAGGGAGTCGGCGCCGGCTACCCCGTTGTGGACATCCGGGTGACGCTGTTCGACGGCAAGGCGCACAGCGTCGACTCCTCGGACTTCGCGTTCCAGATGGCAGGTGGGCTCGCGCTGCGCGAGGCGGCGTCGGCGACCAAGGTGAACCTGCTCGAACCGGTCGACGAGGTCTCGGTCGTGGTACCCGACGATTTCGTCGGCGCGGTGATGAGCGACCTGGCCGGGCGGCGCGGGCGCGTGGTGGGCACCGACAGGGTCGGCGACGACCGCACCGTCGTCAAGGCCGAGATACCCGAGGTCGAGTTGACCCGCTACGCGATCGATCTCCGGTCCCTGGCCCACGGCGCCGGGTCGTTCACCCGGACCTTCGCGCGATATGAGGCGATGCCCGAGCAGGCCGCGGCGAAGGTGAAGACGTCCGCTCACTGACGCCTGCCCGACGGCGCATCGTCGGGGCTATGGGGGTTAGCCGGTAGTCGGGGTGCGGGTTTCGCGACCTCAGATGGATGCCAGCCATGCAGACACTGCATCGCGGAAACGGAAAAGTCGCATCCGTGCCTGAAAACGATGCGTTGCTCACCGCCCGCTTCGAGCGGGACGCTATTCCACTGATCCACGAGTTCTACCGCCACGCGCTGAAGCTGACCCACGATCACGCCGATGCCGAAGACCTGCTGCAGGAGACGGCGGCGAAAGCGTTCGCCGGCTTCCACGGGTTCCGGGACGGCACCAATCTTGGCGGCTGGCTGTACAGGATTCTGCTGAACAGCCACATCAGCTCGTACCGCAGACAACAACGGCGCCCGGCCCAGTGGCTGACCGACGAGTTCACCGACGGACAGCTGGTGGCCGAGGCCAGACACTCCTCGGGCGGTCTGCGATCGGCCGAGGACGAGGTGCTCGACCTGATCGGCGACGACGACATCCAGACGGCGATGCGCCGGCTTCCCGAGAAATTGCGCACCGCGCTGTATTACGCCGACGTCGAGGGTCTGCGCATCAACGAGATCGCCGAAATCACCGGTGCACCGGCCGGGACGGTGATGACACGCGTACACCGTGCGCGGCATCGCCTGCGCGGTCTGCTTGCGGATGTCGCAAGGGCAAGGGGGTACGCACTCGATGAGGCTGCCTAGGGCCGCCGGAGGAGTGCCCGGAGCCGACGAATGATCACCACGCACATCGACCGCCGCGTCCCCGGGCGCTCCGTTCACCCGCGGTCAGTCATGAACGCCACGACCGCCAGATCGCTCGTCGCGCACCTGGCCACCACGCTGGTCCTCGGGGTCGTCGTGCTGCTGGCGGCGTGGCAGTTCATGTTCAGCGCCGCCGCGCCGCAGGCCGGGACCGCCTCGTCACATCGGTCCACGGTTTCGGGTCACTAACGCGGCGGGTCGCCCCGCCAGCTGAAGCTGTTGACGTATTTGCCCATATCCAAAGCGATTTGAGTGTTCGCGCCCGACGGCTTGCCGAACCCGAAGTCGGGTCCGAACTCGTGGTAGGGCCCGACCGCGGCCGCCACGAGCGCCACATCGTTCTTGATGGCGACCATGATCAGCACGCGCATCCTCATGTAGTTGGCGTTGGCGCCCTGCGGCCAGCAGTCGGCGACCTCGCCGTAACCGGATTGGTAGCCGACCATCGCATTGGGGATCTCGTACGCAGTACGGGTGTCGGGAAAGGTCTTCTTCACCAGTTCCTTCGCGATCGCATCGGCCGAGCGGTTGGCCGCGGACTCACTGAAGAACTGCATCGTGCCGCCGTCACCGGCGAGGAAGTCAGCGGTCACCCCGTTGGGCTTGGTGGTGATGCGATAGGCCGAACTCTCCGCGGGATGCGACACCGAGAACGAGCCGTCTGCGGCCGTGAACACCGGATTGATCGCGACCGGCGTGCCGGTGGGCGGACTGCCGCACTGCGGCGGACACATGTAGCGCGCGGGCGGCTTGCTGATCAACGACGACAGCCCGACCAGCGCGCCGGCCACCACGGCGATGGCGGCGACCCACGTCAGCACCAGCCGGGTGCGCGAGGTGCGGCGGGGCGCCGCGGCCTGATAGGAATCGCCACGAACCGCGTACCCGGGAAAGAACGTCGTCGGCGCGGTCATGGTTCCTCCGCCCCTGCCGCTCCCCGCACCGGACGGGCGTCGCGTCGCGATTGGCGCGACGAGCGTGATGACGCCCTCGTCGCCACCCCGCATGCGGGACAGAACGCCATGTCGGGAACCACGTGACCGCAATGCGTGCACAGCAGTGGCTCATCCGACTGGATCTCGTCATGGGCCTCGTGCAGCAGTGCGAGGTGCAGACCGACCCTCAACAGGAGCAGGGCCACCAGTGCCAACACCAGATACAGCGCGAGCATGAGCACCTGCGGGAAGCGTGCAATGTCGATCAGTCCCAGGCTCAGGAAGACGGCAAGGATCGCCGCCGCGAGCCCGACGAGTACCAGCCGAACCATGCCGGGGTGCTGGCTCTTCTTGCTTTCCGGCCGGGTGAACCACAGTGCGGCACCGATCAATCCACCTGCGGCCGCCGCAATCAGCGGCACCGCGACGCCCCTGATACCCGCCTCGACGAGCAGGCTCGCCATCGGGCGCTTGCTGACCACACCGGTACCGAACTGCGGAGACAACCGCGTCAGCGTCGCCGCAGCGGTGAAGGTGAGTGCGCCCAGCACGCCGATCATGAAGCCGTCCAACGCTTCTCGTGACGGCGGCCGTAGCACTCGGACGATCGCGGCGGGCATCAGCATCAGAATCACGCCACCGAGCGGAATGAGGATGCCGACGCGCACCATCCGCATCCCCACGATGGCGGTGCCGATACCGACACCGTACGAATGGGCGACCATCGCGCCCGTCAGCGTCACCCAGCCCACGCCGAGCGCGATACCCAGTCCCACGGTGAGCAGCAGAGTCCGAAAAGGGAAGTCGCGGAAGGCATCCGACTCCCGGAGATAGATGAGATACAGGATCGGCAGGCCAAGGGCGGCGACGGTGATCAGCGCGGCAGGCAGACGCAGCAGCGTGAACGCGACAAGGGCCACCAGCAGGATGGCAAGGCCGAGCCGGAACGCGGTCCGTGATCTCTGCGCCAGATGGGGAAACAGTGAGCTGGCCAACGACAGCTGCAGCAGGTGCTCGTTCGGGGCCGCCCCGTAGTCGCGCATGCGTAACCAGTCCGGGCCTTCTCCGCGCCGCGGTTCCAGATGACATCCGCACAATCCGCAGTACTCGCCCGCCGGGACGTCGGTCTTGCAGATGCGGCACTCCGTGGTCGGCACGGAATCGTCTGGGGTCGTCACTGGTTCGCCTCTTGGAGGATGAGCAGGTTGCGCACGAGGTTGTCGACGTCGGGTGTGCCGAGGCCGGTGACGAGGTCATACCCGGGCCCGGCGTCGGCGACCGCGTTGCCGCCGAGCGTCACGTCCCGGAACGCCGGAAACGGTGCGCCCGCGGCGATCCGGTAGAGCTGCGGGTTGAAGTCGCCGATCAGCCGGCCGCCGTTTTCAAGCAGATACTGATTCATCACCGCGGCGAGCCCCGCCCAGATCGGCGCCGACTGCGATGTGCCGCCGCCGACGAGCTCGGTCCCCTTGAACACGATGCGCACGCCCGTGAACGGGTCGGCGACGGCCGCGACATCGGGGGTCAGCCTGCGGTCACGGTCGCTGTCGCGCATCACCCCCCGCTGCCAGTCCGGACGTTCGAACAGGTTCGACACCCCGCCGCCGCTACCCACCGACAGCGGTACGTCGAACCAGGCCTGCTCGGCGAGCCACCTGCCGTTACTCTCGGTCGACAGCGTCGTCCCGCCGACATCGGTCATCTCCGGCAGTGATGCAAGCGAATCCAGCCCGATATCGGCGTCGCCAGGCGGAGAGGACCAGTCGTCACCGCCCTTGCACTCCAGCCCGGCGAGGTCTCCGCTCGCGTTGAACGCCGACGTGCCGTGTGACTGCGCCGTCGCCAGCGCGTCGCGCGCGGGCGCGAGATCGGCCGCCGTGATCAGCTTGTCGCAACCCCATCCGATCGAAAAGCTCCAGACCGCACCGGGATACCGCCGGTCGGCGTCGAGGAACATCTCGCCGATCTTCTCGAACGTTCCGTCGCCGCTGACCGTCGACTGGGCGCTGTACACAACCTTGCGGGCATCCGGTGCGACGGCGTGGGCCACCTCGAGGTCCATCGTTGTCTCGCCGCGCGGCTCCTCGAGTTCTCCTCCGACCACCTCCGGAGTGAACTGCGGCAGAACGTATTTGGACGCGAAGGTGTCGAGGTCGGATTGATCGAAGCCGTCGAAGGCGAAGAACACGATGGTGCTGCCCTTACCCGTGAAGCCGTCGGCGGCCAGCCCCGAGGCGTTGTAGGTGTTCAGCAGCGCGTCGGGCATCAGGCCCTTGTCGGGCACATCCAGCGGCAGCATCGGAGTCCGCGACATGTGGTGGGGCAGGTAGCCGAGGATCCGGCCCAGTTCGGAGACCTCCGGGCTGAGCGCGTCGGGAATCGCCGGCTGTTGGGGCGAGGCATAGAACACCTGTCCGCGCTGACCGCGGTAGTCGTGAACCTCGACGTCGAACGCGTTGGCCACGCGATCCGCGGCGCCCTCCACGACGGCCCAGGTCTGACCCGTCTTCCACCGCACCGACAACCCTTGACGTTGCGCCCATTCGTACACGCCGGCAGGGCGCGTCGCCTCGTGCAGGGCGACGGTGAGTTGTGTGTCGTCGTTGTGCGACGGTCCCAGATCGGTCGAGCTGCCGAGCAGGTATGAGTACGGTCCGGCGATCGCATCGCTGCCCTCCGCGGCAGGTCGCGAAGATGTGCGCAGGTCGGACACGAGCAGCACGACGCTCGCGGCGACCAGCGCCAACACGCCGATATGCCGTGCCTTCACAGAGCCAGCGTACGTGCGCGCCGGCTGACCTCGCCTCTAGTTACGGCCGGGACCCACGTTGGGCGCAGGAGGCGCGGTCACCGTCGGCGAGAACGGATTGGGCCCCGAGGGATCCAGGCGCGGGGCGTTCTCCGTGGGGCTTACGGGCGGCGCCGTCGTCGTCGTTGTTGTGGTCGTGGTGGTGGTCTCGGGTGCCTTCTCCTCTTCCTTGGCACACGACGCGGTAAGCACCACCATCGCGGTGACCGCGGCACCACCGGCGACAGCCGTCAGACGGCGACCCAAAACTGACCTCATGATGTAGTCCTTACTGTCCCGACCAATGCCAGCTGCGAACAAGATCAGTCCGGCCATCGAAACCTTAGCCGAACGCCTGAGAGCGACGCATCGAATTCATTTGTCTGCGAGCCTCGAGTCACCGCCGCTGTGGTTCTCGTGGGTGGACACAACGCCTGCAGTCCTGCCGACGCGAGGAAGCCCACCCCCGCCGGCCCGACCCGGCGCTAGTTGTCGCCGGGAGGAGCGGTGGGCGCGGGAGGCGCCAGCACCGACGGCGAGAACGGGTTGGGCCCGGTGGGATTCAGACGCGGCGCCTTCTCCGTCGGCGAGGGCGCCGGGGGCGTCGTCGTCGTGGTGGTGGTCGTGGTGCTGGTCTCGGGTGCCTTTTCCTCTTCCTTGGCACACGACGCGGTGAGCACGACCATCGCGGTGACTGCGGCGCCACCGGCGACAGCCGTCAGACGGCGACCCAAAACTGACCTCATGATGTAGTCCTTACTGTCCCGACCGATGCCAGCTGCGAACAAGATCAGTCCGGCCATCGAAACTTTAGCTGAACGTCCGAAAAGTCGCGCACCGAATTTCAGCTCGGCGCTTGCGGGCCCCCGGCCACAGCGGCCTTCGCTTCGCTGAGGGAGGAATGCAGCGCCAAGATCTGATCGAGCCCGGTCAATTCGATCGGCCGGCTCGTCGCCGGGCCGTCGGCGACGACCGCGAAGCCTGCCGCGCCGCTGACGGTTTCGTGGGTGGCCACCAACGCCTGCAGTCCTGCCGACGCAAGGAAGTCAACCGCCGACAGGTCGATGATCAACGCCGTCGGCCGCTGCGCCAGCGCCTCTGCGATCGCCGCCTGGAAGGCCGGGATCGTGGCCAGATCTACCTCGCCGCCGACTGCGAGCACAGCGATGCCGTCGTCATAGCTGACCGAGGTGATGATCGGATCCTTGGGCACAACCGTCCTTTGGTCGGCGCCGCAAGCGGTCACGGCGGTGCGCCGAGCTTAACCTGTTGCCGCCGAACGACAGATGATCGCTTCGATACCGAAGCCTGGACACCCAGGCTAGGGTCGAAATTGCAACCGAAGCCGGGAGGTCGGATGTCCGATTCCGCAGACGTCTCCAGCATCAGCGGCCCCACCGCGGGAGACGGATGACGCTCTGGTGCTGACGGCACGTCCTCGAGGCGGATCGTGACCGACTTCCACGCGCAGTACGCCGCGGCGCTGACGGCGTACCTGCAGACCAAGTCCGAGGCCAGCCTCGAGGTCGGCCACGAGCTCGGCCGCCATGCGCTCAGCGATCGGCTGAGCATGCTCGAAATCATCGAGAACCACTCGCGGCTCGTCGAGGAGATCGACCACACCATCGAAAGTGGTCCGCACGACCCCGCCGCTTCGTTGCAGTTCCTGTTGCAGACGCTGGCGGCGTTCGATGAGGCCGCCCGCGGATTCCTCGACGGCGCAAAGCGTTACGAGCATCAGCGCGCCCGTGCCGATGACCTCGCCGATCGCGACGTGTTCCGAGATGCAGTGGTGAACTCTCTGCAGGAAGGCTTCTACGTCGCCGATCACGTCGGAGCCATCGTCGAGATCAACGATGCGTTCGTCGACATCACCGGCTACGGCCAGGACGAGCTGCCGTTCCAGCCGCCCTATCCGTGGGTGACCGACGAAACCGCGACCAACAAACGACTGTCCGCACTGATGGAAACCGGCAGGGTCACCAGCGAGACGGCGATCCGCCATCGGGACGGAACCGTTCGATGGGTGGCGCTGTCCATCAATGCCGTCACCGCCCATCGCACCGATCACCACGCCTATGTCGGAACAATTCGTGACGTGACCGCCACCCGGGCGCAGGTGGAGCGCGAACGAGCTGTGGCGCGATTGGCCACAGCGGTCAGCGCGGCCAGGAATGTCGATGAGGTGCTGTCCGCGGCGTTGAATCAGGCACGCTCGCGACTGGACGCGCAACGCATCATCGCGGTCATGTGGCCGCAGGGCGACGCAGTTCCCACGTTGCACACGGCCGGGGAGCCGACCGTGGCGAACTGGTTTGACCTCGATGAGGATTGGCGGCGCACCTTCACCGACGCCCGCGACTGGCTGCCGCTGACCATCACCCCGGTCGGAGCCGTGCCCAGTGCCGGCACGACGCGCGGATTCGTGGCCGTGCTTTCGGGCGCGCGCGATGTCGTCGTATGCCTCGAGCATCGGGTTCCGCGCTCGGTCAGCGTCGAGGATCGCCAACTCGTCATGGCGCTCTTCGGACACGTCAGCCTCGCCATGCAGCATGTCCGGCAACTCGAGATCGCGCGTGAGACGTCGTTGACACTGCAACGTTCGCTGTTGCCCGCGAGCACGCTGCCCCTCGGTTGCGCCGTGCGGTACGAGCCCGCGGTACCTCCGCTGGAGATCGGCGGCGACTTCTACGACGTCCTTCCCGTCGGCGAGAACCGCATCGGCATCATCGTCGGGGACTGCGTGGGCCGTGGGCTGTCC
The DNA here is from genome assembly GCF_052114565.1 of Mycobacterium sp. 2YAF39. NCBI lineage: Bacteria > Bacillati > Actinomycetota > Actinomycetes > Mycobacteriales > Mycobacteriaceae > Mycobacterium > Mycobacterium sp. 2YAF39. The sequence goes on from NZ_JBFREZ010000004.1 coordinate 102,906, forward strand.
GCCGCGGCGGTGATGGGGCAGTTGCGCGCGTCCACTCGCGCACTGTTGCTCACCGGCGCCGAACCGGCACGTGTGCTCGAACACCTCGACTCGGTAGCCGAATTCATCACAGACGCGTTCTGCGCCACGGTGTTCGTCGCCATCGCCGATGTGGACTCCCAGACTCTGCATTACAGCAGCGCGGGACATGTGCCGCCGGTGTACGCCTTGAGTCCCGCGACCAGAGAGCTGCTCACCGACGGCCATTCGGTACCGCTGGCCGTACACCGGACCCGCCCCCGGCCGCAGGCCGCGCGACCGATGTCGGCGGGTTCGACGCTGCTGCTGTACACCGACGGCCTTGTCGAGCGACGCGACCGATCCATCGACGATCAGATCGGCCGCGTCGCCGAGCTGGTGTCGGAGACGATCAATCTCCCGGTCGAGTCCGTGGCCGACGAAATCCTGACCAGACTTGCGCCCGCGACCGGATACGACGACGACGTCGCGATCGTGGTGTATCGATGTCCCCCGTCCGCCTTGGTCATCGATGATGACGCGGCGCCCCGCCGGTTGAGCGACATCCGGCACCAGATGGCTGCGTGGCTATGCGCCAATGAAATCGGGGAACCGCTGGCAGACGACATCATCCTGGTGGTCAACGAGGCCTGCTCGAACAGCGTCGAACACGCGTACCGGGGGCACGTCGCCGGGCGCGTGCGAGTCGAGGCCGAGCTGCGCGACGGCGATGTCCGGATACGCGTCACCGATTCCGGATCCTGGAAGACGCCGGCAACCGACCCCGGCACGCGGGGACGGGGCCTGCTGCTCATCCGCAAGGTCAGCGACGAGGTCGAGGTCACCGGCACCGACGACGGGACGTCCGTCGAGATGACATTCCGGCTGCACTAGGTCGGGCGATCTCTTTTCGCCATGGCGGCCTCCAGTTCGGCTTCCAGCGCTCCCTCTTCGCGACCCAGTGCGATGGTCGCGGCGGCCATCGCCAGGAGCGCGACGGCGATCGCGACCGCTTTGAAGCCGTTGACCGTCATGTGCTCGCCGAGCACGACAGCGCCCAGCACCACGGCGATGACGGGTTCGAGCACCAGCATCGTCGGCACCGACGTCTGCAGTGAACCCGCGTGGAATGCCGACTGCTGCAACAACACCGCGATGATCCCGATCAGCATCAACAGATACGGCGCCGGCGTGGTGAGGACCGCGTGGGCGCCGTCGTAGGTCAGCATGTGCATCACCTGTTTGGTGAGCATCGCGACGACGCCGAACAACACACCAACGGCCACCGCCAGTAGCACCGCCCGCTTCCACCCCGGGTTGCGGACCGCCACGATCACGCATGCCGACACCGCGACGGTGCACACCAACGCGACAATCGCCGTCAACGGGACCGACGCCTCGTAGTCACCGGGGCTGGTCTTGGCCAGCAACACGAAGACCGCCAACGACGCCGTGAGCACCATGGCCCACAGCCACTCACCGCGGGTGACCCGGCGGTTGGCCAGACGTGCGCTCAGCGGCAGCGCGAACAGCAGCGCCGAAACGAGTATGGGTTGCACCAGAAGCAGCGAGCCGTACGACAGCGCGAGCGCCTGGAATACGAAGCCGGCGACCGCGGCGGCGGTTCCGGCCCACCACAGCGGTCTGCGTATCAGCGTCAGGACCATGAAGGCGCTTACGCCCTGATCCTCGGGGACGTCCATGGTGGCACGCTGCCGGACCACGATGCCGACAGCGAGGAAGAGGGCGGCGAGGAAGGCGAACAGGATCGCCAGGCCATGGCCTACCAACGGGGATCAGCTCCTTTCGGACCACGGCCGGCACACCCGACAGGAACAACATATGGGGCGACCCACCGTCTTGCCGACTGCGCCCCCTCGAACTTCATCGAGTTTTGGCCTGAGGTCGAGCGGGCATTAATCCCGACATGAATCTGCGATGGTTGGTTTTGCTGGCAGGGGCGGTCGTGTTGGTCGTTGGCCTCATCGGTCTACTCGTACCCGTTTCGGTGGCCGGACCCGAGGGCCGCGACATCGGATGCGGAAACGCGATAGCCGCAGACGACTCCGCAGCCCGCGAGGCGGACGACAGCAATCCCGTGAACCTGCCGATCATCAATGAGCTGGTTCCTCACACGGACTACGCCGCGCAGTGCGCGTCGGCGGTGTCGGAGCGGCGCACGTGGTCCATTCCCGTGGCGATCGTCGGGCTCGTGGTGATCGCCGGTGGATTCTTCCTCGGCGGACGGGCGGGGCAAACCCGCGCGGCCTAGCTGGCTTCGCGACTGGAGACCAGATGCAGGCGAGCGGCCACGTCTGTCGGCGCGATCTTGTCGTTGACCCCTGCGACCACGGAGTCGACCCGGTTCACCGCCCGACCGCACAATCCGCGGACCTTGTCGCCGGCCGTATCGACATCGTCGACCGCGCTCAAGAGGTAGGCCCTCATGTTGACGCGCAACCGCTCACCCCTGGACCTCAGCCGGCGCCGCAGCCGATCGTCGATCTCGACCGTGACGTAGGGCAACACGCGAAGCTTCATGCATTCACAGTAACCGCGGTGACGCTCCATCGGCAGGCAGCGCAGTTACTGGACTAAGCCGTCTTGATCCAGGCGGTCACATACCAGCTGACCTGGGATGAAGGCTTGACGAAGTCTGTTTTTGGACGATATAGTTCAGTTCACACACAGATAGGACTTAATCCATGAAGTCAGTTTTGGGTCGGCGTCTCACCGCAGTCGCCGGTGGCGCCGCTATCACCGCGATGGTCGTGCTCACCGCATCGTGCGCGAAGGAAGAGGAAAAGGCGCCCGAGACCAGCACCACGACAACAACAACGACAACCACGACGCCCGCGCCCACGCCCACGGAGAAGGCGCCGCGCCTGAATCCCACTGGGCCCAACCCGTTCTCACCCTCGGTGATCGCGCCCCCGGCGCCCACCGCCGTACCCGGCGACAACTGAGCGGTTTCCCCCGACGTTTGCGGTCGCCGTCAGTGCACGGTTTCGGCGGCGACCGCGAACGACGCCACATGGCCTATCGCCATATCCAGCGCCGCCTGCATGAGCCGCGGATCGCGCCCGGTCTGCGACAGTAGGTAGCCACCCTCGACCGCAGCGAGCAATCCTGTTGCGAGAGTGCGGGTGTCGGCTTCGTTGCGCAGTGCGCCGTTATCGCGCATCCGGTCGAGTGCGGCCCCGAGCAGCGCCCGCCATTCGGTGAAGTGCTCGGACAGTGAAGCCCTGGCCTTGTCATCGGAATCGGACAATTCGGCTGCGAGAGAACCGAGTTCGCATCCCCACAGCCCGCGCCGCAACGCGCACCGCTGCACCATGGCATCTCGCCATTGGTGCAGCCCACGGAACGAGTCCACCTTCTCCAGGCGCAGCCGCTGCCACGACAGCACCTCGTCGGCGCGCTGCGTGATGACCTCGTATACCAGCTCGCCCTTGTCCTCAAAGTGTTGGTAGAACTGGGATTTACTCGTTGAGCTGGCCGCGAGCACGTCATCGATCGTCGTCGCCGCGACGCCCTGTACGTGCATGAGTTCGGCGGCCGCAAGGACAATCCGGTTCCGCGTCGCAGCGCCTCGCGAAGTCAGTCGAGGCCGCGACTCACGATCGGATTGTTGCGGCACATACTCACTGTATCGCTGTCGCCAGTCCGCGGGCGCTCGTCTGCGGAAGCGGTTTGCCCGCGGTCTCCCGTAGCGTCAGGACCGTGCACAGCGAGATCACAGCTGCCACGCAGAGATAGATCGCGGGTGCCGTGTTGTTGCCGGTCTGCGCCGTGAGCCAGGTGACGACGTAGGGCGTGGTGCCACCGAAACCCGCGACGCAGATGTTGTAACCGATGGAGAAGCCGCTGTAGCGCACTGTCGTGGCGAACATCTCGACGCCGGCCGACACCGCGGTCGACACGTAGACCGACTCGATGGCCGCCAGCGCGCAGTGGGCGGTGATCGCCGCGGCCAGCGACCCGGAGTTCAGCAGCAGGAACAACGGATAGGCGAGAACCGCGAACGCCAACGATCCCGCGATGAGCATCGGCTTGCGCCCGATGCGGTCCGACAACGCCGCCAGCGGGAGGATGAGCACCAGCGCCACGAACGTCGCAAGCGTCATGGACATGAAGGCCTCGGTCTTGGAGAACTTCAGCGTCACGGACAGGTAGGTCTGCAGGAACGTGAACACCACGTAGTAGCCGACATTGAAGACGATGAACAGTCCGATCACAGCCAGGATGGACCGCCACGACGTGGTCACCGCTTCGCGCAACGGCGAGGAGGCCACCTGTTCGGTCTTGCTGAGTTCGGCGAACTGCGGGGTGTCGTCCAGGCGCAGCCGGATGTAGAGACCGATCAGACCCAGTGGCCCGGCGATCAGAAACGGGATGCGCCACCCGTAGCTCTCCATCGCCGCCGTCGGCAGCAGCGCCTGCAGCAGCGTCACGGTCACGGATCCGAGCAGAAAACCGACGACACCCGACCACGCCATGAACGTGACGGTCAGACCCCTGTGCTTCTCGGATGCGAACTCGGCGAGGTAGACCGCCCCGCCGCCGTACTCGCCGCCCGCCGAGAAGCCCTGCAGACACCGCAGGAAGAACAGCAGCAGTGGGGCCGCGACGCCGATCGAGGCATACGTGGGGAGCAGACCGATGGCGATCGTTGCGCCGGACATCAACAGGATCACCACCGCCAGCACGCGCTGGCGTCCGATCCGATCGCCGAGCGGACCGAACACGAAACCACCGAGCGGCCGCATGAAGAAGGCTGCGGCGAATATCGCGAACGTCTTCAGCAGGTTCGCGGTCTCGTCGCCCGCGGGGAAGAAGTTGGCGGCGATGAACGTCGCCAGAAATCCGTAGATCGCGAAGTCGAACCATTCGACGGCGTTGCCGATCGATGCACCGGTGACTGCCTTGCGCACATCACTGGACATGACGGCTCTCCCGAATCTAAGCGTCTCGCTGAACATTTCGCTTACAAACCCGCAGGTCGTAACCAAGCAACATAGTCGTCGCGATGAATCCGCCGCGTCCGGTTGGTCTATCTGTCCATGGACCTACCACCGATTGTCACGCCCAAGCAGTGGACCGCAGCCCGCGAGGAACTGTTGGTCAAGGAGAAGGAGCTCACGCGGGCCCGTGACGCGCTCGCCGCGCAGCGGCGCAGGATGCCGCGGATGACCGTGGCCAGGGACTACCTGTTCGACGGCCCCGACGGGCCGGCCAGCCTGCACGATCTGTTTCACGGCAGGCGGCAGCTGGTGGTGTACCGGTTCTTCTACCAGCCCGACGTCGACGGCTGGCCTGACAAGGGTTGCCCCGGCTGCTCGCTGATGGCGGATCAGGTCGCGCACCTCGCGCACCTGAACGCTCGCGACACCACGCTGGTCTTCGTCTCCAGGGCCGAGCAGGAGCGGATCACCGACTTGAAGAGCCGGATGGGCTGGGACATCCCCTGGTACACGATCACCGATGGTTTCGACGCCGACTTCGATGTCGACGAATGGCACGGCACCAACGCGTTCCTGCGTGACGGCCATGAGATTTTCCGCACGTACTTCATCGACAACCGGGGCGACGAGGGGATGGGTACGACATGGGCCTATCTCGACATCACCGCGTTCGGCCGCCAGGAGGACTGGGAGGACTCCCCGCCGGGATACCCCCAGAGCGCCCCGTACCAGTGGTGGCATCGGCACGACGAGTATCCGGGTTAACGGGCGGCGCGGGACACTCGGTCGGCCCAGTACGGCCGCGTGGCGAGCGCAACCAGCGTGAGCACGGCGACCGGCGCGATCAGCGGCACCCACGGCAGCTCGAGCGGCAGTGACACCGCTGCCAGCCCGACTGCCGTAAACCCCACGGCGCCAATGACCGTCGGCGCCGTGATGGCAGCGGTGTGGCGGAGCACCAGATAGCAGGCCGCACAGAGTCCGGACAGTGCGGCCAGCATGGCCGGCGCGTCGTTGAGCACCAGCGCGGCGGCAGCGGCCAGGACCGCCAGCGTGGCAAAGGGCCGAAAGACGTTGCCCACCAACACTGCACACGTGGCCAGTCCCGCTGCGATCAGCGCCGCATCATCCGCGGCGACGGCGGCCGCCGCGATCATCACCAGGCCGAAGGCGGTCGACAGGGCGCGGTTCATCGCCGCCTCCGCGAGGTGCGCCGATGATCCGGTACCAGCTGCATCGCCGCGTCGAGGGTGTCGACCTGACGCCATGCGACCACGTCGACGCCGACGGTGCCCATGTCCCGGTACATGAATGCCCGCTGCAGCGACCACATGCGGGCGACCACCGGGTCGCATTCGTCCGCGAACGGCACCCCCTCGAGTACGTCGACGGCGACGACGGTGTGCCCGCGCTTGCGCAGGTCGATCAGGGCAAGCGCGAACTCGGTGTCGAGGAGAGTGGAGAACCCGACGACGATGGCGCCGGGCGGGACCGCCGCGCGCGGGGCCAGTGTGCCCGGCGTGGTTTCGAAGCCGCCGTCCACCGCGAGCACCGCGTCGAGTACCCGATAGAACTGGCGCCGTCCGATGTCTGCGCCGAGCCAGCGTGGGCGCCGGTCGCCGAGCGCGACGACCCCCGCCCGGTCACCGCTGCGCAGCGCGCTCTGCACCACCTGAACCGCGCCCCGCACCGTTCGGTCGGTGGCCTCGGTAGCGGGGCCGGCAGGCTGCGGATAACTGTCCACCAGCACCACCACGTCGGCGGCGCGATCGGTGAGCCGTTGTGTGACGTGCAGACTGCCCCGGCGCGCACTCACCGGCCAATTGACCGTGCGCAGGTGATCACCGGGCACGTATTTGCGGACATCGGCGTACTCGACGCCCGGCCCGATGTGCCGGGTGAGGTGCGTGCCGAGGCGGTCGAGCAGGTCGGTCCGCGGAATCGCCGTCGACTGTGGCGGTGCCATCGGGAACACGTATACGTCCGCGGCATCGACGACGCCGGTCCCCTGGAGCAGTCCGCCGCGCGCGGCCACGGTGATCCGGCCCTGGATCGGGTACCGGCCCCAGCGGTCCGCGGCGACGACGGCGGTGCCCCGAACAGGCGACTCCTTCTCGGATTTCTCGATTCGCATTCCGTCGACCACCTCGACGCTGAGTTCGAGTGCATCGGAATCGGTCTCGGGTTCGGCGACCGCCCACACCGTCACCTCGGCTGGTTCGCTCTCGAAGCAGCGGTGCGTCCCGGGATTACCGCGCACGATGACCGAGGGGACAGGACGCTGCCAACCGACCGAGCACACCACGCCAAGCAACGGCGCCGCGAACGCCACGAGCTGCCACAGCGAGCCGATCACCGCCACCGCAAGCAATACCGCTGCGCAGGTGAGCATCGCCAGCGTGAGTGACGAAGGGCGCCAACGTAACTGGGCCTCGGTGTTACGGCTCTCGATCACATCGGGTCACACCTGTGTCCGCGGTACGGGCAGCCGTCGCAGCAGCTCCTCGACCACATCGCTGCCGTGGACCCGGCGCACCCACATCTCCGGACGCAGGCTGATCCGGTGAGCCATCGACGCCACGGCAAGCGATTTGACGTCTTCGGGGATCACGTAGTCGCGGCCGAGCAGCAACGCGCGGGCCCGGGCCAGTTGAACGAGGTCGAGCTCGGCCCGCGGGCTGGCGCCCACCGCGACCTGCGGATGCTGACGTGTCGCCGCGGCCAGGGACACCACGTAGCGGAGCACATCGTCATGGACGGTGACCTGTTCCACCGCCTCGCGCATCGCGAGCAGTTCATGCGCATCGACGACCTGGTGCACCGTCGGGTCGGCGGAACCACGATCGATCCGGCGGCGCAGCATCGACGCCTCCTCCTGTTCGGACAGATACCGCAGTTCGAGCCGGATGGTGAACCGGTCCAGTTGCGCCTCCGGCAGTGGATAGGTGCCCTCGTACTCGATCGGGTTGTCGGTGGCCAGCACGATGAACGGGGCGGGCAGCTTGTGTGTGACACCGTCGATGCTGACCTGCCCCTCGGCCATCGACTCGAGAAGCGCCGCCTGCGTTTTGGGCGGTGTTCGGTTGATCTCGTCTGCGAGAAGCAGATTCGTGAATATCGGTCCGGGGCGGAACTCGAATCGGCCGGACTGCATGTCGTACACCGTCGACCCCAGCAGATCGGCGGGGAGCAGGTCCGGGGTGAACTGCACCCGCTTGAAGTCCAGCCCGAGCGCCGCGGCGAACGACCTCGCGATGAGCGTCTTGCCGAGGCCGGGAAGGTCCTCGATGAGCACGTGACCGCCTGCCAGCACCGTGATGAGTATGAGGGTGAGCGCGCCGCGCTTGCCGACCACCACCCGGCCGATCTCGTCGAGAACCGATTCGCAGTTCGCGGTGGTTGTCGTGCTCGAGGACTCCATCACACCCGCTCCAGCCGTTGCAGAATTTCGTCGAGCGCATCGCGCCCCGGTCCCGGTTCGTCGACCCCGCCGCGCGCCACGTTCTCGGGATCGACCCACGCCCAGAGGTCCGTACCGAACAGCATCCGTCCGGTCGCGTTGTAGGCGGCGCGGTCCTTGGCTCGCTTCTGCCCGGTCGCCATTTCGAACTGCCGGGCCAGCGTGGGCCGCAGATGCCGGTCCCAGTCCCTGCGGGTGGCGTCGGCCTGGCTGATCAACGTTTCAGTGCGGGACAGCCAGCGGCGCAACGACTCTGCGGCATCGTCTGCGCGCGGCTCCTCGTCGCCGAGCTCGGCCTCGCGCAGCAGGAACCACCGCACGGCAAGCAGCGCACAGGCGAGCGCGATCCCGGACATGATGAGGATCAATCGTCGGTCGGCACCGGCGAATGCCATGAGTTCCACGCCGATGACGATCAAGAACCCCGCTGCGACAAGCTTTTTCATGCGAGGCTCCGCGCAGCGTCGTCGGGCAGTTCGGCCAGCACACGCTCCAAGACCTGCACGGCTGCGTCACGATGCGCCTCGGTCATGACATGTGGAGAGAACCTCGCCTCTTCGAACAACTCGACCAGCTCGGTGGCGCTGTCCGCGCGCAGCGCGCGGTTGTCCACCGCCCGGGCGAGTACCTCCGACGGTGTGTCGCAGTCCTGTGGGACGGCGCCGGGTACTCGGGTCAGCTCACGTTCCATCGCCGCGTAGCAGGCGATGATGGCCTCGCGCGGCTCGCGGGTGCGATCGCCGATCTCGGCGAGCCCGACCTCGGCCGCACGAACGAGGGACTCCCCCGCTGTCGGCGGCGACGGGCTCGTGTCGTCCTCGTCGGCGAAGTACTGCGCTGCTTCCGTTCGTTGGCGCCGCGAGACGACCGCCGTTCCGACGACCACCACGACCATCAGAATCAGCATCGGCGGGATCAGGTAGCCGACGAGATTGGTGTCCGATTCCGGGTCTGGTTCGGAGTCCGGCGCCGATCGCGATGCGGTGTCCTGTGCCGAAGCGGTGGTATCGGTAGCCGCCGGCGTTGCGGACGACGGTTCTTCGGCGGGACCACCCAGTCGCGCCAACAACAGCACGAGCAGCAGCCAGCCGATGACCAGAGCGAGCACGACGAGGGTGAAGCGCCAACTGGGGCGCCCTATGGCGCCCGAACTACGGGGCAGGGGTCCTGCCGAACTGGCCCGGGGGGTGCGGTCGCGCAGCCTGGCGATGATCGCGAACCCGATGATCACCACCGCCGCGCAGACCATCGCGATGACCACGACGAGCGCGGCGGGATTGCTCTGCGGCCGTTCGCGCTCGCTGAGCGGCCCCCCGCCGGAGACACCGGGGATGTGGCCGCGCAGCGCCAAGGCGGCAACGGCCATGAGCGCGATCACCGCGATCACGCGCTGTGTCGACCTGTCGATAGCGGCCATGGCCCTCGTCTCATCCTGGCACGCAGCCCCTCAGGAATCGTTCAGATCGGGTGGATAGGTTCGGGGGGTGACCTCCACACTTCAGAACCCGAAAGTCGCCACGGCCCTCGAGCGCATGTACGCCGAGTCGGCCGAACAATTCGCATCGATGCGCGACGGCGGCACCGACTTCTCGCGCCTTGAGTCGGCCAGTGCCCAGGAACGGGCGGACGCGTTCAGTGACTACTACCTGCCTGTGACGGCGGATTCCGGCCGACTGCTGTACTCGTTGGTGCGCGCGGCCCGACCGGCCACCATCGTCGAGTTCGGCATGTCTCTCGGAATCTCGGCCATCCACCTGGCGTCGGCCGTCCGTGACAACGGCAGCGGGCGGGTCGTCACCACCGAGCTCAGCGCCGCGAAAGTGGCCGCGACGAAGAAGACATTCGCCGAGGTCGGCCTCGACGACGTCATCGACGTGCTGGAAGGTGACGCGCTCGCGACCCTCAAGGATCTCGAAGGGTCAGTGGATTTCGTCCTGCTCGACGGCTGGAAGGAGCTCTACATTCCAGTGCTGGAGCTCCTTGAACCCCGCCTCTCGCCGGGCACGCTCGTCGTCGCCGACAACACCTCGATGCCCCAGTTGGCGCCCTACCTCGAGTACGTGCGGGAGCCGGCGAACGGCTATGTCAGCGTCAGCTTCCCGGCACGAGACGCCGACAGCATGGAGATCAGCTGCCGCGCTTGAGGCCCGCTTTGGCTTCCTTCACGACGGCCGCGGCGTCACGCGCGGACTGCTTCGCCTGCTCGTAGGCGTCTTCGGCTGCGGTCAGCGCACTTTCGGCGTCCTTGAGCCGCCTGCGCGCATCGTCGCGACGCAGCCGGGCCGTGGCGAGATCGGACTGCAGCTCCTTGACGGCGTCATCGGCGTCGGCCCTGGCACGTTCCGCGGCGGCCAGCGCCGCACGTGCCTGCTGCTGACGGCGGCGTTCCTCGGCGCCGCGGTCATCGCCGGATTCCTTGCCGGGAGGCGGCTTTTCCGCCTCGGCCTCGGGCTTGGTCTTGCGGGCGCGGGTGGGCTTGAAAACGATTGCGGTGTCACCGAACTCGCCGAACCCCGACCACTGCTCGGCCTTGGTGAGGCGGCCGAGTCGCGCGGCGACTTCGGGGTCGGCGATCGCTGCCTGCAGGGTGGCCGTCACGTCTTCCCGCAGCGTCGCAGTCGGCGACGTGACGGCAGCGGCCTTGAACGCGGCGCGCGCCAGCTCGTCGATGAGGCGGCGCTGCTGCGCGGTCAGCTCGCGGATGAGGCCGCCGTCCATTCCGGCGTGAGCGGCGCGTAGTCGCTCGCCCAGATCGGTGAGGCGTCGTCTGACCGCCGGATCGGTGAGCACCAGAACGTTGACGGTGTGTGCGGCGGAGGTGGGCTTGCGCGCCGCGCTGATCTGTTTGGCGGTTTCGGCGTCGCCGCGCTTCTTGGCCTCCGCGGCGAGCGTGGTGCGTAGCTGGGTGAAGTCGGCGAGCTTGGCGGCGTACAGCGCGTCCAGATCCTCGAGATCTCCGTCGGCCATCTCGCCATCATCTACCCCGTCGGCGCGATTACGAGGGCCGCACGAGCAGCGTCACCGTATTGTCCCTCGTGTGGACCGTACGGCCGGCACCCAGGCGTTGCGGTTGAGCGTCATCATCGCCGCACTGGGTGTGGTGTTCGGCGACATCGGAACCAGCCCGATCTACACAATCCAGACGGTATTCAACCCCGGCGACCCGCACCCCGTCCCGGTAGCCCCGCAGAACGTCTACGGCGTCGTCTCACTGATCTTCTGGTCGGTCATGATCATCGTCACCCTCACGTACATCACGTTGGTGATGCGCGCCGACAACAACGGCGAGGGCGGCATCATGGCGCTGATCACGTTGCTGCGGCGCTGGACCGGCAGGCGCGGGCGGCGCACCGCGGTGATGCTCTCCACACTGGGGATCTTCGGCGCGGCGCTGTTCTTCGGCGACAGCATGATCACGCCGGCGATCTCGGTGCTCTCAGCCGTCGAAGGCATCCAGGTGATCGACCCCGGCTTCAAAGACTTCATCGTGCCGATCACCGCGGTGATCATCGTCGGGTTGTTCTCCGTACAGAGCCGCGGCACCGCCACCGTCGGCCGGTTCTTCGGCCCGGTGATGATCCTGTGGTTCACCGCAATCGGCGCGTGCGGGATCCGCGGCATCGTCGACAACCCCGAGATCCTCAAGGCGCTGTCACCGACGTACGCGCTTTCCTTCATGGCCGGCCACTTCCACATCGCGTTCTTCGCACTCGCGGCGATCGTTCTGTCGGTCACCGGCGCTGAGGCGCTGTACGCCGACCTGGGGCATTTCGGTAGGCGTGCGATCACCTTCGGTTGGCTCGGCCTCGTCCTTCCCGCCTGCACGCTGAACTACTTCGGCCAGGGTGCCCTGGTGCTGGCCGACGAGTCGACGGTGACCGCCCCGTTCTTCCTCCTCACTCCGGAGTGGGCGCGAATCCCCATGGTGCTCTTGGCAACAGCGGCCACGGTGATCGCCTCGCAGGCGGTGATCACTGGCGCGTTCTCCGTGGCGTCGCAGGCCGCGCGGCTGGGCTATCTGCCGAGACTGCGTATCGAGCACACCTCGGCGTCGACCATCGGCCAGATCTACGTGCCGTGGATCAACGCGGCCCTGATGGTCGCGGTGCTGATCCTGGTCTTCGCGTTCCGGAGCTCCGCGGCGCTGGCATACGCGTTCGGCATGGCGGTCACCGGAACCATCACGATCACCACCACGCTGTTCCTCTACTACGCCAGGACGCGGTGGGGATGGCCGTTGTGGGGTGTGCTGATCGGCGGCGGCCTGCTGCTGTTGGTCGACCTGATGTTCTTCGCGGCCAATCTCACCAAACTCGTGCACGGTGCATGGCTACCGCTGACGATCGCCGTCGTCGCCTTCACCGTCATGACGACGTGGCAGAGGGGTCGCCGAATCATCACGCGCGCAAGGGAAAAGGCCGAGGGGCCGTTGCGCGAGTTCGTCGACGAGCTGGTGCACCTCGACCCGCCGCTGGTCCGCATTCCGGGCACGGCGGTGTTCCTCAACCGGGGCCGAGATACGGCTCCGTTGGCGATGCGCGCCATCGTGGAGCACAACCATGTGCTGGCCGAGCACGTCATCATCCTGACGATCGAGACCGAGGACGTGCCCCGGGTGCCCGATTCCGAACGAATGTCACACGACGACCTCGGCTATGCGAACGACGGGATCGTCCATGTGCAATCGCGTTACGGATACATGGAGCGGCCTGATGTGCCGAGTGCCCTTGCACTGCTGAGTCCCGACGAGACCGAGGGACCGATCGACTTGGAAAACGCGTCCTTCTTCCTGTCGAAGCTCGACCTGTGCCTTGGCGACGCTCCGACGATGGCGGCGTGGCGCAAGCGTCTGTTCATCGCGACATCGCACATCACCGCCGATGCCGCCAGGCATTTCGGTCTGCCGCTGGGCCGTACCGTCGTCGTCGGGTCGCGCATCGAGGTCTGACGCTCAGGCGTTTCGGGCGAGTTATCCCCAATCGCGTTTTTATCCACAGGCTGGGGTTGACCTGCTTGTTCGTGTCGGCTTCACGGCTAGTGTCGAATGTATGTTCGATTCATTGATCGCAGCGGCTGAAGCCTCCCGGCACGCTGAAGCGGTGGGGGCGTGGGCGCGGGTGGAGAACGCGGCCTGCGCGCGCCGCCTGGCCGCGATGGCCGATGAACTCGAACGGATGCTCGCCGCGGACGGGTCCGACGAACGCGAGCAGTGGTGTCTGGACAACTGGGACGCCGTCGCCGCATCGATCGCCGCCGCGCAGAACGTGTCGCTGGGGGTGGCCGCCCACCAACTGGTGGTCGCCGACGACCTGCGGCATCGCCTGCCGCGGGTGGCTGAGGTGTTCGCCGCCGGCGCCATCAACTACCGGCTGGTGTCCGCGGTCGCCGCACGGACCCGGCTGATCCGCGACAAGGACGCCAGAGCCAAAGTGGACACCGAGATCGCCGCCCACCTCACCGGGTGGGGCTCGCTGTCGGTAGCCAAGACAGAGCAGGCCATCGACTACTGGGTCGACCGCTTTGACCCCGCCGCGGTGCGGCGCACCGAAGACCGTTCCCGTGGCCGCCATGTCGATGTCCACACCCCCGACGACGGGTCGGGCAGCGCCGACATCACCGGGCAGTTGTTGGCCACCGACGCCGAGGCCCTCGACCAACGCCTCGACGCCATGGCCGGCGTCGTCTGCGAGGGTGATCCGCGCACCCACGAACAACGCCGCGCCGACGCGTTGGGTGCGATCGGCCACGGCGGCGACCGACTCACCTGCTTATGCGATGACCCGCAGTGTGCCGCCGCCGGCACCCAGCCCAGCACGGTGGTGATCCACGTCGTGGTCGACGACGAGTCGCTGTCCGACGACACCCCCGCCCAGCTCGACGGACGAGCAGAACCCGGACCGACGCGCGCTGAACTGCTCAACATGACACTGCGAGAAGCATTGTCAGAACCCCCGCCGCCCGGACCCGCGGCCACCGCACCCGCGGCATTGCTGGGCGGCGGGATGCTGCCCGCCCCGCTGCTGGCCGCCAAGATCGCGGGCACCGCCAAGATCGTGCCGATCGTCCATCCCGGTGGCGCCGCACCAGAGCGGCGCTACATCCCGTCGGCGGTGTTGGCGTGGTTCGTGCGGTGCCGCGATATGACGTGCCGGTTCCCGGGCTGCGATCAACCCGCCCAGCGCTGCGACATCGACCACACCATCGCCCACCCGACCGGCCCGACGCAGGCATCCAATCTCAAATGTCTATGCCGAAAACACCACCTGCTCAAGACATTCTGGGGCTGGCACGATCAACAGCTCCCCGACGGCACCGTCCACTGGCGCTCACCACGCGGTCAGCGCTACACCACCCACCCCGGCAGCCGAATACAGTTCCCGTCGCTGTGCCGGCCCACCGCACCCGTCTGTGTACCGACCAATGGGGCTGCCGCCCAACCGAACCGCGGCCTGATGATGCCGCGCCGCAAGCAAGCCCGCGCCCAGAACCGCGCCGCCGCCATCGACGACGAACGGCGACACAATCAAACCGCCATCGAAGCCGAAGCGGGCCAGCGATCGCAGAATCGGGAGCGGCTCAAGGTTCCCGGAACCGCTTGGGCCGATGCCGCTCTTGCCATCCGTCCACGCCGCCTAGCGCACGACGATCCGCCACCTTTCTGAGCTCGGGGGCGCAATCTCGTTCCCAGGCACTTCCCAGGTTCGTCCAGCGTTGTCGACATATGAGCATCCCGCCATACGAACCGCCGAAGCCCATGCCGTCGCCCGGCACCGCGAACACGCTGCTGTGTCCGAAGTGCGCCGGTGTCATGAAGACGTACGAGCGAAACGGCATCCACCTGGAGCAATGCGACACCTGCCGCGGCATCTTTCTCGACTTCGGCGAGCTCGAGTCCCTGACTCAAATGGAGAATCGGTTCGTTCAGTCCGCACCGCAGCCCCCACCTCAGCAGGGGTACGGCGGTCAACCGGGCTACGGCGGCTATGACTACGGCGGCCCGGGCTGGGGCCACCGTGGCAACAAGCACTACCGCAAGCAGGGCTTCGGCCGCCTGTTCTTCTCTAGCTAGCCATCCTCGCGCAGGCCGCCACCAGCAGCTCGTCATCGGGCTCATACGCAGCGGCCTGCACCACCGCAGCCCTGGCGAACGGCTCGAGAACCGGCCACGGGTCACCCGCTGGCAGGGCGGGCCCGTCAGCATCTCGATACGCCTCGACGAAGGCCGCCCAATCGGCGTCGGGGATCAGCCCCGCCGCCCAGAAGCCGGCCGGGCGGGCGAGGTCCCACGCCGGGTCGCCAACGCCGAGATCGTCGACGTCGATCAGAAGCCATGGCGATGCCCCATCCCGCCGACCGAGCTGCCCAAGGTGGAAGTCGCCGTGCACCAACGTCGCCGGACGCCCGGGTGAGTCCGCGCGCCACACCTCGGCGGGCAGGGCCTCGGCCGCGCGCCGCACAGTGGCGGCGGACGGGCCACGCAGCGCGCCTACGGCCCGTCGCAGCCGCTGAGGCCATCCGTGCACCGGCATCCGCTCGGGAAGCTCCTCATGGTGCAGACGGGCCAGCAGCCCGCCCGCCTCGGCCCAGGGCAGGAATTCTGGTTGCGGCACAACGGTTTCCACGCGGAGCCAGCTCGTGCGCCACCGATCGCCGACCTGTTCGGGCACCAACGACAGCGGTGGCACCAGCGACTGCGACCCGGCTGCGACGCGCAGCCGGGTCGTCAACTGAAGCGGGTCGGTTCCCGGCCGGTGCAGCTTGTAGACGATGTCACCATCGATGACGATCTCTGCACCGGACCGGGTCTGCACCCCTCGACCGTATTAGCGACGCGGCAGCTGCAGCCGGAGTCACGCCGATACGGTTCCAGCTCTCAGCGGGTCGGCGGTTGCACGCGGACCGCGACGTTGATGCGATTCCACGCGTTGATGGTCACCGCCATCGCTATCACCTGACCGAGCTCGCGGTCGGAGAAGACCTGCGCGGCCCGCTGGTAGACCTCGTCGGGGACATGGCCGTCACTCAGGTTGGTGATCGCCTCGGTCAACGTCAGCGCGGCCTGCTCACGTTCGGTGAACAGGCTCCCCGCCTCCTGCCACGCCGCCAGCACGTCCAGCTTCTGCTCCTTCACACCGTGCTTGCGCGCGTCCCGCGTATGCATGTCGAGGCAGAAGGCGCAGTGGTTGATCTGCGACGCGCGGATCTTGATCAGCTCGCCGAGTTCGACCTCGAGGTCTTTGGCCGCCGCATTGCTCAGCGCCATCATCGCGTCGTACAACTCGGGCGACGTCTTGTAGATCTTGATGCGTTCCACCGTTTCCAAGGTCCTCAATGTTGTTGTCATGCCACCAACGCTACTGCCGATAATCCTATATACATGGTTGAATACGCGCATGACTTCGTGGGCCAATCCCGGCAGTCGTGACCTCCACCTCGACCTACGAGCGGCCATCACCCCGGGCGCCCGCGGCACCCGTGAGCTGCTGCTCGCCGCGCTGCGCGACGCCGTTCGGTCCGGCCGACTCGCGGCCGGAACCATGCTTCCGCCTTCGCGGTCGCTGGCCGCCGATCTGGGATTGGCCCGCAACACGGTCGCCGAGGCCTACGCCGAACTGGTCGCGGAGGGCTGGCTCGCATCGCGGCAGGGGGCGGGCACCTGGGTGGTGAACACCAGCGGCGCCCAACTTCCCGCCCGCCCGCGCGGGGTGCCGGTGGTCCCGACGCACAACCTGCAGCCCGGTAACCCCGACGTGTCGGAGTTCCCCCGCAGCGAGTGGGCGGCCTCCACTCGCCGCGCACTCACCAATGCCCCGACCGAGGCGCTGCGCATGGGCGATCCGCGCGGCCGACCCGAACTGCGCGACGCGCTCGCCGACTACCTGGCGCGCGTACGCGGTGTGCGCACGTCGTCGGATTCGATCGTCATCTGCGCGGGTGTGCGGCACGCCGTCGAACTGCTGGGCAGGGTCTTCGGAACCGAGCGGCCGATCGCCGTCGAGGCGTACGGGCTGTTCGTCTTCCGCGACGCGCTCACCGCCATGGGAATCTCAACCGTCCCAATCGGTCTCGACGACCACGGCGCCGTGGTGTCCGAGCTCGACCAGCTCGATGCGCCCGCCGTTCTCCTCACCCCCGCACACCACAACCCGTACGGGATGCCGCTGCACCCGTCACGGCGAACCGCTGTCGTCGAGTGGGCCCAGCGCACCGACGGTTTCGTCATCGACGACGACTACGACGGCGAGTTCCGCTACGACCGCCAACCGATCGGTGCGCTGCAGGCGCTGAGTCCCGAGCGCGTCGTCTATCTGGGCTCCGTCAGCAAGAGCCTGTCCCCCGTGCTGCGCCTGGGCTGGATGGTGCTGCCTGCCGAACTCGTCGACCCCGTCATCGCGGCCGAAGGGGGGTCCCAGTTCTATGTCGACGGCGTCGCCGCGCTGACCATGGCCGACTTCATCACCAGCGGCGGCTACGACAAACACATCCGCCGCATGCGCATGCGCTACCGGCGGCGACGCGATCTCGTGGTCCAGGCTCTGTCAGCCACCGACATCGAGATCCGCGGACTGGACGCCGGGCTGAACCTGACCCTGACGCTGCCCGACGGCGCCGAACAGGAGGTGCTGCAACGCGCCGGCGAGGCCGGCGTCGGGCTTCAGGGTCTGTCGATCATGCGCCATCCGCAGGCCGGCCCCGAGGTGGCGCGGCCCGACGGCCTGGTCGTCGGCTTCGGCACTCCCGCCGACCACGCGTTCGGCGCGGCCCTCGACGCATTGCGCGCCGTGCTGAACGCCAGCGGACTGGGTGGCTAAGCTGCCCGGGTGGCCGAGCCCCCGATGCCCCCTGGCCTGAGTCTGACGACGCAGGCCTGGCGGTTCATCGTCACCGGAGGCCTCTCCGCGATCGTCGACTTCGGGCTGTACATCGCGCTGCTCGCGGCCGGGTTGCACGTCAACGTCGCCAAGACCATCAGCTTCATCGCGGGAACCACGACCGCCTACCTCATCAACCGGCGCTGGACGTTCCAGGCGCCGCCGAGCACCGCGCGATTCATCGCGGTCTGCGCGCTCTACGCGGTCACCTACGCCGTGCAGGTCGGCATCAACTATGTCTTCTACATGGCGTGGGACGACAAGCCGTGGCGTGTGCCGGTGGCGTTCGTCATCGCACAGGGCACAGCGACCGTCATCAACTTCATCGTGCAGCGCGCCGTCATCTTCCGGCTGCGCTAGCCGACCGTCGGCTCAGCCGGGCCGTGACCGGCGCACGGTACCCTCGTCACGATGTTCGAGAACGTTCCGACGACCTCCCGCGCCCTGACCGGGTTCGGGCGCACCGCTCCGTCGGTCGCGCAGGTCCTCTTCACACCGGACGTCGAGCTGATCGCCAAAGCCGTCCGCGAAGCCAACGACCCAGCCGCTTCCAGCCCGGATTTCCTGCGCCGCGGCATCCTCGCGCGGGGCCTCGGCCGCTCCTACGGCGACCAGGCGTGCAACGGCGGCGGTCTCGTCATCGACATGACCGCGCTGAACCGGATCCATTCGGTCAGCTCCGACACCGCGGTGGCCGACGTCGACGCCGGTGTCAGCCTGGATCAGCTGATGAAGGCGGCGCTTCCGTTCGGGCTGTGGGTTCCCGTGCTCCCCGGCACCAGGCAGGTCACCATCGGCGGAGCCATCGCCTCCGATATCCACGGCAAGAACCACCACAGCGCAGGCAGCTTCGGCAACCACGTGGTGTCGATGGACCTGCTGATGGCCGACGGCGAGGTGCGCACCCTCACCCCGGACGGATCCGAGAGCGAATTGTTCTGGGCGACCGTCGGCGGCAACGGCCTTACGGGCATCGTGCTGCGCGCCAGCATCGCGATGACAAGGACCGAGACCGCCTACTTCATCGCCGACGGCGTGTCCACCAAGGACCTCGACGAAACGATCGCCGTACACCTCGACGGCAGCGAAGACCGCTACACGTACTCCAGTGCGTGGTTCGACCTCATCAGCCCGCCGCCCAAGCTCGGCCGCGCCGCTGTCAGCCGCGGCAGTCTCGCGACGCTGGACCAGCTGCCCCCCAAGCTCGCGAAAAACCCGCTGAAATTCGATGCGCCGCAACTACTCTCAGTACCGAACGTGTTCCCCGTCAGCGCGATGAACAAGCTGTCGTTCATGGCGATCGGCGAGGTGTACTACCGACTCGGCGGGACCTACAGCGGCAAGATCATGAACCTGTCGCAGTTCTACCACATGCTGGATCTGGTCAGTGGGTGGAATAATGCTTATGGCCCAGCGGGTTTCGCCCAGCATCAGTTCCTGGTGCCGCCCGATGCGCTCGACGAGTTCAAGGCCATCATCCGCTGGATCCAGACCCGCGGGCACTACTCCGCGCTGAACGTGTTCAAACTGTTCGGCCCCGGCAACCGGGCACCGCTGAGCTTCCCGATGGCCGGCTGGAACGTCGCGATGGACTTCCCGAACAAGCCCGGCGTCAACGAATTCCTCAACGAACTCGACGACCGCGTCATGAAGTTCGGCGGGCGCGTGTACACCGCCAAGGACTCCCGGGTCAGCGCGGAGAGGTTCCACAAGATGTATCCCCTCATCGATGAGTGGATCGCGGTGCGCCGCAAGGCCGATCCGAACGGTGTCTTCGCATCCGATATGGCCCGACGCTTGGAGCTTCTGTAAATGGTTCTCGACGCCACCGGTAATCCACAAGCCATCCTGCTGCTCGGCGGTACCTCCGAGATCGGGCTGGCGATCTGCGAGCGCTACCTGCGCAACGCGCGGGCACGCATCGTGCTGGCCGACGTGCCCGGACACCCCAAGCGCGACGACGCCATCGCACAGATGGAGGCGGCGGGCGCGAAATCCGTGGAGTGGATCGACTTCGACGGTGTGGACACCGAGAGCCATCCCAAGGTGATCGACGCGGCCTTCGCCGACGGTGATGTAGATGTGGCGATCGTGGCGTTCGGCCTCCTCGGCGACGCCGAGGAACTGTGGCAGAACCAGCGCAAGGCCGTGCAGATCGCCGAGATCAACTACACCGCCGCGGTTTCCGTCGGCGTGCTCGTCGGCGAGAAGATGCGCGCACAGGGCTTCGGCCGGATCATCGCGATGAGTTCGGCCGCCGGTGAGCGGGTGCGGCGCTCGAACTTCGTCTATGGTTCGACCAAGGCCGGGCTGGACGGCTTTTATCTCGGACTCGGAGAGGCGTTGCGCGAGTTCGGCGTTCGGGTCCTGGTGATCAGGCCCGGTCAGGTTCGCACCGGGACGACGATCGCGCACTGGAAGGCCACCGGCGCCAAGGAAGCTCCGTTCACCGTCGACAAGGAGGACGTCGCCGAACTGGCGGTCGCCGCCGCGGCCAGGGGCAAGGAACTGGTGTGGGCGCCAGGAGCATTTCGGTACGTGATGATGGTGATCCGGCACATCCCGCGCACCATCATGCGCAAGCTGCCGATCTAGCGTCCGGTGGGCAGGAGAGATGGGCCCACGGGCGAAGCCCAGGGGACGACCGGGGAGTCGATGATGCGGGGCGCACTGGCCACGTCGCCGCGGCGGCGGCGCCATTGGACCACAGTGGGCCAGATGGCGGTGGCGGTCATCATCGCGGTGACCGTGACGGCGGTCTCCCTCGTTGCGATAGCGCGGGTGGAGTGGCCGGCGTACAACTCGTCGAATCAGCTGCACGCACTGACCACCGTCGGCCAATTCGTCTGTCTGGCTGGCCTGTTCGCGTCCGGGCTGATCTGGCGGCGAGGACGCTGCGTCCTGGCACGGATCGCGACGGTGCTGTTCCTGTCCGCCTTCTCGGTGGTAACCCTGGCGATGCCACTGGGCGCGACGAAGCTGTATCTGTTCGGCATCTCCGTCGACCAGCAGTTCCGCACCGAGTACCTCACCCGGCTCGCCGATGGCGCCTCGCTTCACGACATGACCTACTTTGGTCTACCGCCGTTCTATCCGCCCGGCTGGTTCTGGATCGGCGGCCGCATGGCCGCGCTGAGCGGGACACCCGCGTGGGAGATGTTCAAACCCTGGGCGATCATCTCGATCACGGTCGCCATCGTGCTCGCATTCGTGTTGTGGGCCGCCATGATTCGCTTCGAGTACGCGTTGATCGTCACGACGGCCACCGCCGCGGCCACGCTGGCGTACTCACCCGCCGAGCCGTACGCCGCCGTCATCGTCGTGCTGCTGCCGCCCGTCTTCGTGTTGGCGTGGTCGGGGTTGGGTGGCCGCACCCGAAACGGCGGATGGGCGGCCGTCATCGCGACGGGGGTGTTCCTCGGCGTGGCAGCGCTGTTCTACTCGCTGCTTCTCGGCTTCGCCGCGTTCACGCTGGCGATCATGGCGCTCGTTCTCGCCGTCGCTTACCGCAGCGCCGCACCGCTACTGAGACTGCTCGTCATCGCGGTGATCTCCGGAGCCATGTGGCTGATCGGCCTGGGCCCGTGGCTGCTGGCCGCGCTCAAGGACAAGCCCGCCGATTCCGGTACGGCCCAGCACTATCTGCCGTCGGCGGGTGCGCAGCTCGAATTCCCCATGCTGCACTTCACATTGCTCGGCGCGCTCTGCATGATCGGCGCGCTGTGGTTGGTGTGGCGTGCCCGCTCCTCGACGCGTGCCGGCGCGCTGACCGTCGCCGTGGTCGCCGTCTACGCGTGGTCGCTGCTGTCGATGCTCACCACGCTGGTCGGCACCACCCTGTTGTCGTTCCGGCTGCAACCCACGCTGACGGTGCTGTTGGCCGCCGCGGGCGCGTTCGGCTTCATCGAGATCACGTTGGCGATCGCGCAGCGGTACCAACCGGCCGGCGGGCAGGAGCGATGGGCCCCCGAGCGCAGCGCAGGGGACGACCCGGGGATGAGCACAACCGCCAAGCGCGTGGTCGCCGCCGCCGCAGCCCTCGGCACCGTCGGCGCGCTGACGTTCAGCCAGGACATTCCCGATGTGCTGCGGTCCGACATCGTCGTGGCCTATACCGACACCGACGGCGACGGCCAGCGGGCCGATCGCAGGCCACCTGGCGCTGAGCGCTACTACCGCGAGATCGACGAAAAGATCGCCGAGGTGACCGGGCTGCCGCGCAACCAGACCGTCGTCCTCACCGCCGACTACAGCTTCCTGTCGTACTACCCCTACTACGGGTTCCAGGGCCTGACGTCGCACTACGCCAACCCGCTCGCCCAGTTCGAAAAGCGTGCCGAGGTGATCGAGGGCTGGGCGACGCTCACCGACGCCGACCAGTTCGTCGACAGCCTCGATTCGCTGCCGTGGAAGGCCCCGACCGTGTTCCTGATGCGCCGCGGGGCCGACGACACCTATACGTTGCGGCTGGCCTCCGACGTGTACCCCAACCAGCCGAATGTGCGGCGCTACCACGTCGCCCTCGATGAGGCATTGTTCGACGATCCTCGCTTCCAGGTGTCCGACATCGGGCCGTTCGTGCTGGCCATTCGCGTGCCCAATTAAGATCAAGCCCCGTGACCGGAGACGGGGCGACCGGGGCTAACCACCGGACCGCGCGAATCATCGCCATCGTCGCAGGTCTGGTCGGTGCGGCGATGGCGCTCGCCACCCCCCTGCTCCCGGTGACGCAGACCACCGCGACGCTGAACTGGCCCCAGAACGACGTGCTGGCAAGCGTCGACGCCCCGCTCATCGGCTACGTGGCCACCGACCTGACGATCACCGTGCCGTGCAGCGCCGCGGCCGGCCTGGCGGGACCGCCGAATCGGGCCCGCACCGTGTTGCTGTCCACGGTGCCCAAGCAGGCCCCCAAGGCGATCGACCGGGGTCTGCTCATCGAACGGGTCAACAACGACCTGCTCGTCATCGTCCGCAACACCCCTGTCGTCAGCGCACCGCTGGACCAGGTGCTCAGCCCGGCCTGCCAGCGACTCACGTTCACCGCTCAGGCCGACAAGGTGACGGGCGAGTTCGTCGGCCTGGTGCAGGGAAGCTCCAACAACCTTGACGACGATCCGGGCGCACCCCTGCGCGGTGAGCGCGGCGGCTACGACTTCCGCCCCCAGATCGTCGGCGTCTTCACCGATCTTTCCGGTCCGGCACCCCCCGGACTGGAGTTCTCGGCGACGCTGGACACCCGCTACAGCAGCTCTCCGACATGGGCGAAAATGCTGGCCATGATCGTCGGCGTGGCGATGACGGTGATCTCGCTGATCGCCCTTCATCTTCTGGACACCGCCGACGGCAGACGGGTCAAACGTTTTCTGCCGCCGCGATGGTGGTCGCTCAAGCCGCTGGATGGTGTGGTCGCCGCGGTACTGGTGTGGTGGCACTTCGTCGGCGCCAACACCGCGGACGACGGCTACATCCTCACCATGGCGCGGGTATCCGAGCACGCCGGATACATGGCGAACTACTACCGCTGGTTCGGCACCCCCGAGGCGCCGTTCGGCTGGTACTACGACCTGCTGGCGTTGTGGGCGCATGTCAGCACCACCAGCGTGTGGATGCGGCTGCCGACCCTCGCGATGGCGCTTGCGTGCTGGTGGGTGATCAGTCGCGAGGTTCTGCCGCGCCTGGGCCAGGCCGTGAAGACCAGCCAGGCCGCGGCGTGGACCGCGGCGGGGTTGTTCCTCGCGTTCTGGCTGCCGCTGAACAACGGGCTGCGTCCAGAGCCCATCATCGCGCTCGGCATCCTGCTCACCTGGTGCTCGGTGGAACGCGGGGTGGCCACCAGCCGGTTGCTTCCGGTCGCGATCGCCATCATCATCGGAGCGCTCACGCTGTTCTCCGGGCCTACAGGCATCGCCGCGGTCGGCGCGCTGCTGGTCGCCGTCGGTCCTTTGAAAACCATTGTGGCCGCGCATACTTCGCGATTCGGGTACCTCGCTCTGCTCGCCCCGATCCTCGCGGCGGCCACGGTGACGATCATCTTGATCTTCCGCGATCAGACCTTGATCGGCGAACTGCAGGCCAACACGTTCAAGTCGGCCGTGGGCCCGAGCCTGAGCTGGTTCGACGAGCACATCCGATACGAGCGGCTGTTCACCACCAGTCCCGACGGCTCGGTGGCCCGCAGGTTCGCGGTGCTCACCCTGCTTCTGACCCTTGCGGTCTCGGTGGCGATGTCCCTGCGCAAGTACCGGATTCCCGGCACCGCACTCGGACCCAGCCGCCGCATCATCGGCATCACGGTCATCTCGTTCCTGGCGCTGATGTTCACCCCGACCAAGTGGACCCACCACTTCGGCGTGTTCGCCGGGCTCGCCGGATCGCTCGGCGCGTTGGCCGCGGTCGCCGTCACCGCGGTGGCGATGCGCTCGCGCCGTAACCGGGCCGTGTTCGCCGCGGCTGTGCTGTTCGTGATGGCGCTGTCGTTCGCGACCGTCAACGGGTGGTGGTACGTCTCCAACTTCGGCGTGCCGTGGAGCAACCAGTTCCCGGAGTGGAAGTTCGGTTTCACCACAGGGCTACTTGGACTTTCGCTCGTCGCGCTGCTGCTCGCGGCGTGGTTCCATTTCTCCGGACGCGATGTGTCGCCGCCGGGTCCGCCGACTCGATGGCAGCGTATTGTGCAGTCCCCGTTGGCAATTGCGACGTGGGTGCTTGTGATATTCGAGGTGCTGTCGCTGACCCTGGCGATGATCGACCAGTATCCGGCCTGGAGTGTCGGGCGGTCCAATCTCGAGGCCGTGGCCGGCAAGACCTGCGGTATGGCCTCCAACGTGCTCGTCGAACAGGACCCGAACGGGGCCGTACTGAAGCCCGTCGACAGTCCCGTCGGAGACGCGCTCGGCGCGGTCACCGCAGAGGGCTTCGGGCCCAACGGAATTCCAACCGACGTGTCGGCCGACGAGGTGGCGAGCGGACCAGGCACCGCCACCAACTTCGCCGACACACCCGAGGCCGACGACACCGCGGGCGAGGCCGGCACCGAGGGCGGCACCACCGCCGCGGCGGGCGTCAACGGTTCCCGGGCCCGCCTGCCCTACGGCCTCGACCCGGCGACCACACCGGTGATGGGCAGCTGGCGCGCAGGCACCCAGCAGCCGGCCGTCCTGCGCTCGGCGTGGTACCGGCTGCCGCCACGCGATGAGGCGGGGCCGCTGATGGTGGTCGCCGCCGCCGGACGTTTCGATCCTGGCGAGGTCACCCTGCAGTGGGCCGACGACGCACAGGCGGCCGCCGATGCGCCCGGCGGTGGCGTCGGGTTCGCCGACGTCGGCGCGGTGCCCGCATGGCGCAACCTGCGCGCTCCGATGGCCGCCATCCCGGACTCCGCCACCCAGGTGCGGCTCGTCGCGACCGACGACGATCTCAATCCGCAACACTGGATCGCCCTCACCCCGCCCCGCATCCCGAAACTGCGCACCCTGCAGGACGTCGTCGGCACCCAGGATCCGGTGTTGCTGGACTGGCTCGTCGGCCTGGCGTTCCCGTGCCAGCGCCCATACGGCCATCAGTACGGCGTCGCGGAGGTGCCGAAGTGGCGCATCCTGCCCGACCGCTTCGGCGCCGAGGCCAATTCACCCGTGATGGACTACCTGGGCGGCGGACCGCTGGGCATCACCGAACTGCTGGTGCGGGCCATCACTGTGCCGAGCTATCTGAAGAACGACTGGTTCCGCGACTGGGGTGCGCTGCAGCAGCTCACGCCGTGGTACCCGAACGCGCAGCCGGCGAGGCTGGAACTGGGATCGGCGACGCGCAGCGGGCTGTGGAGCCCGACACCGCTGCGGTTGTCCTGACGACCGCGAATTACTCGACCCCCTTCACCCGGCCCCGCATCGTCGGCGGCGACAGCGCCGTGGAATACCATCGAGCCTCGTGCCACGCGACGAACAAGAGCGGACCCACCGGTTCGCACGCATCGTCGCCGTCGTGGCAGGCATCGCAGGGGTGCTGCTGTGCGGGCTGGTTCCCCTTCTGCCGGTCAAGCAGACCACCGCCTCCATCCTGTGGCCTCAGGCGTCGGGTCCCGACGGTCTGATCACCGACATCACCGCGCCGCTGGTGTCGGGTGCACCGCTGGCCCTCGACATCTCGATTCCCTGCCAGGCGGTTGCCACCCTGCCCCCGGCGGGCGGGCTGGTGGTGTCGACGGTGCCACCGAGCGGTATCGACGCCAGCCGTAACGGCATGTTCGTGCGTGCCACCGCCGACGTCGTGGTGGTGGCGGTGCGCGATTCCGTCGCCGCGGTCGCGCCGCGGGCCGCCGTCGAATCCGGCGCGTGCAGCACATTGCACCTCTGGGCCAACCCCGGCGAGGTCGGTGCCGACTTCGTCGGCATCCCCGGTGCGGCAGGCACCCTCTCAGCTGAGAAGAAGCCGCAGGTCGCCGGCGTCTTCACCGATCTGAAGGTGGCGGCGCAGACGGGCCTGTCCGGCCGCATCGACATCGACACCCGCTTCATCACCACGCCGAGCGCCCTCAAGCTGGCCGTGATGGTGCTCGGGGTGGCCTCCGTCATCGCCTCGATGGTGGCGATGGCCCTGCTGGACCGCCGGGGCGGGAGGCGCATCGCGCACGCGTGGCGGCGACTCTGGCGGGTGGGATTCGCCACGTGGCTTGCCGACATCGGCGTCGTCGGGACGCTGCTGCTGTGGCACATCATCGGCGCCCTTTCGTCGGACGACGGCTACAACCTCACCATCGCAAGGGTGTCCGCCGACGCCGGCTACACCGCGAACTACTACCGCTTCTTCGGCACCACCGAGGCCCCGTTCGACTGGTATCAATCCGTGCTCGCACATTTCGCGGCGATCAGCACCGCCAGCGTCTGGATGCGCATTCCGGCGACCCTTGCCGGTATCGGCGCCTGGTTGATCCTGAGCCGCTGGGTGCTGCCCCGGCTCGGCAAGAGGCTCGCGGCCAATCGCGTCACCGTCTGGACGGCGGCAGCGGTGTTCCTGGCGGCGTGGCTGCCGTTCAACAACGGTCTGCGCCCCGAACCGCTGATCGCCTTCGGCGTCATCGCCGCGTGGGCACTCGTCGAATACGCGATCGGCACCCGGCGCCTGCTGCCCTATGCGTTCGCCATCGTGGTGGCGGCGTTCTCGGTGACGCTGGCGCCGCAAGGCCTGATCGCGGTGGCGCCGCTGCTCGTCGGTGCGCGAGCGGTGGCAGGGATCATCCGCAGCCGTCGCGCGGTCGACGGTCTGATCGCCCCGCTGGCCACCCTGTTCGCTTCGGTGGCACTGATCTTCGTCATCGTGTTCCGTGACCAGACCCTGGCCACCGTCGCGGAGTCGGCCCGCATCAAATACGTTGTCGGCCCGACCATCGCCTGGTATCAGGACTTCCTGCGCTACTACTTCCTCACCGTCGAGGACAGCGTCGACTCGTCGATGACGCGTCGCTTCGCGGTGCTTGTCCTTCTGCTGTGTCTGTTCGGCATGCTGACCGTCCTCTTGCGCCGCAGCTCGGTGCCCGGCATGGCGCGGGGGCCGGTGTGGCGGCTGATCGGTACGACCGCCATCGGCCTTCTGCTTCTCACGTTCACGCCGACGAAGTGGGCCGTGCAGTTCGGTGCGTTCGCCGCGCTGGCAGGTGCGCTCGGCGCGGCCACCGCTTTCTCGTTCGCCAGGGTCGGGCTGCACAGCAGGCGCAACGTCGCGCTGTATGTGACCGCGCTGCTCTTCGTATTAGCTTGGGCGACATCGGGTATCAACGGCTGGTTCTACGTCGGCAACTACGGGGTGCCGTGGTTCGACAAGCAGCCGGTGATCGCCGGGTTCCCCGTCCTGACCATCTTCCTGGTGCTCGCGATACTGACGGGCCTGCTCGCCGGCTGGTTGCACTTCCGCATGGACTACGCCGGTCACACCGAGGTCGCCGACACCGGCCGCAACCGCGCACTTGCGTCGACGCCGCTTCTGGTGGTCGCGGTCATCATGGTCGTGCTCGAGGTCGGTTCGCTGGCCAAGGGAGCCGCGCAGCGCTATCCCGTGTACACCACCGCCAAAGCCAACGCCAGCGCGCTCATGTCGGGCCTGTCCTCCGCCAGCTGCTCGATGGCCGATGACGTACTCGTCGAAGCGGACACCAATGCCGGTATGCTGCAACCGGTTCCGGGACAGCGGATCGGCGAGTACGGACCGCTCGGCGGCGAGGATCCGGTCGGGTTCACCCCGAACGGCGTCAGCGACACCCTCGAGCCCGCCGAGCCCGTCACCGCCAATCCCGGCCTGGTGAACTCCGACGGCTCCCCCAACGAACCGAACGTCGGTATCGGTTTCGCGGCGGGCACCGGCGGCGGCTACGGACCCGTCGGCGTCAACGGATCGAACGCCTTCCTGCCGTTCGGCCTCGACCCCAAGCGCACGCCCGTGATGGGTAGCTACGACGAGAACACCGTTGCGGCGAAGGTCACGTCGGCGTGGTATCAACTGCCGCCGCGGACTCCCGACCGGCCGCTGGTGACGGTCGCCGCCGCGGGCGCCATCTGGTACTTCGAAGAGGACGGCTCCTTCAACTACGGCCAGTCGCTGAAACTGCAGTGGGGTGTGCAGCGACCCGACGGCAGCTACCAGGCGCTCGGCGAGGTGCAGCCCATCGACATCTTCCCCCAAAAGGCCTGGCGCAACTTGCGTTTCCCGCTTGCGTGGGCGCCGCCGGAGGCCAACGTCGCGCGCATCGTCGCCGACGACCCCAACCTGTCCACCGACCAGTGGTTCGCGTTCACCCCGCCTCGGGTGCCCGTGCTCGAGACCGCGCAACAACTGCTCGGGTCGCAGACGCCGGTGATGCTCGACATCGCGACCGCGGCGAACTTCCCCTGCCAGCGGCCGTTCTCCGAACATCTTGGCGTCGCCGAGTTGCCCGAGTACCGCATCCAGCCCAACTTCAAGCAGATGGTGTCGTCGTCGAACATGTGGCAGTCGGCGCAGGACGGAGGCCCGTTCCTGTTCATCCAGGCGTTGCTCCGCACGACCGCGGTCCCGAGCTATCTGCGTGACGACTGGTACCGCGACTGGGGTTCGATCGAGCGCTACGACCGGGTGGTGCCGTCGTCGCGGGCACCCGACGCCGACATCGAACAGGGCACCAAGCGCGTGTTCGGGTGGAGCCGCAACGGACCGATCAGGGCCCTGCCATGACGCGCGAGACAAGGGTGGCCCGCTGGGTGGCCACGATCGCCGGCCTGATCGGCTTCGTGCTCTCGGTCGCGACGCCGCTGCTGCCGGTGGTGCAGACCACCGCGACGCTGAACTGGCCGCAGGCCGGGCAGATGAACAACGTGACGTCACCGCTGATCTCGCTGACACCGGTGTCGATGACGGCGACCGTGCCCTGCGAGGTCATCCGGTCGATGCCCCCGTCGGGCGGGATGGTGCTCGGCACCGCACCCAAGAACGGCAAGCAGGCCGCACTGCAATCGCTGTTCGTCACCGTGACCGCGCAGCGGGTCGACATCACCGACCGCAACGTCGTCGTCGCCAGCGTGCAGCGCGCGCGGGTGATGTCCCCCGACTGCCAGCGCATCGAGATCACCTCCTCGGAGGCGGGTACGTTCGCGAACTTCGTCGGGCTGCGCAAACCCGACGGCACCGACCAGTACACCGGCTTCACGGACCCCAATCTGCGGCCCGAGATCGTCGGCGTCTTCACCGACCTGACCGGCCCGGCGCCGCCGGGGCTGTCGGTGTCGGCGGTCATCGACACCCGATTCACCACGTCCCCAACGGCTTTGAAGCTGTCGGCGATGGTGCTGGCGATGATCGCCACGGTCATCGCCCTGGTCGCGCTGTGGCGTCTGGACCAGGTCGACGGCAGGCGGATGCAGCGCGTCATACCGTCGCGGTGGCGGACGCTCAGCTCCACCGATGTGGTGGTGGTCGGCAGCTTCCTGCTGTGGCACATCATCGGCGCGAACTCATCCGACGACGGCTATCAGCTCCAGATGGCACGCATCGCGGGCCATGCCGGCTACATGTCGAACTACTTCCGGTGGTTCGGCAGTCCCGAGGATCCGTTCGGCTGGTACTACAACCTGCTCGCGCTGATGACCAGCGTCAGCGATTCCAGCATCTGGATCCGGCTGCCCGACCTGGTGTGCGGAATCGTGTGCTGGCTCTTGCTGTCCCGCGAGGTGTTGCCGCGGCTGGGACCGGCGGTGGCGTCGAGCCGGGCGGCGGTGTGGGCAGCCGGCCTGGTTCTGCTGGCCGCCTGGATGCCGTTCAACAACGGCCTGCGGCCCGAGGGGCAGATCGCCACCGGCGCGCTCATCACCTACGTGCTGATCGAACGTGCCATCGCCTCGGGACGGATGACACCCGCGGCTCTCGCCACGTTGACCGCCGCGTTCACCCTCGGCATCCAGCCGACGGGACTCATCGCCGTCGCTGCGTTGCTCGCAGGCGGCAGACCGATCCTGCGGATCCTGGTGCGCAGGCATCGTCTCGTCGGTACCTGGCCGCTGGTGGCGCCGATGCTGGCGGCGGGAACGGTGATCCTGACGGTGGTCTTCGCCGACCAGACCATCGCAACGGTCTTGGAGGCCACCAGAGTCCGCACCGCCATCGGGCCCGCGCAGGAGTGGTGGACCGAGAACCTGCGCTACTACTACCTGATCTTGCCGACCGTCGACGGGTCGCTGTCGCGGCGCTTCGGGTTCCTCATGACCGCGCTGGCACTGTTCGCGTCGTTGTTCATCCTGTTGCGGCGCAAGCGCGTGCCCGGTGTGGCGCGCGGGCCCGCGTGGCGGCTGATCGGCACGATCTTCGGCACGATCTTCTTCCTGCAGTTCGCGCCCACCAAGTGGGTGCACCACTTCGGCCTCTTCGCCGCCGTCGGCGCGGCGATGGCGGCGCTGGCCACCGTGCTCGTCTCGAGAACGGTGCTGCGCTCCTCGCGTAACCGGATGGCGGTCGTGTCGGCCGTATTGTTCCTTCTCGCAATGTGTTTCGCGACCACCAACGGGTGGTGGTACGTGTCCAGTTACGGCGTCCCGTTCAACAACGCGATGCCGAAGATCGGTCCCGTCACCGTCAGCACGATCTTCTTCGCACTGTTCGCCCTCGCGGCGATCTGGGCGACCTACCTGCACTTCGCCGACCGTCGCTGGGGTGAGGATCGCGTGACGCGGGCCATCACGGCCGCACCGATTCCGGTTGCGGCGGGATTCATGGTGCTCGTGTTCGTGGGGTCGATGCTGACCGGCGTGGTCCGCCAGTACCCGACGTACTCCAACGCGTGGTCCAACCTGCGCGCCTTCACCGGCGGCTGCGGTCTAGCCGACGACGTTCTGGTGGAACCCAACCCGAACGACGGCTACCTGAAGGCGCTGCCCGGTGACTTCGGTCCCCTTGGGCCGCTTGGCGGTGTCGGTCCCACCGGGTTCACACCCAACGGTGTGCCGGAAAAGATTGTCGCCGAGACGATCCGGATGAATCTGCCCATGCCGGGCACCGACTACGACTGGGATCAGCCGATCAAACGCAAGACACCGGGCGTCAACGGCTCGAAGGTTCCGCTGCCGTACGGCCTCGACCCCGCAAAGGTTCCGTTGGCGGGCAGCTACGTCCAGGGGCCACAGCAAGAGAGCCGGCTGACATCCGCGTGGTATGAACTGCCGCCCCGCGAGGATGCGCACCCCCTTGTGGTGGTCACGGCTGCCGGCACCATCACCGGCGACAGCGTGTTCAACGCGCGGACCGACGGTCAGACGGTCGAGTTGGAGTACGCGCTTGCCGGACCGGACGGCGCTCCCGTACCCGGGGGCCGGCTGGTGCCCTACGACCTCGGGCCTGCCCCGTCGTGGCGCAATCTGCGTTTCCCCCGCGATCAGATTCCCGCCGATGCGGTCGCGGTACGCGTTGTGGCCGAGGATGTTTCGCTCACACCGGGCGACTGGATCGCGGTCACCCCGCCGCGGGTGCCGGAGTTGCGGTCGGTGCAGGAATTCGTGGGATCGGATCAGCCCGTCCTGATGGACTGGGCGGTGGGGATGGCGTTCCCGTGTCAGCAGCCGATGCTGCACGCCAACGGTGTCACCGAGATCCCCAAGTTCCGGATCACGCCGGACTACAACGCCAAGCGCAAGGACACCGACACCTGGGAGGACGGCCTCAACGGCGGTCTGCTCGGCATCAGCGACCTGCTGCTGCGCGCGCATGTGATGGCGACGTACCTGTCGAAGGACTGGGGCAGGGACTGGGGTTCGCTGCGCAAGTTCGACACGATCGTGGACGCCCAGGTGGGACAGCTCGATCTCGGCACCGCCACCCGCAGCGGGCTGTACTCACCCGGACACATCCGGATCAAGCCATGACGTCAGACCGCATCCGGCTGGGCGACGCCACGCTCACGCGGATCATCGAAACCCAGGTCGACAACCTGCCAGTCGAGATTTTTCCCCATACGCCGCCCGACGCCTGGCGCGCAGACAGCGAGTTCAAGCCGACCTACTGGAACGACGACGGCTGGCGCATCGCCATGCAGATCTGGGTCATCGAGGTGGACGGACTGACGGTGCTCATCGACACGGGTGCGGGTAACGACAAGTCCCGGCCCCGGATGGCGGCGCTGGACCATCTGCAGACCGACTTCCTCGACGAGCTGGGCCGCGCGGGCTTCGACCCCGCCGATATCGACGTCGTCGTGAACACCCACCTGCATTTCGACCACGTCGGCTGGAACACCGTGCACGCGGGCGAGGGGTGGGCACCGACATTCTTCAACGCTCGCTACGTGATCCCCGAACCCGACTACCTGCACTTCTGCCCCGACGGCCCGGCGCAGACCTCGACGCCGCAGTCGGCCGAAGACGAAGCGGTGCAGCAGCATGTGCGAACGGTGTTCGCAGACAGCGTGTCTCCCTTGGAGGGTCAGATCGAGTTGTGGGCCGGCGACAATCAGATCAGCAGGTCACTGTGGGTGCGGCCGGCGCCGGGTCACACGCCGGGGGCCTGCGTGGTCTGGCTGGACGCGGGCAAGCCGGCCGTCTTCGTCGGCGACCTGACCCATTGCCCCATGCAGTTGAGCCGACCGAACGATCCGTGTGCGTGGGACGAGGACTTCGAGGCGGCGGCGGCGACACGCAAACAAGTGCTCACCGAGGCGTCCCGGCGCGGCGCCGCGGTGATTCCCGCGCACTATCCCGGCCACGGCGGTGCGACGGTCGTCGCACGCGAGGACGGTTTCATGGTCGACGAATGGCTGGAGTTCCCAGCGATCTAGGGGGACGGCGTCGCAGACGCGTTGCCTTCGAGAATGTCGCTGTGGCAGTCGACATGCGACTGCCCGGTCTGCTCCATGCAGACGAGCACGGGTGCCTGACTCTCCGTGGGAAGCGCCGGATCGTCGGGGCCGGGAGTGACTGTGGGACTGGAGATCTCACCGGGATACGTCGACCATATCGTGGTGTCGGTCGCCGACAGATGTGCGCAATACGCCGGTGCACCGGTCTCGGTGAGACCGGCTTGCCCCAGCGTTGCGCAGTTCGCGCCAACGACCACCACCGGCAGGGCGACGGTCCCCGACGGCGCGGGCGCAGGCGCCGAGGTGGTCGGCGGCGGCTTGGCCTCTGCCGGACGATCCCGGTCCTGCGCGAACACCACGAAAGCGATTGCGGCAACGGCGATCACCACCGCGGCGATGGCCGCAGGCAGGAGAAGCCGGCGCCGAGGGCCGGGCTCGGATCGGGAATGTCGCGGGCCCGACGGCGACGGCGCGGACATCGTCGGCTCCGATTGACCGATATCGTCCACCACCGGGCCGGTCCAATTCAGGCCGGAGCCGGAGATCGTGGCGTCGGTCCGATGGGCCAGCGCGCGGGCGAAATCGATGCAGCGCTCATACCGAGCGTGCGGTGACTTCGCCAGTGCCTTGGTGAAAGCCGTTCCGAGATTGGACAATTCGGGCCGTCGGGTGCCGATCGCCGGCGGATCTCCCGTCAGGTGCTGGCTGATGACGACCGCCGGATTGGTGTGCTGGAAGGGCGGGTTTCCGGTCAGCAGCTGGAAAGCCGTCGCCGCCAGCGCATACTGGTCGGCCCGGCCGTCGACGCTTTCGCCCATGAGTTGCTCCGGCGCGGAGTAGGCGACGGTGCCGACGGTCATGTTGGTACCGGTCAGGTTGGTCGTGTCGCCGATGCGCCTTGCGATCCCGAAATCGGCCAGCATGATTCGCTCGTTCGCAGTGCCCGGGTTGGCCAAGAGAATGTTCGCCGGCTTGACGTCGCGGTGGAGCAGGCCGCGATCGTGGGCGTAGTCGAGTGCGTCGGCGACGGCGGTGACGATGCGCACGACGTCATCGGGCGGCATGCCGTCCGGATAGCTCTGCGCGAGAAGACGGTGCGCGTCGGTGCCCTCGACGTAGTCCATCGAGATCCACAGCTGGCCGTCGACGTCGCCACGATCGTGGACCTCGACGATGTGCTGGTGCCACAGCGTGGCCGCGATATCGGCCTCCCGGTTGAAGCGCTCCCGGTACTCACTGTCGGCGCAGACGGTGGTCGAGAGCACCTTGAGCGCGTCGTAACGCGGCAGCCGGGGATGCTTGGCCAGGTACACCTCGCCCATGCCACCGGCGCCGAGTGAGCGCACGATGGTGTACCCGGCGATCTCCTGTCCGTCCGCGAGCGGCATGGCCGAATAGTAGTGGTCCGGACCTAAGACCTCAGTGCGGAGTGCCCAGGTAGGGGAACTCGGCCAGGGTGTCCGTGTGCGGACTCAATCCGCTGGGCGGGCATTCGTCTTTGGTCAGGAAGGCCAGCCGATAATCGATGACGTCGTCGGTGAACACCCGCCCGTTCGGGTACTTCGCCGGTTTGGCGGGGTCGAACGTCAGCATGTCGGGCAGCGTGCCTTCGCGGTCGATCGCGGCGATCGCCTGCTCACGCGTGTAACCGCCCGTGTGGCCCATCAGGTGGACGAACTGCTCGATCCAGCGCTCGCGGTCGCGCACCGGTTCACTGGCGTTGTACTCGAGCTTGGTGTCGTCGGTGTTGAAGAAACTGCTCACCGACGGGTGCCCGGCC
This sequence comes from Mycobacterium sp. 2YAF39, assembly GCF_052114565.1. Classification (NCBI taxonomy): domain Bacteria; kingdom Bacillati; phylum Actinomycetota; class Actinomycetes; order Mycobacteriales; family Mycobacteriaceae; genus Mycobacterium; species Mycobacterium sp. 2YAF39. Next base: position 138,283 of record NZ_JBFREZ010000004.1, read on the forward strand.
CGGTCGACGTGGTCGAGCTTTCCGTCGACGCGAAGACTGCACCGGCCCCAGATCCGGATGTCGGGAGCGGGCCGCAGGTAACTGGTCGGCAGTTCCAGAACGGTGGAGAACACGTTGGCGGTGGTGTTGGAATCCTGGCCGGTCCACGGCGACTTGCCGCCGAGTTCCGCAAGGTGGGGTGCGGTGAAGTTGCGCGTTCCCGAAATGTCGAACAGATTCTTGATGCCGTCGAAGTCGAAGAAGAACGCGTCGCTGCGTGCACCGGCGAAGAAGGTGAAGCCGCCCGACTCGTGTACATCGGGAGTCTTGCCGAACGACACTTCCACGGCGTCGAAGATCTTCTCGCCGACGGCTTCTGGCTCCTTTGCCTCGTCGCCGTGGGCGAGGTAGACGTCCACGGTCTGCCTGCCGCCCTGCGGAGTGGAGAAGACGTAGCTGAACGCGATGTCGTTCTGCAGATCGCCGTCGTTGTCGATGGCGAGGCGGTAGATGGCGTCGGGATGCAGGGCGTCGGCATTCGGATTCGCGTTGAGAATCAGAACCGTCCGCGTGGAATCCGCCGGCGATTGAAAGGCGTAGAGATCGCATAGATCGAGTCGTTGATCGCCGAGAGGCGGTCCCAGACTCAGGCCTGTGAAGTGGTTGGACACAAGCCGATCATTCCCGATCAGATCGGGGTCAGACCATGCTTTCGCTGCACGCGATCCCACTTCTGCTTGTCGCGCAGCAACCGCAACGACTTACGCAGCAACAAGCGGGTTTCGTGCGGCTGGATCACCGCGTCGATGTACCCGCGCTCGGCGGCGATCCACGGTGTCGCCATATTGAGGTTGTAACCCTCGATGAAGTCGGCACGGATCTTCTGCACCTCCGGCGCTTTGGGATCCGGGAACCGCTTGACCAACAACTGCGCCGCACCCTCGGCGCCGATCACCGCGATGCGCGCCGTCGGCCACGCGAAGTTCAGGTCGGCGGCCAGCTGCTTGGACCCCATCACCGCGTACCCACCGCCGTACGCCTTTCGGACGATTACCGTCATCTTCGGCACATCGGCCTCCACCAGCGCGTTGAAGAACCGGCCGCCGCGCTTGATGATGCCGCCCTTCTCCTGCTCGACACCGGGGAGCGCACCCGGGGTGTCGACCACGAAAACCAAAGGCGTGTTGTAGGAGTCGCAGAATCGGATGAACGCCGTTGCCTTGTCCGAGGCTTCGTTGTCGATCGCGCCTGCCAGGAACATGGGCTGGTTGGCGATCACGCCGACGGGACGTCCGTCGATCCGGGCGAACGCCGTGATCATCGCCTGCCCACGTTGGGCGCCGACTTCGAAAACGTCGCCGTCGTCGAAGATCCGCAGCAGGATCTCGTGCATGTCGTAGGCCATGTTGTCGCTGTCCGGCACGATCGAGTCGAGCTCGTAGTCATGCGGCGTCAGCTCCGGTTCGAGACCGGGATTGACGATCGGCGGGTCGTCAAAAGTGTTGGAGGGCAGGAAGCTGAGGTAGTCGCGGACGTAGGCGAACGCCGCCTCCTCAGACTCGACCACCTGGTGGATGTTCCCGTAACGCGCCTGATTGTCGGCGCCGCCCAGTTCGTCGAGCGTGACGTCCTCTCCGGTCACGTCCTTGATGACGTCGGGACCGGTGATGAACATGTAGCCCTGGTCGCGGACCGCCACCACCAGGTCGGTCTGGATCGGCGAGTACACCGCGCCGCCCGCACACGCACCGAAGATCAGCGAGATCTCGGGCACCAGCCCGCGCAGCATCTCGTGCCTGCGGCCGAGCTCGGCGTACCACGCCAGCGACGTCACCGCGTCCTGGATACGCGCACCGGCGGAGTCGTTGATGCCGATGATCGGGCAGCCGACCATCGCCACCCACTCCATCAACTTGGCGACCTTGCGGCCGAACATCTCGCCGACCGACCCCTGGAACACCGTCTGGTCGTGGCTGAACACTCCGACCGGCCTGCCGTTGATGGTGCCGTGGCCGGTGACGACGCCGTCGCCGTACAGCGCGTCCGGGTCGCCGGGCGTCTTGGCCAGCGCGCCGACCTCGAGGAAGCTGCCCGGGTCGACCAGCGAGTGGATGCGTGCGCGGGCGCTCGGAATGCCCTTGCGCTCGCGCTTGGCGATGGCCTTCTCGCCACCGGGTTCCTTCGCGAGCTCCAGTTTCACGTGGAGATCGGCCAGCAGTTCCGCAGTGGTCTTGTTGGTCACTTCGCCTGCTTCTCCTGGGACTCGATACGGTTCAGCGCCTCGCTCATATGCGCGCCGACCTTGGCAATGTACGGCTCGTCGATCGCCTGGATGTGCTCACCCCCGATGGGCACCACTTCGAGCTCGGACACGAACTCACCCCAGCCGCCGTCCGGTTTACGCGTGCCGTATGCGGGCTCGAAATAGATCGCGTCGTCGTGGTACCGGTCGGCCATGTACAGCGTCACATGACCGTCGTAGGGCTGGATCTCCGCGAGATCGATCGCCCGCTGGTCCAGATACGACGTGCGCTGGTGCTCGATGATGCCGCCGGGGATCTGCACCCCGCTCTGGCTCACGACATCCAGAATGAACCTCACCTGGCCCTCGTCGTCGAGCGACTCGAGCTCCTCGTACGGGATCTCGGGCACCTCGACGTTGAAGGTCCGCTCCGCGAACCGCGCGTAGCGATCCCAGCGTGCGCGGGTCTCCTCCTTGGTCTGCAGGATCGGTTCGCCGGGACGCACCGCGTCGATGAGGCCGACGAAGCGCACGTCGGCGCCCGCCTGTTTGAGTCCGATCGCGCACGCGTAGGCGAGCACGCCGCCCAGCGACCAGCCCGCCAGCGCGAACGGCCGGTCGCCATTGATCTCCATCAACTTGGGCACGTACTCGCGGGCCCGCTCTTCGATGGATCCCTCGACCCGCTCGATGCCGTACATCGGGGTGCCCGCGGGCAACCGCTTGAGCAGCGGTTCGTACACCACCGTCGACCCGCCCGCGGCGTGGAACACGAACACCGGGACCGCGTCGGACCCTTGCTCGGGGGCGCGCAGGGTCCGCACGAAGCCGTCGACCCTGCCACCCTCGAGGTAGTCACGGACCGTGGTGGCCAGCGCCTCAACGGTTTTCGCGCCGCGCACGTCGTCGACGGTCACGGTGCCCTCGTCGACGCGTTCGGTGAGGCGTTCGGCGATCTTGGCCGCGGTGGCGTCGTCGACATCGGGAAGCTCATTGAAGATGCCGCCCGGCGACCTACCGGTCACGATCGCCCACGTCGCGAACGTCACCCGCTCGGCGGCGTCGCGCGGCGGCACATCCGAGCCCAGCGCCTCGGTCACCGCCTCCTGAGTCAGCACCTTCGACGCTGCGGCCACCGTCGACTGCGACGGTCCGGCCCCGGACGGAGCGGCAGCGGCCGCGACATTCTGCTGCGGGCCAGCCGGATTCGTCGGCGGCGGCGGAATCGCCGGGCCCGACGGGTCTGTCGGCGGCGGTGGGATGTCGGTGGCCGGCGTGGGCGCGGCGGCCTTCTCGGCCAGCGCCGCTTCGAGCTCGGCGACCGTCGTCGCGCCGCCCATCATCTGCGCCTGTTCGGCGGCGATCTCTTCGGCGGTCAGCGTCTTCTGATGCTCGGCGAGCTCGTCGACCTCGTCGCGGTGCTCGATCGCGTACTCGATCAGCTTCTCCACGGCGTACAGGTTGGCGTCGCGCACCGCGGTCAGCTGGATCGGTGGCAGGTCGAAGTCGTACTCGACGCGGTTCTTGATCCGCACCGCCATCAGTGAGTCCAGTCCGAGCTCGATCAGCGGCACCTCCCACGGTAGGTCCTCTGGCTCGTAACCCATCGCGCCGCCGACGATCGCGCCGAGCCGCTGTCCGATGGTCTCGCCGGTGTCCGCCGACCATTTCGCGAAACCCGCCGCGAGGCCCGCGCCCGCGGTGAGGTGGTCCGACAGAATCTCGGCATCGTCGGGCTCTTCCGCGAGCGGCTGCGCCGTCGAGACCTGCTCCGCGACCGTGCCGGCGCCGACCGCGACGGGCAATGAGCCCGTCTGGCCCGAGCGGCTGACCACGGCGTCGTAGACCAGCGTGAACGACTCGTCGATGCGCGCGTGCACCTGCACACTGGCGCCGCCGGGGTGGCGGGTCAGCGTGGTCACCAGCCGGGCGCCCTCACCGGGCACCGCCCGCTGCTCGGAGGCCATCAGCCTGGAGTCCGGAAGAACTTGTGCCGCTGCGGCTTTCACCAGCGCTGCGAGGTCGGGCTGGCCCTTCGGGACGAATTCCCATACGTGCCTGCCGTCGGGCATCGCGACGTGGTTGCCCGGCATCATCACCGAAGCGTCACCGGTGAAGCGGGCGTCGAGCCAGTGCGGCTTGCGCCGGAAGCGGGTCGGCGGGATGTCCGCGTAGTCGCCTCTTTCGAACAGCGTGCGGAAGTCGAGGTCGTGGCCGTACACGAACAGCTGGGCCATGGCCGTGGTCATCGAATCGACCTCGTCCTGCTTACGCGCCAGCGTCGCGATCAGCTGCGCGTCGTACAGCCCGGCGTCGGCGGTGGTCAGGCCCACCTGCATGAGCGCGACCGGATTGGGCGCCAGCTCAAGGAAAGTCGTGTGCCCGTTGTCGACGGCGTTGCGGATGCCATGCGTGAAGTACACGCTGTGCCGCAGACCCTTCTTCCAATAGTCCACACCGTGGATCGGTTCGCCGCCCGGCCGGATGTAGCCGCCCTCGTGCACCGTCGAGAAGTAGCCGATGTTCAGCGGGTGCGGCTCGATGCCCTGCAGCTCCGCTGCCAACTCGCCGAGCAGCGGATCCATCTGCGTGGTGTGGCTGGCGCCCTTGGTCTGGAACTTGCGGGCGAACTTCCCCTCCGATTCCGCGCGCGCGATGATCGCGTCCACCTGCTCGGGCGGACCACCGATGACGGTCTGCGTCGGTGCGGCGTACACACACACCTCGAGGTCCTTGAAGTCGGCGAACACCGTCTCGATCTCGTCGGCGGAGTACTCCACCAACGCCATCAACCGGATGTACTCGCCGAACAGCATCGCCTCGCCCTCACCCATGAGGTGCGCGCGAGAGCAGATCGTCCTGGTGGCGTCGGCCAGCGAAAGGCCGCCGGCGAAGTAGGCCGCCGCCGCCTCACCGAGCGACTGGCCCACCACGGCAGCGGGTTTGGCGCCACTGGCCTTGAGAAGCTCACCCAGCGCGATCTGGATCGCGAAGATCACCGTCTGCGTCGTCTCGATGCCGTAGTCCTGCGCATCGTCGAGGATCAGCTCGACGACGGAGTACCCGAGCTCGTCCTGCACATGGGCGTCGACCTTGTTGATCCACTCGGCGAACGTCTCGTTGCGCAGGTACAGGCTCTTGCCCATCTTGCGGTGCTGGGCGCCGAAACCGGCGAGCACCCACACGGGCCCGTTGGTGACGGGACCGTCCGCGCTGAACACACTGGGGTGCTGTTTACCTTCGGCCACCGCACGCAGGCCCTTGATCGCCTCGTCGTGATCGTGGGCCAGCACGACCGCACGGGAGCGGCCGTGATTGCGGCGCGACAACGCACGGCCGATCGACTCCAGCGACGACGCACGCCCCTGCGGACTGTCGATCCAATCGGCCAACTCGGAGGCGGTCGCCTTCTTACGCGATGTCAGGAATCCCGAGACCGCCAGCGGCACAAAAAGAGTGGGCTGTTCGCCGGATTCGAGCTCCTCGCGGGCGACCTCCAGCAGACGCTTGGCCTCGTCGGTGAGGCCCGGCAGCTCCGATTCGCCGTCGTCCGCGGCGACGTGCGCAGGCTCATCTGCCTCGTCGTCGTCGAAGCCCGATTCTCTTCGCGCAAGCGGCTCATCGATGAACTCGCCGTACTCGTCCATCCGCACACCGCCGACGTACGTGGCTGTGGCTTCGGAAGATCCTGCGGAGTCGTCCTTTTCGACCTGTTTCTCGGATTCGGGTTCGACGAGATCCGACGGCAGCACCTCACGCAGCACGAGGTGAGCGTTGGCGCCACCGAAGCCGAAGCCGGAGACACCGCTGATGGCGTGGCCGCTGTAGCGGGGCCAATCGGTGACGGTGTCGGCGACCTTCAGCCGCACCGCCTCGAAATCGATGTAGGGGTTCGGGCCGCTGTAGTTGATGGACGGCGGAATCTTGTCGTTCTTCAACGCCAGCGCCATCTTGGCCAGGCTGGCCGCGCCTGCCGCCGACTCGAGGTGTCCCACATTGGATTTCACGGCGCCGAGTAAGGCGGGCTTGTCGGCGGGCCTGCCGCGACCGACCACTCGGCCGAGCGCGTCGGCCTCGATCGGGTCGCCGAGGATGGTGCCGGTGCCGTGCGCCTCGATGTAGTCGACGTCGCGCGGATTGATGCCCGCGTCCTTGTACGCCGTGCGCAGCACCTCGGCCTGGGCGTCCGGGTTCGGCGCCAGCATGCCGTTGGACCGGCCGTCGTGATTGACGGCACTGCCCGCGACGACCGCGTAAATGTCGTCACCGTCGCGGCGGGCGTCGGCGAGTCGCTTGAACACCAGCATGCCGCCGCCCTCGGAACGCGCGTAGCCATCGGCGTCCTGCGAGAACGATTTGATCAGGCCGTCGGGTGCGAGCACACCGCCGACCTCGTCGAACCCGATCGTCACCAGCGGTGTGATCAGCGCGTTCACGCCGCCGACGACGGCGACGTCGGCCTCGCCGGCACGCAGCGCCGCCACACCCTGGTGGGCGGCGACCAGCGAGCTCGAGCACGCGGTGTCGATGGCCATCGACGGCCCGCGGAAGTCGTAGAAGTATGAGACGCGGTTGGCGATGATCGAACTCGTGGTACCGGTGATCGCGTACGGGTGGGCGACCGTCGGGTCCGAGACCGCCAGGAACTGGTAGTCGTTGTTCGACGAACCGATGTAGACGGCGACTTTCTCACCACGCAGGCTGGATGCCGGAATGTGGGCGTCTTCCAGTGCTTCCCAAGTCAATTCGAGCGCCATCCGCTGCTGCGGATCGATGTTGTCGGCTTCCATCTTCGACAGTGCGAAGAACTCGGCGTCGAAACCCTTGATGTCGGAGAGGTATCCGCCGCGGGTGCGCGCCTTGGCCACCCGCTCCGCGATCCGGGGCTCGCAGAGGAATTCCTCCCAGCGGCCCTCCGGCAGATCGCTGATGCCGCTGCGCCCTTCGAGCAGTGCCTGCCACGTCTCCGCTGCGGTGTTCATGTCGCCGGGGAAGCGTGTGGCGATGCCGACGATCGCGATGTCGTCGACATCCCGTGTGCGAGACCAGTCCTCGTCGGCGGATGCATCGTCGAGTTCCGGCTCGCCCTCGACGATGACCGTCGCCAGCGCCTCGATCGTCGGATGCCGGAACGCCATCACGGCCGTGACGGTGACCCCGGTGTAGTCCTCGATATCGCTGGCCATCGCGACGGCGTCGCGGGAGGCCATGCCCAACTCGATGAGCGGCGCGTTCTCGTTGATCGAATCGGGCGACTGACCCGTTGCGGCGGCCACCCAGTTGCGCATCCACTGGCGCAGCTCGGGCACCGAGACGTGGGTGCGTGCACCGGGCCCGGTATCGGAGGTCTCGGACAGCTGCTGCGAATCGTCTTGTGTATCAGCCATATTCAGGTTAGTCAGTGTCAGTCTGTCTCGTCGGGGAAGTCGTTGGCGACCTTGCCGCTGCGCAGCGTGCCGTCCAGATACGCTGCGCGACAGGCCCGTCTGCCGATCTTGCCGCTGGAGGTACGCGGAATCGCACCTGCCGCGGTCAGCAGGACGTCGCGCACCGTGACACCGTGACGCACCGCGATGGCGGCGCGGATGTCATCGACGATCGGGGCCATCTCCAGCTTGTGCGCGCCCGGTGCCCGCTCGCCGACGATCACCAGCTGCTCCGAGCTGTCACCGGGATCGCGCTTGAGCCCTGCGTGCGCGTTGTCGAAAACCTCGTCGGGCAGCTGGTTGGCGGGCACGGAGAACGCCGCCACGAACCCGACGCGCAGCGCCTTGGTGGCCTCCTGCGCGGAGTATTCGAGGTCCTGCGGATAGTGATTTCGACCGTCGACGATCACCAGATCCTTCACCCGGCCGGTGATGAACAACTCGCCGTCGTGGTACGCGCCGAGATCTCCGGTGCGCACCCATGTGGCGTCGTCGGTGGCCCCTTCGGCATGCGAAGGATTGGTGCGCGACTTGAGGATGTTCTGGAATGTCTCGACCGTCTCCTGCGGCTTACCCCAGTAACCGGTGCCCATGTTCTGGCCGCTGATCCAGACCTCACCGATCTGTCCGTCGGGCAGCTCGGTGGCGGTCTCCGCGTCGACGATGACGGCCCATTCGGCCACGCCGATCTTGCCCGCGCCGGCCTGCGCGACGGCGCTCGGCGATTCGGGATCGACTTCGACGAAGCTGCCGGTGTTCAGCGCATCCCGATCCACGGAGACGATCCTCGGGTGATCACCCATCGGCGTCGTCGACACGAACAGCGTCGCCTCCGCCAATCCGTAGGACGGCTTGATGGCCTGCGGTTTGAAGCCGTGCGGTGCGAACGCCTCGTTGAACCTGTGCACGGTCGCCGCCGAGATCGGCTCGCTGCCGTTGAGGATGCACTTGACGACCGACAGGTCCAGTGGCGGTTCGTCGTCCTTGGGCAGCCCCCGGGCCGCCGCGTGATCGAACGCGAAGTTCGGGGCCACCGAGATCACGCCACCGGTGTCGTCGGGCTTGCGGGACATCTCCCGGATCCATCGACCGGGCCTGCGCACGAACGCCGCGGGGGTCATGAAGGTGATGTAGTGCCCGAGCATCGGCGCCAACATGGCCGTGATCAGCCCCATGTCGTGGAAGAACGGCAGCCACGACAGACCGCGGTCGCCCTCTTCGCCGTCGAGCGCTTCGATGATCTGGACGATGTTGGTGGCCAGGTTGAGGTGGGTGATCTGCACGCCGGTCGGGATGCGGGTCGATCCGGACGTGTACTGCAGGTAGGCGATCGTGTCGGCGCTGACGTCGACAGGCACCCAGGTGGCGCCGACCTCGGCAGGCACGGCGTCGACCGCGATGACGCGCGGGCGCTCCTTGGCGGGACGGCTACGGAAGAACTTGCGGACACCCTCGGCGGAGTCCGTGGTGGTCAGAATGGCCGACGGCCGGCAGTCGTCGAGCACGGCGTGCAACCGTCCGACGTGGCCGGGCTCCGAGGGGTCGAACAGCGGCACCGCGATCCGGCCCGAATAAAGCGTCCCGTACATCGCGACGACGTAGTCGAGATTCTGAGGGCACAGGATGGCGATCCGGTCGCCGGGTTCGGTGACTTGCTGCAGACGGGCGGCGACCGCACGGTTGCGCGCGCCGAAATCCGCCCAGTTCAGGTCGCGCTCCACACCGTCGCGCTCGACGGAGAAGTCGATGAACCGATAAGCGACCTTGTCCCCACGGACCTTCGCCCACTTCTCGACGTGCTTGACCACGCTGCCGTTGTCGGGGAACTTGATCAGTCCGTCTTTCAGGAACGGGTTGTGAAAGCCCATTCTCACTCTCCTGTCGAAGCCCACATCAGTCGGCGTGAGGTGGCGGCGCCGGGTCGCCGAGCAACCCTAAACCCCAAGATCGTACCGGGGAGTCGGCGCTCACCGGTTTAGGCGCTCTGACCAGTGCATTCGCGATAGCCGACTGATCTCGCTCTTAGTTATCTCTTAATGTTAGGCGACCAGTGGACGCAGTCCAAATCCCTGCGGTTACAGGTCAGCCATGTTTTGGGTGCGGAGCGTTATTGATCACGTTCTGCGCCCATCCCAGTGTCCACTGCGGGGCAGGGGCACCGTCCAGATTCCAGAACTGCGGCGTGTTGTACATCGCGTGGATCGGCTGTCCCGCACCACCGCTGAGCACCTCGAGCGTCTTGGGCAGTTGGGTGATGTTGAACGCCGACTCGGGCGCGGAGCAGATCAGGTCACCCGTCGCGCATATCTCGTAGGTGCGGTTGTTGAGCATCCCGAATCCGCCCGACCGCGGCCCGGTCATATCCAGGCCGAGCTCGTTGAGCATCGGTACCTCGTCCAGAGTGATCTCGGCACCCTGTCCCGGCGCATTGGGTCCGACGTCCTGCCCGACGCCCGTTTGACGGCGGCCGTCGGCGATCAACGCCACCCCGAGAACCAGGTCCTCGTCGACCGGGCCCCGGCCGTTGCCGATGTCGCTGGCCATGTCGCCGGCAATCACCGCGCCCTGCGAGAAGCCGACCAGCACGTAGCTGGTCAGCGGGCAGCGGTTGTTCATGTCCGTCATCGCGCGCACCGTGGCATCGAAGCCCTCGGCGCGGCTCTGGTTGTAGGACATCTGCTTGTCCGCGGCGAACGGATTGTGGAACTGCGCGGTGTAGGGAACCGTGTAGATCTCCAGCCGGCCCGCGTCGAACTGCTGGCGGAGCGGGTTGGTGACGTTGAGGAGCAGCGCGATCGGGAACTGCGTCGGGTTCAACGGGTCGAGCTGAGGCGACGACTCCCAGGTGCCGGGAATCGAGATCATCTGCACGTCGGGACAGCTGGCGTCCTGAAACTCGGGCCTTGGCTTCTTACCCGTCGGCGGTATGCCTCCCGGCACCGCGGTGGGCGGGACCGCACCCGGTGGGGTGTCCGGCGATCGCTGCCAGACCCATACGAGCACCACGACCAGCACGACGACGAGGGAGACCGCGACCGCCGCGACGAGACCCAGGATGCGGTGACGTTTCCGCCGTGTGGTCTTGGACATGGGTTTCTACTACTCCTTGCGTGCGGTGATATGTGTGCTCGTCGACCGCGACTAGCAGAGTCGCTCGGTCGCGATGCGAATGTAGTCGGAGGTGGCTGAGTCGACGTCAGCGCTCGTCGGCGCAATCGAGGATAGGCGACCGTCCCGAACGTCGCTTCGCACCAACGGCAGCACGAAATCCCATACCGCCTGGTCGTTCTGTTTGGCGGCGCGGGCCTGACACACATAGGACCCGATCGACAGTGCCGCCAGGTCGCTCGACGGCTTCACTCCGGCGGCGGTCAGTGCGTGCAGATACTCGCGTTGTTGCGCCGTCACCACCAGCGCGTTCGACTGCCCGCCTGCCGCGACCGGTCCCGGTGCCGCGCTGGACTCGCCGTGCGCGGTCGCCGTCTCGGACGTGGGCATGCCCATGGTCGCCATGACGTCGTCACCGGAGCATCCGGTCACCAGGGCGGGGACCGAAGCTACCAACAGGGTTGTTGCTGAGGTTGCCAACCATCCCGTGCGCGAGGCCGAACCGACCCGTCGCCACACCGATAGCTGCACGGTTCCAAGGTACCGGCTGATAGTCAGGGGAACCTGAGAGTGCGGGCCGGCTTATTCGCTGCCCCGCCTGTCGCTGCTAGGCGATCGTGGCAACCAGATCGCCCGACATCGCGGCCAGCTGCCCACTCCAGGTGCCCCAGTCATTGCCGCCGGCGGCCGGGAAGTCGAAGTGACCGTTGTGACCGCCGACGGAGCGGTAGTGCTGGTAGAACTCCTTGTTCGTGCCTGCGGCGATATCGCAGTAGCCGATCATCGCGGGCACATCGCAGCCGCCGGACGTCGGGCTGTACACCCACAAGCGGGTGTTGTTGTCGGAAAGAAGCTGCACGTGGACGTTCGGCGAGTGCCACTTCCAGCGGCCCAACTGTGGCAAGCCCCACATGTTGCGGACATCCGCGTTGCCGAACTGCTGTAAACCGGCGGTGATGGCGCCGTCGACCCCGGTGCGCTCAGGGGCCAGGAATCCCGAGAGAGATCCGGCGAAGCGGTAGCGGTCCGGGTGGAAGGTGGCCATGGCCATCGCACCGAACCCGCCCTGGGAGGCGCCGACGATGCCGTGACCGCCGGGTGCCAGGCCCTTGTTGGCGGCCAGCCAGTTCGGCAGCTCGGTCGCCAGGAACGTCTCCCACTGCTTGCTGCCGTCCTGCTCCCAGTTGGTGTACATGCTCCATGCGCCACTGGCGGGCGCGGCTATCGAGATGCCCTGGCCGCCGAGCGTGTTCATCGCATTGCCCGCCGTCACCCAATTACTGACGTCGGGGGCGGCGTTGAAGGCGTCGAGCAGGACGACGGCGTGCGGGCCACCACCGGAGAATGCGACGGGGATGTCGCGGCCCATCGCCGCGGACGGCACCATCAGCATCTCGACGTCGGCCTTGGCGGTCGGCGCCACCGATGTTCCCGCGGTCCACAAACCCGCAGCCACCACCACGGTCAGCACTATCCGGATTACGCCACGCATCAACTGCCCCACCTCACGCTCGTCGCCTGTCTCCGCGCGAGAAGTCAATCACACCAGCATGACGGGGCGCTCCGGAAATGACCGACGGCGGCGACCCTGAAGGATCGCCGCCGCCGACTATGTCGTTTCCCCGCCGTTTCCGACGAGTGGGTTAATTAGCCGCCCGACTGCTCGGTCTCAGCCGATGCCGGCTGGGCCACAGGTGCACCCTCGGCAGGCGCAGGCCCACCGATCGGGGTGGACGGCTGCGGGGTGGCACCCAGCACACGCTGGATGTCCGGCTTCATCTGCTGCAGCTGCTGACCCCAGTACTCCCAGCTGTGCGTACCAGCCTCGGGGAAGTTGAACACGCCGTTCTTACCGCCTGCGGCGATGTAGTTCTCCTGGAACGTCTTGTTCGTCCGCAGCGTGAAGCTCTCGAGGAACTTCGCGTTGAAGTTGTCGCCTGCCGCGACACCGCTGCCGTTGATGTCGGCGGGCTTGCCGTTACCGCAGTACACCCAGATGCGGGTGCCGTTGGCGACCAGCTGGTCGATGTTGACCATCGGGTCATTGCGCTTCCACGCCGGGTCGCTCGAGTCGCCCCACATGTCCTTGGACTTGTAGCCGCCCGCGTCACCCATCGAGGTGTTGACCAGCATCGGCCACCAGCCCTCGGACAGGTTCAGGAAGCCCGAAAGCGAGGCCGCGTACTGGAACTGCTGCGGGTAGTAGATGGACAGCGTCATGGCGGCCGAACCGGCCATCGACAAACCCACCGCCGCGTTGCGGTTCGGGTTCACGCCCTTGTTCGCGGCCAGGTAAGCCGGAAGCTCCTGGGTCAGGAAGGTCTCCCACTTGTAGGTGGAGCAGCCCGCCTTGCCGCACGCCGGCTTGTACCAGTCGGAGTAGAAGCTCGACTGTCCACCGACCGGCATGATCGTGGCGAGACCGGAGTCGACGTACCACTCGAATGCCGGGGTGTTGATGTCCCAGCCGTTGAAGTCATCCTGCGCACGCAGGCCGTCCAGCAGGTAGACGCCGGGCGCGTTGGGCCCGCCGTTCTGGAACTGGACCTTGATGTCGTGTCCCATGCCTGCGGACGGAACCATCAGGTACTCGACCGGCAGACCCGGACGAGAGAAAGCCCCAGCAGTCGCCGAGCCTCCGACGGCGCCGATGAGGGCGGGCAGCACGGCGGCCGCGAAGGCCACAGCCGCGAGCCGGCGCACCCACGCGCCCCGGATTTTGCCAACGAACTTCATGCTTCTTCTATCCCATCTGTCGTATGCCGCACGCGGAACATGTCTCATGGACCCTGCCGCGTTGCCGTTGCAGTCAACCACAACTCGCTGTGGAAGCTCTATTCGGCGTGTATCGTCCCTGGTCGCTCCTTAGCTGTTGAGTGTTGCGATCAGGTCTGGTTTGAGGGCTTGTAACTGTGCTCCCCAGTACGGCCACGCGTGATTTCCCGCGGGCGGAAACTCGAAAGTCGCATTGTTGCCCCCGGCCTCTTCATAGGCCGATCGGAAGTCCACATTGCTCTTCAGAGCCATCGACTCGAGGCTGTTGGCGCTGAATGCCTGATTCGGATCGGCGCGCACGTCGAGCGGGGTCGAGCCGCCCGGTGCGCAGTAAATCCAGAGGCGCGTGCCGTTGGCGACGATGCGCGAAACCTGGCGGATCGGGTCGTTGCGCTTCCAGGCGTTATCCCACGGAGCGCCCCACATGTTGTCGACGTTGTAGCCGCCCGCGTCGATCATCGCGACACGGATCGCCTGCTGCATGAATGTCGCCGACGGATTCAGGAAGCCGGAAAGCGATGCGGCGTAACGGAATTGTGCAGGATGGTAAGCCGAAAGAATGAGCGCCGGACCGCCGGACATCGATAGTCCGACGACGCCGTTGCCGGTCATGGAGACCTGCCTGTTCGCGGCCAGCCACGTGGGGAGCTCGCTGGTGAGGAACGTCTCCCATTTGTAGGTATAGGGCTGGTTGTTGAAGTTCGAGGGCGAATACCAGTCGCTGTAGAAACTGGACTGCCCGCCGACGGGCATGACCGTGGCGACACCGGAATCGAAGAACCACTCGAACGCCGCGGTCTCGATGTCCCAGCCGTTGTAGTCGTCGCGTGCACGCATGCCGTCGAGCAGATACACGGCCTTCGCACCGGGTATCGCAGCCGACGCGGGTGCAGGTCTGGTCGCGGGCTGGAACTGCACGCGAACGTTGCGGCCCATCGCCGTCGAGTACACGTCGAGGTATTCGACCGGAAGGCCCTCGCGGGAGAACGCATTCGCCGTCGGTGTGACGTTGGACACAACAGCGATGGCAGGCATCGTCAGGACCGCGGCGCACGTCGCGATCGCGCGGCGAAGCCAGGTTCGCACAGCTCTTACCATCCGTTCGTCAGTGAGGCGCCGGTTGAACGGCGGTTCCCGCGACCTGTGTATCGCCCGACTCGCGGACCGCGTTACCGGTGGTTAGGGCCCCGTGGCCGGCATGCCGGTGTAGGGCTCGCCCCTCGACTCGGGCACGTCAAGACCGCAGCGTTCCAGCTCGTAGAGGGGCACCCGATCGATGCGGTACTGCGTTAATTGGTACGCGTGTAACAGATTCGACAGAAACCGGCGTGGACCCATCTCGCCGCGGACAGCGTTGAGCATCGCGTCGGTCGACGGACACTTCAGCGCCGCCTCGGCCTGTGCGATCCAGTCCTCGTCGAGGTAGGCAGGAATGAACGGCCGGGTCTTGAGGAACGGCCCCTCGGCCACCGCCCAGTCCGGGAACAGGTTCTTGTCGTGACCGATGCGGCCGTCGTCGAGGCGTGCGGTGTGTGCGGCGAGCGGGTTCGCCAGTCCGATCTGATCTATCACCCGGACGTCGAGGCCGACGTTCATCCCCAGCATGCCGAGGTTGGTGAAAAACACTGTGTGAGGGCCGTTTCCGAGCGTGTCCCGCGGTGCGTCCGGCGGCGGCGGGATGGCGGGCACCACATCCCACTGGTCGTAGTTGCCCGACGGCAACAGCAGTGCGCCATCAGGCGTGTTGTTCAGCGCGGTCATCACCGCACGCATTCGCGGGTAGTCGAGATAGTCGGCGGCAGTGAGCGGGTGCGCGTTGCCCGTCGCCTGTGAATAGAACCGGCGCTCGTCGACGATGCCGCTGTACGTCACACGGGTCGCGTCGGGGCCCATACCGTTCGAATTGGCCACCCACAGTGACCAACCGGCGATGGACGCCCACAGCAGGCTCGTGGCACCGACGAACAAATAGCCTGCGCCACGGGCCATTCGGGCTCCGTCGGGCAGCACCAGAGGAATCACCGCGATGGGCGCCAGCATGCAGAACAACGGCGTGAGCAGCACCCGGCCGTGCATGAAGTCGCCGCCCTGACGGATCCAGTACAGCGCTTGCAGCAATCCGCTGACGAGCATGAAACCCACCACGGCCTGCGGGCTCTGCACGGTCCGCGCCAGCCATCCGTGGCCGGGTGTCACCGTATGCCGAATTCCCCACGGGCGTCCTCGGGTCACCATCACCACGGCCGCCAAGCCGGCGAGCAGGATCGCGGGTGCCCACAGCAGATAGGGCGTGTTGAAGTTCGCGAGGTAGACGAAGCCCTGTGACCACTTGGAGCCCGAGGCATCCTTGGCCAGCGCGGTGCCGGGAAACAGCAAGCCGTAGTAGCCCATTCGGAAGATCTCGTAGGCCACCGGCACCAGGCCGCCCGCCAGGACGATGAGACCGCGACGCCTCCAGTCACGGGCGGCGATCAACATCATGACCAACGCGAGGCCGCCCACCAGCGCCAGCTCGGGCCGAACCAGCACGCTCAAGCCTGCGACGAAAGCCATTGCGGCGTCGAAGGTTTTGCTGGCGATGCGTGGCTGCGGCGGCGGCCCGAACGGTTGCCTGCGTATGGTCGGTGGACCACCGCGCATCGCCGGTCCTGTGGGTCCGGTGGCGCGCAACGCCTGCGACCAGCACACCATCATCCACCACAGCAGGCCGAGATACGCCAGCACCAAACCGTTTTCGAGTCCCGAGGTGGCGAAGTCACGGGCAGGCGGCACGGCGATGTAGACCAGCACGCCCGCGGGCAGCATCAACGCCCGGCGTCCCCGCAGGCTCGGTGCGTACAGCCGCGCCGCCCCCAGCATCGCGAACACGACACCGAGCACGCTCAGCGTGAGCGCGAGAAACAGCGCGACGTACTCCATCCGCACCGGGCCGCCGATCCACGCGCCGAGGTAGATCAGGTAGGTCCATATCGTCGACGTGTTCGCCTCGACGCGCTCCCCTGCGTTGAAGACCGGGCCGTTACCCGCCAAGAGGTTTCGGACAGTGCGCAGAACGATGAGCCCGTCGTCGGCGATCCAGCGCCGCTCCCATGCACCCCAGCCGAACAGCGCCGCGACGACGATCACGCTCGTCCACAGGCTCACCCGGACCGTGATGTCGTAGGGGAAGGCAGGCAGCCGCTTCAGCCGGTCACCGAGATCGTCAATCCAGCCACCGCGACCGGCGACCGAGGAGCGCATCCGCTCAGCTGAGGAAGACGGCGGCACCGATGGTTCCGATCCACGCCAGGAGCAGGAGCTGCAGCACCCGGTCTTTCAGGGCGATCTCCTCGGGCTCTCCCGCCATGCCGCCGTCGACGTCGACGGCGTAGCGCAGGATCGCAACCGTGATCGGGATGATGGTTATCGCGAACCATCCGGCGTTGGCGCCGTCCCTTTCGAAGGCCCAGAGGCTGTAGCAGACCACCATTGCGGTCGCCGACAATGTCCACACGAAGCGCAGATAGGAGCTGGTGTAACTCTCCAGCGACTTGCGGATCTTGGCGCCGGTGCGTTCTGCGAGCTGAAGTTCGGCATACCGCTTTCCTGCCGCCATGAACAGCGAACCGAACGCCATCACCAGCAGGAACCACTGCGACAACCGGACATCGGCCGCCACACCACCGGCGATGGCGCGGATCAGAAAGCCCGACGAGACGATGCAGATGTCGATGACGGGCTGATGCTTGAGCCCGAAGCAGTACGCCAGCTGGATCGCGATGTAGATGGCGATCACGATTGCCAGGTTCGGCGTCACCAGCCACGAAATCGCCAGCGACGCAACACCGAGCACCACGGCCAGGGTGTAGGCCAGCCATTCGGGCACCACGCCCGCGGCGATCGGGCGGAACCGCTTGGTCGGGTGCGCGCGGTCCGCTTCGACGTCACGGGCGTCGTTGACCAGATAGATGCACGACGCGGCGAGGCTGAACACCACGAACGCCAGCAGCACATGGATCAGGACTTCGCGGTAGTCGTAGGTGTACCGGTCATCGCCGAGCGCGGCGACCGGAGCCAGGAACACCAGGACGTTCTTCACCCACTGCCGCGGCCGGAGCGCCTTGATCACCCCGGTGGCGAGATTGCGCGGTGGACCCTTCTCGGGCGCCGGCTCATGACTCATCGGCGTCGCACTCTCTGCACTGCTCTCGCTCGAGATGCTCATCGGACTCCTTCGCCCCGCTCTGTGACCATGGTGACCGCCTTGGCGACGGCGGCCCCGACCGCCACGCCGGTGAGCACGTCACTGGGGTAATGCACGCCGAGCACCAACCGCGACAACGCCATTGGTGGGACCAGGATCGCGGGCAACGGCAGCCCGGTGGCCCGGGCCAACAGAATCGACGCCGCGGTGGTGGATGTCGCGTGCGCCGACGGGAAGCTCAGCCGGCTGGGCGTGCCGACGTTCACGGCGATCGCGGGGTGGTGTGGGCGTTCGCGGCGCACCACACGCTTGATGAGCACCGCGGCAGCGTGGGCCGCGAAGGTGCCGACCCCGGCGTTGATCCAGACCCGCCGCCGTGCGGGTTGGGCCAGCGCGCCGAGCGCCGCGATGGAGAGCCAGCCGATGCTGTGTTCGCCGAAGTGCGAAAGCGCCCGCGCGCCTGCCAGCACGCCGGGCCGATCGGCGAGCGCGGACTGGATGGCCACCAGCGCGGCTTCCTCACCACGCGGATTGTCAGCCATCGTCCCCGGGCGGCAGGACCGTCTCCCACTTCTGCTTGCTCGTCAGCACGGGTACCGCCTCGCGGTACACCTTGCGCATGCGGTTGAACTTGCGGCCGAGCTCCACCTGTCGTTTGAGCGACTCACGAAGCAGCTCAGCCATTTTCGCGCGATCGCGTTGCCGGTACACGACACCGCGACCGTCGGCGGTGGTGACCGTGACGCCGTCTACCTTGCACAGCGAGAACCAGCGCGCATCCTGGGTCGCGACGTTGATCTGCGGGCGCACGTGGTGCTCGGGATCGTGCGCCCTGAGTTGGTGCAGCACCCCGCGGGTCAGCCGCACCGAAATCGACAGCGGGTTGGTCGGGATGTTGACCTTCTTGCGCCAGCGCTTGTCCGATGGCGTCGGCAGCGCGGTTGCGCTCGGCAGCACCACCGCGTCGGGGTACTCCTGACGCAGAGCGCGCACGTCCGGCAGTGCGGACTCCAGGATCGAGAAGATGTGATCGGGCCCGGCCAGGAAGTCGTCCATCGCCTTGTTCTGGATCGCGACGGTTGAATATTCAAGGCAAAGCAGGTGTTTGATTGTCGCCTTCAGATGGCTCGCCAGCAGACCGGAAACCTTGCCGTCCCAGTGGATGGCCGCGACAACCAGCCGGTTGCGAAGGTGGAAGTACGCCTGCCAGTCGATAGCGTCGTCCTTGTCGCTCCACGCCATGTGCCAGATCGCGGCACCGGGCAGCGTGACGGTCGGATAGCCGTGCTCACCGGCGCGCAATCCGTAGTCGGCGTCGTCCCACTTGATGAACAGGGGCAGCGGCTGGCCGAGTTCCTCGGCGACCTGCCGCGGGATCATGCACATCCACCAGCCGTTGTAGTCGACATCGATACGACGGTGCAGAAGCCTGCTGCGGTATTCCTCTTCGTCGTTCAGCGCGTACTTGGCGAAGTTGTGGTCGTATTCGGTGTTGACCGCGCCGGTCCACATGAAGTTCTCGGCGTCGACCATCTCGCCCATCACGTGCAGGTGGCTGGGCTCCTGCAGGTTGAGCATCTGGCCACCGACCAGGGTCGGGGTCTTCGCGAACCGGTTCAGGGCCAGCAACCGCAGGATCGAGTCGGGTTCGACGCGGATGTCGTCGTCCATGAACAGTATCTGTTCGCAGTCGGTGTTCTTCAGTGCCTCGTACATCACCCGGCTGTAGCCGCCGGAGCCACCGAGGTTGGGCTGGTTGTGCAGCGAAAGCCGGCTACCGAGGGCCGCGGCGACCGCCTCGAAGCCAGGATGGTCCTTGGCCTTCTTGGTGCCCTGATCGGACACGATCACCGCGCTGATCACCTTGTCCACCAACGGATCCGACGTCAGGGCGGCAAGGGCGTTGACGCAGTCCGACGGACGGTTGAAGGTCGGGATTCCGACGGCGATGTTCGCACGCCCGGGCGCGGGCACCGGCGCATACCAGCCCGCGCTGTGCACCGTGACCTTGCTGTTGGTGGTGATGTCGAACCAGATCCACCCGCCGTCCTCGAACGGCGACAGCTCGATCTCGAATTCGACGAAGGCGGTTTCGCCTTCGGCGCTGGACACCTCTTCGCCGCCGAAGGTGATGCGGGCGCCGGTCGCCTTCGACCTGTACACGTCGACACGGGCGTTGCCGGTGAGTTCGACGCGAAGCACGACCGACTCGAGGGTGGACCAGCGGCGCCAGTAGCTCGCCGGGAACGCGTTGAAGTACGTCGCGAACGACACCTCCGACTCCGCGCCGATCTCCAGCGTGGTGCGCGTGGGCGCGTGGGCGCGGCGGGCGTTGGTGTCCGACTCCTCTATATAGAGCTTGCGGACGTCGAGCGGTTCGCCAGGGCGGGGAAGGATGATGCGCGCCAGCGGGCTGACGGCTTTGGATGCCTCGGCGGCGTCGAGTGCGCCGGACGGGATGTCACTCATGCGCTGCTGCTTTCTGTGCCAGGTTCGGCAAGCGGAGCGCCGTCACGCAGGTGCGGCGCGAGGGTGTTGTCGTACATATTCAATGCGCTGGCGATGGCCATGTGCATGTCGAGGTACTGATAGGTGCCGAGGCGGCCGCCGAACAGCACCTTGGCCCCCGACGCCTCTTCCTTGGCCAGACGGCGGTACGCCTCGACCATCGCGCGGTCGTCGGGGGTGTTGATCGGGTAGTAGGGCTCGTCGTCGTCCTTGGCGAATCGCCCGTACTCCCGCATGATCACGGTCTTGTCGTCCGGGTACTCCCGCTCGGGGTGGAAGTGCCGGAACTCGTGGATGCGGGTGTAGGGCACGTCGGCGTCGTTGTAGTTCATCACCGGTGTGCCCTGAAAGTCGCCGGTTTCGAGCACTTCGAGCTCGAAGTCCAAAGTGCGCCAACCCAACCGGCCCTCGGAATAGTCGAAGTAGCGGTCCAGCGGGCCGGTGTACACCACGGGTGCGTCGGGGCTCTCGGCGCGCAGTTCGTCGCGTACGTCGAACCAGTCGGTGTCCAGACGCACCTCGATCCGATCGTCGGCGGCCATGTTCTGCAGCCACGCGGTGTACCCGTCGACCGGCAAGCCCTCATAGGTGTCGTTGAAGTACCGGTTGTCGAATGTGTAGCGCACGGGCAGCCGGGTGATGTTGCTCGCAGGCAGGTTCTTGGGGTCGGTCTCCCACTGTTTCGCCGTGTAGTGCTTCATGAACGCCTCGTAGAGCGGGCGTCCGATCAGCGAGATGGCCTTCTCCTCGAAGTTCGACGCCACCGCGGTGTCGAACTCGGCGGCCTGCTCTTTGATCAGGGCGCGGGCCTCGTCGGGACTGAAGTACCTGCCGAAGAACTGCGACACCAGGCCCAGTCCCATCGGGAACTGGTAGGCCTGCCCGTCGTGCATGGCGAAGACCCGGTGCTGATAACCGGTGAAGTCGGTGAACTGGCGCACGTAGTCCCACACCCGTTTGTTCGAGGTGTGGAAGAGGTGAGCACCGTATTTGTGCACCTCGATGCCGGTGTCGGGCTCGGCCTCCGAGTACGCGTTCCCGCCGATGTGGGGTCGACGGTCCAGTACCAGCACGCGCTTGTTCAGCTGCGTCGCCGTGCGCTCGGCAATCGTCAGGCCGAAGAATCCGGAGCCGACGACAATGAGGTCGAAACGAGCTGTCATCGGCAGCAAGGGTATCCGACGCTGGTCGCCCGCTTCGAATCCGATCGCCGCCTCAGGTCAAGATTGGCTCACAATTCCGTATCGTCACTTTAGTCTCACCAGTCACACCAGTACCGTCAATCACGTACGAGTACCTACCAGACGTAGTCCATATATTGAGGAGACTTCCGTGCCGAACCGACGTCGACGCAGGCTCTCGACGGCCATGAGCGCAGTCGCCGCCCTGGCAGTCGCGAGTCCAGCAGCAGTAGTCGCCGTATCCGAGTTGTCGGCGAGCATCGATCCGCCGACCCAGAAGCGCGAGTTCGTCCAGGCCGCGGGCGTCACCGACCTGCCGAACGAGCTGATCTCAGCGCTGTCCCAGGGCCTTTCGCAATTCGGCATCAACCTGCCGCCGATGCCCACTGGCGTGCTGACGGGTACCGGGTCCACCACACCCCCGGCGCTGACCACCCCTGGGCTGACCTCGCCCGCCCTCACGGCACCGGGGCTGTCCACGCCAGGGTTGAGCGCACCTGGGCTGAGCACACCGGGCCTCACCACGCCCGGCCTCACGGCGCCGAGCGCGACCCTTCCGGGCCTCACGGCGACCGGACCCGCGCTGACCGATCCGGCGCTGGCCAACCCCGCGCTGACGAGTCCGGCGCTCTCCACGCCCGGGCTGACCACCCCGAGCACGGGTGCGACGGGTCTGACGACACCGGACCTGACGACACCGGGACTGTCGACGCCGGCGGCGTCGCTCACCGCCCCGGGACTGTCCCCGCTGTCCACCAGCGCGCTGCCGGCACCCAGCGAGATTCCGATCTCGGCGCCGATCGGGCTGGATCCCGCCGCGGGTATGTACCCGATCATGGGTGATCCGTCCCTGGCGGCGCCTGCGAGCACCGGGAGCCCCGGCATCATGGGCGATCTGTCCAGCATGGCCAACCAATTGGGCGCCGGTCAGGCGATCGACCTGCTCAAGGGAATGGTGATGCCCGCGATCATGTCGGCCGTCAAGCCGGCCGCAGCAGCGGTTCCTGCCGCGGCAGCACCCGCAGCAGCCGCAGCACCCGCGGCGGCCGCCGCAGCAGCGGCCTCCACCGGCGCCGGCGCATAAAACCTGTCACCGAACGGCACCGCAGAAGCCTTCACCCTGGCTCTGCGGTGCCGTTGTGTGAAGCGCAGCCCATTTTGGTCGCTCCGGGCGCCGTGTCGAAACATTGGTAACAACTGACACATACGTAACATCAGCTTGTGTCGTGTCGCCGTCGGTTGCCGTCGATGCTGTTCACCGCCATCGCGGCGACGGCTGTCGTGTTGCCGATGGCGATCTACGGCATTCCTGGCATCGGCGATGACAAGGAGTCGTCACCGAGCCCAACACAGCTCACGCAACAACCGCTGGCCGACCTCGGCGGCGGTGAGACGGTTCGCGAGGTCCACCAGGACACCCCCTTCTCTCTGGTCGCGCTGACCGCCAGCGACCTGTCGGGCACATCGGCCCGCATCCGCGCCAAGAAAGCCGACGGCACCTGGGGTCCCTGGTACGAGGCGGAGGCCATGGACGGGCTCGGGCCCGACGTCCCCGCGGCGGGTGCCCCGCACGGCACCGAACCGGTCTTCGTCGGTCGCACCAACACGGTGCAGATCGCGGTCACCCGTCCTGGGCCCACGCGCGGGACGCAGGGGACGCCTGCACAGAAACCACCGCCGGCCGATGATCGGCCCGCGCTCGGGTACGTGCCCGCCAACGTCGAACAGCCGCTGCCCCAGAACGTCAACGCCGTGCTGATCAGCCCGCCGGAGGCGCCGGTCGATTCGTTGCCGCTGCCCGCGGCGGTCACTGCTCCGGGGGTTCCGCCCCAGATCATCAGCCGGGCGGCGTGGGGTGCCGACGAGTCGATACGGTGCCCAAACCCGCAGTACGACAAGGGGATCCGGGCCGGAATCGTCCACCACACCGCCGGAAGCAACGAATACGCTCCCCAGGATTCGGCCGGGATCATCCGGTCCATCTACGAGTACCACACGCGCACGCTGGGTTGGTGCGACATCGCGTACAACGCACTGGTCGACAAGTACGGGCAGGTCTTCGAGGGTCGCGCGGGCGGCATCGACAAACCCGTCGAGGGCGCCCACACCGGTGGCTTCAACCGCGACACCTGGGGGGTGGCGATGTTGGGTAACTTCGACCAGGCCGCCCCGACCCAGATCCAGTTGGAGAACACGGGCAGATTGCTCGGATGGCGCCTCGGCCTCGACCACATCGATCCGAAGGGCACGGTGGTGCTCGCCTCGGCAGGCACCTCGTTCTCCAAATTCCCGTTCGGGGCGACCCCGACGCTGCCGACCATCTTCACCCACCGCGACGTGGGCATCACCGAATGCCCGGGCAATGCGGCATATGCCGCCATGGACCAGATCCGCGATATCGCGGCGCGATTCAACAGACCGCCGGGGCCGCCGAATCTGGCGGACACCTTGCGCGGCGGTGCGATCTTCATGAAGTGGGAATCGATGGGCGGTCCGAACAGCCCCCTGGGCGCACCCCGGTCGCCTGAGGCGTCCGGTGAAGGCCCGGTGCGGTACGCCAACTTCGAGCACGGCGCGATCTACTGGTCGCCGACCAGCGGAGCCGAACCGGTCACCGGCGAGATCTACACGGCCTGGGGATCGCTGGGCTTCGAGCGCGGTGCGCTGGGCCTGCCGACGAGCGGCGAGATCTCCGAACCGCTGTGGATCGTGCAGAACTTCCAGCACGGCACGCTGAACTTCGACCGCGAGACCGGCACCGTCACCCGCGTCATCGACCAGGTCGCCACCGATCTTCCGAAGTCGGTGTTCGACAGCACCCCGATCCAGCTGGAGCGATTCACACCGCCCATCAGCCCTGCGTAGTCACAACCACCAACGCTCGAGCACCCGGGCCACGCCGTCGTCCGCGTTCGTCGCGGTGACCTCGTCGGCCGCGGCCACCGCATCCGGATGAGCGTTGCCCATTGCGACACCGAGTCCGGCCCAGCTCAGCATCGGCACGTCGTTGGGCATGTCACCGAAAGCGACCACGTCTTCGGCGGCGATGTCCAGCGGCTGGGCCAGTTCGGCGATTCCGGTGGCCTTGCTGATGCCCAGCGGCATCACCTCGATCAGGCCGTTGTTGGTCGAGTAGGTGATATCGCCCTGCAGACCAACGTATTTGGCCAATGCATCGGCCATGTCGGCGCTCTGCGCTCCCGCCTTGCGGATGAGCAACTTGATGGCGGGGGCACTCAGCAGGTCTTCGATCGACACCTCGGTGTTGTCCGGGTTGAGCCATGCATGCTCGTAGCCGGGCGAGCTGACGAACTGCGGGGTGGCGGCATCGTGTGCGCTGCGCCCGACCCGTTCGACGGCAAGGCCCGCGCCGGGGATGACACGGGTGGCGATCTCGGCGAGCTCACCGAGCAGGTCGACGGACAACGTCCGGGCCGACAGGATGCGGTCGGTCGACGGGTCGTAGATCACTGCGCCGTTGGCGCACACCGCCATCGGCGCGAAACCCAGGGCTTCGACCACGGGGTTGACCCAGCGCGGCGGCCGACCGGTCGCGAGCACGAACCGGGTACCGGAGTCCACCGCCGCCGTGATTGCGGCGCGGGTGCGACCGGTGATGTTGTCGTCGTCGTCGAGCAGCGTGCCGTCCACATCGGAGGCAATGAGCAGCGGCAGTGTCACCGGCGGCTTTTCGTCTCTCGCTCGGCCCGCTTGCGCGCTCGCTCTGCGAGTTCTGCTTCCTCGAGCAACTTGGCCTCTTCAATCGTCGGTGCGCAACCGCCGAGGCGGTGCGGCACCCAATACTCCCCCGCGGGATGCGGATAGTCCTCCTGCACCATGTGCAGGAGCTTGTTCATGGCGTCGCGCATCGCGGCGCTGGTCTCATCGGTCGTCGCCGCGGCGTACACAGGGGGGCCGATCGCAACGGTGATCGGTATCTTCTTGCGGCCCATGTTTCGCGGGTGGTCCTTGGTCCACATTCGTTGCGCACCCCACACGATCATGGGGATGATCGGCACCTGCGCGTCGCGCGCCATCCGCGCCGCCCCGGACTTGAACTCCTTGAGCTCGAAACTGCGGCTGATCGTGGCCTCGGGATACACGGCGACGAGCTCCCCCGCCCGCAGTCGCTCGGTGGCAGCGGCATAGGCCTCACCACCGGCATCGCGGTCCACCGGAATCGTCTTGGAGTGCTTGATCAAGAAGTTGACGATCCTCACCTGCTGCATTTCGGACTTGATCATGAATCGCAATCGGCGTTTGACCTGATAGGCCGCCAGCGCCGAGGGATACCAGTCGAGGTAGCTGGTGTGGTTGATCGCGACGACCGCACCGCCTTGTGCCGGGATGTTCTCCAGCCCGAGGTACGTGATCCGGGTACCGATCGCCCTGTTCGCCGTGCTGACGGCAATCTCCAACATGCGGAAAACCGGCTCCATGCGCGCTACCCCGCGGCTCCTTCGGGGCCCCGCTGTTCGCGGCGGGCCGCCTTCTCCGCAGCCTCTTCGGCGTCCATCCGGTTCGCCTCGGCCAGCGACGGCGCACCGCCGCCGAGCCGGTGCGGAACCCAGAACTCACCGGGCGGATGGGCACCGTAGGTGTCCTGTACGCGATCGAGCAGATGCTGCATCCGCGAATGCAGCAGCGCGGTCAGCTCGGCGGGCGGCAACGTCGGGTAGATCGGCTCGCCCACGGCCACGGTGATCGGCACCTTGGGACGGCGCATGTTCTTGGGATGGCCCTTGGTCCAGACGCGCTGCGCGCCCCAGACGATGTGCGGGACGATCGGCACGTCGGCGGCGATCGCCATCCGCGCGGCACCGGATTTGAACTCTTTGATCTCGAAGCTGCGGCTGATGGTGGCCTCGGGATAGACGCCGACCAGTTCACCTTCCTTGAGCTTGCGGCAGGCCTCGTCAAACGATGCGGCACCGCTGTTGCGGTCCACCTCGATGTGACGCAGGCTGCGCATGATCGGGCCGGTCAGCTTGTTGTCGAAGACCTCTTTCTTCGCCATGAACCGGACCTTGCGATGACGACCCTGTTTGTAGGCGGGCAGGCCGGCGAAGGTGAAGTCGATGTACCCCGTGTGGTTGATGGCGATCACGGCCCCACCGTCGACCGGCAGATTCTCGACCCCGGTGACGGTGAACGTCAGCCCCTGTATTCGCCAAAGCAGCCTGGCGAGTTGGATGACTGTTCCGTATACCGGCTCCACATCAGGCAGCCTAGTCGCGTGACCCGGCCCACCGAACCCGTGCCGACTCCCTTGGTCGTCACCGAGATCGCGGCGGGCAGGCCGGTGGCCCCGGTGTGGGTCAACGAACTCGGCGGTGTCACCTTCGCCGTCGACGGCGGATCCGAATACGTCAAGGTCACGCCGCCGCGATGGGCGCACCACCTCGAGGCCGAGGCCTGCCGGCTCCCGTGGGCGGCCACCTACCTCCGCGTGCCGCGGGTGCTGGGCGCAGGCGACGGTTGGCTGCACACCGAGGGGCTGCCGGGTTCCTCCGCGGTCGATCCGCGGTGGCTCAGTGATCCGCGCACGGCGGCGCGGGCGATCGGCGCGGGCCTGGCGTTGATGCACGACGCGTTGCCGGTCGAGGACTGCCCGTTCGGGCCGCCGGCGTGGGTGACCGAGGGGCGCCATGTCGATCGGCTCGTCGTGTGCCACGGCGACGCATGTGCACCGAACACCTTGATCGACGACGACGGACAACCCAGCGGGCACGTCGACCTCGGCGATCTCGGTGTCGCCGACCGTCCCCCGCAAGCGGGAGGTGCCCCCAGGGCAATCTCAGTCGCGGAATGGTCGCTGCGGTACAACTACCGCGGCGACTGGCGCGGCGAGTTCTTCGATGCCTACGGCATCGCACCCGATCAGGACCGCATGGACCACTACCTGCGTCTGTGGGAGGACGGCAATTGATTCTGCAGCAGATCGCATTGGACGCCGAGAAGGCTTCGGAAGCTTGGTATTTCGACATCGCGGCGATCTCGCAACTCGCCACGCAGCCGCTGGTGCTCGACGCACCGGTCACGGTGATCGTCGGCGAGAACGGGTCGGGGAAGTCGACGTTGCTCGAAGCCGTCGCCGCCTCGTGGGCCGCGCGGCTGCGCGGAGCGGTCAAACACTGGTCGCCGCGGGCGAGCGATGAGGACAGCGATCTGCACTGGGCGGTGCGGCTGCAGGGCGAGTACCCGCCGCCTGCAGGCGGCTGTTTCCTGCGGGCCGAGGCGATGCATCAGTTGTTCACCGAGGTCGACCGGAACACCCCGCAAGGCATCCCGCACCAGGCTTTCGACGGCGCGCTCAACGCCCGCAGCCACGGTGAGTCGTTCCTGGCATTCCTGTCGTCGCGGGACACCGAGCGTGGGCTGTTCATCCTCGACGAACCCGAGGCCGCGCTGTCGTTTCAGTCGTGTCTGCAATTGATGGTGCTGATGGACTCGCTCGTCGCCGATGGATCGCAGGTCCTGCTCGCCACCCACTCACCGGTGCTCGCCGCGTTCCCCGGGGCGACGATCATTGAACTCGGCGAGCACGGCCGCCACGTCAGCACATGGGATGACCTGCCGATGGTGGCCCACTGGCGCCGCTTCCTGTCGGAGCCCGACGCGTATTTACGCCATCTGTTCGCCTCCGGTTAGGCTTGGACCCGGCACAACGCGATCTCACCGAAGGGGCATCAGTGCAGGTCACCAGCGTCGGACACGCAGGCTTCCGGATCGAAACGAACGCCGGAAGCATTTTGTGCGATCCGTGGGTCAACCCGGCGTACTTCGCGTCGTGGTTCCCGTTCCCCGACAACAGTGAGCTGGACTGGGACGCCCTCGGCGACTGCGACTACCTGTACGTATCGCATCTGCACGCCGACCACTTCGACCCCAGAAACCTGACTGCGCACGTGAACAAGGACGCGGTGGTGCTGCTGCCCGACTTCCCGGTGCCAGACCTGCGCCGGGAACTGGAACAACTCGGGTTTCACCGGTTCTTCGAAACCACCGACTCGGTCAAACATCGCGTCAGCGGACCCAAGGGCGACCTCGATGTGATGATCATCTCGCTGCGTGCCCCCGCCGACGGCCCGATCGGAGACTCGGGCCTGGTGGTCGACGACGGCGACACGGTCTGCTTCAACATGAACGATGCGCGACCCGTCGACCTCGACGTGGTGCACGCTGACTTCGGAGCCGTCGACGTGCACATGCTGCAGTACTCCGGGGCCATCTGGTACCCGATGGTCTACGACATGCCCGCCCGCGCCAAGGCGGCCTTCGGCATCCAGAAGCGTCAGCGTCAGATGGACCGGTGCCGCCAGTACATCGCACAGGTTGCCGCGACGTGGGTGATCCCGTCCGCGGGCCCGCCGTGCTTCCTGGACCCGGCGCTGCGCGACCTCAACGACGATCACGACGACCCCGCGAACATCTTTCCCAACCAGGTGGTCTTCCTCGACCAGATGCGTGCCCACGGTCACGACGGCGGCCTTCTGATGATGCCCGGCTCGACGGCCGATTTCGTTGGCTCACAGTTGAAATCACTTCAGCACCCGCTGCCCGACGATCAGGTGCACGCGATTTTCACCAGCGGTAAGGCGGCCTACATCGCCGACTATGCCGAGCGGATGGCGCCCGTGCTCGCCGCGGAGAAGGCGAACTGGGCGCCTGCAGCCGGTGAATCTCTGCTGGAGCCGCTGCGCACACTGTTCGAGCCCATCATGCTTCAAAGCGACCAGATCTGCGACGGCATCGGCTATCCGGTAGAACTCCGGCTCCGCGGAAATGGGCATGACGAGACAGTCGTGCTCGACTTCCCGAAACGTGCAGTGCGCGAACCTATTCCGGACGAGAAGTTTCGTTACGGCTTCGCGATCGCACCGGAACTCGTGAGGACGGTGCTGCGCGACGCCGAGCCGGACTGGGTCAACACCATCTTCCTGTCCACCCGATTCTCGGCGTGGCGGGTCGGCGGCTACAACGAGTACCTCTACACCTTCTTCAAATGCCTGACCGACGAGCGCGTCGCCTATGCGGACGGCTGGTTCGCCGAGGCGCACGACGACACCGCGTCTATCACATTGGACGGCTGGGAGATTCAGCGCCGTTGCCCGCACTTGAAGGCCGACCTCTCGAAGTTCGGTGTGGTGGAAGGCTCCACACTGACGTGCAATCTGCACGGCTGGCAGTGGAACCTCGAGAACGGCCGGTGCCTGACGACAAAGGGCCACGAGTTGCGCTCCGCTCGAGAGGGTGCGCAGTCGTGACGCGCCCGCGTCAGTGCTACGACGACGGGATGATTCAGCTCGACCAGCTGGCGATCACACTGCGCCGCTACCACTTTCCGTCAGGAACATCGAAGATCATTCCGCTACGGTCGATCCGGGGCTACAAGGCCGAGTCGCTCGGCATGTTCACCGAGCGGTTCCGCGTCTGGGGGAGTTTCGATCCTCGGCGCTGGATGCCGCTCGACGTCTGGCGTCCGATCAAGTCGACACTCATCGTCCTCGACGTCGACGGGGTGCGCCCCGCACCGGCATTCACCCCGCAGCGGCCCAAGGAGTTCATCGCCATGCTCGATGAACTGCTGGCGCCTTAGTTCTTCGTCGGCTCGAGCACCTCGGTTCCGACGAAGGGCACCAAGGCTGCCGGCACCTTGACGCTGCCGTCGGGCTGCTGGTGGTTCTCGAGAATGGCCACCAGCCACCGCGTCGTCGCCAGCGTGCCGTTGAGGGTCGCTGCCGTCTGTGGCTTGCCGTTCTCGTCGCGGTAGCGCACCGCAAGACGGCGTGCCTGAAACGTCGTGCAGTTCGACGTCGAGGTCAGCTCCCGATAAGTCCCCTGGGTCGGGATCCACGCCTCGCAGTCGAATTTGCGCGCAGCCGATGAGCCCAAATCACCTGCGGCAATGTCGATTACGCGGTACGGAACGTCGATCTGCGCGAGCATCTCGCGCTCCCATCCGAGCAACCGCTGGTGTTCGGCCTCGGCATCCTCGGGTTTGCAGTAGATGAAGCCCTCGACCTTGTCGAACTGATGCACACGGATGATGCCGCGGGTGTCCTTGCCATGGCTGCCCGCCTCACGCCGGAAGCACGATGACCACCCCGCGTAGCGCAGCGGCCCGTCCGAAAGATCGAGGATCTCGCCGGAGTGGTAACCGGCCAACGCCACTTCCGACGTGCCGACCAGATAGAGATCGTCGGCCTCGAGGTGGTACACCTCCTCGGCATGGGCACCGAGAAATCCGGTGCCCGCCATGATCTCCGGTCGCACCAGCACCGGCGGGATCATCAGGGTGAAACCGTTCTGCTGGGCCAGGCGCGCGGCCAGCTGCAGCAGTCCGAGCTGTAGCAGCGCCCCCGCACCGGTCAGAAAGTAGAACCGCGAGCCGGCCACCTTCGCGCCCCGCTCCAAGTCGATGAGTCCCAGCGACTCGCCCAGCTCGACGTGATCCTTCGGGTTGTCGATGGTGCGGGGTTCGCCGACGGTGTCGAGCACGACGAAGTCGTCCTCGCCGCCCGCGGGCACGCCATCGATGATCACGTTCGAGATCGCCATGTGCGACGCGGTGAACGCCGTCTCGGTCTCGGCCTGCTCCGCCTCGGCGGCCTTGACCTTGTCCGCGAGCTCCTTGGCCGCCGCCAACAGGGCAGGCCGCTCGTCCGGCGACGCCTTGCCCACCTTCTTGCTGGCTGCCTTCTGCTCCGCGCGCAGATTGTCGGCGGACGACACTGCGGCCCGCCGCGCGGCATCGGTGTCCAGGAGTGCGTCGACGAGGCCGGGGTCTTCGCCACGGGCACGTTGCGAAGCGCGCACCACACCCGGGTGGTCGCGCAGCAGTTTGAGGTCGATCACGGGCGCAACACTACTTTTGGTTCGGGCTGGGGATCATGCCGAGGTCGGACCCGTCAGGCACAACCTCATAACGTTACAACTGCATCAGTTGTCACAGGGCCCGACACGCCTGTCACAATGGAGCAGATGTCTGAAGCGCCCACCATGGAATATCCGCGAGTCGATGAGGCCCCTGCGCCCTCTCGGCGGGCGTCGTGGTGGCGCAGCCTGCAGGCCAACTCGACCCGGCGGGCGCTGCTGCTGACCGCCCTCGGCGGCCTACTCATCGCCGGACTGATCACCGCGATCCCTCAGAAAGAGGGGCCGGGCAGCCTGACGGCCAGCACGATCTCGCTCGGCCCCCGCGGCAACGAGACCTTCAAGCACGCCAAGGCCGGCGACTGCCTGAACTGGCCGGACCGCACCCCCGACGCCGCCGAGATCGTCGACTGCAAGGACGACCACCGGTTCGAGGTCGCCCAGTCGGTGGACATGCGGACATTCCCCGGCAGCGAGTACGGGCCCGACGCCGCGCCGCCGTCGGCCGCACGGATCCAGCAGATCAGCCAGGAACAGTGCTCGGCCGCCGTCAAGCGCTACCTGGGCAGCGCGTTCGACCCGAACAGCCGCTTCACCATCAGCATGCTGTGGTCCGGCGACAAGGCCTGGCGGCAAAACGGTGAGCGCCGGATGCTCTGCGGCATGCAGCTGCCCGGGCCCAACAACCAGCAGATGGCCTTCAAGGGCAAGGTCGGCGACATCGACCAGTCGAAGGTGTGGCCCGCAGGCACCTGCCTCGGCATCGACCCGTCGACCAATCAGCCGACCGATATTCCGATCGACTGCGCCGCGCCGCACGCGATGGAAGTCACCGGCGCCGTCAACCTCGCCGACAAGTACCCGGCAGGCCTTCCGCCCGAGGCGGAGCAGGACGGTTACATCAAGGACGCGTGTACCAAGATGACGGACGCCTACCTGGCGCCCATTGCCCTGCGTAGCACCACTCTGACCCTGATCTACAGCACGATCTCGCTGCCGACCTGGTCGGCGGGCAGCCACCAGGTGTCGTGCAGCATCGGTGCGACTCTCGGAAACGGTGGCTGGTCGACGCTGCTCAACAGCGCCAAGGGTCCCTTGATGATCAACGGTCAGCCGCCGGTGCCCCCGCCCGACATCCCCGAGGAGCGGCTGAACTTCCCGCCGATCCCGATGCCCGACGAGCCGGACGAGTCCGGGTCTTCGTCCACGTCGTCCTCGTCGACGTCGCAGACGACTGACGACCAGACGGATTACGGCAATCAGACCCAGCACATGCCGGGATCCCCGCAGGCCACCGAGACCCCGGCCCCGACCACCGACCCCGCCGCACCGGGCAACACATTCCTGAACGCACCGCCCCCACCGCCTGGCGCACCTGCGCCGCCGCCGGGGCTCCCGCCGCCACCGCCACCACCGGGGCTACCCCCGCCGCCCCCCGCGCCGGAGGCCGTCCCCGCGCCGCCGCCGCCCGGGCTGCCGCCACCGCCGGGACCGGCCGCACCGCCGCCGGCGTAACCGCGTGGCCGTACGGATGAGCTCGCAGCGCTTTGACGAGCTCGTCTCCGATGCGCTCGATCTGATCCCCCAGGAGCTCACGAAGGCGATCGACAACGTCGTCGTCCTTGTCGAGGACCGAAACGCCGAGGAACCGGACCTGCTCG
Organism: Mycobacterium sp. 2YAF39; assembly: GCF_052114565.1. NCBI lineage: Bacteria > Bacillati > Actinomycetota > Actinomycetes > Mycobacteriales > Mycobacteriaceae > Mycobacterium > Mycobacterium sp. 2YAF39. The sequence continues at coordinate 171,222 of NZ_JBFREZ010000004.1, forward strand.
GCCTCTACGAGGGGATCGCGCTGACCGAGCGCGACAGCTGGTATGCGGCGGGATCGCTGCCGGACACCATCACGATCTATCGCGGCGCACTGCTGGACAGCTGCGAAAGCGAAGCGCAGGTCGTCGACGAGGTCGCCATCACGGTCATCCACGAGATCGCGCACCACTTCGGCATCGACGACGACCGCCTGCACGAACTCGGCTGGGGATAGCACCCATTCCGCGACACGCCGCGTTGTTGGGCCACTTGCGTCTGCGCGCGCGGGAAACTGGGGCCATGAGGCAGTGCCGTGACTGTGTGGCCGGGGTGGAGCACTGCCACGGCACCGTCATCCGTCACGCCTGGCACCGCGTCGAATGCACCGAGGACGGCTGTGAGACACCCGAGGTGGTGCACGCGTTCTCCATCGACTGCGATGCGATCGGCTGCACCTGCGATGTCAGGATCGCCGCGGCGATCTGAGCCGGCCGAATCGGCTAGCCCATCGGGTCGGCCGACTCGAGCGCATCCTGGACGGGATGCGCGTCGGCCTCCGGATAGAACGGCGGCACCAGCGTCCCCCACTGCACGCAGCTCCATCTGCCGTCGGTGATCGGCGCCAGCACGACAGCCTCGGTGTTGCCCAGGTGGTGGTCGAGGGCGAAGTTGCCGTCGACACCCGCCAGCACGGCTGAGGCCAGCCGGATCGCGGCGCCGTGGCTCACCATCACGATGTCGCCGGAGAACGCGTCGTCGTCGAGGTAGCGCATGCGCAGTTGTGTGACGACGGGCAGATACCGGGTCAGCACCTGGCGGGCGGTCTCCCCGTCGGGCAGCGGCACATCGACATCGCCCTGGTGCCACCGCTGGTAGATACTGTTGAACTCCTCGATGGCGGCGTCGTCGTCGCGGTCCTCGAGTTGACCCACCTGCACTTCGTGGATCCCCTCCAATTCGTAGGTGCCCACGCCGAGTTCGTCGGCGATCTCGAGGGCGGTCTGCGATGCCCGCACTGCCACCGAATGCGCGATGAGCCCGGGTTTGTCCGTGAGCCCGCGCGCGAATGTGCGGGACTGATCCCGGCCCAGATCGGTCAGAGCCGCACCGGGCGGTCTGGTGTCGAGCCGACGCTCGACGTTTGAATGCGACTGTCCGTGCCGGACCAGCACCAGCCGTCCACTCATTTAATCCCCTCCCGCGATTGCGTCGACTCGCCCGACGCCGTCGGCCATGAACCGAGATAGCGCACATCTGCACAACGCTCGACCAACGCTTTGAGTGCCTCGGCAACCGGCGGGTCTTCGACGTGGCCGACGCAGTCCAGGAAGAAGACGTATGTGCCCAGTTCGGTTCGGGTGGGCCGCGATTCGATGCGAGTCAGGCCGATGTCGCGGATCGCGAACTCCGCAAGCGCGGACGCCAGCGCCCCTGGAACGTTGTCGAGTCGCAGCACCACCGACGTCCGGTCGGCGTTCGTGCGGCCCGGCGGTGGACCGACCGGCCCGGCCAGCACGAAACGGGTTCGGGCGTTGGCCTCGTCGACGACACCGGCCGCCAGCACCTCGAGGCCGTGGCGTTGCGCGGCCAGCGGGGTGGTCACGGCGGCGTCGGCATGGCCGTTGGCGACGTCGACAGCCGCTGCGGCGTTGGAGTCCGCCGGGTGGAACTCGGCGTGCGGAAGATGCTGTGCGGCCCACTTCGCGACCTGGGAACGCGCCACCGGAAAAGCGGCGATCGACGTGGGCTCGGTGACGCCCTTACGCACCGCGATCGTGAAGGCGATGTCGAGTTCGTATTCGGCGAAGATCTGAAGCGGCGTGCCGGTCGCCAGACTGTCCAGCGTCGGCAGGATGGAGCCCTCGATCGAGTTCTCGATCGGCACGCACGCGTAGGCAGCTTCGGAGGATCGCACCATTTCCAGTGCCGCCGCCGCGCTGGCCGCCGGGAACCATTCGAAGTCCGCCACGGGGACCAGCTGCGCCTCGACCATGCCGCGCAAGGCCGACTCGGTGAAGGTCCCTTCGGGTCCGAGATAAGCGATACGGATCACAGTCCAACCCTATCGGTTCGCTGTGGTAATCCCGTTCCCCTGCACGTAAGCCTTGCGCGATCGCCGGGGACATAGTTAAGTTAGGCTCACCTTATCTATGGGAGGTAGGCGATGACAGAGCTTTCGACCAACGTCACACCGACGACGGCCGAGCGCATCCGCAGCGCTTTCGCACGCGCGGGCGGCGCGATGCTGGCGGTCGAAGGGCTGGAACCCGCGGAATCCCCGGTGCATCACCTCCTCGACGACGGATCGTTCGCGATCACGGTCCCGGTGGACGGCGCCGTCGCCCAGATGGTGGTCTCGGCGGCCCAGGCGGGCGTCCAGGCCGTGCTGGAGATGACGGACTACGCACCGCTGCCCCTGCGCGAACCGGTGCGGTCGCTGGTGTGGATCCGCGGGCGACTGCACGAGGTTCCGTCGAGCGACGTCGCGGCCCTGCTCGACCTCATCGCGGCCGAGGATCCGAATCCCGCCCTGCTTCAGGTGAACTCGACTGACGCCGACAGCGACAGCGATACGCGCTACTCACTCATGCGGCTCGAGATCGACTCGGTCGTGGTGGCCGATTCCACCGGCGCCGAATCCGTCGGGCTGAGCGCGCTGCTCGGTGCGCGCCCGGACCCCTTCTGCGCGATGGAGTCGTGCTGGCTGCAACATATGGAGTCCGCACACCGCGAGGTGGTCGACCGGCTGGCCAGCCGGCTGCCCGTCTCGTTACGCCGTGGACGTGTCCGACCCCTCGGCCTGGACCGCTATGGGGTGCAGCTTCGCGTCGAGGGCGACGACGGCGACCACGATGTCCGGCTGCCCTTCGCGAATCCGGTCGACGACATCAGCGGCTTGAGCCAGGCGATCCGTGTGCTCATGGGTTGCCCGTTCCTCAACGGCTTGCGCGCGCGTCGGCTCTGAGTCGCGGCCGGGCCGCTAGCCTGGCTCCGGTGACCGGCGGCCCCGACGAACTGACGGACCCGCAGCGCCGTGCGCTGCGCATCGAGATCGTCGTCGTGCTGGCGGTCACCTTCGGGCTCTCCGCCTACACCGCTCTTCTGAACCTCACCGAGGCCGTCCTGCTCGGGCTCTCCGGACAGGTCGTAGCGCTCAATCCGCGCCGCTCGCCGTTCGACCTGATCGATCTCGGCCTCAACCTCGCCTGGGTGTTCCAGTTGCTGGCGTGGGGCGCATTGGGCCTTTATCTGCTGTGGCGCAGCGGATTTGGGCCAAGCCAGGTCGGGTTGGGACGGATACGCCTGCGCTCCGACCTGCTCGGCGGTCTCGGCCTTGCCGCGTTGATCGGGGTGCCCGGACTGGCGTTCTATCTGCTGTCCCGGGTGCTCGGCATGAACGCATCCGTGGAACCCGCCGAGCTCTACGACACGTGGTGGCGCATTCCCGTGCTGCTGCTCGTCGCGTTCGCCAACGGTTGGGCCGAAGAGGTGATCGTCGTCGGATTCCTGTTCACCCGGCTGCGCCAGCTGCGCATGAGCGTCGTCGCTGCGGTGATCCTGACGAGCGTGCTTCGCGGTCTGTACCACCTCTATCAGGGCTTCGGCGCCGGCCTCGGCAACCTCGCGATGGGGCTGGTGTTCGGCTACGTGTACGTGCGCACCGGCCGGTTGTGGCCACTGATCGTCGCGCACGCTCTGATCGACGCCGTCGCGTTCGTCGGTTACGCGTTGGCGGCAGGGCACCTGAACTGGCTGCAGTAGGCCGCGGCCGACGTACATTCTTGCTGTGGACGACAACCGGCAGCAGCCCCCGGGTTTCGACCCGCGGCGGCGCCGGGAGCCGTCGCAGGTGATCCGGCGGGATCCCGGTTACCGGCCCCCATGGCCGCCCAACCCGCCGCCACCACCGCCACCACCGCCACCACCGCGCAGGCCACCACCACCACGCCGGCCGGCACCGCCGCAGGCCAGGCCTCCCGCACCTCCGCCGGTTCGTCCACCCGCAGCACCACCGAAGCCGAAAAAACCTCGGCGCAAACGACATTGGGGCCGCGTGCTCCTCGCACTGGTGCTTGTCCTTGTCGCCGCAGTGGTGGCGGGCGGCCTCTGGATGGACTCGTCGCTGCATCGCATCCCGGCGCTGGCCGACTACCCCGACCGGCCGGCCGGGGGCGCCGGTACGACGTGGTTGCTCGTCGGGTCCGACAGCCGTCAGCAGTTGACGCCAGAGCAGCAGGCGGAGCTGGCCACCGGCGGCGATCTCGGCACCGGCCGCACCGACACGATTCTGCTGGTGCACATTCCGGGCCTCGGATCGGGCACGCCGACCACCATGGTGTCGATCCCACGGGACTCCTACGTGGAGATCCCCGGCTACGGCAGCGACAAGATCAACGCGGCGTTCGTTGAGGGTGGGGCGCCGCTGTTGGCGCAGACCGTCGAACAGGCCACGGGCCTACGCATGGACCACTATGCGGAGATCGGTTTCGACGGCTTCGCGGTGATGGTCGACGCGGTGGGCGGGGTGACGATGTGCCCGACCGAACCGATCGACGATCCGCTTGCGGGTATCAACCTGCCCGCGGGCTGTCAGGAACTCGACGGCCGCAGTGCCCTCGGGTACGTCCGCACGCGTGCGACGCCGCGCGCCGATCTGGACCGGATGGTGAATCAGCGTGCGTTCATGTCCGCACTGCTGCACCGCGCCGCCAGCCCGGCGGTGTGGCTGAACCCGTTGCGCTGGTATCCGATGGCGCACGCGGCGACGGGGGCGGTCACCGTCGACCAGCAGGACCACATCTGGGATCTGGTCCGGTTGGCCTGGGCCCTGCGGGGTGAGATCACCACCACAACGGTCCCCATCGGCGAATTCAGCGACGGGGACTCCGGATCGATCGTCGAGTGGAATAGCGAAGTCGCCGACCAGTTATTCACTGCCCTTAAAACCGACAATCCGGTGCCACAGGACGTCATCGACGCACAACCATAAAATGCTCAGCAAACACATTTTGCACGCTGCAGGCGCCGTCCGGCCGGCTTACCTTAGTAGGGCAACGCTGACTTAGCTCGGGCCTTCCTTCGAAGACAGCCCGCTCTGAGCTGCTATATCTCGGTCGCCATGACGACGATGCACACGGACGAAACCAAATTCAACAACCTCTTGCAGGAGCAGATCCGCATCGAATCCAGTGCCTCACAGCAATACATTGCGATTGCCACGTATTTCGCTGCCGACGATTTGCCGCAGTTGGCAGATCGAAGAGGGCGCGCGCATGACGAGACAGCGGCTCGCTCAGCGCCAAGGGCTGCGGGCGGACACCTCTGAGGCGTCAGTCGTGCGGCACCCCGGTCAGCCCGTTCTGCAGCCAGCCTTTCGTGCGGCCGGGGTGGTTCGTCGCCACCCATGCGACGCCGACATCGCGGCAGTACCGGACGTCCTCGTAGTGGTCGACGGTCCAGCAGTACAACGCGCGGCCCTGCGCGGCGGCGCGGTCCACCAGTTCGGGATGCTCACGCAGGGTCGAGATCGACGGGCCGACCGCGGTGGCGCCGACGGTCGTCGCGGCACTGCCACCGAGAAATCGGGATGTTTCGCCGAGTAGCACGGTCGGCAGCATGGGTGCCGCACGCCGGATCCGCCATACCGCGGCTGCCGAGAACGACATCACGACGGCTCGGGACAGATCGGCCGACGCCGGCGAGGCGACGCCGTACCGGTGCAGCAGGGCCAGTACCTTGCTTTCGACCAGGGCGCCGTAGCGGACCGGATGCTTGGTTTCGATGAATATCTTCACCGGGCGGTTCCAGTCCAGGACCAGCTTGACGAGGTCGTCGAGGGTCAGCAATCCCGTGCCTTCCGTTGCCTCTTTCGAGCTGGGATGCCAAGTGCCGTAATCCAATTCACGCAACTGCGATAGCGTCATCTCGCTGACCAGACCGCTGCCGTTCGACGTCCGGTCCACCCTGCGGTCGTGCACGCACACCAGGTGCCCGTCGCGGGTCAGCCGCACATCGCATTCGACGCCGTCGGCACCCTCCTGCAGGGCCAACTCATAGGCCGCCAGGGTGTGCTCGGGCCGCTCGCCGGACGCGCCGCGGTGCGCCACGACGAACGGATGGCCGGCGATGGCGCCGTCGCCCGAGTTCATAGGTCCCTATGCTGCCGGGTTTTGCCCTTCGGACTCAACCGAAGCGGCATACTCCCGGTCGTCGGGCACGATCACCCAGCGCCTCGACGGCTTCTCGACGGGTTGGCGTTCGAACCCGTCGAACACCTTCATCGCCAGCAGCACGGACGCCAATCCCAACAGATAGGCCACGGTCGTCGTCACGGTGTTGTCGGCGATCGCCTGGGTTTCGGTGGCGAAGCTGGTCGCGATAGAGAACACCGACACGACGGTGGCAGCGACCCACATCAGCCACCACACCGCGATCGATCTGCGCAGCCAACTGAGCCGCTCCTCGACGCCGGACAGTTCGATGACGTACACCGGCGCCCACGCCAGATTGAGCACGGGCACCAGGCACCCGACGCGAAGGGCCCATACCGGCCGCGGATCGGGCTGCCCCCGATAGGCGTATGCGGCCGCTCTGCGTCCGATGAGCCAGTTCGTCAGGACAACCGCACTAGCCACGACCGTGAATATCGCGACGACGCTGAGACCCACGCCAAGCCACGTCGCGATACCCGCCACCCACGGGTTCAACAACATGCTGCGGTTGAGGATGAGGAGTCCGTAGCGCACCAGATGCACGAACGCCGCAGCGCCGAGCACCGCCATCGTCGCGATCAGCGTGGCGCGCACCATCCGGGCCGACGGTCCAGAGCGTGGCTCGATCTGCTGCTGATCGCCCTGATCGAAGTGGTCGACGAGGCCCCAGCGCGGGATGAACGCATAGCGCGGGGTCGGACCGAGCACGCGCCGGCCTCGGCGCGGTGGTGGCGCCGCACCGGGTCGGACGGCGATCCAGCGATAGCCCGCAGGTAGACGTCCCCTGGCCGAGGGTGGAGTCCCGAGGCCCGCCGGCGGCCTCCATCCCCTACCTGAAGGTGGGGTCCCCAGCGGGGCATGGTCGGGACCCGACGGCGCAAGCAGCGCACCGTTGCAGCGTGGGCACCAGTCCCGCTTGCGGTCGCGCACGTTCCAGCGCGTTCCGCATGAGGAACAGACCTGAATCATCCGACCAGCCTAGCTAGGGTTCGCCGGAGGCTGCTCAGATGGCGCCCGCGCCACCGTCGTCGTTGACCACCGGACGTCCGGCACCGGCCCACGCCAGCATTCCGCCGCTCACATTGACCGGTGCGTAGCCGTTCTGCGCCAGATACTGCGAGACCCGCTGGGACCGGCCGCCGCCCTGACACACGACGTAGAGCGCGGCCTCGGTGTCGATCTCGCCGATGCGTGCCGGAACCTGTCCCATCGGGATATGGAGGGCGCCCGGCGCGTGGCCGCGCTGCCACTCGTCGTCCTCGCGGACGTCCAGCAATATGACCGATTCGTCGAAGTTCGGCGGAACGGTGGCGATGTCGGCCTGCGGGACCGCGTCGTCGTCCATTCGTTCATGCTGACACACCGCGCAGTCTCCGCGCAGAGCCAGCAATACCGGCCTATCCACAGTTTCCACAGGTTCATCCACAGGCCATTGATCGGGACAGACCTATCCTGAGCCGCTGAATCTGTGCATTGGCTCAAGATCACTGTGGATAAACTGAGACGAGATAGGTAAGGCGATCAACAGCCTCAGCGTGCCCGAGCGAAATAATTCGCTGGACTAATCACCGGCTTCCTGGCCACCTATCGCGCTGGCTATACCCGGCCGACATGCTTCTAAACCCACTTCTCTCCCGATTTCTTCCGTTGGACGACAGGGGTTATGATCGGCGTCACAACTGGGCGTTGTGACCGATCTCACCTGGGGAGGGGTACCGATCGTGCAGGTCAGGAGCTCTTGATGGCGTCACATCCGGTAGGGCCGGGGTCCGCGGTGCCGCCCTCTGAATGGCATTCCTCGACGAACATGTACACCCGCGGCCAACTGATGGCCTGTATGCGTGCGGGCGTCATCGCCCTGGTGTTGTTGGGCGTGCTCGCCCTCATCGTTCTGTACTGACGCCAACGCTGACGACGAAAAACGGGCCCGCTCTCGATGAGCGGGCCCGTCCTCGTGTATCGGTCGACTATTTCGGCGGGTAGACGCCCATATCCTTGGCCTTCTCGGTCTGCCAGAAGATGTCGGAGATCTCGTCGATGGTCTTCAGCAGCTTCTCGGCGACGGCGACATCCGTCGACTTCTTCACATCGCCCGCGCCGTGCACGCCGTCCCAGAACAGCTGATGCAGATTGGGGAACTGGTCGAAGTGGTCTTTGGTGAAGAAGTCGGCCCACAGCACCATCAGGTGATGCTTGACCTCTTCGGCGCGCTGCTCCTTGATGATGATCGCGCGGGTCCGGAAGTGGTCATCGTCTGAGTCGTGGAACTTCTTCAGCGTCTTGAGGCACGACAATGCCTCGATCTTGGCCTGGGCCGGGTCGTAGACACCGCAGTACAGGTCGCAGTGGGCGTGGGCAGGTGTGGCGTTGTTCATGAGTCGATGCAGCATGGCCTTAACCTACCCTTCGAGGGTGGCGCGCAACCATCCTCCACGGCTTTGGCCACTGCGTTTGTTCAGAGTCGTCGAGGACTCGATGCGCCCGACGCTGAATCCGGGCGACGGGCTCGTCGGCCTGCGCGGTGGCACCCCCGCGGTCGGCCAGTTGCGGTTGTTCCGTGATCCGCGCCGGTCCACCCGGTGGCTCGTCAAGCGGGTCGGCGATGTGCACGGAACAGGCTCGAGCGCCATATTCGAGGCTCGCTCGGACAATCCGAAGGCTCCCGGTGCCGTCGATTCACATGAATTCGGCTGGATTTCGGCGGCTGATACCTACCGCGTCGTGCGGACAATCCGGGCTCCTCGCCAGGCCGGCTGATGCGTGTCCGCTTGCGCGGCGGTCAGAACCTGCGCATTCTGATCTGATCGACCCACAGTCGTGTCGGGTTTCACCGAACAACGATGGTGCGGAGGCGAGATGGAGATGGGTTCCGGTCGGGCGATCGAGATCGCTCCGTTTCACTCGCAGGGGTCACTCAAGGGCTTCGTCATTTCAGGCCGCTGGCCGGACTCCACCAAGGAGTGGGCACAACTGCTGATGGTGGCCGTGCGGGTGGCGTCGCTCCCTGGATTGCTTTCCACCACAACGATTTTCGGCGCCCGCGAAGAGCTGCCCGATGAGCCCGAGCCCAACACGGTCGGCCTCGTCGTCGCCGAGGGCACAGTCGTCGGCGAATCGGCGGTTCCGCCGGGCTATTTCGCACAGCATCAGCCGCCTGCCCTGTTGATGCTGCACCCCCCGTCGGAGACCATGCCGACGCTGCCGGAGTGCTCAGGTGCGGCCTCGGGGTGTGTTCTGCTGCCCGGTCTGCCCCATCTCGGCCTGGAACACCGCGCCGCGTGGGTGGAAGCAGAGGCCGACGGCACCGTGACGTCGATGGTGAGCAGGGTCGGCGTCGACCCGATCAGTCACCCAGACACGGCGATCCTGGCCATGCTCCTCGCCGCATAAGGGCCGACTGCTCCTGGAATGCCGGATGGGCGCACTGTTGCTTCGATGCCGACCCGGCAATCTGTCGGCTACTGACGGGCCGCGGTTTGTCGCGCTTCGCGATCTTGTCCCGCTAACACATGCCACGGACCCATGCGCGCCGTCTGACTGGTGATTCAGAACTATTTGCATTCGAAAACAGCAAACGCCGCAAAGCCCCCAGAAGGTGGCGATCTACGTTGCCGGTGGGAAGAATCGAGATTACTGAGGCGATCCTGGCAGTAACCCTGGGCAAAACATTTTGAATGCATTGATCTTATTTGCCCGAGGCCACCATCCGACCGGCGTTCCTGAGTACCCTATGGGTATCGTTACTTGTGGGGGAGGCCCTCAGAATGCACAAGGCAGTCAAGATTTTTTGAGTTTGCACTTGGGTTTCGGCACAACTCTCGCTACGATGATCAGCAAACACGCCGCCAGAAGTCCGCTCGTCTACGCATGTGGAGGTCAATACCGATGAGCAAGACGTTCGCCGCCCGACTCAACAGACTGTTCGACACGGTCTACCCGCCCGGTCGCGGCCCCCATACGTCCGCCGAAGTTATCGGGGCACTCAAGTCCGAGGGTGTGACCATGTCCGCCCCGTACCTGTCGCAGCTTCGCTCGGGCAACCGCACCAACCCTTCCGCGGCGACCATGGCTGCGCTTGCCAACTTCTTCCGTATCAAGCCGGCGTACTTCACCGACGACGAGTACTACGAGAAGCTCGACAAGGAACTGACCTGGCTCGCGAATATGCGCGACGAGGGCGTTCGTCGGATTGCGGCGCGCACCGTCGGCCTGTCCGTCGAGGCTCAGCAGGACATCGTCCAAAAGGTCGATGAGCTTCGTCGCCAGGAGCAGTTGGACGATTAGCCCGCCGTAAGTCGCTTTACGGCGGCCGGCGAAGTCGTCATGCCCCACTTTTGAGACCTGGGGACTCGGTTCAGGTGTGTGCGCTCTGCCCACGTGTCAGCGTGCGGTACTGCAGCGCAATCTCGAGTATCCACTCGCGGTCTGAGTAGACGCTGGGCTGCCGCAACCACCCCAGTCCTGGAAACTCCGGCTGCTCGTCCTCGCCTGCGTCCTCACGTCCCGCATAGATCCACTGAGCGATCGCCCGCGCCTGCTCCTCGGGCGGCACCCCCGGGGATTGGATATCGTCGTCGTCGATGTCGTCGTCGTCGTCTCGATCGGACAGCGCCCCGGTCGTATCGACCCGCTTGCGGGTGCTGTCTGCGGCGCTCGCTTCCAGGAACAGCGCATCGGAGATCAACGACATCCGTTCGGCCACGCGAAAAGCGAGGGGTCCGCGTGGCCGTTCCCCGATACCGACGTGCGGCTGGCGGTGGCCGAGTTCGTCCAGGATCGGCTGAATAGACCTCAGCTCACGCCGCGCGCCGAACCAGTCCTCCACGCTGGGCAGCAGCGAGCCTGCGGCGACCACAAGCATCGCGCAGCCGAGAAGGGTGGCCGCGGCGCCCACCCCGACTGGCCCGGTCGTGCCGACGGCCCGAAGGAAGAAGAAGCCAGACGCGAGCACGATGAGCACGATGCCGATCGTGAAGACGAACAGTGCGCGCCCACGTCGGCTTCGATTGGAGTAACGCAGCCCGGCCCACGACACCAGTGACAGTGCCAGCAGCACGTACAGCAGCGGCAACAGCCACGGCAGCGAGTTGCCGCCGGAGGCCAGGTTGCGCCGTAGATACTCCTGCGGCGACATCTCGGGTTGCCGTGCCGCGGTGAAGAAGGCCACCAGGCTCACCACGGCGATCGCGCCCGCGACGCCGTACTGGGCGATGGCGATCTTGCGGATGGTGGCGGGCTTACGCCCGGAGGAGACGGTCGTGATCATCACGCAGCTGCCCGCCGCGCACCCGATCAGCGCCATCTGAGACAGACCCATCGAGACGTTGGGCCAATGCAGCACGGTGTCGATCAGGAGCGTCAGCGGCTGCCAGTTCAGTGCGGCGACCAGACCGAGACTTCCCAGCGCGAGGATCATCGCGGTGCTCACCAGTGATTGCTTGTTGACCAACGCCCATCCGATGCGGAGACCGGTGGCCAGTCCAAGCAGACCGGCGATCACCCAGATGATCAACCAAACGCCTCTCCGAGCCGGACCTGGACGATGGAGGCGCGGTCGGAGGGCAGCCGGCCCAACCGGTAGAGCAGCAGCGCCGCGAAATCCTCGGCCTCCTGCTCCGCGTCCTCACCGTTGGGTCCCATGCAGCCGGTCCGCTGGTTCAACATGTAACTGATCAAATCGGAGCTGGCCATCTCGGTGCTCTCGAGCGCGGCCTCGACGACCGGCATGCCCTCATGTCCGAGGACGAGGTGTCCGAGTTCGTGCGCAAGGGTGCGGTCCCATGCGGGCAGGCCCTTCTGGATCAGGAACACATCGCGATCGGCGTACTGCCGCCACTGCCCGCAAACCCCGGGCGGCAGATCCGCCGTCTTCAGCTCGATCGGACGACCCCTGTCCGCGCCGACTGCGTCGACGAGCCTGGTGAGCGAAACCTCTCCGCGCCGTGGCGCGAGGTCGAGCACCGCACCTACCGCACGAGTGACGCTGCGACTAGCAGGCATATATCCCCCTTTCGACGAATCCACTATGCGCTGTCTGCGTCTCCGCGGCAGCGCTTCGTCGTCACTTCATAAATCTTGCTGTCCCGCCGGTACGTACCGCGCGGCCGGCTTTGGCCTGGCGATACCCGAGCAGTCCCCCCAAACCAGTGAGTATCAGCATGCCTGCAAGGCCGGCCGCTGCCAAGACCACGACCCGCGAAATCCCGGCGCCCTGCAAATAATCCGGGTAGCCGGCCCGGTAGGACGCCGGCGGGCCGCTCACCGTGCTGTCCGTCTTCGCTGGTGAGCGCTGTGGCCCCGCAGGCGGATCGACTGCGACACCGCGGGATGGTGCATCCGGCACCGTTGCTAGCGACTGCGGAGCGCTGTCGACGGCGAGACCCACAGGCGGTGCCGCGACGACCGAGGGGACGCTCGGTGCGGCCGGCGCGGTCTGAAGGTGAGCGGGCAGTTGCATCGGCGGCACAGTCGGGCGCCGCGTCGGCTGGTCTGGGTTGCTCACCCCTCCGCCGTCGCCGCCCGGTTCGTCGGGTTCGCTCGGTTCGGTGGGCGGAGGCCCGGTTTCCGGACCGGACGGCCACGACGGGCCACAGTCTTCGGGGTCTTCGTTGTCCGGCGGTGCTTTGTCGGGCGATGATTGCCCGGTGCCCTCGCCATCGTGACCGCCGTGACTGCCGTCGGCCGGCTTTCGGTCGCCGGGCCGTCGATCACCTGGCTTCCGTCCAGTGGACTTCGAACCGTCCGGTTTCTCGTGCGGAGAACCGAAATGGGGACTGCGCTCATTAGAACCTGGCCGGGACCTCGAATTCGTTGCATCGCGACTCGGGGAATCGGTCGTGTCCGGGTCGCTCTCGCCGGCGTCGCGGGAGTCGTGCGATGGAGTGGCATACGCCGGGACCTCGCTGGCGCCGCCGACCAAGAGTCCTGATGCCACGAGCAGGCGAGCCGCGGCGATCCGCACGCGGGACCCCACTCCAGCACCACCCTTCATACGCATCGTCTGTGCACAATTCGGTCCTCAACCGATTGTTGCATAAGCACGTAAATCGCTTTGCTGACGAGGCGGACCGGTCCGCCGCAGGGACTCCTACGCGCGGTACCCGCACCGGACGATAGTGTTGTGCTGCATCGACAACGCGAACGGGAGACAGCTGGGATGAGCCTGTTCAAGCGCAAAACCCGCGCCACCCGCAAGGCCGAGGCCCGCGCCATCAAGGCAAAGGCGAGGCTCGAGGCCAAGCTGGAGGCGAAGAACGAAGCTCGCCGCATCAAGGCCGACCACAGGGCCGAAACCAACGCACTCAAGGCGCAGTTGAAGGCCCAGCGCGACAGCGACCGGACCGCACTCAAGGTCGCGGATCTGCAGCTGAAGGCCGCGCGCGAGGGCAAGTTGTTCTCCCCCACCAGGATTCGTCGAGTGCTCACGGTCACGCGGCTTGTCGCGCCGGTCGTCGTTCCGCTGGTGTACCGCGCCTCGATCGCCGCGCGCGGATACGTCGACGAGCGGCGCGCAGACCGGTTGGGCGTCCCACTCAGCCAGCTCGGTCAGTTCTCCGGCCACGGCGCACAGCTGTCCGCGCGGATCGCCGGGGCTGAGCAGTCGCTGCGGCTGGTTGCCGAGAAGAAGCCCAAGGACGCCGAGACGAAGCAGTTCGTCGCGGCGATCACCGAGCGCCTCAGCGATCTGTCCGCCGCCGTCGCAGCAGCCGAGAATATGCCTGTGCCGCAGCGCCGTTCCGCTCATACCGCCATCGCCACACAGATGGACGGGATAGACGCCGACCTGATGGCTCGGCTCGGCTTGGTCTGACATGTCCAAGCCGGCGGTTAGGCCCGTTGACCGCGTCCGCGGTGTGGCGACGGGCCTGTTGACCGCCGCACTCGCGATCGCCGCCCATGGCGCGGGCGGCGGCGCACTGCCCACCGGCGCGACGGCGGCGTTGCTGGCTGTGGTTGCGGCCACCGCTGGCGCGGTGGCCGCCAACGTCTCGTGCGCGAGCACGCCCCGGTACCTACTGGGGTTACTCGCGGTCGGCCAGCTGCTCGGTCACCTGTTGCTCAGCGCCGCCGGCCACCACCACACGTCCCAGCCCACAGCCGCCATGATCGCCGCCCACCTGATGGCGATCGCTGCCGGTGCGATTCTCATCGCCGCAGGCGAACGGCTATGGTGTGCGCTCTCGCGGACCGTGCGCGCGGTCGTCCGCATCGTCTGCACGGTGGCCGCCAAACCCGCGGCTGCCGCGCGCAGGGCAGATCAGCCGCTGCGCTCCGCGTTGCTTCTCGCCGCTTCGGTGTCGCATAGGGGTCCGCCGGTCAGCCTCGCCCGCTGATCCACCGATCCCCCACGACACAAGAAAGCCACAAACGAATGAGATCCACAGCTGGGGCGGCCTCGCGCGCCCTGATCGCCGTCGCCGTCACAGGCGCGACGGTTTCCCTCGGACTGCTGCCCGGAACGGCGACCGCGTCGGCCCACGTCCACGCCGAATCCGACAACGCGTCGCCGGGTCAGACCGCCGTCGTCACCTTCCGGGTGCCGGGAGAATCTGAAACCGGCGCGTTGACAACACAATTGAAGGTCGACCTTCCCAATGTCGCGTCGGCGCGTACCGAGGTCATGCCGGGTTGGACGGCTCGCCTGGACCGAGCCACCGACGCGGGCACCGTCTCGGCCGTCACCTGGACGGCGGCACCTGGCGCAGGCATCACGCCTGACCAGTTCGCGCTGTTCCGGGTATCGGTCAAGCTGCCGGAGGGGGATGAAGTCAGCTTCCCCACGACGCAGACGTACTCCGACGGAAAGGTGGTGCGCTGGGACCAGCCGCCTCTTCCCGACGGTGGCGAGCCCGAATATCCGGCGCCCGCACTGACCTTGAGTGCCGCGGGGGCCGAGTCCGAACACGACCATCCGGCCGCGATCGCGCAATCGCCGTCGGCCGACAACTCGGCTCGCTGGCTCGCCGGCGGCGCGCTGACGGTCGCCGCCGTCGCGCTCGCTGCGACACTGTTTTCGCGGCGGCGGTCATGAAGCACGTTGTCGCCGTGGCGGTTCTGATTTTGGGGCTCGCGGCGGGAACGCTGGGCAATGCGGGCATCGCTGCAGCACACGCTGCCCGCATTTCATCTGACCCGGCCGAGAATGCCTCTCTGACAAAGTCCCCGCCGAGGGTCAGCGCGACCTTCAACGAGGCGATGCAACCCCAATTCGCGGCGATGACGGTGGTTGGCCCCGACGGTGACTTGTGGTCCACCGGCGAGCCGACTGTCGAGGGCGCCGTCATCAGTGTCGGGGTGCGTCCCCTCGGCCCGTCGGGCACCTACACCGTGAACTACCGGGCGACGTCGGCAGACGGCCACGTCGTCTCGGGCTCGTGGTCGTTCCAGCTGACGGTGGCAGGGACCGGCACTCCGGGTCCGCCCGCCGCCGACGCTCCTAGCCCACCGGCGGATGCCTCGGGGAATTCCGAGAAGTCCGACGGGATTCCAGTGTGGCCGTTCTTCGTCGGCGCCGTGGTGATCATCGGCGCGGGAGCCCTGTGGGCGGCGCGGCGCAGGAAGTGACGCGTCGGGCGGCACTGGCGTGCGGAGCGCTGGTGGTCGCGGCGGCGTCCGTGGTGGCGTGGGCTCTGGCGTACCCCCAGGGTTCGCTGGCGGTGACGCTGGTGCGGGCCGTCGCCGACTGCGCCGTGGTGATCTGCCTGGGGCTGGCCGTGGTGCCGTTGCTCGACGACGAGCGGCATCGCGCCGAGATCATCGGGCGCGCCACCATTCCGCTGTCTGCCGCCGGTGCCGTCTGGCTGCTGGCCGAGCTGGGCCGGTTGATCGTGGCGGCCGCACAGGCCGCCGCGCTCCCGATCACCGGGCTGGGCGTACAGACGACGCTCGACTTCGCGTTGCGCACCGCGCCGGGACGGGCGGGCATGCTCAGTGTCGCGGCAGCCGCGGCGCTCTGCCTGACCGTCATCGCCGCGCCGCGGACGGCACCGGTCAACCTCGCGGTGGCCGGCCTGGCAGCGGTGGGCCTGACGGCGCGGCTGGTCACGGGGCACTTCTTCGAAAGTGCGGTGGGCGGCCTGGCGCTTGCCGTTCACAGCCTGGCGGCCGCACTGTGGTGTGGTGCGCTCGCGGGCCTCGTGCTCACCGTCGAGCATCGGGGTCGCTGGGCACGGGTGCTGCCGCGCTTCTCCGCGCTGTCGCTGTGGTGTGTGCTCGCACTTCTGATCGGCGGCACCGTCGGGGCTGTGGACCGGCTCGGTTCACCAGCCGAGTTGTACGCCACCGGCTATGGCCGGCTGCTGTCGGCCAAGATCGCGGTGGCGGCAGTGCTGGTGCTGTTGGGCTGGCGCAACCGGACGATCTGGCTGCCCGCGGCGCGCGCCCACCGCGCCACCGCAGTGGTGTCGCGATCACGGTCGCTGGTCGAATTGGCGGTGATGGCCGTGGCGCTCGCTTTGGCGGCCGGACTGGCCGCAACCGGTTAGCGCCATACCCGAACTGGCATGATGGGGTCCACTGCCGGTTACCGACGCTCGCGCCGGATATGCGTAGACGAGACACTGCAAAGGAGCAGACGATGGCAGACCAGCAGGACCGACCCGACGAAGGGCCGCAGTCCACGCCGCCGCCGCCCGCATCGGCGCCGCCGCCTGGGCCCACGCCGCCGCCGCCCGCGGAGCCACCCGTAGCCGAACCGCGCCCGGCCGAACCCCCGCTGGCCGAGCCGCCGGTGCCCGAGAAGAGCCCACCGCCCCCGGCCAAGAAACAACCGGCCAAGGCTGCGAAGAAAGCCGCTCCCGCGAAGAAGGCTCCGGCCAAGGCTGCGAAGAAAGCCGCTCCCGCGAAGAAGGCTCCGGCCAAGAAAGCGCCCGCCAAGAAGGTTCCGGCCAAGAACGCCCCCGCGACGCCGAAACTGGCGGACACCAACGGCGACCTCGGCTCCGCGGCGAAGGAAGCCGCGGCCAAGGCAAAGGCGGCCGTCGCCACCGCGAGCAACCCGGTGTCCGGCCCCGCGCCGGTGCCACTGATCGGACCCGAGACGTCGCGGTTGCCGATCGCCGCGGCGATCGCGGCCGGTGTACTGGCCATCCTGGTGGTACTGCTCGTCCGCCGCGGCTCTGACCAAAGCTGAACGTGACGGCTTGACCCTCACGCGGCGTCAGGGTCGATAGTGGCGGTATGGACGCAAAGACCGTCAGTGCGGTAGCCGCTCTCACGGCAGTCTCCGTGCGCACCCTGCACCACTATGACCACGTCGGTCTCGTGGTGCCCAGCGTCCGAACCCCGGTCGGGTATCGCGGCTACACCGACGCCGACATCGAACGTCTGCACGTCGTGCTGGTGTACCGCTCAGTCGGCTTGTCGCTCAACGACATCCGCACCCTGCTGGACGACGGCGCGGACGTGGTCGAACACCTGGACCGGCAACACCGGCTGCTACTCGAGCAGGCCGATCGGCTGCAGCACACCATCACGGCAGTGGAGGAATTGATGAGCGCACACCGCAGCGGAATCCAGCTGACCGCCGAGGAACAGATCGAGATCTTCGGCACCACCGCATTCGGTGCGGAGTACGCCGACCAGGCCGAACAGCGGTGGGGTGACACCGAGGCGTGGAAGCAGTCCAGCGAGCGGGTTTCGACATTCACCAAGCAGGACTGGATCGACATCAAGGCAGAAGGTGACGCGCTGCTGGGCGCACTCGCCGAAGCCAAGCGGTCGGGTGTGGAGCCCGGCTCCGCGCACGCCAACGAACTGGCCGCCCGGCACCGCGCATCGATCGAGCGGTACTACGACTGCAGCGCTGAGATGCATATTGCTCTGGCACAGATGTATCTGGCCGACGAACGGTTCACGCGCCACTATGACGATGTCGAGCCCGGGTTGACGCAGTTTGTGCACGACATCGTGGTGGCTAGCATCGACAGGTGACCATCGAGCCCCGCCCCACCGCAGACCTCGTCGACGACATCGGTCCCGCCGTCCGCAGCTGCGATCTGCAGCTGCGTCAGTTCGGTGGGCGTTCCGAGTTCGCCGGGCTCATCACGACAGTGAAGTGCTTCGAGGACAACGCGCTATTGAAAGCTGTACTCTCCGAGCCGGGTAACGGTGGGGTCCTGGTGATCGACGGGGACGGTTCGCTACATTCCGCGCTCGTCGGCGACGTCATCGCGGGGATCGCCATCGACAACGGGTGGGTCGGCCTCATCATCAACGGCGCCGTGCGCGACTCTTCAACGCTGCGCACCCTCGACATCGGCATCAAGGCGCTGGGCACAAACCCGCGCAAGGGCACGAAGACCGGAGACGGATCGCGGAATGCGGCTGTCGACTTCGGCGGGGTGGTGTTCGTCCCCGGCCACATCGCGTACAGCGACGACGACGGCATTGTCGTCGTCGCCGCCTAGCGATCAAGCCGAAGTGGCTACGCGCGCACGCTGTTTGGTGAATTTCAGCGCTTCGTCGTCGACCTTGCCGCGCCGGATCAGGCCGATGTCAAGCAGATAGTTCTGCTTGAGCCGCCACGGCGCGACGTGCCCGGCCTTGGGTAGATAGTCCAGCGCGCGCAGCACGTAGCCAGGCGTGAAATCCATCAGCGGGCGCTCGTCGACCGAATTGCCCGGGTGCTGTGGCTCGACGGTCTCGTAGCCCTTGGCGTCCATGTAGTTGAGCACGCGGCAGACGAATTCGGATACCAGGTCGGCCTTCAGGGTCCACGACGCGTTCGTGTAGCCGATCGTGAACGCCATGTTCGGCATATGCGTCAACATCATGCCCTTGAAGGCCATGGTGTCGTTCAACTCGATCGGCACTCCATTGCGGGAGATCTCCGCGCCGCCGAATAGCTGCAGGTTCAAACCCGTTGCGGTGACGATGATATCGGCGGCAAGTTCCTCACCCGAGGACAGCTTGATGCCGCTTTTCGTGAACCGCTCGATGGTGTCGGTCACGACGTCGGCTTTGCCGTGCCGAATGGTCTTGAACAGGTCGCCGTTGGGCGCCAGGCACAGTCGCTCGTCCCACGGGTTGTACTTCGGCCCGAAGTGCTTTTCGACGTCGTAGCCCTCGGGCAGCCGTCGCTGCGCCATCGTCATCAACGTCTTGCGCATGAACTTCGGGAACCGCCTGCTCAACCGGTACTGCGCCGACTGCGCCAGGATGCTCTTCCAGCGATTGAGCACGTAGGCGGGCTTCTCCGGCAGAGCCTTGTTCGTCCGGACGGTGAACGGATCGACATCGGGCAGGGCGCCGATGTAGGTCGGTGAACGCTGCAGCATCGTCACATGACCGGCTCCCGAATTGGCAAGGGCCGGAATGAGAGTCACTGCGGTAGCGCCGCTGCCGATCACGACGATCTTCTTACCGGTGTAGTCGAGGTCCTCGGGCCAGTGCTGCGGGTGGATGATCGTGCCGTCGAATTCGTCGCTACCGGCGAACTCCGGCGAGAAGCCCTGGTCGTAGTTGTAGTAGCCGCTGGCCGCGAACAGGAAGGACGCCGTGATCTGACGCTCCTGCCCGTCGGTCTCGATGCGGACCGTCCAGCGGTTGTCGGCGTCTGACCAGTCCGCGCCGAGTACCCGCTGGCCGTAGCGGATGTGCTTGTCGATGCCGAACTCGGCGACCGTCTCCTTGAGATAGGACATGATCGACGGCCCGTCGGCGATGGCCTTCTCCGACGTCCACGGCTTGAACCGGAAGCCCAGGGTGAACATGTCGGAGTCCGAACGGATACCCGGGTACTTGAACAGGTCCCAGGTTCCGCCGAGATTCTCGCGGCGCTCCAGGATCGCGTAGGTCTTGCCCGGACAGCGGTCCTGCAGGTGCCAGGCGGCGCTGATGCCGGAGATGCCGGCTCCGACGATGACGACATCGAGGTGTTCGCTCATGGTACCGGAGCGTATCAACGGTGTGTCGAGTCAGTCAACAGTGTGTCGAGAAACTCGACTCGGTGTAAAGTCTGTCCCTGTGACCTCCGTCAGCCAGCCCCGCGCCGCACGTGGCCGCCGTACCGGCCGCCCTTCCGGCGACGACCGTGAACTGGCGATTCTGGAAACCGCGAGCCGCCTGCTCGACGAGCGGCCCCTGCACGAGATTTCCGTCGACGACCTGGCAAAAGGCGCGGGGATATCCCGTCCGACGTTCTACTTCTACTTCCCGTCCAAGGTCGCCGTGGTGGTGACGCTGATCGAGCGCGTCATTCTCGAGGCGGATTCCGCAGTTTCCGGCGTCACCGATCAGCCCATCGGCGATCGGCTCACCTTCTGGCGGACCGGTATCAACATCTTCTGTGCCGGTTTCGGTGCCCACAAAGGAGTGTCGCGAGCCGGATACGAGGCCAGGGCAACAATTCCCGCGATCGCTGAACTGTGGTCGCGGTTCATGCAGAAGTGGATCGACAACACCGCCGCGATCATCGAGGCCGAGCGCGCGCGTGGCCAGGCGCCGGTGACCCTGCCGGCGCACGACCTGGCGACGGCGCTGAACCTGATGAACGAACGGGTGATGATGGCGGCGTTCTCCGAGGAACGTCCGGCCGTGCCGGAGCAGCACGTCCTCGACACCCTCGCGCATATCTGGATCACCAGCATCTACGGCACGGCTGCCAACTAGTCGTACCTCGATGCGAACATATGTTCGTGTCAGGTGCGAGCATCCTGCACGCTGATCTCGACTCCTTCTACGCCTCGGTCGAGCAGCGTGACGACCCGGCGCTGCGCGGGCGGCCGGTGATCGTCGGCGGCGGCGTCGTGCTCGCCGCCAGCTACGAGGCCAAGGCTTACGGCGTCCGGACCGCGATGGGCGGCCGCCAGGCCCGCGCCTTGTGCCCGCACGCCATCGTCGTGCCACCGCGGATGTCGGCGTACTCCGAGGCCAGCCGCGCCGTGTTCGAGGTATTCGACGACACCTCACCGATCGTCGAGCCGCTCAGCGTTGACGAAGCATTCATCGACGTTTCCGGCCTGCTGCGGGTGTCCGGCACACCGGTCGAGATCGCGGCGCAACTGCGGTGTGCGGTGCGCGACAGGGTGGGGCTGCCGATCACCGTCGGCATCGCGAGGACCAAGTTCCTGGCCAAGGTCGCGAGCCAGGAAGCCAAGCCCGACGGACTGCTGCTGGTACCGCCCGATCGTGAACTCGCCTTCCTGCATCCGCTGCCGGTGCGACGGCTGTGGGGCGTCGGCGCCAAGACCGCCGAGAAGCTGCACGCGCACGGTATCGAGACGGTGGCCGACGTCGCCGAACTATCCGAGGGCACGCTCGGCTCGCTCGTCGGCGGCGCGATGGGCTATCGGCTGTTCGCGTTGTCCCGCAACATCGACAGGCGACGCGTGGTCACGGGTGTGCGCCGTCGCTCGGTCGGCGCTCAGCGGGCACTCGGACGGCGCGGCAACACCATGTCCGCGGCGGAGGTCGACGCCGTCGTCATCAACCTCGTCGACCGGATCACCCGCCGCATGCGCAAGGCGGGCCGCACCGGCCGAACTGTGGTGCTGCGGCTGCGATTCGACGATTTCGGCCGCGCGACGAGATCACACACCATGCCGAGGGCGACCGCATCGACCGACATGATCCTCGACACCGCGCGCTCGCTGGTGGCGGCGGCCGCCCCGCTGATCGCCGAGCGCGGACTGACACTCGTCGGGTTCTCGGTGTCCAACATCGACCGCCATGGGGCGCAGCAGTTGGAGCTTCCGTTCACCGAAGAGGCGGACACCGTCGCGCTGGACGACGCCGTCGATCAGGTTCGGCGGCGGTACGGGAACGCCGCCGTCACGCGCGGAGTGCTGCTCGGCCGGGATCCGGGAATGGAGATGCCCCTGCTGCCTGACTAGGTGCACCGGCCAAGTTGAGTAATCTCACTCAACCGCCCACGCGCCCGACGCGACAGTCTGGCACCATGACCACTTTCAATTCCCCTTCGAAGAACACCGCCGCGTTCTTCCTGCAAGCCGCCATCGCATTCGGCGTGAGCCTCCTGGGCGCGCTGGGCGGGATTCTCTTCCTGCCCATGGACCTCTGGCAGAGGTTGTTCCTCGCCATGACCGTGCTCTTCCTCGTGACGAGCTCGTTCACGCTGGCCAAAGTCATCCGTGACCAGGAGGAGGCCACCACCGTCCGCGTACGTCTCGATGAGGCGCGAATGGAAAGGATTCTCGCAGAACACAATCCGTTCACCACCGGCTGAGGCGTCGGCTCAAGAGCTGGTCCACTCCAGCAGTTTCTCCGCGGGCCAGGTGTTCACGATCCGGTCGATGGGCACCCCCGCATCGAGCGCACGCTGGGCGCCGTAGCCCAGGAACTCGAGTTGACCCGGTGCGTGGGAGTCGGTGTCGATGGAGAACACGCAGCCGATCTCCAGCGCGAGATTCAGCAGACGGGTCGGCGGATCGCGGCGTTCGGGCCGGGAGTTGATCTCGACGGCGGTGCCATTGTCGAGGCACGCCGTGAACACCTTCTCGGCATCGAACTTCGATTCGGGCCGCACGCCGCGGCCTCCGGTCACGAGCCGTCCGGTGCAGTGGCCCAGCACATCGGTGTGCGGATTGGCCACGGCCTTGAGCATGCGACGGGTCATCGACGGCGCGTCCATCGACAGCTTCGAATGCACGCTGGCGACGACGACGTCGAGACGTTCGAGCAGTTCGTCCTCCTGATCGAGCGCACCGTCGTCGAGAATGTCGACCTCGATTCCGGTGAGGATGCGCATCGGGGCAACCATGTCGCGGATCTCGTCGACCACGTCGAGCTGCTCGCGCAACCGTTCGGGCGAGAGCCCATTGGCGATCCGCAGCCGCGGCGAATGGTCGGTCAGCGCACAGTACTCGTGGCCCAATTCCTTTGCCGCGAGCATCATCTCCTCGATCGGAGCCGAACCATCGGACCAGTTGGAGTGCACGTGCAGATCTCCGCGCAGGGCGGCGCGGATATCGCCGCCGCCGAGATCTGCTGCATTCGAGCGCAATTCGACGAGCACGTCGGGTTCGTGGCCTGCCCACGCCTGGGCGATCACCTTGGCGGTCTTGGGCCCGACGCCGGAAAGCGACTGCCAGCTGTTGGCCGCACCGTGCCGCTCCCGCTCGGCATCCGACAACGCCTCCACGATGTCGGCGGCGTTCCGGTAGGCCATCACCCGGCGGGGATCTTCGCGCGCGCGGTCCTTGTAATACGCAATCTGGCGCAGGGCGATGACCGGATCCATGCCTTTCAGTGTGCCCGGTCAGGGCGTGCGCCACGCAGGGTCATCCCGGCGAGCACGTACCGGCCCGATGCTGTCGAACGCGCGGTTTGCATAACCGCGGTAAATCTCGCTAGCCTGAATTGAGGATTTGTTCAATCCATCAATCGATTAGGTCATAGAATGCCGCCGCGCCCCCCGGGTAGTTCCGAGCTGCCCCTCTACGAAATCAAGGCGAATCTGTTCAAAGCACTCGCCCATCCGGCGCGCATTCGCGTGCTCGAGATCCTGTCGGCTAATGACAGCGCAACGTCCGTCGGCGAGATCCTCACCGAGACCCACCTCGAACCGACTCTGTTGTCGCAACACCTGGCGGTCCTCAAACGCCATCGCGTGGTCAAGGCGCAGCGCGTCGGTAACGCGGTGTATTACGAGCTCGCGCATCCGAAGATCTCCGAGCTGCTCATCATCGCCAGGACCTTCCTCGCCGACGTCCTCGGTACGCAACGCGATCAATGGGAAGCACTCAAGACACTGCCGCCGCTCGGACGTAGCAAGTGATCGCTGCCACCGTAGGCAATCTCGCCCGTTTGCTGCCGAACCGCCGCGACTACACCGAACTACGGTCGTCATGGCGGCGCGACATCCTGGCCGGCGTAACCGTCGGTGTGGTCGCGTTGCCACTGGCGCTGGCCTTCGGCCTCAGCTCCGGTGTCGGAGCGGCCGCTGGGCTGATCACGGCTGTGGTGGCTGGTCTGGTCGCGGCGGTCTTCGGCGGATCGCACGTTCAGGTTTCCGGCCCGACGGGCGCGATGGCCGTCGTACTCGCACCTGTCGTCGCCCAATTCGGTCTGGCCAGCGTTGCGCTGGTGACGATGCTCGCCGGCCTGCTGGTGTTCGCCGCCGGTCTCACCGGCCTGGGCCGGGCGGTCACATTCATCCCGTGGCCCGTCATCGAGGGATTCACGCTCGGCATCGCGGCGATCATCTTCCTTCAACAGGTACCCGCCGCATTCGCGCACGGCACCTTGGCCGGTACCCGCACGCTACCCGCAGCGTGGACCGCCATCACCCACACCGAATGGCAGTCCGCTGCGAAAACCCTTGGTGTGGTGACGCTTATCGCCGTGCTGATGGTGGTGCTCCCCCGATTGCACCGGGGCATCCCCGAATCCCTCACAGCCGTGATCGTCGCAACGGTGGCCGTCGCCGCGTGTGGGATCTCCGTGGCCACCATCGGTGAACTGCCATCGCACCTACCCGCACCGGTACTGCCACATGCTGACCCGGGAGCCATGCGCACGCTGGTCGGCGCCGCGATGGCGATCGCGGCGTTGGCGGCGATCGAATCGCTATTGTCTGCACGCGTCGCCGCCACCATGGCGCCGACGGGTCCCTACGACCCCGATCGCGAGTTGGTCGGCCAGGGCCTGGCTTCCATTGCCTCGGGCGCGTTCGGCGGTATGCCGGCTACCGGCGCAATCGCGCGTACCGCTGTCAACGTCCGTTCTGGCGCGCGCACGCGTGTTTCGGCGATCGTGCACTCGCTCGTGTTGCTGGCGGTCGTGTATCTGGCGACGGGGCCTGTCTCGGCTATCCCGTTGTCCGCCTTGGCCGGTGTACTCATGGTGACGTCGTTCCGGATGATCTCGGCTGGTACCGTCCGCAAGATCCTGCGCTCCACCCGATCGGACGCGCTGACGTTCATACTCACCGCCGTCATCACGGTGTGCTTCGATCTGGTCGAGGCCGTTGAGATCGGCCTAGTCGTTGCGGCAATTTTCGCGTTACGTGCCGTGGCCCGCCGCAGCAGCGTGGTCCGCGAGGACATTCCGGGTCCCTGCCAGCCCGGCGACGAACAGATTGCGCTTCTTCGACTTGATGGAGCGATGTTTTTCGGTGTGGCCGAACGTATCTCGAGCGCCATCGTCGACGCCGATCACCCAGACACATCCGTGGTGGTCATCCGGATGTCCCAGCTCGGCATGCTGGATGCGACCGGCGCGCACACCCTGGCACAGATTTCCACCGAGTTGGAAGCTCGCGGCATCACGGTGATCATCAAGGGCGTTCGGGGCGAGCACATGGACTTGTTGACCAACGTCGGAGTCTTCGAGACACTTCGCCACGAGAACCACCTGCTGGATACGCTCGATGAAGCCATCTGCCATGCCCGCACCCATGTGGCCCGTCAGCCACACTGACGCCGGGCCGAACTCAGCGTCCACTCCACGCAGGGTCCCGACCGCTCATCGCGACGATCCGGTCGAGCGCCGACGCGTTCTCGGCAGTAGGCACTGCTGGTCCGAACATGCCCGGCGTGCCCGACGGGTCGAACTGCGCCAGGTACTCCAGGAGCGCGTTGGTCGTAGCCTCGTCGGCGTCGTAGGAGACACCCGCGGCACTGGCGACATCCCAGCCGTGGAGCACCACCTCGGCCAGCGCGATGGAACCACCCACCTCCCCCGGAAAGTCGATGCCGCCGGCGCGCGACATGCCCTCCCACGCTGCCGGGTCACCCCAGGCACGCGCCAGCTCCGCCAGTCGGGCCGGGTAGGCGGTGCGCCAGTCGTCGTCGAGCGGCGCGTCGTCGGCGGGCGGAGTGTCGGTCATCGGGCCGAAGTCCTTGCGCGCGGCGGCGGTAAACGCGTGCGCCAGTACTCCGATATGCGCGACGAGCGCGTCAAGCCGCAGCTTCTCGCAGGGCGTCGGCGCGGTGAGTTGGTCGTCGGTCACGTTCGCCAACACCTGGGCTGTGCGTTGGCAGGCTGAGGTCAAGTCGATCATGTCCGTACTGACCGGCGCGACGGCCGGAACTCATCGGTCGCCGAGTGGTTTCGTCGCACCCTGAACGAGAGCGGACACCTGACTCTGGGTGCCACCGGCGAAGAACAGCATCTCGTCGCCCACCTCCAGCACGTCGTCCGGCTTCGGGAACACGATGCCGCTCTCACGAATCACGATCGCCAGCGCGGTGTTCTCCGGCAACGGCAGATCCCGCATCCGCTGGCCGACCAGTGGATCTCCCTCGGGCAGCGTCAGTTTCGCCAGGCTCACCTGACCCTGGCGCAGTTCCATCAACCGCACGACGTGGCCGATGTCGATGGCCCCCTCGATGGCCGCGACCAGCGCCGCGGGCGCCGAGACGGCGACGTCGACACCCCATGCCTCGGTGAACAGCCACGCATTGCGCATGTCGTTGACCCGCGCGACCACACGATCCACCCCGAACTCGGTCTTGGCCAGCAGCGACGCCGTCAGATTCACCTTGTCGTCACCGGTCGCGGCGATCATCACATCGCAGGTCTGTAACCCCGCGTCCTCGAGCGAGGTCAGCTCGCAGGCGTCGGCCAGCAGCCAGTCGGCATCCGGCGCCGTATGCGGTTCGTAGTGTCGGATGTTGTGCTCGATCAGCAGCACCTTGTGGCCGTATCCCAGTAGTTCCTGGGCGACGGACCTCCCGACCGCCCCGGCGCCGGCGATGCCGATGCGCATCTTTGGTCGCTCATCGACACGGCCCGACTCCTCGGTGGGTCGCCGCGTCAGTCGGAACACCGATTCATCGTCGCACCTCATCACCGCGCTCGGCGGCCGTGGTAGGTGTTTACTGCACTTCAAAAGGCCACCGATACCGTCCCGAACGAGGATGAAATGAGCTTGCAGCAGCTGTATCTGGTGCTGCTGGCTGCTGGCCTCGTGTTGTTGGCCAGCATCATCGCCACCAGGGCGGCCAGCCGGGTGGGGCTGCCGAGCCTGCTGCTGTTCCTCGGAGTCGGCGTCATCGTCGGCGAGGACGGGCTGGGTCTGCACTTCGACAACTACCTGCTCGCCGACCACCTCGGTACCGTCGCCCTGGCGATCATCCTCGTCGAAGGCGGTCTGACGACCAGGTTCTCCGACGTGCGGAAGGTCTTGGCTCCCGCGGGGGCGTTGGCCACCATCGGGGTGGGCGTCAGCATGGCGGTGACCGCGGCCGGCGCACATCTGCTGCTCGGGATCGACTGGCAGCTGGCCCTGCTGCTAGGCGCGGTCGTTTCCGTCACCGACGCCGCGGCGGTGTTCTCGGTGCTGCGCGTCGTACCGCTGCCGCGCCGAGTGGCGGGTCTGCTCGAGGCAGAGTCGGGGTTCAACGACGCCCCCGCCGTCATCCTCGTGCTGATGTTCAGCGTGGTACCGCTGCAGCTGTCTGCGGGCCATGCGCTCGCGGAATTGGCCTACGAGTTGGTGGTGGGTGCCGCCATCGGGTTGGGCTGCGGATTTCTGGGCTCAATCGCTTTGCGCCGCATCGCTCTTCCCGCATCCGGGCTGTATCCGTTGGCGACCTTCGGTCTCGGCATGGTCGCATTCGCCGCCGCGGGCAGCGCCCACGCCAGCGGATTCCTCGCCTGCTATCTGGCCGCCGTCGTGCTCGCCAACACCGGGTTACCCCACCGTTCTGCCACCCGGTCGTTCGCGGAGGGACTCGGCTGGCTGGCGCAGATCGGACTGTTCGTCCTGCTCGGTCTTCTCGTCGATCCCAGCGATCTTGGCGCCGAGTTGGCTGCGGGGATCGTGATCGGCCTGGTTCTGCTCTTGATTGCGCGGCCGCTGTCGGTGTTCCTTTCTCTGATCTGGTTCCGGGTGCCCTGGCGCGAGCAGGTCTTCGTATCGTGGGCCGGTCTTCGGGGCGCAGTGCCGATCGTGCTGGCGACCTTCCCGATCGTCGCGGGCGTCGAAGACAGCGTCCGCATCCTCAACATCGTGTTCATCCTGGTGGTGGTGTACACCCTGGTTCAGGGCCCCAGCCTTCGCCTGCTCGCGCACCGTTTGGGTCTGATCCCCAAGGACGCCACCCGCGAGATCCAAGTCGAGGCGGCGCCACTGGATGTGCTGGAGGCGGAGCTGCTGACGATGACGGTGCATGAGCCGTCCCGGCTGCACAACGTCACCGTTCTCGAGCTGCGACTACCCGATCCCAGCGTGATCACGCTGATCATCCGCGATGGCCATACGTTCGTCCCGCAGCCCGATACCCGCATCGCGATCGGCGACGAGCTGCTGATCGTCACGACCACGAAGACACGGGCCGCGGCCGAACGCCGGCTTCGTGCGGTCAGTCGCCGAGGCAAACTGGCGTACTGGTTCGACGAATTCGGGGAATCCGAATAGGGACTAGCCTGGGTGCAGTGAGATTCGCATTCAAAACTTCCCCACAGAACACCACTTGGGCCGACATGCTGGCCGTCTGGCAGGCCGCCGACGATATCGAGGTCTTCGAGTCCGGCTGGACTTTCGACCACTTCTATCCGATCTTCTCGGATTCCACCGGGCCGTGCCTGGAGGGCTGGACCACGCTGACCGCGCTGGCTCAGGCGACCAAGCGGCTGCGGGTAGGTGTGCTCGTCACGGGCATTCACTACCGGCACCCCGCCGTGCTCGCCAATATGGCCTCCGCACTCGACATCGTCTCGGGCGGCCGCCTGGAACTCGGTATCGGCGCCGGCTGGAACGAGGAGGAGTCCGGCGCGTACGGCATCGAGCTGGGCTCGATCAAGGAACGCTTCGACCGGTTCGAGGAAGCCTGCGAGGTGCTGACGAGTCTGCTGTCGAAAGAGTCGACGACGTTCGACGGAAAGTTCTACCAACTCAGGGATGCTCGCAACGAGCCCAAGGGTCCGCAACAACCGCACCCGCCCATCTGCATCGGGGGAAGCGGCGAGAAGCGCACGCTGAAGATCACCGCCCGCTACGCCCAGCACTGGAACTTCGTCGGCGGGCCGCCGGAGGAATTCGCCCGCAAGCGCGATGTGCTCGCCGGGCACTGCGCTGATATCGGCCGCGATCCCAAGGAGATCATGCTGTCGGCGCATGTTCGGCTCGGCGAGGACCGCAACTACGGAAAGGTCGTCGAGGAGGCTGGGGCGCTGGGCAAGGAGGGCCTGGATCTCGCCATCATCTATTTGCCGCCGCCATACGATCCCGGTGTTCTCGAGCCGCTCGCCAACGAGATTCAGGCATCCGGCCTGCTAGACAGCAAATTTAGTTGACGGTCACGAAAATATAACGATTCGGCAAAGGTGGGGTCGCTCGGCGGCCGGCACGGCCGACCGGAGGACTTTTTGTTCGCTAGACGCCGAAGCGGAGGAGCTCGTCGGCAGTGATCAACCGCTCCGCCTTGGCGGGGAATTCGCGGCTCTTCAGTGGGTGTCGGAACAATGACCAGGCGATTCGATTCACCCGATACCGAGATACTGAGTTGAGATACACAGTGAAAACTCCTGCGTCGAAACCGATAGCTGCTCGGGGCCTTACCCTAGCGCAATGCCCGCATGAAGTCATTAAATACCGGAGAGTTGGCAAACTGCGCGAGGCGCGCCGAAAAATCATCTGATGTTTCTGGTGTGACTGATGTTGTTTATGTGACTTGGATTTTGGGCTATTCGGGAGGCAGAAATACGTCATCGAGGGTGACCGTGCGCAGCATCCGCGCGCGAATGATGTCGACCAGTTGCCCGTAGACATTCGTGACCGGCAAGTGGTTCAGATGGCCGATCACGATCGCCTGGGGGTTGAAGTACTTCGCTGCCATCTTGACTATCTCGGCCTCCGGGATCACCTGATCGTCCTCGAGCGTCCCGGACCACAGCGTGTCGGCTGTATAGCCCAGATCGCCCGCCACCTTGTCGACGTTCGCGTTGTGCGCACCGTAGGGCGACCGGAAGTACGGGCGAGCGTCGACGCCGTAGGTCTTCCAGAGGAAATCGTGGTTGTGGCGAAGCTCCTCGGCCACAGCAACCAACGGAAGCTTCGTCAGGTTCGGATGCGACCACGTGTGGTTCGCCAGTTGTATCTGTCCGCTGTCGACCATCGGCCGCAACAGGTCGACGTGGTCGGTCCACGACCGGTAGACGCCGTTGACGAAATACGTCAGTCGTACGCCGGTGTCCTTGGCGAACTGTGTGTACGCCCTCAGAACGTCGCTGTTCACCCCGTCGTCGACGGTCAGGGCGAGCAGATCACCCTCACCCGGCAGGCTGCTCAGAACACCGCCGGGCAGCTGGACCCGCGCCGATCGCGGCGGTGGCGGCAACAGGGGCGCTGGTGCGTCGGCCACGGGTTCGGAGACCTCTGCGGCCGCGCCCGCCACTCGGGGTTGCGCGCCGACCGCGCACCGTCCGAGTCCGACCCCGGAAAGGGTCACGACCGACAGCGCCACCAGGAAGTGGCGCCGGTTGAGTTCAGAACCCGCGCGCGGGACTCGGTAACGGCCCGTCATCGCCATTACTGTCCCGCGAGCTGGAGCAAATGCCCCTGATTGCGTGGCGTGTCGCGATTAGCGCTGTGGCGCAGCCGTCGGCTTGATCGGGGCAGGAAGCGCGGTGCTGCCCATCAGATGACGGTCCACACCGGCGGCCGCCGCGCGGCCCTCGGCGATCGCCCAGACGATCAGCGACTGGCCGCGGCCCATGTCACCGGCCACGAACACGCCCGGCACATTGGTGGCAAAGTTCTTGTCGCGCGCGACGTTTCCGCGATCGGTGAACTCGACGCCCAGGTCCGTCAGGAGCCCCTCGCGCTCCGGGCCGACGAAACCCATCGCCAACAGGACCAGATCGGCGTCCAACTCGAAGTCGCTGCCGTCGATCTTCTCGAACTTGCCCGCCTTCATCTCGACCTCGTGGCCACGCAGCTGTGTGACCCGACCGTCGCTGCCGTGAAATTCTTCGGTGTTGACCGAGTAGACGCGCTCGCCGCCCTCTTCGTGGGCCGACGTCACCCGGAACATCAACGGGTAGACCGGCCACGGAGTCGAGTCGGCGCGCTCTTCCGGCGGGCGGGGCATGATCTCGAACTGGTGCACACTGGCCGCGCCCTGCCGGTGCGACGTGCCGAGGCAGTCGGCGCCGGTGTCGCCGCCGCCGATGATGATGACCTTCTTATCCTTGGCGGTGATGGGCGGTTCGCCGTCGTCGCCGAGGACGTCGTCGCCCTGCTGGACGCGGTTGGCCCACGGCAGGAACTCCATCGCCTGATGGATGCCGTCGAGCTCGCGACCCGGGATGGGCAGGTCACGCCAGGCGGTCGCACCACCGGTGAGCACCACGGCGTCGAACTCCTGGCGGAGTTGATGCGCTGTTATATCAATGCCGACGTTCACGCCGGGCCGGAACTCGGTTCCTTCGGCCGTCATCTGCTCGAGCCGACGGTCGATATGGCGCTTTTCCATCTTGAATTCGGGGATGCCGTAGCGCAGGAGGCCGCCGATGCGGTCCTCGCGCTCGAACACCGTCACCGAATGGCCCGCACGGGTCAGCTGCTGGGCCGCGGCCAGGCCGGCCGGTCCGGATCCGACGACGGCCACCTTCTTGTCGGTCAGCACGTCCGGCGGCAGCGGGACGACCCAGCCCTCGTCGAAGGCCTTGTCGATGATCTCGACCTCGATCTGCTTGATCGTCACTGGATCCTGGTTGATACCGAGCACGCAGGAGCCTTCGCACGGCGCCGGGCACAGCCGCCCGGTGAACTCGGGGAAGTTGTTGGTGGCGTGCAGCCGCTCGATCGCGTCCCGCCAGCGGTCGCTGCGCACCAGGTCGTTCCACTCGGGGATCAGGTTTCCCAGCGGGCATCCGTTGTGGCAGAACGGAATACCGCAATCCATGCAGCGGCTCGCCTGCTCACGCAGGGTGTCGTGGGAGAAGTCCTCGTAGACCTCTTTCCAGTCGAGAAGCCGCAGCGGGACCGGCCGCCGTGGCGGGGTCTCGCGCTTGGTGTGCTTGAGAAAACCGCGAGGATCAGGCACCGGCGGCCGCCATGATCGCTTCGTCGACGTCCACACCGCGCTCTTCAGCGTCGGCGATGGCCTCCAGCACCCGCTTGAAGTCGCGGGGCATCACCTTGGTGAAGTGCTTCAAATTCTGCTTCCAGTCGCTCAAAATACGCTGTCCAACAGCGGAATCCGTGGCATCGACATGCGCTTGGAGCATGTCCTGCAGCCACTGGGTGTCCTCGTCGTCGAGGCTTTCCAGTTCCACCATCTCGGAATTGAGGTTGTCCCCCAACGTGTCGTCCGGGTCGTAGACATACGCGATGCCCCCGGACATGCCCGCCGCGAAGTTGCGACCGGTCGGCCCGAGGATCGCGATCTTGCCGCCGGTCATGTACTCGCATCCGTGGTCGCCGACACCCTCGACGACCGCGTGCGCGCCGGAGTTGCGCACCGCGAATCGCTCGCCCACCTGACCGCGGATGAACGCCTGGCCGCTGGTGGCGCCGAACAGGATGACGTTGCCCGCGATGATGTTGTCCTCGGCGACATAGTCGGTCGGTGCGTCATCGGACGGGCGCACCACGATCCGCCCGCCCGACAAACCCTTGCCGACGTAGTCGTTGGCGTCGCCGTAGACGCGAAGCGTGATGCCCTTCGGCACGAAGGCGCCGAAACTGTTGCCCGCCGAGCCGTCGAACGTGATGTCGATGGTGCCGTCCGGAAGCCCCTGGCCGCCATAGGCTTTGGTCACCTCGTGGCCGAGCATCGTCCCGACGGTGCGGTTGACGTTGGCGATGGTTGTGGAGAATTGGACGGGTGAAGCGGAATCCAGTGCTTCCCGGCACATCACGATCAGTTGCTGATCCAGCGCCTTGTCCAGGCCATGGTCCTGACGTGAGCTGCAATACAGGTCCTGGTTCATGAAGGCCGACTCGGGCTCGTGCAGCACCGGCGCCAAGTCGAGCTTGTAGGCCTTCCAGTGCTCGGCCGCCTGCTTGGTGTCCAGCGCGCCGACCTGACCGACCATCTCGTTGACAGTCCGGAAGCCCAACTGAGCCATCATCTCCCGTACTTCTTCGGCGATGAACATGAAGAAGTTCTCGACGAACTCGGGCTTGCCGACGAACCGTTTCCGCAGTTCCGGATTCTGGGTCGCCACACCGACGGGACAGGTGTCGAGATGGCACACGCGCATCATGATGCAGCCCGACACCACCAAAGGTGCCGTGGCGAAACCGAACTCCTCGGCCCCCAGCAGGGCGGCGACGACCACATCGCGGCCCGTCTTGAGCTGACCGTCGACCTGCACCACGATGCGGTCGCGAAGTCCGTTGAGCAGCAAGGTCTGCTGGGTTTCGGCCAGACCGAGTTCCCACGGCGCGCCCGCATGCTTCTGCGAGGTCAGCGGTGTCGCGCCGGTGCCGCCGTCATGACCGGAGATCAGCACGACGTCGGCGTGCGCCTTCGAGACGCCCGCCGCAACCGTTCCGACGCCGTTCTCGCTCACCAGCTTCACGTGCACGCGCGCCTGCGGGTTGGAGTTCTTCAGATCGTGGATCAGCTGTGCCAGATCCTCGATCGAGTAGATGTCGTGGTGCGGCGGTGGGGAGATCAATCCGACGCCGGGCGTCGAGTGCCGCACCTCG
Source organism: Mycobacterium sp. 2YAF39 (assembly GCF_052114565.1). Classification (NCBI taxonomy): domain Bacteria; kingdom Bacillati; phylum Actinomycetota; class Actinomycetes; order Mycobacteriales; family Mycobacteriaceae; genus Mycobacterium; species Mycobacterium sp. 2YAF39. Next base: position 204,979 of record NZ_JBFREZ010000004.1, read on the forward strand.
GCGACCCACGGATACACCTTGTTGCCCGGAAGCTGGCCGCCCTCACCAGGTTTCGCGCCCTGGGCCATCTTGATCTGGATGTCCGTGCAGTTGGTCAGGTAATGGCTGGTGACACCGAATCGGCCGGACGCCACCTGCTTGATCGCGCTGCGGCGCCAGTCGCCGTTCTCGTCGCGATCGAAACGTTGGACCGCCTCGCCGCCCTCGCCCGAATTCGACCGTCCGCCAAGGCGGTTCATCGCGATCGCCAGCGTCTCATGAGCCTCGGCGGAGATCGAGCCGTAGCTCATCGCACCGGTGGAGAATCGCTTGACGATCTCGCTGGCCGGCTCCACCTCGTCGAGTGGCACGGGAGCGCGCTCACCCTCCTTGAACTTCAGCAGACCACGCAGCGAGGCCATCCGCTCGCTCTGATCGTCGATCAGGCTGGTGTACTCCTTGAAGATCGAGTACTGGCCGGTGCGCGTCGAGTGCTGCAGCTTGAACACGGTGTCCGGGTTGAACAGGTGGTACTCGCCTTCGCGGCGCCACTGGTACTCCCCGCCGACCTCGAGCTCGCGATGTGCCCACTCGTCGGGGCGATCCAGATACGCCAGCGCATGCCGGGCGGCGACGTCGTCGGCGATGTCGTCGAGGTCGATGCCGCCCACGGGGCACGTCAACCCGGTGAAGTACTCGTCGAGCAACTGCTGGCTGATGCCGATGGCCTGGAACAGCTGCGCACCGGTGTAGGACGCCAGGGTGGAGATGCCCATCTTGGACATCACCTTCAGCACACCCTTGCCCGCAGCCTTGACGTAGTTGGCCTTCGCCTGGTCGCTGGAGATGCCCGCGATCACGCCACGGTCGACCATGTCCTCGATCGACTCGAAGGCCATGTAGGGGTTGATCGCGGCGGCGCCGAAGCCGACCAGGCATGCCATGTGATGGACCTCGCGGGCGTCGCCCGCCTCGACGACGAGCCCGACCTGGGTGCGGGTGCGGTCGCGAACCAGGTGGTGGTGCACGGTCGAGACGCTCAGCAGCGAGGGGATCGGCGCCATCTGCTCGTCGGACTCGCGGTCGGACAGCACGATGATCCGCGCGCCGTCACGGATCGCGGCCGACACCTTGCCCCGGACAGTCTCGAGCGCCTCCTTGAGGCCCTGCCCGCCACGGTTCACCGGGTAGAGGCACCGAATGACGGCGGCCCGCAGGCCATGCTTGTGGCCGCGGATCTCGTGGTCGGGGTCGACGCAGATCAGCTTGGACAGTTCGGCGTTGCGCAGGATGGGCTGCGGCAGCACGATCTGCCGACACGACTCGGCGTTGGGGTTGAGCAGGTCGCCCTCTGGGCCGACGGTGCCCTGCAGACTGGTGACCACCTCTTCGCGGATGGCGTCCAGCGGCGGGTTGGTGACCTGAGCGAACAGCTGCTGGAAGTAGTCGTAGAGCATCCGGGGCCGCTGTGACAGCACGGCCACCGGGGTGTCGGTGCCCATCGAGCCGAGCGGTTCGGCTCCGGTGCGCGCCATCGGGGCGACGAGCAGGTTCAGCTCTTCATAGGTGTAGCCGAAAGCCTGCTGGCGCAACACGACCCGGTGATGGGGCATCCGCACGTAGTCGCCGGCGGGCAGGTCCTCGATCTTGAAGAGGCCGGCGTCCAGCCACTCCTGGTACGGCTGCTCGGCGGCGAGTTCGGCCTTGATCTCCTCGTCGTCGACGATGCGGCCCTGCGCGGTGTCGACCAGGAACATACGGCCGGGCTGCAGGCGCATCTTCTTCACGACGGTCGACGGGTCCAGGTTCAGCACGCCGGCCTCCGACGCCATCACCACCAGACCGTCCTTGGTGACCCAGATGCGCGACGGGCGCAGGCCGTTGCGGTCGAGCACCGCCCCGATCACCGTGCCGTCGGTGAAGGTCATCGACGCGGGGCCGTCCCACGGCTCCATCAGCGAGGAGTGGTACTCGTAGAACGCCCGCCGGGCCGGGTCCATCGACTCATTGCGCTCCCAGGCTTCGGGAATCATCATCAGGACCGCGTGCGGAAGACTGCGGCCGCCCAGGTGCAGCAACTCGAGCACCTCGTCGAAGCGTGCGGTGTCCGAGGCGCCGGGGGTGCACACCGGGACGATCTTGTCGAGGTTCTGCTCGCCGAACACATCGGTGTTGATCAGCGCCTCGCGTGCCCGCATCCAGTTCTCGTTGCCGGTGACGGTGTTGATCTCGCCGTTGTGGGCGATCCGCCGGAACGGGTGGGCCAGCGGCCAGGACGGGAACGTGTTGGTCGAGAACCGCGAGTGCACGATGCCGAGTGCGCTCGTGAGCCGGTCGTCCTGCAGGTCCAGGTAGAACGCCTTGAGCTGCGGCGTGGTCAGCATGCCCTTGTAGACGAAGGTCTGACCGGAAAGGCTTGGGAAATAGACGGTTTCGCGGCCGGGCCCGTCCTGTCCCGGCCCCTTGGTGCCGAGTTCGTGCTCGGCGCGCTTGCGCACCACGTAGGCGCGACGTTCCAGTTCCATTCCTGAGGCGCCGGTGATGAACACCTGCCGAAACGTCGGCATGGCATCGCGGGCCAGCGCACCGAGGGAGGAATCGTCGGTGGGCATCTCGCGCCACCCGATCACCTCGAGCCCCTCGGCCTCGGCGATCTTCTCCACGGCTTCGCATGCGGTGGCGGCGTCATTGGCCGACTGCGGGAGAAATGCGATGCCGGTGGCGTAGCTGCCGTACTCGGGAAGATCGAAGTCGACGACCTCGCGGAGGAACGCGTCGGGAACCTGCAGCAGGATGCCCGCACCGTCACCGGTGTGCGGCTCGGCACCCTGGGCGCCGCGGTGTTCGAGGTTCACCAGCGCGGTGATCGCCGCATCGACGATCTCGCGGCTGCGGCGGCCGTGCATGTCCGCGACCATGGCCACGCCACACGCGTCATGCTCGAACGCGGGGTTGTACAGCCCTTGACTGCTGGGCGCCATTCCCACCTACCCTTTTCCGCACGCCGAGCGAAGATTCCGCTGGCCAACCATCGATGACGGCCTTTGGGCCGTTTCGGCGAGGGCGGTTCCTTCGTGCAGCACTGAACGACGGCCCAATTCCCACTCGCCACAAGTGAGGAAAACGATATGACAAACGGTGCGTGACATGCCAACTTAGGACCGCCTAACTAGGCGTTTCGGGCTTGCCCGCGGCCTCCGCGAATCGGGCGGCGCGCGGCATCGAAATGTGTTGCTGGCGTTGGTATTTCGGTCGCATTCCGTGCCGGCATCCACATTGCGAAGCGTGTCACACTCTCGGCTTCCTCCCTTCAGATGTTTGCTGAAGTGTCAGTTCAAGGGAATACCCTGCGTTGACCTTGATATTCGGGTTTGCACAAAGCTTAGCCAGATTCTTAGAGAATGGCCCGCACGCTCCCCTCGGGCCGCAGATCCAGTCTGCGCAGAAGTTGAGCGTTGGCGGCCACCACGACCGTCGACACCGACATCAAGATCGCGCCCACGGACATCGGCAGCACAAACCCCACCGGCGCCAGGACACCGGCCGCGAGCGGCACCGAGATCAGGTTGTATCCCGCTGCCCACCAAAGGTTCTGCTTCATCTTGCGATACGTCGCCCTGGACAACAGGATCACCGAAAGCACCGAACGTGGGTCAGAACTCGCGAGGATCACCCCTGCCGACGCGATGGCCACATCGGTGCCCGCGCCGATGGCGATACCGACGTCGGCCTGGGCCAGCGCGGGTGCATCGTTGACCCCGTCGCCGACGAACGCCACCTTCAGCCCCTCCTGCTGGAGCTCGCCCACCTTCGCCGCCTTGTCTTTCGGGCGTACACCTGCGAAAACCCTGTCAATGCCGAGTTCGTCGCCTACCGAACGGGCCACCGACTCGGCGTCGCCTGTGATCATCACCACCTCGATACCCAGCCGGTGCAGCGCCTCCACGGCCTCGCGGGACTCCTGGCGCACCTCATCGGCCAGCCTCAGGGCCCCGACCACCACACCGTCGACCAGCACGTGGAGCACGATCGCCCCCTCGTCGCGCCATGCCGACAGGTCGGGCAGCTCGTCCTGTCCCGCCTCATCCAGGAGTCGCGGACCGCCGACCCGGACCCGATGCCCGTCGACCTCCGCTTCGACCCCGACCGCCGGCGACGAACTGAAATCGGCCGACCGCGGAAGCGACAGCCCACGCCGATTGGCCGCCCCGACGATCGCGCGTGCCAGGGGGTGCTCGGAGTCCGCCTCCGCCGCGGCCGCCAGCGCCAGCACCTCATCTTCTTCGCGGCTGCCGGTGGTGGCGATCGCGGTGACGGTCGGCTCACCCTTGGTCAGAGTCCCGGTCTTGTCGAACAGCACGGCGCCGACGGTGCGCATGCTCTCCAGGGCCAGCCGGTCCTTGATCAACACGCCCCCGCGGGCGGCACGTTCGGTCGCGATGGACACCACCAGGGGGATCGCCAGCCCCAGCGCGTGTGGGCAGGCGATCACCAGCACCGTGATGGTGCGCACCACCGCCTCCGAGGGCGCCCCGAGCAGGCCCCACACGACGGCCGTGATGACCGCGGCGCTCAAGGCGAACCAGAACAGCCAGCCCGCCGCCTTGTCCGCGAGGCGCTGCGCCCGCGACGACGAGTTCTGCGCGTCGGTCACCAGGCGCTGGATGCCCGCCAGCGCGGTGTCGTCGCCGACGGCCGTCACCCGGACACGCAGACCCGAGTCCGTCGCGACGGTGCCCGCGACCACCTGATCGCCGACGCCCCGGCGCACCGGGCGGGATTCCCCGGTGACCATCGACTCGTCGACGTCCGCCGATCCGTCGACGATCTCGCCGTCGGCGGGAACGCTGCCACCGGGCCGCACGAGCACGACGTCCCCGACACGCAGTTCAGACGGCGCGACCGTCTCGGTGCTGTTTGCGCCGTCACCCACCACGCGCTCGGCCTCATCTGGCAGCAGGGCCGCCAGGGAGTCCAGCGCCGACGTGGTCTGAGCCAGCGACCGCATCTCGATCCAGTGGCCGAGCAGCATGATCACGATCAGCAGCGCCAGTTCCCACCAGAAGTCCAGCTGGTGGTGCAGCAACCCGAGGCTCGCCCCCCACGAGGAAACGAACGCCACGGTGATAGCCAGCCCGATCAGCAGCATCATTCCCGGTGCGCGCGAACGGATCTCGCTGGCTGCTCCCGTCAGAAACGGTCGGCCACCCCAGGCGTACATCACGGTGCCCAGCACCGGCGACACCCACTGCACCCCTGGGAACTGCGGGAGCGTGTAGCCCAGGATGATCGCGAACATCGGTGAGGCCGCGACCGTCGGGACGGCCAGCACGAGCATCACCCAGAACATTCGACGGAACGCTGCGACGTGGTCGCCGTGTCCGTGAGAGCCGTGACCGTCGTGACCCTGATGGCCCGCGGTCGTCTGATGCTCGGTGTGGGCTACTTCGGTCATGCTGGCGATTGTATACCCCTAGGGGGTATTAGGACAGGTGCGGCCCGTCACGCTGTATCGCGATGTCACACCCACTGAACACCCCGTTGGGCCGCTTCGGCATCGTGACGGCCGAGGACGGTCCCGCCGGCGTCGTCGCGTCGATACCCGCGGGCTACATGTTCAACCCGCTGAACGGCGCTCCGACGATCGCGCCGCTGGCGATGCTGGTCGACCATGTCGGCGGCCTGGTCAACCATCACCGCCGCGGCGACGACGAGTGGACGTTGTCCAGTGAGCTCTCCCTCGAGGTGTCCCCCGACGCGGTCGACGTCATCGCGCGAGCCCCCGAAGTGCCGGTGGAGGCGACCTCGCGACCGTTCGGCGCCAAGGGCGACGTCGCACTGGGACTGTGCGAGTTCACCCACCGGGGCACCACGCTGGCCACCGCGACGGTGCGCTCCTTCTACATCAGCGTCCCGGGACATCTCGCGGAGTTCCCCTTCGACGGCCCCACGGGCCCGATGCCACCCGGCCCACTGAGCGATCGGATGGCGGTCCGGGTCGCCGAGAGTGGCGGCTCGACCAAGGCACTTCAGCAGCTGCCCGACCCGGTGCTGAACAACAGTCTGGGCATCGTGCACGGTGGCGTGTCCGCCATGGCGCTGGAACTGGTGGCATCCGCAGCGATCAACGAAGGACGCGACGAGCGGCCGCTGCGTACCGCATCGCTCCGGGTGAACTTCATCCGCCAGTTTCGTGGCAGCCCCGAGTCACGTTATGTCGGAACGGCTTTACGGGTGGGCCGCCGCAGCGGCATCGGGGAGGCGCAGGCCATCGGTCCGGACGGGCAAGTCGCCATCGTCGCGCGACTGACCGCGTACAGCTGAACCATCGAAATCCACGTTTCGCAGCGGAAATTCGAGAAGACCTCTGCGAAACGTCGATTTCGACGCGAGCATGTGGCCATGACTTCCACATTCCAGACCTCCAGCCTGCATGCGATCTCGCTGACCGGCGGCGAAGTCGTCGAGCAGAACGACCTCGGGTCGATCACGCGGGTCACCGCCGACACCTTCCCGATCCTGTCGGGCATGTCGATCAAGCGGATCGTCGTCAACCCCGGCGCGATGCGCACACCGCACTGGCATGCGAACTGCAACGAGCTCACGTACTGCATATCAGGCACGTCGCTGGTTTCGGTGCTCGACAGCTACAGCAGGTTCTCCAGTTTCACCGTCGGCGCGGGTGAGATGTTCCACATCGACTCCGGTTCACTGCATCACATCGAGAACATCGGCGAGGAGCCCGCCGAGTTCATCCTCGCGTTCCGCAGTGAGCGGCCCGAAGACTTCGGCCTGGCAGCATCTTTCGGTGCGATGACGGACGCCGTCCTCGGCAACACCTATGACCTGCCTGCCGCCGATTTTTCGGCGATGCGCCGCGACACCACCGACCGTAAGTTGGCCGCACGTGTGGGAGATCCCGACGTTCCGTCGACCGCGCATTTCGACGATCCGCACAAGTTCGCCGTCGAGGCGCAGAGTCCGACCATCGGCGTCGCGGTCGGCTCGGCGCGGTTGGCACGGGCGCAGTACTGGCCGGCGCTCAAGGATCTGTCGATGTACTCGCTGCGCATTCGCGAAGACGGTATGCGCGAACCGCACTGGCATCCCATCACCGCCGAAATGGGCTATGTTCACAAGGGATCCGGGCGGATGACCGTGATGGACCCCGACGGTTCGCTGGACACCTACCTCCTCAAGGAGGGCGACGTCTACTTCATCCCGCGCGCCTACCCGCATCACATCGAGGTCGTCGATGCGCCCGACATCCACTTCGCGATCTTCTTCGACCAGCCGATGCCCGGTGACATCGGTTACCGCGCGTCGGCGAGCGCTTACTCGCGGGAAGTGCTGGCCGCGACATTCAACATGCACATCGACGACCTGCCGGCCTTCCCGTTCACCAAGACCGATCCGCTCATCGTCAATCGGTGCAATCCCGTCGACGCACGCACGGGCGGGAAAGGCTAGATCACGCGGTTATTGCGTTGATTTCCATCGCGGCACGATTTGGACACGACCATTCGCTCCGGCATGAATCCATGTCACCCTCAGGCACAGCGTCACACCAACGAAGGAGTCACGCATGCGTGAGCCGACAATGCTGCACCGATTGGCAGCTGAGTTCATCGGAACGTTCTGGCTGGTTCTCGGCGGCTGCGGTAGCGCCGTGTTCGCCGCGAAATTCGCTTCTGCCGACGGCGTATCGCTGGGCATCGGGTTTCTCGGTGTCGCACTCGCCTTCGGCCTGACCGTGCTCACAGGCGTGTACGCCTTCGGCACGATCTCCGGCGGCCACTTCAATCCCGCCGTCACCCTCGGTGCGGCGCTGGCGCGCCGAGTGGAGTGGAAAGTGCTGCCCGCGTACTGGATCACCCAGGTGATCGGCGGCGTGGTGGCAGGCATGGTCATCTACATCATCGCCAAGGGCCAGGAAGGCTGGACCGCTGCGGGCAACATGGCCGCCAACGGTTACGGCGATCACTCCCCGGGTGGCTACTCGTTGGTGGCAGTCCTGGTCACTGAGGTGGTGCTGACCGGTATCTTCCTGTTGGTCATTCTCGGGTCCACCGACGATCGGGCACCAAAAGGTTTCGCGGGCTTGTCGATCGGGCTCACGTTGACGCTGATCCACCTGATCTCGATCCCCATTTCGAATACCTCGGTCAACCCGGCACGGTCCACCGCCGTCGCGTTCTTCAACGGCGAGGGCGCACCGATGCAACTCTGGGCGTTCTGGCTGGCGCCGCTCGTTGGCGCCGCCATCGCGGGCATCGCCTATCCGTACCTGTTCGGCTCGCACGAGGAACTCGCCGACCGCCCGGTGCGCGACGACGCGCTGGAGGAAACCGCCACGTAAGCCGGCCAACAGAGCCACTGTCCTCACAGCCCCGGGGCGACACCGTCGTGCCGGGGCTGTGGTGATGTTCCAAGAATCGTCCAAGATCAGATCAGCAGACTCCTCTCATCGACCGTCGGGTCAAGACGAGAACGAGAGGAGAATCCGATGAACACGCTTCACGCGCTCAACCCCTGGTACAGCCCCGGCCCGGGAGACTTCCTGCACCGTTCGGCCATGCACGGCCACACACCCGAGTTGTTCAACAACATCGCCATCCTGCTCAACGCCGCCCCGGCCGCCGTTCCGTGGATCGGCGCGACCAGCGTCGCCGGACTGCTCCTCGTCGCCTGCCTACGTTTCGCCCGCACGGGTCGATTCGCCGCCACGTTCCGGCACTACGTGTGGCGGATCGTGGTGTCGCGCTCGGGCGGCCTCACGGTGACCGGACGCTGGAGTCATCCGGGCGGTTGCATCCTCGTGGCCAATCACAGTTCGCACGCCGACACGGCCGTCCTCCTTGCCGCACTGCCGCCCCGAGCCAGGCCGGTATTCGTCGCGGCCGCGGACTACTGGTTCGACTTTCCGGTGCGCCGGTTCGCGCTCAGAAACCTCGCAGGCGGCTTACCCGTACGGAGATCGGGTAGCGCCTCCGGCTACGCGGCGCTGCTCGCAGCGATCAAACCTGCACTGGCCGCCGGCCGCACCGTCGTGATCTACCCGGAGGGCACTCGCAGCACCAACGGACGCATCGGCGAGTTTCGCTCCGGTGCAATTCATTTGGCAAGCGACTGCGGCGTACCCATCGTTCCTGTCGCTTTGAAGGGCACCGCCGATGTGCTGCCGAAGGGCGGCCGCCTCACGCCGAATCCCATGGAGGTCCGTTTCGGTGAGCCGATGAATCCGACCGGCCTCGCCGCGCAGGATTTGCGGCGCGAGGTGCTGGCGTTGCGTACCGCGCGTCGCACCAGGACGTCCACGGGGAGCCTGCGACTGGTGCTGGGCACCGATCTCGTGGCGGCTCAACCGCGAGCGTGGCCTGCCTCCGCTGCGGCAGCGGCGTAACCCGCCCGGAAGTCCAAGAAACCTCCAAGCGCGGCTGGAAAAACTCCCCCAACGATGCGATACGAGAGGAGGCAGATCCGATGGACGGACTCTACGCACTGAAGCCCTGGTACACCCAGCGCCTGCATGTCTTCATGCGACGCGCGGAGATTCAGGGCACGTCGCCGGATGTCTTCACCGCGATCGGTGTCCTCGGCGCCGCGGCGGCCGCAGTGTGCATCGCCGCCGGCTGGTGGCCCGTCGCAGCGATAGCGCTCGCCGTGCGTCTTGGCGGGGCGAACCTCGACGGCGCGGTCGCACGCGCCAGGAAGGTCTGCAGGCCGTGGGGGTTCGCGCTCAACGAGATCGGGGACCGGGCCTCGGACCTGCTTGTGTTCACCGGCCTTGCGGTCTGGGCGGCATCCCAAGGCGGGCCCGACATGAACTGGCTGTCGTGGCCGGTGATTTGGGTGCTGGTTGCCGCGCTGGCGGCGACGCTGCCGACGTTCGCGTCACTGGCGGCCGCAGGGGCAGGCGCAACCCGGCGCAACGGCGGACCGTTCGGCAAGACCGAACGCTGCCTCGCCGCCATCGTGATCGCCGCCGCACCGGCCGCGATCCCGATGGTCGGCGCGGCGATCATCATCGGATCCCTGCTTACCGCAGGCATGAGGCTGGCGGGCGCGCACCGCGAGCTCACTGCGCCGAGCGCGCCGCTGCAGTCATCACTCGCTTCCGCGAACCTGTAAGAGCGCCAACGGGTATGGCGCCTACTTGGTGGCCGCCTTCTTCTTCGCCCGACCTGCTGCGGCCTTCTCGGTCTTGGCGCCCTCGTTGACGAGCTGCCCACCGGAGTTCTCCAGGTGCGCACGGACGAACCACTGGAACTTCTCCAGCTCGCCCGCCTGCCCGATGAACATGTCCTGCGAAACCAGGTCCAGATCTTCGAGGCGGTCGATGCCCTTGCGGGTGTCCTCGATCACGCCGGTGTAGACAAGGTCCAGCGCAGCGAGATGTGCCTGCACGGTGTCGCGTTCGACGGAGTAGTCATCCCAGGTGCGGTCGTTGATGATCGCACCGGGTGTGCCCTTGGGGGAGGTGCCCAGCGCCGCGATGCGCTCGGCGACGTCGTCGGCGTATCCGCGGACCAGTTCGACCTGCGGGTCGATCATCTCGTGCACGCCGATGAAGTTCGGTCCCACGACGTTCCAGTGCACATGCTTGAGCGTCAGGTGTAAGTCGTTGTACCTGCTGAGTGCCTTCTGCAGGATCTCGGCGACTTCAGCGCCCTGCTTGTTGGAAAGTCCGGGGATGGTGAACGCAGTCATCGAAAGCTCCTTCGCAATATCGATTTCGCAATATCGATCGTTCCGCGTCGTGTACCCGCCTCACTCATGAGGAAACTCCGGCGAAACGTGCGTCACATATCGGCCAATTTCGGGATCGCCTGCCGGGGACCGAACCGCGGATTGAACGCGAGACCGCTGATCTCCAGCAAGCGGACCGCACGGTGCCGATGCGGACGCAGCGGTTCGAGGAGCTCGACCATTGCAGGGTCGTCGATCGGGTGTCCGAGCAGACTCCAGCCGACCATCTTGGCCAAGTGGTAGTCGCCGACCGACAACGCGTCGGCGTCGCCGAACGCGCGCTGGGCCGTCTCGGCCGCGGTCCACACGCCGACGCCCGGCAGCGACATCAACGCGGCGCGAGCCAGCTCCGCGGGCCGCCCGACGAGGCGTTCCAGCGAGTCGGCTCGCTGCGCGCAGCCCACGATGGTGCGGGCGCGTCCCGGGTCGACGTTGGCGAGGTGAAACTCCCACGACGGGATGCGCCGCCACACCTCGCCCGGCGGGGGCACGCGCATGTGTGCGGGAGCCGGCCCCGGTGCTGGGGCACCGTACTTGGTGACCAGCGACTTCCACGCCCGTCGGGCGTCCTTGCCGTAGACCCGCTGTTCAAGGACCGCCGGGACGAGCGCTTCCAGGACCCGGTCGGTGCGGCCCATCCGCAGGTGCGGTACCCGCCGATACGCTGCGGCGATCGTCGGCTCGACCGGTGCAAAGCCCGATACGTCGTCATCGCGTCCCAGCTGCCTCGGCAGAGATTCGGTGAATTCCGTTGCGCCGCTGCCCCATGCCTCGCAGTCCACGGTTGCGGGCGCGGATTTCGTGATGCGCGCGGTGACCGGGCCGCTGCGCATGAGGCTGGTGCGCCAGATCGCGCCGTCCTCGGCGTCGTGATAGCACGGATCAGCGCGGCCGCGGCGCAGTGGAGACAGCGTCACTCCCGGGCCGGCCGGCCCCTCGAACTCGACGCTGACCGCGCTGTACACCCGACCAGGCTATGCGACGGTGATGTCAGCCTTCTCGGCATAGAACGCGACGTGACCGGCGATCAACGCCACGGCCGGATACGGCTGCTCGTAGGTCCAGATCGCGTCCTCGACGGTCTCCCCGGACGAGGTGACGACGTGGTAGTAGCTCGCGTCGCCCTTGAACGGGCAGTACGTCTCGGTGTCGCTGGCACGCATCACCGACGGCGCGACGTCGCGCGACGGGATGTACTGCACGGCGGGATAGGTCGACTCCTGCAGCGTCAGGGCATTGTCGGTGTCGGCCACGACCTCTCCGTTGATCCGCACCGTGACGTGCTTGCCGGTGGGCTCGACGGTGATGGGGTGGGCAGCGGTGGGCTCCAGTACTGGTCGATCGCTCATGACAAGACCAACGTGCGAAGACGCGCCATTTCTTCCGGCCCAGCCAATAGCATCGCCAGGCATGACCGAACATCGCGAGGCTGACTGTCAGGCAAGTGTGGATATCGCGGCAGACGCCGTCGCGGTGTACGACCTGATCACCCACCTTCCGACGATGTGTCAGGTGGCTGCGGAGACCACCGCCATGGAGTGGGTGCAGGGTGACGCCGCGGTGCCCGGCGCGAAGTTCAAGGGCACCAATACGGCCGGCAGCAAGTCGTGGTCGACGGCGTGCACCGTGACCGATGCCGAACCCGGCCGCGTCTTTGCGTTCGATGTGCGCAGCGCGGTCGTGCCCGTCGCGCACTGGCGATACGACATCGCCTCCACCGGCGAGGGGACCTGCCGGGTGACCGAGAGCACCTGGGACCGTCGCCCCGGGTGGTTCCGCATTCCGGCGGGCTGGGCCACCGGCGTGAAGGACCGCAAGTCCGCGAACGCCGAACACATCGAGCTGACGCTGGCACGGCTCAAGCAGAAGGCCGAGTCCCAGGGAGCCGCCCCGGCGGCGACATAAAACTAGGGCCGCCCCGGCGGCGACATAAAACTAGGGCCGCCCGGCGACATAAAACTAGGGCCGCCCGGCGATCTTGTCGGCGACGACGGCGATGGGCGACGTCGACCGACGCCCACGCGACTCGTGCCAGTCGGCGGCCTTGTACGCGAGGTACATCCCGCGCACGCCCAACCATCGCAACGGCTCGGGTTCCCAGTCGCGCGAAGCATGCCCGACCCACGGCAGGTCCGTGAGCGGCGTCTGCCGTCCGAGCACCAGATCGGTCAGGGTGCGCGCGGCCAGGTTGGTGGCTGTCACGCCATGCCCGACGTATCCACCGGCAGCGCCCAAACCCGTTGCCTTGTCGAAGGATACGCTCGCCTCCCAGTCTCGCGGGACGGCAAGCACACCACACCAGGCATGCGCGACGGGGATGTCTCGGGTCTGCGGCAGCGCCGAGTGCAGCACCGCGGTCAGATGCGCGATGGTGCTTTCCGGCACCCGTCCGTCGATGTCGGTGCGCGAGCCGAACCGGTAGGGCACGCTCCGGCCGCCGATCGCAATCCTGTCGTCCACCGTGCGCTGGGCGTAGAAGAAGCCGTGCGCGGTGTCACCCAACGTCTCACAGCCCTGCCAGCCGATCGTGTCCCAAACATCCTGGGGGATCGGCTCGGTCGCGATCATCGAACTGTTCATCGGCAACCAGCGCCGCCGCAGCCCCGGCAGCGCTGCCGTGAAACCCTCGGTCGCGCGCAGCACGACGGGCGCGCGGACCGCGCCGAGCGTGGTCCTCACCCGCCCCGCGTGGACCTCGGCCGCAGGCGACCTCTCGTAGATATCGACGCCGAGCCGTTCGACGGTGTCGGCCAGACCCCGCACGAGCTGGGCCGGCTGTATCCGGGCGCAATGCGGGTTGTAGTACGCCGACCGCACGCCGTCGATCTGAATGCGTTGTGCTGATTCGTCTTTGGTCAACGCGGTGATGCCGTCGACCTTCCAGAGGCGCTCTTCATCGACTTCGGCCGCCAGCCTCGACGCCTGCGCACGGCTGCGCGCCACGTGAAGCGTTCCACCCTTGACGGCGCCCGCATCGATACCTTCGCGGTCCGCGACGTCGATGACCTCATCGACAGCGTCGTTGAGGGCTTGCTGCCAGGCCAGCACGCGATCGCGCCCGTAGAGCTTCGCCATCCGGTTGCGGTCGCCGGGCACCAACCCGGACAGCCACCCACCGTTGCGGCCGGACGCGCCGAATCCGGCGAACCGCGCCTCCATCACGACGATGCGCAGCGACGGATCGGCCCGCTTCAGGTAGTAGGCCGTCCACAGCCCGGTGTAGCCGGCGCCCACGATGCACACGTCGGCGTCGCGATCACCGGGCAGAGGCGCGCGCACGGCCGGAAGCTCCGCATACCAGTTGGAGATGCGGCCATTGACAGGAATCGCTTCGGACACCGTCCGATTCTGGCAGCACACACCAGTGGTGTAATCGGCAGATGACCGGCCTTGACCGCCACGGCGCCGTTTTCGTGTTGACGCTCGGGAACGACGAGAACCGTTTCCACCCGGATCGACTGATCCAGATCAACGCCGCGCTCGACGAAGTGGAGGCGGCGCAGGGCGCCAGGGCGGTGGTCACGACGGGTTCCGGCAAGTTCTACTCCAACGGGCTGGACCTGGATTTCATGGCGGCGAACCCGGATGCATCCGAGACCAACCTGGTCGACGTCCACGCGTTGTTCGCCCGTGTGCTGGCGTTTCCCGCGCCCGTCGTCGCCGCGGTGCAGGGCCACGCGTTCGCCGCGGGCGCGATGCTGGCCCTGGCTCACGACCAGATCGTCATGCGCGCCGACCGCGGCTACTTCTGCCTTCCCGAGGTCGACTTGGGAATTCCGTTCACCCCGGGCATGAATGCGCTGATCCGCTCCCGGTTACCGATCGCGATCGCCCATGAGGCGATGACGACCGGGCGCCGTTACGGCGGAGAGGACGCACATGCCGCAGGCATCGTCGCCGCGACCGGCGGCGAAGGTGAGGTGGTCGACATCGCGGTGGCGCGGGCCGAGGCGCTCGCCCCGAAGGCTGGCGCGGTGTTCGGGGCGATCAAGGCGCGGCTCTATGCCGAAGTCATCGCGGAACTGAAGGCCGTCTAGGCGTCCTTGTCCCCCGATCGGGGGACACCGGATCACCTCCTGCGCGGTCCGATCACCCGACAGACCTGCGGGTCTGTGCACGGCATCGTGGTGTCTGCACATCCCACGACACTGGAGAGCCGAATGCATGTCTTCACGCGCTACATCGCCACGTACATCGTGCTGCCCGCCGGACTGATCGGCGCGTTCGCGCTGGCAACGGCGACCAACGCCGACGCCGCCGTTGCGTCGAACACCTCGCGGCCCGCCATCTCCGCCCTGCTCTGACGTCGCGAGAACGGCGAATTGGTGCCCGGACCCCTCCCCGCACCGTGCGAAGCTGAAAAGGACCGGTGGCGTGATGGAGAGGGCGACTCGATGGGTCAGTACCAATGCAGGCAGACACTCGCCGCGCTCACGCTGTCCACGGCCGCTCTCCTCGCAGGGTGTGCAGGCACATCGGAGTCGCCCGCGACAGAGGCCTCCACTCCCACCGCTTCGTCCACCACAACCGCGACCACCCCGCCACCGCCGCCGTCGCCGCCGCCCGTCACTGCCGCCGGCCTGGCCGGGTTACTGCCGAGCCTCGATGAGCTCAAGACCGTCATGGACAACCCCGCGTTGATCGCAGGCCCGAACTCCACCGGTGTGGCGGCGCTGGATCCACGCCAGCAGGTCTACGAGCCTGCAGGTTGCGCCAGCTCGTTCGGCGCCGGCGCTCCACCGGCCTTCGAGGGCACCGGTTGGCGGGGGTTTCGTGGGGTCAGCCAACAGCAATCGCCGACGCCATCAGTCGTACTCGGCGAGTCCGTGGTCACCTTCGACGACGCGGCGGCCGCGCAGAAGGCGCTGGCCAATTATGTCGAGCAGTGGCGCCGCTGCGCCGACACGCGGTTCACGTGGAAGGTCGTCTCGCAAGGGCAACAGTCGGAGTGGACGCTGGGCCAGCCTGTCGACGCCGGCGGCGGCGTCACCTCGTTGCGCAACGTGAACGACAACTCGCCCGTGACCGTCACACGTGCCATCGCGGCCAAGAACAACGTGCTGGTCGACGTGCAGATCATGGGAAGCGGCCTGACCGAGCAGAACATCACGATCGCCAAACGCATCCTGGAGCGCATTCCGGGCTGAGCCCAGCGGCGCTATCCGCTCAGCATCAGGTATTGGGCCGCCATCTGCTGGTGCGCGTTGTTCAGTTCGCGGGCAACGGCTTTGAACGTATACCGCCCGCTGGTGGCGACGCACCAGTGGTGCGGAATCAGGCCGCCAGCTCCGTCGATGCGCACACACCGGCTGCCCGCGAGGCCTGGAACCTCCGCGGCCGGCTGCGCCGCCTGCCTCTGCGCGGTGTCGTCGCCGAGGGCCTGCGCAAGCCGTTGGGCGGCCGCGGCGTCGCGGGCCTGGTACACCGTCGTCTGACTGACCGCGACGGTGTCCACCCCGGCGTCCCGCATTGCCGCACCCGCCGCAATCGGGTTGTCCTCCAACTGCATTGCCCCTGCCGGGTCGTAGTCGGCGTCCACCATCGAATCCCCCTGGCCGGGCTTGAGCGGCACAGTGCGGGCGAGCAGACCCGACGGATCACGCGGTAGTGTCGCCAGCGGTGCAGGGGCGGTGGGTACAAACGTGTCGATCAGCGGCACCTGCAGATCGAGGATGCGGCCGGCCAGTTCGACGGCCCGCTCTGGTGTGGCGAACTGGATGACCTGGATCAGCACGTGCGGCCCGCGTGCGCTGATCACGGTCAGCTCATGCACGATCGCGGTGCCCTCGGGGCGCGCCATCAGTGCCGCGGTGGCCTCGGGGTGACCCGGTATGGGCACCGCGCGGACGGGCTCGGTCGGGACCGGGCCGCCCGCCCTGTCGGTCACCACGATGTTCAGCGCCCCGGCGGCCAGGCCTTCGGCGACTTTCGCAGCAGTTTCTGGGAATGGATACTGCAGCACCGCGTTTCGCACCATCGCCGTGTCGTTCGCATTCGACGAAGTTCGTTCACTGACGAAGCCCACGATCAACGGCAGCGAGGGAAACCTGGTCAGCATCGACGGCCAGATCACCTGCGAAATCTGGTTGCGCTGATCCATGACCTTCGCCGGGGCCGCCCCAGCTTGGATCAGGACGGGATCGGCCTGCCACGGCCCGACGACGAAGCCGGCCATCCGCCGTCCCTCGACGAGCCGCCCCACGTCATCGGTTCCCGCCTGTCCCAACGCAGGCCGGGGTGTCGTCGGGTAGGAGCCCGGGTCGAGCGCCGACGGATCGATCGTCGGTGTCGTCGATTTCACCGCCGTGCCGTCGACGGCGCCGCCGCAGGCGGTCAGCAGTAGCGCGATCATCAACGCCGCGAACGTGATCCGTCCCATCGCGTTGCGCCTACACCCCGTTGGGCATACACATACGCCAGCCGTCATCGCGGACCAGCTTGAAGTCGAGGGTCTTGCGGCCCAGCATCTCGTTCTGGGCGTCGACAGTCGCCGTCGCGTCGTCCCCGACGATGCGCACGCTGTTGACTGTGACCGTCGTCAGGCCTTGATCGACACGGGTCTTCTTCAACGAGTCCATGACCGGCCCGGTGTACATCGCCCGCCAACTGGGACACATCAGTTCCAGATAGGCGTCCCAGTTCTGCGTGTTGTAGGCATCCTGGAAGGCCAGCACCGCCTCACGCACCTGATCCTCGTCGGACACCGGCGCGACGGTCGTGGTGGAGGTGGCCGCCGAGGGCGCTGCCGCCGCCGACGAAGACGACTCCGCACTGCTATGTTCTGCAGCCGGTGTTCCGCCGCGTGAGCACGCTACGCCCAGCGTGACCGTGAGGAGCAACGCTGAAACGACAGCGGATACTTTGTGTGACGTCATTGACGGCAAACCTCCATTGGATGGACTCACTGTTGTCGGGGAACCTTGTTGGCGGTGGCATTGACCAACGCCGCGACGTCGGCGGTACCCGGCGGGCGGCATTGCCGGATATCGATGAGCACGTTGCCGCGGGTGGATATGCCGTGCTGACACACCGCGTCGCCTGCGCTCGAGGTGGCCTGCAGCACGAACACTCCGGCGTTGTTGGTGGGCTGCTCGAACTTCCACGCCTGAGGCGGGTCCTGCGCGGACGAGATGGTGACCGTCTTGCCCGCGCATATCTCCCACTGCCGCCGCTGTAGCTGCAGCGAAAGACCAGGGCCGTTCTCTTCGGGGAACGACACGGCGGCCTGAATGATGCTGTCCTGGGTGATCTTTCGGTAGAGCGCACGCAGCGTCTGCACCGCTACCCCACCGAAAGGGCTCTCGCTGTAGACCGGTTGCTGCGCCGGTGCCCATGCCCCGAGGCACTGCTGATTGTCAATGGTGGCCGAGTCGTTGAGCATCTGGTTACCGTCTTGTTCGAGGACCACCGCGTTGTCGCCGGTGTTTCCGGGAATCTGGCTGCCGGTCAACAAGATTGAACGCAACACCGAGACGGGCACGTCGGTGGCGGGCGCTCCGGTCGGCGTCGGGATCGTCGCCGGTCCGGACGCAGGGGTCGATGCCGGTTCGTCTGACGGCCACACCACCACCGTCACGGTGGCGGCTATCAGCACCGCGACGGCGGCTACCGCGCCGATCACGACGGCGCGCCGTCGGTTTCGCGGCGCGGCACTGGCAGGCGCGGGAAGACCATAGCCCGGTGCCGACGGACCCTGCATCGTCTGCGGCCCGTTGTTGAACCAGGGCATGACCGGTGCGCCTGCGTCGGCCCGGGGGTAGGAGCTGACCTCGCGGCTCGATACCGGCGCCAGTAGCGTGCGGTCCTGCTGAAAGCTCGGGTCGTGTAACGCCGCGAATGCGGCCGCTCCCAGCGCGGTGGCCGAACCGAATCGCCGCGCCGGGTCCTTGGCCATCGCGACGGCGATCACCTGGTCGAGCGCGCCAGGCAGGGAGGGCGCCACATCGGTGACACGCGGCGGTGGTTGCTGCAGGTGCG
Source organism: Mycobacterium sp. 2YAF39 (assembly GCF_052114565.1). NCBI lineage: Bacteria > Bacillati > Actinomycetota > Actinomycetes > Mycobacteriales > Mycobacteriaceae > Mycobacterium > Mycobacterium sp. 2YAF39. Next base: position 223,684 of record NZ_JBFREZ010000004.1, read on the forward strand.
CCATCATCGTGGCGGCCGGCCCGTTGGCACCGGAGAACGGTGTCTTGCCCGTCAGCAGCCGAAACAGCGTGCAGCCCAGCGAATAGATGTCGGCGCGACCGTCAAACGGCATGCCCGACAACACCTCTGGGGCGGCATAGGCGATGGTGGCCATGACCGCGCCGGTGGCCGTCAGTCCGACGTCGTCGAGCGCGCGGGCGATCCCGAAGTCGCCGAGCAGCACCCGCTCGTCGGGCCCGACCGGTCCGGACAGCAGAAAGTTGGCCGGCTTGATGTCGCGATGCACCACTGTATGGGCGTGCGCGAAGTCCAGCGCCTTGGCGACCTCGGCGACGATGTGGACCGCGCGGGTCGGCGTCATCCCGCCGGCGCGCAGCGCGGCGTCGGCGTCGGTGCCGTCGACGAACTGCATCGCGATCCACAGCTGGCCATCGTCGGTCTGGCCCCGGTTGTACACGGCCACGATCTGCGGGTGGTCCAGCGAGGCGGCAACGTCGGCCTCGCGGGTGAACCGCGTCCGGAAGTCGGGGTCGCGCGAGAGTTCACGGGAGAGCACCTTTAGCGCGTCATAGCGGGGCAGGGTGGGGTGTGCGGCCAGATACACCGAGCCCATGCCGCCGACACCCAGTTCGCGTTCGATGCGGTAGCCGCCCACCATCGACCCGGCGGTCAGCATCGGCTACCCCATCGATCAGCATCTTCGTCGTCGATGCTCCGCCCCCTAAGCATGCTCTGCAGTATCACGCACGGCCACAGCCGTCGTCTCAACCCGGGTCCGTCGCTCAGTGGCCGGTGAGCCGCAACACGACGCTTTCCAGCGCGGCGGACACGTCGGCGGGTACCAGCCGTTCGGCCTCCACCGCAGTCACGACATCGACGTCGACGCCGGCGGCCGCGGCGGTTTCCTCGGCGCTGAGTTGGGCGCGGTGGCGTGCCGCGAACAGGCGCTGGCCCAGCGTGGCGGCCGGGGCGGCGGCGGCGAGCAGCATCAGGTCACGGTAGGTCCGGCGCACGTCGCCGAGCGCCAGCATGATCTGGGGCGCCGGGGCGCTGCGGGCGGCATTGGCGGTGGTGGCCTCCAGCCGTCGCAGCTGCGCCAGGTGCTCGGCGGCCTGCGCGCCGAACTCCGGATCGCTGATCGGCGGCAAAGTCGCGATCTGCGCCCCCAGGCCGTCGAGAGCGATCGCGGCGTAGTCGACCATCACCTCTACCTGCACGGAATCCGACAGCAACTCGGTGTCATCGTCCTCGGGGATCTCGCCACCGCGGGCCACGTGGGTGATGGTGCCCGGCGGCCAGCGCAGCGCGTGCTCGACCTTTTCGCGGGTACTCGCGGATGGCCAGCTGCGCCCGCGCTCGAGCTCCTCCAACTCGCCGGAGCTGATGACGCCGTCGTCGCTGAGGCGGCGTGGGGTGTAGCCGAGCTCTTCGCGGCGCGCGGCCACCGCAGCGCCTGCCCGCGCGATGTCGGGGCCGCCGAGCGCATCGGTGCGGACGGTGATCGTGTCCGCGGGCGGCCCCTCACCGGTGTGGTGGGTGGCCATCATGGTGCCTGCATCCGGGTCGATGAACGAGAACCTCACCTCGATGCCGTTGACATGACCCAGGTGCAGTGTCATTCCGTCGGCCACGGAGACGGTGGACACCCTTTCGCCGTGGAGGAACACGCCGTTCGTGCTGGCTTCGTCGACAACCACCCAGTGCACGCCTGCCGATTCGATCCTGGCGTGCGTCCGGGAGATGCGCGGGTCGGCGATGCGCAACTGCGCGGGCAGCTCCCTGCCGATGAACACCGGGCCGTCTCCGGGACGCAGCACCTCGTCCACGGTGCCGAACCGCACGATCAGAAGGGGTGCGCCCGGCTCATTGTGTGGAGACTGCGACGGAACCATTGTCTGAATCTTTCATGCCCCGCGGCCGCAGGCGGCAACTGGCGTAGCTCAGAACGCGCAGCGGTGGTACTGCGCCATGTAGCGCAGCGACGGTGCCGCCGACATCACCCTGGCCATCACGCGGTAGTACCACGCGACGTCCTGGAAGGTCGGGGAGTCGAACGGGGACTGGAAGGCCAGCAGGCGAACCCCGGGAACGGCGCTGACGATGTCGTCCGGCATGTCGATCCCCCAGTACAACGTCGACCCGGATCGGCGGACCACCGCGTTCATCCACTGTGACTTGATGCCCAGCCGGTTGAACGCGTCGAACTGCAACTCTCCGGACGGGAACGCGTCGACGATGCGGCGCAACAACGCCACACCGTCGGATTCCGTGAGGTACATGGTGAGTCCCTCGGCGATCATCAGCGTCGGCCGGTCCGAGCGCACCTCGCGCAGCCAGGCCGGATCAGTCACCGACGCGGAGATCACGTGGTAGTTGTCGCGGGCCGGGAAGAGCTGGCGGCGCAGGTCGGTGACGTCGGGATAGTCGACGTCATACCACTCGACGCCCGGACCGGGGTCGAGCCGGAACGCGCGCGCGTCCAGCCCGCAGCCGAGGTGCACGACGGTGGCTTCGGGCGCGACCGCCAGGAACTGTCTGGCCCAGTTGTCGAAATGAGCGCTGCGGGTGGTGACCGAGGGCGAATTGGCTTTGGTGATCGATGTCTTCGACCAGTCGTAGTCGATGCGGTCGACGATCTCCTTCGCCCAGCGGTCCCCGAGGATCGGCTTCGGCAGGTCAGCGTCGAGCGCCTTGGCGTAGAGGGTAGCCAGCATCGTCTGCGGCGCGCCGGAAAGGTCGACGTGCAGTTTCTCGCTCACAGCTTCCGAGGCTAGCGGCGGCGCAATCCAAACCGCCAGCGGCTGAACGCTGTACGGCGTGGCGTTCAACGAATAGCGTTGACATACATGCGGATCGACGTGCACGCCCATTACTGGACCGAGGCCTACCTCGATATCCTCGTCGGTCTCGGCAAGACCGACACCGCCACCCAGCGCGGTATCGGCGCAGGCGATGGCGCGGAACTCGATGCACGGCTGCGGTTGATGGACCGCGCAGGCGTCGACCTTCAGGTGCTCTCTGCCGCGCCGCAGTTGCCGTACGGCGCCGATATCGACCTGGCCGTCGCCGCTGCGCGCCACGTCAACGACGAATACGCTGCCGTCGTCGCGGCCTATCCTGACCGCTTCCGCGCCTTCGCCGCCACGCCGTTCGTCTGTCCCCCTGCCCTTCGGGCGGGAGGTGCCCCCACTTCGCGCGAGCGCTCATCGCCGATGACCCACATCGACGCATCGATCGCCGAAATCAATCGTGCTGTCGATGAATTGGGCATGGTCGGTGTCACGATGAACACGAGCGTGCTGGGCCACGCGATCACCGACCCGGCCTTCGAGCCGATCTTCGCCGAGCTCGACGCCCGCGGCGCGGTGCTGTACCTGCACCCGGCGGGAAACGGCGCGTGTTCACCGCTGGTCTCCGATCACCACATCACCTGGATGGTCGGGGCGCCGTTCGAGGACACCATCGCCGCGATGCAGCTGATCACCTCGGGACACCTTCAGCGCTATCCCGGCGTGAAGATCATCTGCTCGCATCTCGGCGGTGCGCTGCCGATGATCATCCGCAGGGCCGACGACCACGTGGCGTGGGAAGCACCCGACACTCCTGAGCCGCCGAGTCTGGCGGTGCACAGGCTGTGGTTCGACACGGTCAGCCATTGCCATGAGCCCGCATTGCGTTGTGCCATCGATTCTTTCGGTGCCGACCGGATCCTGCTAGGCACCGACTTCCCGTACGAGGACGGCGACACGTTCGTGCGCGCCGTCGACTACGTGATGGATGTCGCGGACCCCGGTGAAGCGCACGCGATCCTCGACGCCAACGCCATGGCGCTGTTGCGCATCAACTAGGCCGCCATCGCGAGGTCTTCGGCGAACATCGTTTCCAGTGTCGCCAGATCCCCCGACTGTGCGGCCGCCGTCAGCGCCACCACCATCCGCTTCTGCTCGGCGCCGGTGGGCGTCTCGCGGCGTTCTGCGACAAGGCGTTTGCGTGCACGGCTGACGAGCTGACGCGCGTTCGCCTGCGTCACCTCGACGATCGCCGCGATCTCGCCGTACGAATAGTCAAAGGCTTCCCGCAGCACGTATGCGGCGCGTTCGGGCGGTGACAGCCGTTCGAGCAGCGTCAGTGCCGCGAGCTCGAGCGCCTCGTACTGCTCGATGCTCCGCAGCGGATCGGCGGTCTGGTCCACGGGTTCGGGAACCCATGAGCCTGTGTGCGTTTCGTGACGCGCGCGAGCGGACTGCAGAGCGTTGATGCACAGTCTCCTGGTGGTGGTGATCAAGAAGGCGAGCGGGTCCAGGACGACGCTCCGATCGCACGTCTGCCACCTCAGCCAGGCGTCCTGCACGATGTCCTCGGCCTCGGCGCAGTCATTGAGGATCCGAAACGCGATGGTGAACAGACGATCCCGGAAGACGTGGAACGTCATCGCGGCTTCTTCGAGCGTTTCGTTGGCCATCAGACTGCCGAGCCGCCGCCGTCGGCGTGCAGGGTCGAACCCGTGACGAAGCTCGCGCGTGGGGAGGCAAGAAACAGGACGGCCTCGGCGATTTCGGCGGCGTGGGCGGTCCGGCCCAGCGGCAGTGCCCTGCCGAGTTCCTCATTGGTCTCGCCCCACACCGCGGCCACCCCCTCTGTGCGGGTCGGCCCCGGCGCCACGCTGTTGACGCGCACCCCGTGTTTTCCGAACTCGGCGGCCCAGGTGCGGGTCAGCGACTCGAGTGCAGCCTTGGAAGCGCTGTATCCGGATGAGCCGGGAACGCCTTTGGAGGCGACCATGGACGTGACGTTGACGATGCTGCCCCGCCCACGTGCCAACATTCCCGGGACTAGGCCGGCGATCAGGAAGTACGCACCGCGCACGTTGGTGTCGAAGATCGCTTCGAAGACGGCGACGTCCGCGTCGACGGTGGCCGCGCCGGTGAAGTCGGCGGCGTTGTTCACGACGATGTCGACGTCGCCAACCTGTTGCACGAGTGACCTCACCGACTCCAGGTCGGACAGGTCGGCCTGCACGAAGCGCGCATTCGCGCCGATGCGGGCGGCGGCCTGCTCACCGCGTTCGCGGTCTCGCCCGGAGATGATGACCTGGGCGCCTTCACAGGCCATCAGCCGCGCGGACTCCCAGCCGATTCCCGCTGTACCACCGGTGATCAGGGCGACGTGCTCGGCTAACTCCACACATTCAGCATGTCGACCGCGACCGCGATGCGGACCCTTGAAAGTCCGTAGTCATCCCGTAGTGCGTGGGCTCAAGTGACCTCGGGGCGGCCGCGGAGTTGTCGACGCGATTTGATGCCGAGCTTGGCGAACACCTTCCGCAGGTGCCACTCGACGGTGTGCGCGCTGATGAACAGCTGCGCGCCGATCTCCTGGTTGGTCAGCCCGGTGCCTGCCAACTGGGCGATCTGCGCCTCCTGCGCCGTCAGCCCTTCGCCCGATCCGCCGGTGCTCTTGCGGGTCTTCTCCCCGGTGACGAGCAGTTCGCGCCGGGCACGCTCGGCGAACCCTTCCGCCCCCATCCGGACGAACATCTCGTGCGCGATGCTCAGCTGCTCGCGTGCGTCCACCCTGCGGTGCTCACGCCGCAGCCACTCGCCGTACACCAGATGCGACCGTGCGAGGTAGACGCGCATTCTGGTGCGCCCGAGCCGATCGACGGCCTCCCGGTAGAAATCCTCGGCGGTATCGGAGTCGGCGACCAGGGCACGGCAGCGCGCCAATGTGCCGAGCGCCCATTCGGTTCCTGCGGCCGCCTGCGTCTCCATGCTCTTGACCGCGTCGATCGCCGCATCTCTCTCACCGCACCGGACGCCTGCCTCGATGAGCTCGGCGAGCGACATCCGGTAGGGGCCGAGGTCTTCGTGTTCGCACGCCTGTTGTGCGGCGCGCAGCGCCTCCTCGTAACGACCCAGACCGTTGTTGAGGATTGCGGTGAAGCAGCCGATCAAGCCGGTGACTCTGCCCTCGCCGCGAGACCCCGCCAGCTCCGTGGTGCCCTCGAGCAGCCGCAACGACTCGGCCTCGGCACCACGCCACACGGTGAGTGATATCTGGTGGTACCTCACCGGCGCGTATCCCGTCGCGGCCGCGATCGTGTTCGCCTCCTCGATCAACGCCGCCGCCGCATCGAATTCACCCGCGAACACGTGGCTGCCCGCCCGCGTCGCCAGGGCGAGCGGAAGCATGGCGAGCGCGCCCGATTCGCGCGCGAGGCGGGCCGCGGTCGTTCCGACCTCATGCCACAGATCGTCGTCCCACAATTCACCCGCGGCGCACTCCTGCGCTATCGGAAAGCCTTGCCAGAACGAACGAATGACATCGCCGTCGGCGTGCCGTCCCGCCTCGAGCACCTGCGTCATCGCGGCGCGCAGGGTCGGCAGGCTCGCCGTGTGGCCGTCGGTGAATCGCATCGCGAGCCCGTCCAGCAGCAGATCGTTGGGGCGCGGCGGTTGTGGTCCCGGCGGGGCATGACGGGCCGGTTCGGCGACGACGATCGGCCCGCCGTACGGACACAGCCGGCCCGCGTACATCGCAGCGCCGAGCGCATCGAGATACGTCTCCCTGGCCAGGGCGTCGTCGAGTCCTTCCAGGCCGCGGGCGGCCGCGAGCAGTCCGAGGGCCGCGTCGGCGACCTTCGGTGCATCGCCGCCTCCGCCACGGCTGCGCATGAAGGCGATCTGGGCGCGCAGGCGAGCCACCTGCGCACGCTGCAGATCGTCGAGCGGGCTCATCTCCGCGATCGCCAGGAGGGCATACGCCGCGTCCGGCGAGGTGGCGGCGTACTTCGCCTCGGCGGCGGCGAGTGCCCTGGCACCGCGTCGCACCGGATCGGCCGTCAGCTCCGTCGCCCGTTCCAGAAACGCCGCGGCGGCGGCGACGCCACCCCGGGCCACGGCCCGGTCGGCCGACTGCTCCAGGTCGTCGGCCACGGCGTCGTCGGTGCCGAAGGTGGCGTTTGCGCCGTGCCATGCGCGACGCTCGGGATCGGCCTGCGGATCGGTCTCCTCGGCGAGTGCGCGGTGGGCCGCCCTGCGATCGTCGCCGCCTGCTGCGAGGTAGGCCGCCGAGCGCATCAGCGGGTGGCGGAAGCGCACGCGGGTACCGATTTCGATCAGCCCCTCCGCCTCGGCGTGCGCGGCGACCTCCGGCGAGATCCCCAGCCGCCGGGCCGCCCGGATCAGCAGTGCCTTGTCGCCGACCGGTTCTGCCGCCGCGGTGAGAAGCAACTTCTGGGTGGGCATGGGAAGCGACTGCACCCGCCGCACGAAGCTCTGCTCGATCTGGCCCGACGGCGCGCGTGCGCCGGGACGGCCGAAACCGCCTTCGCCCGTTGCGGGATCGCGGGGCAGCTCCAGCAGCGCCAGCGGATTGCCCCGCGCCTCTGCGATGATCCGCTCGCGCACCCGTTCATCGAGGCGGCTGCGGATCACCGTGGCGAGCAGCGCGCGCGCATCACCGTCGGACAGGCCGCGAATCGTCAACTCGGGCAATCCCTTCAATTCATCGTCGTGACCGTCGCGGACGGCGAACACCAGCGCCACCGGCTCGGCCAGCAGGCGCCGTGCGACGAACGAGAGCGTCTGCGCCGACACCCGGTCGAGCCATTGCGCGTCGTCGATGACGCACATCAGCGGCTGGTCGTGCGTGGCCTCCGACATCAGGCTCAGCACGGCAAGGCCGACGAGGAACCGGTCGGGGGCAGGGCCTGCGCTCTGTCCGAACGCCGTCGCCAATGCGTCACGCTGGGGCCCCGGCAGGCGGTCGAGGCGGTCCAGCAGCGGTGAGCACAACTGATGCAGACCGGCGAACGCGAGGTCGACATCGGCTTCGACGCCGGTGGCCTGCGCCGTGCGGAACCCGGCCGCGCGCTGCGCCACATAGTCGAGCAGCGCGGTCTTGCCGACCCCGGCCTCCCCGCGCAGAACGAGCACCTGGCTCTGCCCTACGCGGGCAGCCCCGATCAAACCGTCCAGCGCCTCGCACTCGTCGTTTCGTCCGAGCAGGCGCTGATCGTTGCCCGCCATTCACACCGCCGTGGTTGATCTTGAATTCCGGCTTTCAGGCTAGCCGGTGGCCCCCTCGGGGGATGGCTTGCTCTTCCGTCTGGCCGCGCGCAGCCCCGCCCAGAACTGCGCGGCCTCGGCGATCGACTCCTCGACGGGCCTTGGCTCCCAAGCCAGTTCCGTCCTGGCCTTGGTGCAGTCCACCGGCGCCTCGGCCCGCATGAGCCGCAGCGACCCCATCGACAGCTGCTCGTCGGTGCCCCGCAGCTTGGCCTTCGCGCTGCCGAGCGCAGCCATCGCATAGGACATCGGCAGCGGAATCGACCTGGTGGGCGCCGGCACGCCGGCCGCCTCGGCCGCGATGCGCACAACGTCGGCGTTGCTGATCATTTTCTCCGAGATCAGGTAGCGCTCGCCGACCCGGCCATGCTCGGCCGCCAGGATCATCGCTCGTGCCGCGTCGTCGACACCGACCGCCTCGAGCTCGATCTTGTCCATCACGAACGGCAACTTGCCGAAGGCGGTGCCCGCGATGATCGCCCCGTGCGGGGTCCCGCCCCAGTCACCCGCGCCGTACGTGGTGGACACGCACATCGCGACGGCGGGCAGTCCGTGCTCCCGTGTGTAGGACAACACGAGCTCTTCGGCCTGCACCCGGGAACGCACGTACGGCGTCAAACCCCTGTCGACGATGGCGTCGTTCTCGGTGGCGATGCGCCCGCGTTTGCGACCGACGGTGACGTAACTGCTGGTGAAGATGAACCGGTGCAGCCCAGCATCTTTCGCGATCTCCAGCACATTGCGCGTGCCATCGACGTTCGTGTGGAACAGCGGCGCGGGGTCACGAAGCCAGCCGCGGGTGTCGACGACGCAGTAGTACACGTCCTCGACACCGGCCATCGCGGCGCGCAGAGTCTCGTTGTCCCAGATGTCGCCGACGAACCGCGTGACATCGAGGTCGTCGATCCCGATCGTCTTGGCGCCGTCGCGCACCATCACCCGCACGTCGTCGCCCTTGCCGACGAGCTGGCGGGTGACGTGCGAGCCGAGATAGCCGTTCGCGCCGATGACCAGTGAGGTCACTTCTGTCCGCCGAACTGCTTCATCCACTCGGCCGCTTCGTCGGGCAGCGTGCCGAGTTCGGACGCTTTGCGGCACCACTTCACGGTGGCCTTCACGAAGCGCAGCGGGTTGTAGACGTCCTCCTGGCGGCGCCACAGCCCGTCGCCTGCGTACGTGAGGATCGAGATGTTGGTGGCGGTGATGATGGTCCCGTCGCCGGGGTCGCGCATCGGGTTGTCCAGCTCGCAGATGATCCGTCCCGTCGGCTCGTCGATCACCGACCACAGGGACGGAAACGACGTCATGTAGCTGCCGGGGAAGCTCTCCATCGTCCGCCAGATCCAGGGCCGCACCTCCTCGCGCCCCCGCATGGTTCCCGCTGCGTGCTCCACATAGGTGACGCCGGGTGTGTACTGCTCAACCCACGGATCCCAGTCGCGGGTCTGTGCCGCGCGATCGACCGTCGCCTCGAATTGTTGGAACGCCGCGGCCAGCTCGTCGCGGCTGAAAGTGCTGCCAGTCACACCCAGAACTAGAACACGTTCTACTGATGTTTGTCGAGCGCCTGCCTGCGACGCCGCACGCATCACAGATCCGTAATCTCCGCGAGGAACACCAGCTTGGCGCCGGTAGTTATACAGGCACTATGACGCAGCAATACAACAAGAATCCCGCCGCGGTCGACGCGTTGTCGCCTGAGCAGTACCACGTCACTCAGGAGAACGGCACCGAGCGGCCGTTCACCGGCGAGTACTGGGACAACCACGAACCCGGCATCTATGTCGACGTCGTGTCCGGCGAGCCGTTGTTCGCATCGGTCGACAAATTCGAGAGCGGCACTGGCTGGCCCAGCTTCACCAAACCGGTCGATGCCGCCAACGTGGTGGAGAAGCGCGACCGCACGCTGTTCATGGTGCGCACCGAGGTGCGGTCGGCGAACGGCGACAGCCACCTCGGGCACGTATTCAACGACGGCCCACGATCCGAGGGCGGGTTGCGCTACTGCATCAACTCCGCTTCGCTGAAGTTCGTCCATCTCGACGACCTGGACGCCGCGGGGTACGGGGACTACAAGAAGCTTTTTAAGAACCAGGAGGCACAGGCATGAGTGAGACCAAGAAGGCGATTCTGGCCGGCGGCTGCTTCTGGGGTATGGAGGACCTGATCCGCAAGCAGCCCGGCGTCGTCGACACCCGCGTGGGCTACACCGGGGGGGAGAACGCCAACGCGACGTACCGGAACCACCCCGGCCATGCCGAGGCCATCGAGATCATCTACGACCCCGCGCAGACCGACTACCGCGCACTGCTGGAGTTCTTCTTCCAGATCCACGATCCGTCCACCAAGAATCGGCAGGGCAACGACGTCGGCACGAGTTACCGGTCGGCGATCTTCTACACCGACGAAGACCAGAAGGCCGTCGCGCTGGACACCATCGCCGATGTCGATGCGTCGGGCCTGTGGCCGGGCAAGGTGGTCACGGAAGTGACTCCGGCCAGCGACTTCTGGGAGGCAGAGCCGGAGCACCAGGATTACCTGGAGCGCTATCCGAGCGGATACACCTGCCACTTCCCGCGGGCCGGCTGGAAGCTGCCCAAACGCGCAGAGGTCTAGAGAACTACTTCCCGTGGGCTCGCAGTTGGTAGAGCCCATGGGTGACGGCAACGGTTTGGCCGGCTTCGTCGCGGACCACAGCGTCCAGCACGAAGTCGGCCTTACCTTTTTCGGCTGCCTCGGTTTCGATGCGAGCGAGTTCGTCCTCGCTCAGCGACGCTTCGGCGCGTAGATCACTGCGCGCGGCGGCGGTGAACTCGATGTCCAGCTTCTTCACCAGTGGGTAGTACTCGGCGGCGTCGAAGCTCGCGATCGCGATGATCCCACCGAGGATCTCGGCGACGGTGAACTCGACACCTGCGTACACGACACCGAAGTGGTTGCCGTTGCCCTCGGCAGGCACGGTGGCCGCGGCGTAACCGCGGCGCGCCTCGACCGCCTTGATGCCCATCTTGTGTGCCGCGGGGATGGTGGTCTCCATCGCGCCGTTCATCATGTCGGCAAGACTCATACGACGAACCTAGCCGAGAGCGTCAGCGCCGGTGCACAGTGACGAGGCCGCCGTCCTTCGGCGTGAAGGCGACACCCCGGAAGTGAATCTTCTCGTCGGGGGCGTGATCGGTCTCGATCACGAAGTGCCGCAGGATTGTTCGCAGCACGACGTCCATCTCGACGTTGGCGAACGCGGCGCCGATGCACCGGCGGGTGCCGCCGCCGAACGGTATCCACGCGGTCGGGGCCCTCGTGCCGACGAACCGGTTCGGGTCGAAGGTCTCGGGATTCGCGAAGGCCCCGGGATCGGCGTGCACGTTGGCGATCGAGATCAACACCGTGGTGCCGCGTGGGATCCGCCAGTCGCCGAGGTCGAAATGCGGAGCCTGGACGTGACGGCCAGCGAAGTCGATGATGGTCCGGTTGCGTTGCAGCTCAACGATTGTGGCCTGGCGGAACTCGTTGCCGCCTTCGTCGTTCTCCTCGACGAGCTTGGCGAGAACGCCGGGATGGCGGCGCAACCGTTCGAACGCCCAGCCCAACGTCGAGGCGGTCGTTTCATGGCCGGCGCCGAGCAGGGTGAGAAGTTCGTCGGAGATGTCCTGATGAGACATCGGCGTGCCGTCCTCGTACCGGCTGCCGATCAGTAGCGCCAGGATGTCGGTGCGCTCCTCGAGCCGCGGATCGGCCTCGGCCTTTTCGATCAGCGCGAACACCGTCCTATCGAAGTTGCGGCGAAACTCCTTCAGCCGGCCCCACGGACTGCGCTTGCCGGTGTTGAACTTCGGCTCCGGCAGGGTGGCCATCCGCGAACCCAGCTTGGTCCACGGCGGGATGATCTCGCGCAGGTAGTCCAGTTCGGAACCGTCGGCGCCGAATACGGTGCGCAGGATGACATTCAGGGTGATCCGGTTCATCGGCTCGAGCGTCGCGAACTCGCGGCCCTCGGGCCAGGCCGCCGTCTCGCGCAGCGTCTCCTCTTCTATGACCTTCTCGTAGTTCTTGATGCTCTGCCCGTGGAACGGCGGCGCGAGAAGCTTGCGGCGCGCGCGATGCTCCGTACCGTCGAGCGCGAAGACTGATCCCGGCCCGAAGATCCTGCTGAGGTTCGGCTTCACGTTGATCAGGTCGTCGGTGCTGGCCAGGAATACCTGCCGCGCCAGTGCGTGGTCGGAAACCACCACGCTCCGGCCGAAGAACGGGACGTTGATCTCGAAGACCGGACCGTATCTGTGTGCCGCGCTCTGAATGAACCGGCGGCGGAAGCCCGCGAGCAGGGCCATCTGGACCGGCTTCGGCAGGCGCACCGCGGGCAGCGGCTTGGCTGACGTCGCGCGGGCTTGGGTGTCGACGATCGCGGCGTCGGTCATCACTTCTCCTGGGCCAGCGGGGTTTCGCGGCGGTGCACGATGATGCGACCGCCGTCCTTCGGGGTGAAGGCCACACCGCGTGAGTGTGCCTTTTCGCCGGGAGCTTCGGTCGTGTCGATCACGAAGTGCCGCAACACCGTTCGCAACACCACATCCATCTCGACGTTGGCGAACGCCGCGCCGACGCACCGACGGGTGCCGCCACCGAACGGGACGAACGCGAAGGTCGGCGGACGCGTACCGATGTAACGTGTCGGGTCGAACCGCTCCGGGTCGGGAAAGTCGTCGGCGCGGCCATGCAGCTGCCCTATGGCGACGACGATGGAATATCCGCGCGGGATGACCCAGTCGCCGAGCTCGAAGGTGGACGCGTAGACGTGCCTGCCCGCGAAGTCGATGACCGTGCGGGCGCGCTGCACCTCGAGGATGGTGGCCTGCCGGTATTCGTTGTCCTCGGTGGCCGCCTCGCCGACCAGCTCTGCCAGCACCTGGGGATGGCGGCTGATGCGTTCGAACGCCCAGCCGAGGGTGGAGGCGGTTGTTTCGTGCCCGGCCGCAAGCAGCGTCAGCAGCTCGTCACCGATGTCGCTGCGCGACATCTTCGAACCGTCCTCGTAGGAGCTGCGCAGGAGCAGCGCGAGCACGTCGTCGCGGCGGTCGATGTCCGGGTCGGCGCTGACGCGATCGATCAGCCGCTCGACGACCCCGTCGTACTGGCGGCGGTACTCGGCGAGTCTGCCCCACGGCGTGTAGCGGCCAAAAGTGCGGTCCGGCGCGGGCAACACCACCAACCGTGAGGCGAGCGTGACCCACGGCGGAATGATGCGCCGCAGATCGTCGAGCTGTTGGCCGTCGGCGCCGAACACCGCGCGCAGTATGACGTTGAGCGTGATACGCATCATCGGTTCGAGAATCGAGAATGCCTGCCCCTGAGGCCAATTCGCCGATTCGCGGAGGGTCTCCTCTTCGAAGATCTTCTCGTAGTTCTTGATGCTCTTGCCGTGGAACGGCGGAGTGAGCAGCTTGCGTCGCAGCCGATGGTCGACACCGTCGAGGGCGAACACCGATCCGTCACCGAGCATTCTGGACAGGTTGGGCTGCACATTGCCGACGTCGTCGGTGCTGGCCATGAAAAGTTGCTTGGCCAACTGCGGGTCGGCCACGATCACCGTGGGGCCGAACACCGGCAGGTTCAGCGTGAAGACGTCGCCGTGGCGGCGCGCGATCTGCTCGTACATCCGGGTCCGCGAGACCGCATAGCCGATGCCCTGCACCAGCTTGGGCAGCCTCGGGCCGGGCGGCAGCTTCGCGGCGTGGGGGGTGGTGGCCGGCTCGTCGAGGATCGCCGTCCCCTGCCCATCGTGCGTGGGCCCTTCGCTCATGACTCGCTCCCAGCCGTCTACGTGGTACTACGCGGTACCGCGGGTTCGTGTAGTACGGTACCGGTTGGTACCAGGCCTTCGCAAGGCTCCCAGGGAGGTGAGATGACGACTGCGGTCAACGCGGGTGCGCACGATTCGCAGTCTGGTGAGCTCGCCGATCCGTTCCGGGACCGGTTGCTCGACGGCATGGCCGCATCGATCGTCGAACGCGGCTTTCGCGACACCACCGTTGCCGACATCGTCCGGCACGCCCGCACCTCGAAGCGCACCTTCTACGAGCAGTTCGGCAGCAAGGAAGACTGCCTCATCGAGCTGCTGCGCCGGAACAACGACATCCTGATCACGAACATCCGCAGGGCGGTCGACCCGCAGGCGGATTGGCAGGAGCAGATCCGCCAGGCCGTCGGCGCGTACGTCGGCCACATCGAGGCGCGGCCCGCGATCACGCTGAGCTGGATCCGCGAACTTCCCGCTCTGGGCGTGGTTGCCCAGCCGCTGCATCGGGTGGCCATGGAACATCTGACCGACATGTTGGTCGAGCTCAGCGACAGCCCCGGCTTCCGGCGCGCGCAGATCTCACCGCTGTCGCGGCCGCTGGCTCTGATCGTGCTCGGCGGTCTACGCGAACTGACCGCGCTGTTCGTTGAGGACGGACGCGATGTGCAGGGCATCGTCGAACCCGCCATCAAGGCGTCGACGGCCATCCTCGGCCCGTCCAACGTGGCCTAGCTCAGGATCAGCCGCGCCGACTTCTCCAGTCGCTGGGCGATCTCGGTATACGACGCGTAGCCCATCCCCGCACGCACGAGTGCGCCGGAGTACAGCATCTCCAGCGAGTCGATGACGTCGGGATCGATGTCGGCTCCCAGCGCCGCGGCGAGCCGGTCACGGATGTCGCGTCCGATGCGCACCCGCAGCACCTCGACGTCGGGGTCCCGACCCAGCAGCGCGTTGGTCACCGCGCCCGCGAACTCGGGTTCGTCGGCGACCAGCAGGGCGATGTGCCGCAGCACCTCGATGACGCGTGCGGCCGGGTCACCGGATTCATGAGACGCGGGCGGGGATGCGACGAGCCTGCGCCAGAACACCTCGGCGACCAGGTGCTCCTTCGACGAGAAATAGGTGTAGGCGGTGGCGGCCCCCACGCCGGCCTCGGCGGCCGCTCTGCGGACGGTCAGACCGGTGAAACCATCGCGGCAAAGGAGTTCGACCGCGGCCCTGCCCAGACGATCGACGGTGTCGGCCTGTTTGGCGGTCAGACGGCGCCGAGTCGACTCTAGGGCCGTGTCGGACACATGTCCGGACGCTACTACAACTGCCATTGACCAGCAACGGTAGGTTGACCTCCATGAGCACTACAGACACTGCCCTCTCCAAGGGCGCTGACAACGCCCTGCCCGACGCCGCCGCGCGGCTGTTCACACTCGCCGATCAGGTGACCGGTTTCATGCCCGCAGACGAGGGACGCACGCTGTACGACACCGCAGTCCGGTATCTGGGAGACGGAGCAGCCGTCGAAATCGGTACGTACTGCGGCAAGTCGACGTTGTTGCTCGGCGCGGCGGCCCAGCAGTGCGGCGGCGTCGTCTACACGATCGACCATCACCACGGTTCCGAAGAACATCAGCCGGGCTGGGAGTACCACGACGAGTCGAAGGTGGATCCGGTAACCGGATTGTTCGACACGCTGCCGACGCTGCGCCACACCCTGGACGCCGCCGGTGTCGACGACCACGTCGTCGCGGTGGTCGGGCGATCGACAACGGTCGCGCGTGGTTGGCGAACACCGTTGCGGCTCTTGTTCATCGACGGCGGCCACACCGAGGAGGCCGCGCAGCGCGACTTCGACGGCTGGGTCCCGTGGGTGCAGGTCGGCGGCGGGCTGATCATTCACGACGTGTTCCCGAATCCGGACGAAGGCGGTCAGGCGCCGTTCCACGTGTACCGCAGGGCGCTCGACACAGGCGACTTCCGCGAGGTGTCCGCGACCGGGTCGATGCGGGTGCTGGAACGCGTGTCCGGCGTACCCGGCGAGGCGCTGTAGCGAGCTAGCGGCCACGCCTGTCGTCGCGAGCCACGAGAATGGTGTCGACACCGACGGGTCCGATCCCGCCGGCGCCGCCAGGCGACCCGATGGGTTCGTCGCGCCCGGGCAGCACAGTGGCGAAGAACTGCCGGTTGTCCTCGACAAAGTCGGAGTCCTCATCGGGCACCCGCCGGTCCTGACTGATGGCCTCGACCGGGCAAACCGGTTCGCACGCACCGCAATCGATGCATTCGGTTGGATTGATGTAGAGCTTCCGCTCCCCTTCGTAGATGCAGTCGACCGGGCACTCCTCGATGCACGACCGGTCCATGACATCGATGCACGGACTGGCGATCACGTACGGCATCGCTGACCGCCCGCGTCGTCGGTGGAATGTCCGGGGAAAAGCTGCGCGTCCGGGTGAATGTGTACGGCAGCGTTGTTCACCGCCGTCGCCACCTCACCGAAGCCGGTGGAGATCAGCCGGACTTTGCCGTCGTACTCCACGACATCCCCAGCGGCGAAGATGCCGGCCCGCGCGGTCCGCATCGCCGAGTCGACGACGATGTGCCGGTTGTCACGCAGCGTCAACCCCCAGTCCCGCAGCGGACCCATACTCGCTATGAAACCGAGCGCCGCAATCACGCGCTGGCAGTGCAGCCGGCGAATCTCGTTGTATCCCTTGATAGCAACGTCCGCATGGGTGATCGTGCCGTTGCCGCCGATCGAGCGCACCTCGGCATCTGTCAGGACACTCACCGATGATCTTTCGACCTGCATCACGGTAGACGCGTGTGCGCGGAACGAAGTGCGCCGGTGCACGACGGTGACGGATGCCGCGATGTCTTCGAGCATCAGCGCCCAGTCGAGCGCGGAGTCACCGCCACCGACGATGACCACGTCAAGGTCGTCGTACGGTTCCGGATCAGGAACGAAGTACTCAAGTCCGTTGCCGAGGTAGTCCTCACCGACGGCGAGTCTGCGCGGCTCGAATGCCCCTATACCAGCTGTGATGACCACAGCCCCGCAGCGGATCTCGTCACCGGTGCTGGTCGTGATGAGGTGTCGGTGGTCAGCGCCCGTCCTGAGTCGTCGGGCCTCTTGGCCCAGCAGGTAGGTGGCGTTCGCGGATGCGGCTTGCTCACTCAGTGCATCGACGAGGTCGCGTCCCTTGACTGCGGGAAAGCCTGCGACGTCATAGATCTGCTTTTCCGGGTACATCGCGGTGACTTGCCCGCCGGGTTCGGTCGACGAGTCGATGACCGCCGTGTGAAGCCCACGGACGCCGGCGTAGTAGGTCCCGTACAGACCCACCGGGCCGGCTCCGACGACGAGCAAGTCGACGTCGTACGTCGTCACTGTGCAACCTGCGGCGACATGACGTGGGCCAGCATCTCTCTCACGCGATAGCGCTGCAGTTTCCCGGTCGCGGTCCTGGGCAACTCGGCGGAGAATTCAACAGCGCGCGGCAGTTTGAAGGCGGCCAGACCCCTGCGACACCATTCGATCAGTTCGACAGCGCCGACGTCTTCGTGGCCGGGGACGCGGACAACGAGCGCTACCGGCTTGTCGATTCCGTCCCTGCCGGCAGCGCCGACGACTGCGGCTTCGGCGACCGACGGGTGTTCGAGTAGGCGACCCTCGACTTCGGCGGGCGAAACCCAGATGCCGCCGGCCTTGAGGAGGTCGTTGGACCGTCCAAGACACTTGTAGTAGCCGGACTCGTCGATGACATAGGTATCGCCGGTTCGAAGCCATCCTCCTTGGAAGACAGCATGGTTCGCCTCTGGTCGTTGCCAGTAGCCGGCGGCGATCGACTCTCCGCAGACGTACAGGTCCCCGGGTACTCCCGGCGCGACGGTACATCCTTCGTCGTCTCGGACCTCGATCTGGTAGCCCGGAACCGGCTTTCCGGTGGTGCCGGGACGAATGTCATCTGGACGATTGGACAGGAAGATGTGCAGCGCCTCGGTTGAGCCGATTCCGTCGAGGATGTCGACACCGAACCGATCCTTGAACTGACTGTGGACCGCGACCGGCAGCACCTCACCGGCCGAAACGCACAGACGTACAGACGCGAAAGAATCCTCGGGCAACTCGGACTGCACCAGACTCGAGTAGAAGGTCGGCACCGCGAAGAACAGGCTCGGCGCGGTTGACGCCAACCGCTCGCCCATCGAGTCGGGCGTAGGCCGCAGAGGTTGCAGGACTGCGGTACCGCCCGCCGCCAGGGGAAAGAACAAGCTGTTGCCGATGCCGTATGCGAAGAACATCTTCGCCACCGACAGACACCGGTCCTCCTGTCGGATGTTCAGGGTTCGGCGGCCGAAGGATTCGTATACATGGCGGATGTTTGCATGGCGATGCATGGCCGCTTTCGGTTTACCCGTGGTGCCGGAGGTGTAGAGCCACAACGCACCGGTGTCAGGTTGCGTCAGGGCGGGGACCTCCGGATCGCCGAGCAGGTCTGCCCACAAATGGATTCTCAGATCAGCACGGAATGGCCGGGACATCAGGTCGTCGTCGGCGTCGACGACTATGAAGTTCTTTATGTCACTGCAGGATTCGGCTTCGGGAAGCACCGCGTCGACATAGTCCCTTGTGGCGATGACCGCCCGTGCACCTGCGTCTCGCAGTATCTGCCCGAGTTCTCCGCTGGTCAGCATCGTCGACGCCGGCACCGCAACCAGACCGGCGTGGAAGGCGGCCAATACTGTGGTAGCCATCTCGACGTCGTCGCTCATCACCATCACGACCCGGTCGTTGCGTCGCAACCCAAGCGCGCGGAGTCCACCGGCGAGCCGTGCCACATCGTTGGAGAGCTCTCGGTAGGTCAGCGTGTGAGAGCCGATCAGCGCGGCCTTGTCGCCGATTCCCTCCCGTACCTGCCGGTGTACCAGGAAGTCGGCGGCGTTGAAAAAGTCCATCGCGCTCACGCCCGCTGGGTGTCGAAGCTTGCGCGTGCACCCGTACCGTATCGCCTCAACGCGCCGTCAGCGCCGGCTGCGTTGGGCCGCACGAAGATCCAGTTCTGCCAGGCGGTCAGTCGGCCAAAGATCTTCGACTCCTGGGTCTCCGGCCCGACGAACCGATGGTTGGCTTCCATGCCGGTCAACGCGTCTGGCGACAACGCCGCCCGCTCTTCGAGGATGATGCGAAGTTCCTCGCCGAAATCGATGTCGTCGAGAACAGATGTGACCAACCCGAGCCGACCGGCGACATCCGCAGACAGGGGTTCATCGATTCGGTCGGCCACCGCGGCGAGGAGCGCGGGGTGGCCATAGAAGCGGGACTCCAGCCGCGTCAGCCCGTTGCCCATCGGAAACGCGCCGAAGTTCGATTCCGTCACTTCGAGAGCGGCGGGAGATGCGTCCGGTCCGGCATCTTCATATATCCCCTCGAGCATGTATTGGCGATCGCTGGCCAGCGCCAGCTCCAACAGGAGGCCGACGTATGCGCTGCCCGGCTCGATTACAGCGAAAAGGCTGCGGCTCGTCACATCCAGCCGCTTGAGTGTCCGCTTGTAGTAGTGGATGACCTCGTTGACGAACCAGTCATCCGCGAGCTCGCGAAGTTGCCGGTCATATGCTCGTACCCGATCGCGCTCGCCGACGACGCGGAACACCCAAGTGCCCAGCTCGATTTCGTTTGTTCGCAGGTGCAGGATCAAGTCATCCAGCTCGCGAGTGAGCGCCAGCGGCCAGTAGTCCGCACCTTGAGTGATGACTCCGCCGGCGTCGGGCGGTGGCGCCGAACGAGGTGCCGACACCACGATGTCGACACGTCGCTCCGCGCGGTGCAACGTCGCGCGAACGTAGCGGTAGACGATCGCATCGTCCTCGGTCGATCTTGAGAGTGGCGTCAGGGCGACGCCCTCCGGATCGTTAGGCCGTGAGGAGTTGTCGGCGGCCTTCTCAGCGATCGCTCGAACTCGTGAATCAAAGCGCGCCGGGGGCACCGTCTCGTCTATGAGACCCCACTCGACGGCGGTATCCCCTCGCACCCCTTCTGATTTCGTAGCAAACGCATCCGCAAGGTCCTTTCGCACCTTGCGTTTGTCGACCACCCGCGTCAACCCTCCGGTGCCGGGCAGGACGCCTAGCAACGGAACCTCGGGGAGGGATACTGCAGACGAGCCGTCGTCGACCAGGACGATCTGGTCGCACGCCAGCGCCAGTTCGTATCCACCACCTGCCGCCGTGCCATTGAGCGCAGCGATGTACGTCTGGCCGGAGTAAGCCGTCGCGTCCTCGATGCCGTTGCGGGTTTCGTTGGTGAACTTGCAGAAGTTCACCTTCCATGTGTGTGGTGACTGCGCCAGCATCCCAATGTTGGCCCCTGCGCAGAACATCCGTTCCATTCCGCCGGTCACCACGACGGCCTTCACTTCCGGATGCTCGAATCGCAGTCGCTGGACGGCGTCGTAGAGCTCGATATCGACACCCAGGTCGTACGAGTTCATCTTGAGCTTGTACCCGGGGACGAGACCGGCGTGCGGGTCCACGGTGAGCGTAAGCGTCGCGATCGACCCGTCGGTCTGCAACCGCCAGTGTCGATATCCGGAGGGTTCGGTCGCAAACGCGACGGCGGGTGCATCGCCCCGCATGGCGGCTGCAGTCGTAACGGCGGTCATGACTCTGTCCCCTCAGGCCAATGCTTCGTCACGTAGGTGCACGTAATCGAATTCGACTGGCTGGTCGTTTATTCCGGTCTTCGGCGGTGCGATCCAACCAGCGAATTCACCCGGCGTGTAGTGCGCCACCATCAGGTCCGCAACACGGGACCGGTCCTCATCGGTCGGCAGCCAGTCGTCCTCGCGGTGATGCCACTCCTCCGCAGTCAGTACGTCGCCCTCCGGTGAGATGAAATGCCCGGCATAGTTGCCGATGCTTCGATTGAAACCCTCGTGCGGGAGGGCCAGTCGCTCTTGTAGGCCCGCGTTTTCGAGCGCCTGGTTCCATCGGCGGACACCGTTTCGGCAGTCTGCGACGTATTCGTCGCGTAAGTCGGAATTGAGAGCATTGAGATACGGCACCGATTCCTCGGTGATACGGCCATCTGTCACCGTGCGGACTGGGTAGGCGGCGTCCGCCAGGACGTGGTCGTCTTTGCGGCGGGTCTCCTGCCAACGCCCCTTCAGTCCGCCGGTGTAGTACGCAGCGGCATTGGACGACTGCTCCGACCCGAACAGGTCCATCGACACGGAGAACTGAGCGTTCAGATACTTCTGAATGACTGAGAGCGGAATTCCACCGTGCTCGAAGACCTCGTCCGTGCTGTGCACCCCCATCAACTCCGCAGTGCGCTCGACGGTCCGCTGCACGCCGGTGGTTCCGACGAACATGTGGTGGGCCTCTTCCTTGAGCATGAACTCGCAGGTCCGCGCCAAGGGATCGAACGCCGACTCCTTCAGCGTTCCGAGCTGATACTTGCCGTCACGGTCGGTGAAATAGGTGAACATGAAGAACTGCAGCCAGTCGGTCGTCTTCTCGTTGAACGCGCCGAGGATTCGCGGCGTGTTGACATCGCCGGAGTTTCGCTTCAGCAGCTGTTCGGCCTCTTCTCTGCCGTCCCGACCGAAGTAGGCATGCAGCAGATACACCATCGCCCAGAGGTGGCGCCCCTCTTCGACGTTGACCTGGAACAGGTTTCGGAGGTCGTAGAGGCTGGGTGCACTGCGGCCGAGGATGCGCTGCTGTTCGACGGATGCCGGCTCGGTATCTCCCTGAACGATGATCAGTCGCATCAGCTCGGCACGGTACTCACCGGGCACCTCCTGCCACACCGACTCGCCCTTGTGCTTCCCGAATCCGATCGTCCGATCGCCTTCGCGTTCGGCGAGGAAGATGCCCCAGCGATACTCGTTCATTGGGACATGGTCGAAATGTGCCCAGCCATCTCGGCCCACGGCGACCGCGGTGCGCAGATAGACGTCTTTGGTCGGAAGCTCAGGCCCGAGCGACCGCCACCATTCCAGAAACTTCGGTTGCCATCCCTCGAGAGCCCGCTGCAGCCGACGGTCTTGCGACAAGTTCACGTTGTTCGGGATGCGTTCGCTGTAGTCGATCTTGCTCAGCGGCCCCGTGGGGGCCGGCGCCATGCCTGTTCGTGTCCCGTCGACCGTCACACTGCCCTCCAAGTTCTCGTCGTTAATGTTCTACACCATAGCGAGTGATCGTAATAGATGTGTAGTATTTCGAGGGGCAGACCGACGCGCTCGCGGGGATGGTCAATGACGTCGATCCAACCGGCGGCGACATTCTCGACGGCACCGGAGGACCCTTCGTGCGGCAAGCGGCCGGTTGACGACGGATGGGCATCTACATGGGGTCGGCGCTCCGTTATTGAACTGTCACGGGTTATGTTGCGCATCGGTCAGTCGGTGTCGGGGCGCACCCCTTACGGGTTGCAGTGCGGCGAGTACGAAAGGATGGGCCCATGATGGCCGCCGAGCACCTCGCCGAGGACGACGCTGCACTCGCGGGGTCGGAGCGCCGGGAGGTGGGGTCGAGTGCGCGCAGCCTCCTGCTGACGATCCTGGGCGAGTTTGTGCGCCCGCGCGGTGTCTCTGTCTGGACGGCGACGTTGGTGTCGAGCCTCGGAGTTCTCGGAGTCGAGGAGAAGGCCGCCCGTCAAGCGATCGCACGGTCGGCAGCCCACGGAGTGGTGGAGTCAGAGAAGTCGGGTCGCCGGGTGTCGTGGCATATCACGCAGCCCGGAAGTCGGCTTCTGACGGAGGGCGCCCGGCGCATCTACGGCTTCGGGACGGACACGTCGCCGTGGGATGGAGAGTGGCTCGTCCTTTCTGTCGGCATCCCGGAGACGCAGCGGCAACTTCGTCATCGACTGCGCACGCGGCTCACGTGGCTGGGGATGGGTTCACCCAGCCCAGCGATCTGGATTCTTCCCGACGTGAGCAAGGTCGGCGAAGTCAAAACGATCATCCACGAGCTCGGCCTTGAGGGACGGGCGTTCGCCTGGACGGGCAAGCTCGCCTCTATCGGCAAAACCGAGTCACTCATCGGCGACGCGTGGAATCTGGGCGAAGTCGAAGAGCGTTACGCGGACTTCCTCACCACCTTCGGCAAGCTGCGGGCCGCCACCCCGGTCGAGGCATTCCGAGCGCAGGTGCGGTTGGTTCATGCGTGGCGACGGTTTCCCTTCCTGGATCCCGGCCTTCCGCGTGAACTGCTCGATCACGACTGGCCCGGCCCTGAGGCAGCGGCCTTGTTTCATCGCCGCCACGACGAATGGCATGGCGACGCCCAGAGGTACTGGACCGAATTGGAGGTGCAGTCGTCGTCGTGATCGGGTGGTCAGGCGGAGGCACCGTACGAAAACGCTAGCGATCGCTTGTCGCACACTCGCAGTCGTACTCGCCCTCGAGGCCGCGCGGCAAGTCCACGCCCCGGAAGATACCGTTGGCCGCCGTCGTGCGCGACAAGGCATCGGCCGCGAGGATCATCGCACCACCGGTCCACGTCGTCCGCTCCACCGGCCATCGTTTGCCATCGGCGTAGACAAGGCCGGTCCAGTAGGAGCCGTCCTTCTCGCGCAGGTGGTGCATGGACGCGAATTGCTCATGCGCGCGGGCCGAGTCGCCGATCGCGTCCAACGCCATTACCAGCTCGCAGGTTTCGGCTCCGGTGACCCACGGCCGATCGTCGACGCAATGGATGCCGAGGCCGGGTACGACGAAGTCGTCCCACCGCTCGTCGATGCGGGACCGTGCGGCTGCTCCACGCAACGCTCCGCCCAGCACCGGGTAGTACCACTCCATCGACCATCGGTCCTTCGTCACGAAGGCGTCCGGGTGCTCGGCGATCACGTGGCCGAGGCGACCGACCGCAAGCTCCCACTCCGGCTGTGGATCACGGAAGTAGTCCGCGAGCGCGAGAGCGCATCGGAGGCTGTGGTAAATACTCGCGCATCCGGTAAGCAGTGCCTCGGGCTCAAGCCCGGACGGACTTCTGGCCCAGGAGATTTCGCCGCCACCCAGTTGCATGTCGAGCACGAAGTCGACGGCCTTCGTGACGACCGGCCACATCGTCTCGGCGAACCGTCGGTCACGGGTGATCAGCACGTGGTGCCAGACACCGGTCGCGATGTAGGCACAGAAGTTGCTGTCGCTGTTGGAATCCTCGATGACGCCGTTGCGGAACTGGATCGGCCACGAGCCGTCGGGCCGCTGCGTCCTGCGGCACCATTCGAACGCGGCGCGCGCGGGCTCCAGAAGTCCGGCCGCCGTCAGCGCCATCGCGTTCTCGACGTGATCCCACGGGTCGGTGTGCCCACCGTCGAACCACGGAATCGCACCAGAGGACTCCTGCGTGGCGGCGATCGATTCGGCGGTCTGGTGGCACTGCGCCGGTGTCAGTACGCCCCGCACTCCGGGAACATTAGGAGCCAGCAACAGGAACCACCGACTTCTCGAAGTACAACGCGACGCTCTTGCCGATCAGCGGGTTCAACACCGACTCCGCCGCCCGTGTGAGCCATGGTTGGCTCATCATGTCCCATACCAGCAGCTTGTGATACGCCGTCACGGCGGGGTGATCCGACTTCTCAGTTCCGACAGCGCATTTCAGCCACCAATACGGAGCGTGCAACGCATGCGCGTGATGGGTGTCGGTGAGCCGGAGACCGTGGGCAAGGACTTTGTCACGCAACGCATCGGCCTTGTAGATCCGGATATGGCCGCCCTCGTTGGCGTGGTACTCGTCAGACAGCATCCAGCACACCTTTTCGGGCAGCCAGCGCGGCACCGTGATCGCCAGTGAGCCACCCGGTTTGAGCACGCGGACGAGTTCTGAGATCGCCTTGTCGTCCTCGGGCACATGCTCGAGGATCTCCGATGCGATGACGCAGTCGAAAGTGCCGTCGGCATAAGGCAGTTCCAGCGCATCGCCCTTGACCGCCTGGGCCGTCGCCGAAGCGGGCGCCTCGCCCTTCTCCTTCATGGCCTGCAGGATCTCGTCGACGTCGTTGAGGTCGGTGACGCTCTGATCGAAGCCGATGACATCGGCGCCGCGCCGGTACGCCTCGAAGGTGTGCCTGCCCGCGCCGCAGCCGACGTCGATCACCTTGGTGCCTACACCGACACCGAGCCGGTCGTAGTCGACGGTCAGCATTTCGCGACCCGCTCACGCGCTTGTTCGTACACCGCAACCGTCTGCGCGGCAACGGATTCCCAGCTGAACACATCGAGTGCGCGCTGACGGCCGTTCGCGCCGAGGCGACCCCGTTCGATCGGCGAGTCGAGTATTTCGCCGAGCACCCTGGTCAGCTCGTCGACGTCGGCCGGCGTGACCAGCCGGGCGCATTCGCCGTCGGCGCCGACCACCTCGGGCAGCGCCCCGGCGCGGCTCGCCACGATCGGGGTGCCACTGGCCATCGCCTCCACCGCAGGCAGCGAGAAACCCTCGTAAAGCGAAGGGATACACGCGACTTCCGCCGACGCCAGCAATTCGGCGAGATCGGCGTCGGTCAGTCCGCTCGAGCTGTGCACGATGTCGGAGATGCCCAGCTCGGCGATCAGCTTCTCAGTCGGCCCGTTCGGTTCGAGCTTGGCGACGAGCTGCAATTCGAGGTCGCGTTCGACGCGCAGCCGCGCCACGGCGTTCAGCAGATGAGCGACGCCCTTCAGCGGCACGTCGGCACTCGCGATTGCGATGATGCGGTTTCGCACCCGTCGCTGCGCGGGCTTGAACAGTTCGGTGTCCACCCCCAGCGGCACGACGTGCAGCTGCTCGGGCGACACTCCGAAATCCTCGGCGATATCGGCGGCCGACGTCGACGAGACGGTCAGCAGCTCGGGTATCCGCCGCGCGACGTCCTTCTGCATCTCCGCGAAGCCGTACCAGCGCCGCACCAACGGCTTGCGCCACCACCGTGCCGCCGACACGTCGAGCACGCGGTCCCGGGTGATCGGATGGTGCACGGTCGCCACGACAGGCATGCCGAGGTCGGCGATCTTCAGCAGGCCGGTGCCCAGGCACTGATTGTCGTGGACCACGTCGAAATCGTCGAGGCGCTCGGCCAGCGCGCGCGCGGCGCGCAGGCTGAACGTCTTGGGCTCGGGGAACCCGGCGGTCCAGGTCGCCAGCAGTTCGCGAAGGTCGATGCTGGTCTTGATCTCGTTGGGCCACGGAATGCGGAACGGGTCCGGTTCGCGGTAGAGGTCGAGGCTGGGCACCTTGGTCAGGCGCACCCGCGGGTCGAGCCCGGCCGGGTACGGCTGCCCTGAGAACACCTCGACGTCATGGCCGAGTTCGACGAGGCCGCGGGACAGGTGGCGGACGTAGACCCCTTGCCCACCGCAATGGGTTTTGCTCCGGTACGACAACAGTGCGATGCGCATGTTCAGCTCACGCCGATGCGCGCAGGCGGACACGTCCAGGTCCGGTGAGCAGGACAAATTGTGTCACTCAAAGACTCCGAACCTCTCTGGACATGTGTCCAGACTATAGTTTGACTAGCTATCGGCCGCAACGCGTCCGTACTGCTCTGACTACCACATACGCCGCGGTGCGCGCTCTCCGGCCTGTCTCTTGCAGATCGGTTCCCAACCGCCCGCTGGGGGTAATCAGCGGTGATGAGCACGGAAATCAAGGCGGCATTCGAGATCGCCAGCTGGGACGAGACGCCGTTCGATGACGGCGACCCAGACGGTGACGGGGAGACCAAGCTCACCGAGGCGCTGGTCAAGAAAACATACTCAGGCGACATCGACGGCACCTCGACCACCAAGTGGCTGATGGCCTACGCGCCCGATAAGACTGCGACGTACGTCGGGATCGAACACATCACGGGAACCGTCGACGGCCGGCGTGGGGGTCTGGTCCTCATGCACGACGGCGAGTTCGCCGATGGCGTCGCGACGGCGGTCATGCGCATCGTGTCGGGGACCGGCGAGCTGATCGGCGCGACGGGTGTCGGGAAGTTCCGCGCCGACCCGGCCGGCTCGGTGTCGCTCGATCTCGACGGCGTCTGAGCCGCTTTTGCTACCGCTGTTCCGGTGGGAAGCCGCCGGTGGCCACTGGCCCCCACCGGGTCGGCGTGACGCGGATCAGGCACTTGCCCTGGTCGACCATCGCCTGCCGGTACTCGTCCCAGTCGGGATGCTCCCCGGCGATGGCGCGGAAGTAGTCGACGAGCGGCTCGACGGCATCGGGCAGGTCGATGACTTCGGCATCTCCATCGACTTGCACGTAGGCGCCGTTGAACTCGTCGGACAGGACGGTGATGCTCGCGCGGGGCGTGCGCCGGATGTTGGTGGACTTGGCCCTCTTCGGGTAGCTCGAGATCACGATCCGGCCGTCGCCGTCCACGCCGCCTGTCACCGGCGAACTCTGCAACGATCCATCGGCTCGAAACGTGGTGAGCACCATATGATGTCGCGGCCTGACGAACTCGAGCAGCGCAGGCAGATCGACAGCGTCGGAGGTTGCGTACTTTCTGGACATGACACAACCCTAGTGACGGGATAGCGATGGAAGCCTTCGAAAAACTCGTCTCAATGCTGGACTATCCGATGTACGTCGTCACTACCAGCGCCGGCGACCATCGGGCGGGCTGTCTGGTCGGGTTCACCAGCCAGGTCAGCATCGGGCCACCGCGATTTCTGGTCGGCCTGTCCAACAAGAACCACACGTACCGCGTCGCCCGGGATGCGACGCACCTTGCCGTGCATCTGCTCCCCCGGACACACCGCGATTTGGCGCGGCTGTTCGGTAGCGAGACCGGCGACAGCATGGACAAGTTCAGCCGCTGCGAGTGGCGCACAGGCCCGCACGGGATGCCGATCCTCGAAGACGCAGCAGGCTGGTTCATCGGCGAGGTACTCAACCGCTACGAACTCGGGGACCACATCGGGCATCTGCTGGAGCCGGTCGCGGGCGATGCTCCCGAAAAATTCGAGCAGCTGGTGACCTTCGACGACGTCCATGACCTCGACCCCGGGCACGAGGCCTGAGCTTGTGGATAACTTTCGTCACGTGTCGGAAGGTGGAGATACTATTCGAATATGAGTTCGAATAGAGACATGCTCATCGAAGCGCTCGAAGCCATCGAAGCCGGTTGCAGAGCCGTGGGCGTGTTCCCGTTGGAGACGTTGTCGCGTACCGACGGTCAGGCACTGCTCGCGCGACTGGACAAGCTGGACCAGAAGATTGTCTCCCTGAAGCGGAGCCTGAACGGGCGACTGATCATGACGGCTCGCCGCTCGGCGTAGGACAGTGACCACGGCATGGTTTGTGTGGGTCTAGCGTTCTAATTGCCGAAGACCCACTCAACCAAGTCGAGGAGCCGGCATGTCCGAAACGAAGATCACAGTCATCTACGACAACCCGACCGATCCGGACGCGTTCGAATCAGCCTATGGGGCAGAGCAACTGACAGCCGCCCGCGCGATCCCAGGGCACATTCGCTTCGAGGCTTCGAAGGTGTTCCCAAAGGAGGACGGCTCGCCGACTCCCGCGTACCGGATGATCGACCTCTACTACCCCGACTACGACGCCGCCTGCCTCGCGGTGACAACGCCGGAGGCCGGCGCGTTCTTCGAGGCCTTGGGAAGGTTGTCGACGGGCGGGGTCAGGGTGCTCATGTCAGATGTCGAAGAGCCGCAGGAGCGCTAGACATCGCCGCGGCGGCACCTAGCCGGTCTTGCGCTTGAGCGTCCACGCCGGGATCCAGTGCGTCACCGCCTTGCGGCGCGCGCCGTAGGCGATCTCGTAGGTGACCAGCCCCCACCAGTAGCCCTGCTCGCAGGTGCCCCAGCACGTCAGTCGGCCTTCGACGATCGAATGCATCTGCAAACCGGCGGGGTTGTAGCCGCTGGTGCGATGGGGCTCCCGGGGAAACACGGCCGCAAGGTCAATGAGCACCGCGACCGGCGGGTCGACCCGGCGAAACGCCTGCGCTACGGGCTGCCCGTTGTACCCGATCGACTGCAGCTCGCCCACTGTTCGATCATACGTTCGAACGGGGAAGGACGAACGCCAAAGGCCGCGAGAAGCCCAGGCCCGTCAGCCGCGACTCCCGCACGGCGGCGACGTCGACCCACCTCAGCTCTCCCGACGACGGTTCATAACAGGTCAGCACATCGGCGGCGGCGTCGACGATCAGCACCCAGTGCCTCGGGATCGGCTGCCCGATGAGCATCGCGACCGGCCTGCCGCCACCCGCCGCCGTCACGACGTCCACCAGGTTGTCGCGACGGCCCCGGAAGAGTCTCCAGCGGTAGCAGATGCCCGTCGTGGCGCCCTGCGCCGTGAGCGCCCGGGCCATCCCCCATGGCGTTGTGCCCAGCCGACGCGGCCAGATCCGATTGACGTCGGCGTGCACTCGCAGCTGTTCGGCGGCGAACAGTGCCGCGCCTGATTCGGGTTCGGCCAACGCCGCGTGGCGGTGGGGATCCAGCAGTGCGCCCGCCATCACCGCGACCGACGGGCCGCACGTCACCCCGTCGCGTTGCCGCAGCCGCAGACCGGCGAGTTTCATCGGATATCAGTGTGCGGATATGACTGCGGCTGGTCCAATCGCCTTCGGCGAACGTGGGCCATTGTGTGTTCCCCCAGCGCAATTCCTGCCAATAGACAACCAATTGCTGCCAACGGAATTAAATCGCTGACCTCCCGGTTTACAAGATCAGCTGCAGCGCGAACCGCGACATTTGCCACGGCTCGAAATTCGAAAAGTATGAAAGAAGAGGGCTCGAAAAAAGATGAAGAAGTTTGGATTCGCCACCGTCGCCGCGAGTGCACTTACCGCCGCGTTCCTAGGGCTGGCCGCGCCGGCTCTGGCCGCACCGTCTGGACCCGGGAACGCTCAAGACACGATCAGCGATCTCCAGGCACACGGCTACACGGTCATCGTCAACCGCATCGGTAACGCGCCACTGGAACAAGCCCGCGTTGTCGCTGTGCGTCCGGGGCAGAGCTTCAGCCGCACCGACCACAGTGGTCCAGGGGACGACCTCAGCACCACGATGCTCAGCGAGACGGTCTACGTCGACGTGAAGTAGCAGGTGTGAGGTAAGCCCTCACCCCGACAAGCCCCCGCGATGCCTCCCCCCGGGCGTCCGGGGGCTTGTCCTTGCCGACGACAGTTTCGGTGAACAAGTGTTTCGAATTGACCGTGCGCGG
This sequence comes from Mycobacterium sp. 2YAF39, assembly GCF_052114565.1. NCBI lineage: Bacteria > Bacillati > Actinomycetota > Actinomycetes > Mycobacteriales > Mycobacteriaceae > Mycobacterium > Mycobacterium sp. 2YAF39. Next base: position 253,723 of record NZ_JBFREZ010000004.1, read on the forward strand.
TTAATCGAACCCCTGATGACCTTCAACATCACGCCGACGGCCGCCCAGCACGACCTGGCCCGCCGCACCCACGAATTCGCCGAGAACGTCGTCCGTCCGGTGGCGGCCGACTATGACGAGCGCCAGGAGTTCCCCTGGCCCGTCCTGGAGGAAGCGGCGAGCCAGGGTTTCTACAGTCCACTGTTCTACCGCGATCTCATCGGCGATCCGACCGGTCTTTCCCTGCCGATGTTCATGGAGGAGCTGTTCTGGGGGTGCGCAGGCATCGGGCTGGCCGTCGTGATGCCCGCGCTCGCGCTCTCGGCCATCGGCCAGGCGGCCTCGCCGGAGCAGATGCTGCAGTGGGCGCCCGAATGTTTCGGAACACCAGGCGATCTCAAACTCGCCGCGCTGGCGATCTCCGAGCCCGAGGGCGGTAGCGACGTGCGCAACCTGCGCACCACAGCCCACCGCGACGGCTCGGGGCCCGACGCAGACTGGATCATCAACGGCCACAAGATGTGGATCGGCAACGGCGGTATCGCCAACGTCCACGTGGTCAACGCCGTCGTCGACCAGGAACTCGGTCATAAGGGGCAGGCGCTGTTCATCGTGCCCGGCGGAACCCCCGGCCTGGAGATGGTCCGCAAGCTCGACAAGCTCGGATGCCGCGCGTCGCACACCGCCGAGTTGAAATTCAACGATGTCCGGGTGCCCGCGGCCAACCTGCTCGGCGGCCAGGAGAAGCTCGACCACAAACTCGCGAAGGCCCGCGAGGCCATCGAAGGGGGCAAACACTCCGGTTCCGCCACCCTGGGCACGTTCGAACAGACGCGACCGATGGTCGCCGCGCAGGCCCTCGGGATCGCCAGGGCGGCAATGGAATACGCCACCGAGTACGCCAACCGGCGCGAGGCGTTCGGTGCGCCGATCATCGACCACCAGGGCATCGCGTTTCCGCTCGCCGATCTCGCCACCGCGATCGACGCCGCGCGCCTGCTCACCTGGCGGGCGTCGTGGATGGCGGCCAGCGGTGTCCCGTTCGAGCGCGGCGAGGGGTCGATGTCGAAGCTGGCGGCCAGCGAGGTCGCGGTGAAGACCACCGAACGCGCCATCCAGACGATGGGTGGCTGGGGCTACATCAAGGATCATCCGGTCGAGAAGTGGTATCGAGATGCCAAGCTGTACACCATCTTCGAGGGCACCAGCGAGATCCAGCGCATCGTCATCTCCAACGCGCTCGGCGCCGCCGACGGTAAGCCGCCGCTGCACGTCGACCTCGAACCCACCGGCGGACCGCTCAACCGCATGTTCGGCCGCGGAACACCTGCGCGGACACGGGCTGGCAGTGCCGCGCTCTCGGCGAAGGACCGGGTGCCCGCGCCGATCATGCGTCTCGCGATGAAAGTGCTGCAGCCTCCACGTAAGTGACGGCGCCAGGTTTGGGCGGTGCACTAGCGGGCACGTGACACATAGCCCATCAACTCCAGGAGGATCCGATGCGAGCAGTCACATGGCAAGGACGACGGAAGGTTTCCGTCGACAATGTGCCCGATCCGGCGATCAAAGAGCCCAACGACGCGATCATCCGCGTGACGAGCACCAACATCTGCGGGTCCGATCTTCACCTCTACGAGGTCCTCGGCGCTTTCATGAGCCCAGGCGACATCCTCGGGCACGAGGCGATGGGCGTGGTCGAAGAGGTCGGTAGCGAGGTCGGCTCGTTGAAAGTCGGTGATCGGATCGTGATCCCGTTCAACATCAGCTGTGGAAGCTGTTTCATGTGTGACCACGGCCTGCAAAGCCAATGTGAGACGACCCAGAATCGCGACCAGGGCACGGGTGCCGCCCTCTTTGGCTTCTCGAAGCTCTACGGCGAGGTCGCGGGCGGGCAAGCCGAGTACCTGAGGGTGCCTCAGGCCCAGTACACCCACATCAAGGTGCCCGATGACGCGCCCGACGAGCGCTACGTCTATCTCTCCGACGTGCTGCCCACCGCGTGGCAAGGGGTTGAGTATGCCGAGGTGCCCGACGGCGGCACGCTCGTGGTGCTCGGGCTCGGGCCCATCGGGTCGATGGCCTGCCGCATCGCATCGCACCGCAAGAACGCCACCGTGATCGGCGTCGACCTGGTCACCGAGCGGTTGGATCGCGCGCGGCCATACTGCTCCGAGGTCGTCGACCTTCGAAGCAGCGACGTCGAGGAAGTGGTGAAGAGCTACACGGAGGGCCGCGGCGCCGACGCGGTCATCGATGCCGTCGGGATGGAGGCGCACGGATCCCCGGTCGCGACTGTCGCGCAGAACGCCAGCAACCTGCTGCCGTCACCGGTCGGGCGTGCAGTAATGAAGCACGCCGGGGTGGACCGGCTCGCAGCCTTCAATATGGCGATCGAGCTCGTGCGGCGGGGTGGCACGATCTCACTGTCCGGCGTGTACGGCGGCGCCGCGGACCCGATCAACCTGATGACGCTGTTCGACAAGCAGATTCGACTTCGGATGGGTCAGGCCAACGTCAAGAAGTGGATCCCCGACATCCTGCCGCTGCTCACCGACGAGGACCCGCTCGGCGTCGAGCAGTTCGCCACGCACCGGCTGCCGCTGAGCGCCGCACCCGAGGCGTACGAGACGTTCCAGAAGAAGGAGGACGGCATGGTGAAGGTTGTTCTCACGCCCTGACACCAATTACCCGATACCCCTGGTTTCAGGTCGACACGTTCTGGCAACATTACCGGCGGGTAAGTTCAGTTCAATTGGCACTCAAGGGGTGGGATGACAATGGAGTTTCTTGCTCAGGGCAGCGAGGGTGGCGGCGCCGCGATCGGCGAGGTCATCGGGATGTCGGTCGTTGGTCTGATCGTCGGTGTGATCCTGCTGTGGATCGGCTATCTACACCGAGCCCGCAAGATCACCTGGCTGAACAGTCTCGGGGAATGGTCGGAGCGCAAGTTCAAACGACCGGCGTGGGTGGCGCTCCCGATCGCACTGTTCATCACCACCATCATCAGCGCGCTGTTCGGCTTCATCTGGGACGTCAGCCTGCACATCGGCAAGGGACGCGACCCCGGTCCGCTGGCCAACCCCGCGCACTACTTCATCCTGTTCGGACTGTTCATCCTCTTCATCGCCGGCTGCCTCGCGTGCATCCTGCCGTACGACAAGCCCGGCCCGTACGCCGTGCGGATCACGCGCAACTGGTATGCCCCCGTCGGCGGCATCCTGATGGCGGTCTGCGGTCTGTACGCGCTGACCGGCTTCCCGCTGGATGACATCTGGCACCGCATCTTCGGCCAGGACGTCACGTTGTGGGGTCCGACCCACTTGATGATGATCGGCGGTGCGGGCTTCTCGACGTTGTCAGCGCTGTTCCTCGAACACGAGGGACGCAAGGCCGTCGGGGACGACAAACCCAAGGACGGTCCCGGCCTGAAGTTCGTGCAGTACCTGGCATTCGGCGGTGTGGTCATCGGTATGTCGGTGTTCCAGATCGAGTTCGATTTCGGCGTACCGCAATTCCGCCAGGTCTTCGAGCCGATGCTGATCGCCGCCGCAGGCGCGTTCGGTCTGGTCGCTGCCCGCATGATGATGGGCCGCGGCGGCGCCATCATCGCCGCGTTGCTTGCGCTCGCGTTGCGCGGTGCCATGGCCCTGCTGGTCGGCCCGATTCTAGGTGCCCCCATCAACTGGTTCGCGCTGTACCTCGGCGCCGCCGTCGTCGTCGAGTTGATCGCGTTGACGCCACTCCTCAAGCGGCCCATCATCTTCGGGCTTGTCAGTGGGCTGGGGGTCGCCACCGTCGGACTGTGGCTCGAGTCGTTGTGGATCAACGCCGTCTACACCTATCCATGGCCGACGAGCATCTGGCCCGAAGCGCTGATGATGGCCGTCCCGGTGGCGGTCCTCACCGGTGCCTGCGGTGCGATGGCCGGCATGGTGGTGACCGATCAGCGGCTGCCGCGCCGCGGTATCGGCATTGGCATCGTGGCGCTGACAGTCCTGGCACTCGGCGGCGCCACCGCGAACGGGCTGCAGTACGAGGTGCCCCAAAATGCCAACGCCACAATCACTCTCACCGACGTCCCCGTCCAGGAGGGGCAGCACTTCGTGACCGCGGACGTGCAGATCACGCCCGCCAACCTCATCAGCGACGACCCCAACTGGGTGTCGGTCCTCGGCTGGCAGGGCGGATTGGCGAACGAACGCGGCATCTTCACCGACCACCTCGAGAAGGTGGGTCCCGGCCATTACCGGTCCACTCAGCCGATACCGGTTTCGGGTAAATGGAAGACGCTTCTGCGGGTGCACGACGGCAAGACTTTCACCGCCGTCCCGATCTACCTGGCCGGAGATCCGGGGATCGGCGCCAAGGAAGTGCCCGCAGAGGCGAACATGACACGGCCGTTCGTCCCGGAGATCACCATTCTGCAGCGCGAGCGCAGCCCGGATACCCCTCAGGTGCTGTGGCTGGTCGGCTGTCTCGTGGTGCTCGCCTGCACATTGCTGATGATCGCCGCGATCGCCTGGGGCGCGGGCCGCATCAACAGAGCCGAACCGACGGAAAGCAAGCCGACGCTTGAGCCGTCAGCGCAGGCATGACCGCACAGCCCGACGTCATCTACCTGGCAGACCACTCGGTGCTGCTGGCGATTCCGGCGTTCGCACCGGCGTTCATCGTCGCCGGAGTGGTCATCTACATCGCCATGCGCGACCGTCGGCGGGGCGACGAGCCTCACAGTGAAAGCTCAGGTCCGGCAGGCGAAGATAGAGCACCGTGACGAAAAGAACCGCTCTGTCGATACTGCTGACCGCCGCCCTGCTCGTCGCCGGCTGCGGGAGTAGCCACACCGTCACCGAGGTCACGCAGTCCCAGACGACGGTCAACCCGTCGGAACTGCCTGATCAGCAGGGTGCACCCGAGCGTTTGATCGTGCGCGTGTCGATCAAGGACGGCGCGGTGACACCCACCAACGAGCAGCTCCAGGCTGCGGTCGGTCAACCGATCCGCTTCCGCGTCGACAGCGACGCCGCCGACGAGTTGCACGTGCACAGCACTCCCGAGCACTCGTTCAAGATCGAACCCAAGGTGGGCCAGGTCTTCCAGTTCACCGTCAGCGTGCCCGGGAAGGTCGACGTCGAGCTGCACGATCTGAACAAGACCATCGCGACCATCGCCGTGCGGTGAACCCGGATCATTCGGTAGCGGTACTCGCCCACGGCCTGGGTGGCTCGGCCGATCTTCCGATTCCCTTCACGTACGCGCTGATCGGCGCGGCGTGGGCGCTGACATTCACGTTCGCCATCGTCGCGCTGGCATGGCGTAAGCCGCGATTCGATCCGGACAAACCCGGGCGTGAGCTGCCTCTGTGGGTGACCGCTGCCGTCGACGCGCAACTCAGCCGCTGGGCGCTCGGCATCGTCGGCCTGCTGCTCGCGGTGTGGGTGGGGGTCCTTGCGTTCCTCGGCCCGCAGGATGCCGACAATCCGCTGCCCGGGGTGTTCTACGTGCTGATGTGGGTCGGCCTGGTGGCGATGTCGCTGCTGCTCGGACCGGTGTGGCGCGTGCTTTCGCCCGTACGTACGCTGCACCGGCTGCTCGGCGGCAAGTCGATGCGCAGCTATCCGGCGGCGCTGGGCTTCTGGCCGGCGGCGCTGGGCCTGTTCGCGTTCGTATGGCTGGAGCTGGCCTCTCCCGATCCGGGATCGCTTGGCGCGATCCGCAATTGGCTCCTGATCTATGTGATCGTCACGCTCGCCGGAACCCTGGTGTGCGGTGCGCGCTGGTGTGCCAATGCCGACCCGTTCGAGGTGTACGGCGTGGTCGTGTCGCGGTTGTCGGCACTGCGGCGCAACAGCGATGGCCGCATCGCGATCGGCAATCCGTTCGACCATCTGCCCTCCCTGCCGATACGGCCGGGCATCGTCGCGGTGCTCTCGGTGCTGCTGGGGTCGACGGCGTTCGACAGCTTCTCCGCACGGCCGCAATGGCGCACCTTCATCGACGAGACGGCGGGTTCCGCGGCGACCGCCACGCTGATCAACACCGCGGGCCTGCTGGTCTTCGCCGGGGTGGTCGCGGGCACGTTCTGGCTGGCCGCGAGGGCGACCGGCGGAGTCGACCGCGAACAACGCCGCGCGCTGCCCGGCCAGATGGCGCATTCGCTCATCCCGATCGTCGTGGGCTACGTGTTCGCCCACTATCTGACCTATCTGATCGAGCGCGGTCAGCAGACCGTCTTCCTGCTGTTCGGCATGGACGCCAACGTGAACTACTTTCTGTCACTTCATCCTTCGGTGCTGGCTACCGTCAAGGTCGCCTGCGTGGTGGGCGGTCACGTGGCGGGCGTGATCGCCGCACACGACCGGGCGCTGCGCCTGCTGCCCAAAGCGCATCAGCTGACGGGCCAGCTCGCGATGATGCTCGTGATGGTCGGCTACACGTTCACCGGGTTGTACTTATTGTTCGGCGGGTAGTTTCTGATCATGCGTGCGCTGATCATCACCGACGTTCAGAACGACTTCTGCGAGGGCGGTTCGCTGGCCGTCGATCGCGGAGTCGAGGTCGCCAGTGGCATCAGTGCGCTGCTCGCGGGTGACCACGGCTACGCACACGTGGTGGCCACCAAGGACTTCCACATCGACCCCGGCGACCATTTCTCCGACCATCCGGACTACGCGGTGTCGTGGCCGCGGCACTGCGTGGTGCAGACATCGGGCGCCGACTTCCCCCCGCAACTGGACACCGGTGCGGTCGAGGCCGTCTTCCGCAAGGGCCAGTACGCGGCCGCCTACAGCGGTTTCGAAGGCACCGACGAAGAGGGCACGCCGCTGGCCGAATGGCTGCGCACCCGCGGCGTCGACGAGCTCGACATCGTCGGCATCGCGACGGACTACTGCGTGCAGGCGACGGCCACGGACGCCGTGCGGCAGGGTTTCGGGACGCGGGTGCTGCTGGACCTGACGGCCGGCGTCGCGCCGGAGTCGACGGCCACGGCCGTGGAAGGCATGCGCGACGCCGGCGTGGAGATCGGCTAGTTCAACCCCGAGTAGCGGCATGGACCTTTTCGTTCCGAAAAGAGCGAGTGGACACGTCCGGCCGGTAAAGACGCGCGTACATCTGTCCAACTCAACATGTGTTCAGGTGTTAATATGAGCGCACGGGTGGGCCGGGGCTATGGCGTCGATGCAGCACATCGCGCAACGCTGCCGAACAGGGCGGTCACGAAGGTCCGGCCCACCCGTATGAACCATCGCGGGCTCTGCCTCAGCTGCACTGGCCGGATCAACCGACGGTGGGGTCCGCCGGCTTGCCCGACCAGCGGGGAGCCCGGCCCGCCATGAACGCGCGGACGCCTTCTTTCGCATCGTCGTGGCCCATGACCGCGAGGTGGATCTCGGTTTCGCGGCGGGCCACCGCGGCACGGTCGAGGTCGAACGAATCCCACAGCAGACGCTTGCTCGCCGCCACCGACATCGGCGCGGTGTTGTCCGCGATGTCATGCGCCACCTCAAGAGCGGCAGGCAACACCTCGTCGGCATCGAGCACACGGCTGCCCAGGCCCAGCTCGACGGCCCGGTGCCCGTCGAATGTCGCTCCGGTCAAGAGGATTTCGGCCGCGTTGGCAATGCCGACCAGGCGGGGCAGCACCCAATGTGAGTAAGCATCGCCGACGACGCCGCGCCGCACCTGGACGACTCCGTAACGTGCGTCGGCGGCGAAGAAGCGGACGTCGCACTGCAACGCCAGCGTCAGACCCAGCCCGATCGCGTGACCGTTGACCGCGGCGATCACCGGCTTGGACAACGTCCAGGCAGGCACGTCGATGCCGGCCGCCGTGAAACCAGGCCCGGGCGCGGCGAACGTGTCCTCCCCCTCTACGAGGTCGGCGCCCGCGCAGAACGCGGGCGGGGCGCCCGTCAACACGATGGCGCGGACGCCGTCGTCGTGATCGCAGGTCAGGTAGGCGTCGGCAAGCTCCTCACGCATACCGTCACCGACGGCGTTGCGCTGCTCGGGTCGGTTGAGGGTGATGGTTGCCACACCACGGTCGATGGCCAGCAACAATGTGCGGTACTCGGGCAAGGAACTCATTGGTTGCAATGCTGTCCCATTGGGCATCCCCTATCGTCGCCTTCGTCCGTATCCGCACAGTATTTGGAGCCGCAACCTTGACTCGAGCCGCCAACCAGCAGGTCACCACCCAGTTTGAGACCTGGCCAGGCAAGGCCTACCCACTGGGGGCGACCTACGACGGCACGGGCACAAACTTCGCGCTGTTCAGCGAGGCCGCCGAACGTGTCGAACTGTGTCTGTTCGATGACGACGGCTCCGGGAATCTCCAGGAGACCCGTCTCACACTGCCCGAGGTCGATGCGTTCGTCTGGCACGCGTTCGTGCCCAACATCGAACCCGGCCAGCGCTACGGCTACCGGGTACACGGTGCCTACGATCCCGCCGCAGGTGCGCGGTTCAACCCCAACAAGCTGCTGCTGGATCCGTACGCCAAGGCCATCGCGGGCACGTTCGACTGGAATCAGTCCCTGTTCGGCTACAACTTCGGCGATCCCGACAGCCGCAACGACGACGACTCGGCGGCCAGCATGCCCAAGTGCGTCGTCATCAACCCGTACTTCGACTGGGGTGTCGACCACCCGCCCGGCCACGAATACGCCGATACCATCATCTACGAGGCACACGTCAAGGGCCTCACCGAAACGCACCCGGACATCCCAGAGCAGATGCGCGGGACCTATGCCGCCGTCGCCCACCCGGTGATCATCGAGCACCTTAAAGCGCTGGGCGTCAACGCCATCGAGCTGATGCCGGTGCACCACTTCGTCAACGACTCCACGCTCATTGACAAGGGACTGTCCAACTACTGGGGCTACAACACGATCGGATTTTTGGCTCCTGACCCGAAGTACAGCTCCAGCCCGAACCCGGGCGGGCAGGTCCAGGAGTTCAAGGCGATGGTGCGCGCCCTGCACGAAGCCGGCATCGAGGTGATCCTCGACGTCGTCTACAACCACACCGCGGAGGGCAACCACCTCGGCCCGACGGTGTCCATGCGTGGCATCGACAACGCTGCGTACTACCGCCTCGTCGACGACGACAAGCGCTACTACATGGACTACACCGGCACGGGCAACAGCCTCAATGTCGGAAACCCGCATTCGCTGCAGCTGATCATGGATTCGCTGCGGTACTGGGTGACCGAGATGCACGTGGACGGGTTCCGGTTCGACCTGGCCTCGACGTTGGCGCGGGAGTTCTACGACGTCGATCGCCTGTCGGCGTTCTTCGAACTCGTGCAACAGGATCCGACGGTCAGCCAGGTCAAGCTGATCGCCGAACCGTGGGACGTCGGGCCCGGTGGATACCAGGTCGGCAACTTCCCACCGCAGTGGACGGAGTGGAACGGCAAGTACCGCGACACTGTGCGTGACTACTGGCGCGGTGAGCCGGCCACGCTCGACGAGTTCGCCTCCCGGTTGACCGGGTCGGCCGATCTCTACGAGAACACCGCCCGTAGGCCCGTCGCGTCCATCAACTTTGTCGTCGCCCACGATGGGTTCACATTGCGGGATCTGGTGTCCTACAACGAGAAACACAACGAGGCCAACGGCGAGGACAACAACGACGGGGAGAGCCACAACCGGTCGTGGAACTGCGGCGTGGAGGGTCCGACCGACGATGCGGAGATCAATGCGCTGCGGTCGCGCCAGCAGCGCAACTTCCTGACCACACTGCTGCTGTCGCAGGGCGTGCCGATGATTGCGCACGGCGACGAGCTCGGCCGCACGCAGCAGGGCAATAACAACGTCTATTGCCAGGACAACGAGCTGTCCTGGATCGACTGGCCCAACGCCGATGCCGACCTGATCGAATTCACCCGCACCGTGTCGGCTTTGCGTGCCGCACACCCGGTGTTCCGGCGTCGGCGATTCTTCTCCGGCAGCCCGGTGCGCAAGCGTGGCGGCGACGGACTGCCCGACATCGCGTGGTTCGCCCCGGACGGTTCAGAGATGAGCGACGAGGACTGGGACTCCGGATTCGCCAAATCGATTGCGGTGTATCTCAACGGACAGGGCATACCCGACCTCGACGACCGTGGTCAGCGGGTAACCGACGATTCGTTCGTGCTGTGCTTCAACGCCCACTACGAACCGATCGACTTCTCGCTGCCCGCAAGTGAATTCGGCGAAGCCTGGCTACCGGTGATCGACACGGCCGCCGACCCGCACGCCGAGGGCGAACCCAAGCCCGTCGCGGCGGCGGACACGGTGAAGGTCGACGGCCGGGCGGTCGTGGTGCTGCAGGCGGCCTCGCTCTAACGGGTCACTTCTCGACTTCGAAGAACGAGTCGCCGTCCTCGGGCGTGCCGTCGATCTGACCGCGGTCGGTGCCGTGCTGCTCGGGGTCGATGCGGTCGAGCTCGTCGTCGGACATCGACTCGGTTTCCTCGTCGGCGTCGTCGGCATCGCGGGGATCGATGTCGTCGGGTCCGACGTCCGGCTCCTCGTCGGCGATGCGCTCGTCGAGCGTCTCGTCCTCCCTGCCCTCGATCCACTTCTCCGGCGGGTCGACCACCTCGTCGCCGTCATCGTTGCGCACCTCGTCGGAGTCGAGTTGCTCTTCTGGGGTGAGGGGATTGTCGTCGGATACGTCGCGTGCCATGCCTGCCATGTTGCCCGACGCCGCAGCGGGCTAAACCGTCGGCTTCAGCCCGGTCTTCTCATCGAGATACTGCAACAGGTCGTGCGCAGCGACCTCGACGTCTTTGTGCCGCCACTCCGACGCCCGGTAGACACACGCGATCAGCCCCGTGCGGTGCAGCCTGCGGAGGTCGCCGTACACGAAGGCATAGCGCGCCTTGGTTTCGTCTGAGGCGCCCTCGGTGAGCCCGAGATGCCATTGCGCGTAGTCCTCCCACGAATGCGACTCGAGGTAGGAGTTCTGCGCGTCGGCGCGGGGCTGCACGTCGCCCCAGTCGCTGTCGAGCACGTACTGGCGGGCATCGATCAGCTCCCGAGCCTTGGCCACCGCGGCCTTGTTGAGCGAGTAATTCGCCATGGTGGCACTCTCCTCACGCTAGCGACGCAGCGTCCGCGCGGCGTCGGCCAAGGTCCACACGGAGATACCCAGTAGCGCAATGTCTTTCATCAGAAAGCCACCGGTCAGCGACAGTGCCGGGAATCCGCCCTGCGAATCCTCGAATACCCCGGGGGTGGTGAACATGAAACTTATCGTCGATAGGAACAAGGCGATGGCGAGCAGGCTGCCGCCGACGGACACCCTGGGCCACCACGGCTTGACCGCGAGCAGTACGGCGGCCGCAATCTCGAAAACACCGAGCAGGGCCGAGAACGTGTACACCGAGAAGACGTCGTACACCCAGCTCATGAGGGGGCTTTCGGACACCAGGGGCACGATGCCCTCGGCCTCGTACGTCATGAATTTCAGCCCGCCGTACCACAGGAGCACGACGACCAGGCCGTAGCGCACGACGAGGCCCGCGGTTGTTTCGATGGCGTTGTTCTGCGTGGTTTCGATCTGTTGAGTGCTCATGTAGCGGTAGTGCGGCGACGTGCCGCCCCCGTTACGCCGACCGACGAATCAGCTGATGAGTCGTGCGATCGACTTCAGCGGGATCGGCAGCCAACTGGGCCGGTGCCGGGCTTCGTAGCCGGCTTCGTACACCGCCTTGTCGAGTTCGTAGGCAAGGAGCAGCGGACCGGCTTCGCGCGGGTCGGCGCCGGATACCTCTGCGTAGCCTTCGCAGAACGAGCCGGCGTTGCGGTCCACCCATTCGCGGGCCCGCGCACCGAGCTGGCGGTCGCGATCCTCGTCGCGAGAGTCGCTGGACTGGTCCATCAGCCGCTGGAATGCCGCGTATTCGTAAGACCGCAATATGCCGGCCACGTCGCGCAGCGGCGAATCGGGCCGCCTGCGCTCGTCGAGCGGCTGTCCCGGCTCGCCCTCGAAGTCGATGAGCAACCACGCCTCCGGGGTGCGCAGCACCTGGCCGAGGTGCAGGTCGCCGTGCACGCGCTGAACGACGATCGGCTCCTCGGCGAGCTTGCGGTAGCGCTCCTCGATGAGCGGGACGTACTTCTCCAGTTCCGGAACCGCGCTCGCGACCGCCGACAGCCGCTCCAGCATGGTGTCGGTCGGGAAGTGCGTGGTGTCCGTCGCCAGCTGGTCGGCCAGCGTCGCGTGCACCGCTGCGACTGCCTCACCCAGCCGGAAGGACTCGCCCGCGAAGTCGCCACCGACCTCGTCGGCGTACAGGTCGCCCTCGGCGAAGAGGTCGCGGGTGCTGGCCAGCGCCATGTCCCACCCTTCGGCGGAGTTGGCCGCGAAGGCCGTCACCATGCCGAGCGCACAGGGTTCGCCGTCCCACGTCGTCTCGAAAGAACCCAGCAGCTGCGCCACGTGCGAGTTGCCGGCCCGCGCCAACACCCGATTGAGCTCGATGTCCGGGTTGGTGCCCGGGGTGATGCGGCGGAAGATCTTGAGGACGGCTTCCTGCTCGAACACCACGCTGGTGTTGCTCTGCTCGGCGCCCATCAACCGCGGCGCGATGTCGAGCGGCAGCGTGGCGTCGGGCTCCTTTTCGAAGCGCACTGCCGCATCGGGTGAGCCGACGGTGGCCGACGTATCGATCAGCGACAGCAGGTACTGGCCGGCCGCCGGGTCGTAGAGCGCGTCGTAGGCGGTGCGCTCCCCGTCGGTGCCGATGATCGCGACCTCGGCGTACTCCTCGATCGGCCCGGCGTCGTTCCACTGCACGATGACCTGGTAGCGCTCCGATGTGCCGTCGGTGTACGAGACGTCGAGCAGCACGAGGTCCAGATCGTCGCGAAGCGAGACGGTGACGGCCGGCTCGGCCGAGGCGAGTTCGCGGCTGCGCCCCGCGTACCAGCGCTGAAGGGGCAGCCATTCGTCGAAGGGGAGTGTCACGGCGCGACCCCAGCTTCCGGCACCGGTTCGCGCAATGCGAACCAGTAGAACCCATGGCCGGGCAAGGTGAGCAGATACGGCAGCTGGCCGATGCGCGGGAACTCGACGTGGCCGGTCATCTCAACCGGTGTGTATCCGTTCCAGTGCTGCAGGTTCAGCTCGATGGGCTGCGGGAAGCGCGACAGGTTGTTGACGCACAGCACGGTGCCGCCCTGTTCCTCGTCTTCCATCTCGCGCACGTACGTGAGTACCGACGGATTCGACCCGCCGAGCTCGCGGAAGGTGCCGACGGCGAACGCGTCGTGGCGCCTGCGCACGGCCAGCATGGTGCGGGTCCAGTTCAACAGTGATGTCGAGCTGTCGCGCTGGGCTTCGACATTCACCGACTGGTAGCCGTAGATCGGGTCCTGGTTGGGCGGCAGATACAGCCGGCCGGGGTTGGCGGTGGAGAAACCCGCGTTGCGATCCGGTGTCCATTGCATCGGAGTGCGCACACCGTCGCGATCACCGAGCCAGATGATGTCACCCATCCCGATCTCGTCGCCGTAATAGAGCACCGGCGAGCCGGGCAGTGACAGCAGGAGCGCGGTGAACAACTGCATCTGGTTGCGGTCGTTCTCGAGAAGGGGCGCCAAGCGCCGCCGGATGCCGACGTTCGCCTTCATCCGCGGATCTTTGGCGTACTCGGAGTACATGTAGTCGCGCTCTTCGTCAGTCACCATCTCGAGCGTCAACTCGTCGTGGTTACGCAGGAAGATGCCCCATTGCGCCATGTCAGGAATTGGCGGCGTCTGGCTCAAGATCTCGGAGATGGGGAATCGCGACTCACGCCGGACCGCCATGAAAATCCTTGGCATCAGCGGGAAGTGGAACGCCATATGGCATTCGTCGCCGCCGGTCTTCGGATCGCCGAAGTACTCGACCACGTCGGCGGGCCACTGATTGGCCTCGGCCAGCAGGACACGTCCTGGGAATTCGTCGTCGATGACTTTCCGGCAGTGCCGCAGGAACGCGTGCGTCTCGGGCAGGTTCTCGCAGTTGGTGCCCTCGCGCTCGAAGAGGTACGGAACGGCGTCCAGACGGAAGCCGTCGATGCCGAGGTCCAGCCAGAAGCGCAGGACATCGATCATGGCTTCCTGCACAGCCGGGTTGTCGTAGTTCAGGTCAGGCTGGTGCGAGAAGAACCGGTGCCAGTAGAACTGCCGGCGCACCGGGTCGTACGTCCAGTTGGACTCCTCGGTGTCGACGAAGATGATGCGGGCGTCCTGGTAGCGCTCGCTGGAGTCGCTCCAGACGTAGTAGTCGCCGTAGGGGCCGTCGGGGTGGTGTCGCGATTCCTGGAACCACTCGTGCGAATCCGACGTGTGGTTCATGACCAGGTCGGTGATCACGCGGATGCCGCGGCGGTGCGCCGCGTCGAGCAGCTCGACGAAGTCCTCCACCGTGCCGAACTCAGGCAGCACCTTATAGAAGTCGCGGATGTCGTAGCCACCGTCGCGCAGTGGCGAATCATAAAAGGGCGGCAGCCAAAGACAGTCGACGCCAAGCCATTTCAGATAATCGAGGCGTTCAGTGAGGCCTCGTAGGTCGCCGGCGCCGTCGGAGTTGGAGTCGTGAAAGGCGCGCACCAGAACTTCGTAGAAGACCGCATGCTTGAACCAGGTCCGGTCCTCGGGCAACGCCCGCGCGTGTTCGAAGTCTTCTGCGGTCGGGTGCTCGACCACGCCATCCTCGACGTGGCTGCCTTCTGTGGGGTCGTGGTCGATGAGTTCCATACAGACTTCAAACCTACCCATGTCCGACGGAAATGAATCGCCCAGAATTCGCCCTGCCCTTTTGTCCGCGAGTGTTGGGTTGTGTCACGGTTTGTGGCGAATTACGTGACCCAACCCAACACTCGACGCCGGGTTACGTAAGTGCCGCGCCGTCGCAATGTTTGCTCCGACATTTCATGACGGCGCTTTGGCCAGTGGCGGTGACGGACGACTGGTGAGGTACTCGGTAACTCAATCCGCAGCGACGTGGCTGTTAGACGGCGGTGCCGCGGGGTGCATTCGCCGACGTGGGCTTGGTGGAATTAGCGCGTTTGGCGGTATCCCAAGTCCGGTAGCATTTTCGTCGTGACGCCTGAGGGGGATTGCCACGCGTTTTTCGCGGTGATGATTGCTGAGCGGGGAGACGGTTGACTGAGACTTTGCGGGTCGATACCGCGCTTGTCCGTCAATCCGGCGGCAAGCTGCAGACCATCGCGGGATTGATTCCGGAGCCGTCGGCTACCTTCAGCCCCGCGGGAACCGATGCGCTGTCGACCGCGATCGCGGGCAAGGTCTCCGAGGTGGTCGATCCGGTGATCGCTCAGATGCCGATCGCCAAAGACGAGCTGACGCGCTTCGCCCAAAATGTACTGGCCGCCGCCGATCAATACGATGCGGGCGACCGTCAGATCGCCGAGGAGATTCTGAAGCGTCTGGGCTTGATCGACGACGCGGCTGGTGCTGGCGGTGGTGGCTCGACTGGCGCAGGCATGAGCGCGCCGGCAGCGGGAGCGGCTCAGCAGGCGGGGTCACCGGCGGCGGCTGGCGCAGGGCAGGCCGACCAGATGGGTCAGCTGATGCAGATGCCGATGCAGCTGGCGCAACAGGCCGCGCAGATCCCGATGCAATTGGCGGGGATGGCGGCGGCGATTCCGCAAGCGATGATGCAAGGTGTCCAGACCGCCGTGCAGCAGGCGAGTCAGATGTCGAAGTTGTCCGGCGAGGATGAAGACAAGCTCGGCAAGGAAGAGCCGTCGACGGACGATGCCGAGGATCGGCCCGAGGACGAAGTAGAGCAGCGACCCGAGGAAGCCGCGCCGGGCGACACCGGTGGCGAGCGGGCGCCGGTTCCCGAATCACAAGAACCCCGACCCGAGGCGCCTGCCGCGCCGAAGCCGGCTCCGACACGGCCGGCGCAGTCAACCCCAGGGATCGAGCTGTGAGCTTTCAGCCGCCGGGCGGTCCACCACCACCCCCGCCTGGCGGCCCGCCACCCGGGAATCCCTATCCGCCGCAAAGTTATCCGGGTCCGCAGCAGCCGTGGCCGCAACAGGAGCCATGGGGCGGGGGACCGCCGCCGAAGAAGCGGGGCACCGGCTGGAAGTGGGGACTGGGCGCGCTGGCGCTGCTGGTGGTCATCGGAGTGACTGCGGCAGTGACGATTTCGGTCACCACGGACGATGGCGAGGGCGATTCCACGCCGACGGGCGAAACGTTTGGACTGGCAAGCGCTGACGATAAGGGTCCCGCGAACATCATCACAGAAGACCCCAGCTGCGCGGCCTGGACGCCAATCAGTCAAACGTTCATCGACAAAGAACGAGACGCTGGTTGGAATGAGCGAGACCCGTCCGTTGGAGCCACGCAATGGACACGAGAGCAGCGCTCGATGTACGAAAAGGTCGCCAAAGGCGCGCGCGACGCAGCGGACCAGACCGGGCCGATAGCGAAGTTGACGCCGCACCGGGTGATGCGGGAGCTGTATGAGCAATACATTGCATACGCCAGGGCCTATAGCGACGCGATTCCGACCTACAAACCCGCTGACGACCACCTGGCACGCGTCTTCAGCTCGGCTGGTAGTGCAATCGCATACGTCTGCTCAGCGATCACGTACGGGTCTGCTGAGGCTCGTGGCCCACTGGTTCCTCCACCGACCGCGCCGGCGACCACAGACTCTCTCGAAGATCCGAGTGAACCAAAGGAGTTCATGGCAGCGCCAGATGTCCAATGCGCGGATTGGCTTCGACGGCTCGACCAATTCGCTACGGAAACCAAAGCCTGGCAAGCCCTCGATCCCGCAATACCCGCCAGCGATTGGACACCGGAACAGCGGGCAGTTGTGGATGCCGTCGTACCCGTCATGAACAAGCTTGCCGACGATATTCAGGAGCTTGGCGAAGCCAGCGATAATTCTGTATTTCGGGACTTCGCAACCTTCGCCGCTCAGTATCGGCGCGCGTACGCCCTCGCGCTGCCCAGCTATACCAAAGCCGATTCGTATCTATCAGGCACGGCCTCGTCGATGACTTCCACTATCTGGGAAGCGTGCAAGGCTGCCGAAGGGTAGGGAATGGGAATCGGAAGACCGCCTGATCCTTACGGCATGACAGATCCGCCAGCGTGGCCTGACGTCAACGAAGACACTCTTGATGACAGCGCTAAGGCTTTCGATGCGGCTGCGAAATCCGTTGAAGCACAATGGGAGGCTGCGAAGAGCGAGCGATCTCTGATGTTCGGCGGCGCGGGACTCTGGGCAGGCGGAGCTGCGGGCGCTGCATCAGCGAAGCTTGACCAGCGCATAGCAGAGCTTGAAGCTTTGAAGGACAAGTTGGAGGCATCGGCAAAACTGTTCCGCGACAGTCGCGATTCAGTCATCGGCGCAAAGAACACCATCATCGATAACGTCGCCGAAGCCAGCCAAAAGATCGACGATATCCAGAACGACACCAAAGCGACTGCGGACTCAAAACTGACGGATATCCGTTCGATAGTAAAAGAGACACGATCGGACAACGTCGATGCCATCGACAATGAACGTTTCAAACTCACAGGGGAGGCCCCGCCGAAGGCAACGCAGGTTGGCGACGATGAGCCCCAGATTCAACTGGCTTCCAGTGAGGAGCCGCTCGCGCCTGCACTGTCTCAAAATTTGCCCGGAGGTCGCGGGGACGTTGAACCGCAAACGCCGCCGCCGTCCGCCCCAAACCCCGGTGATCCTGCTCTTCCACCCAGTGTCCCTGGCAGCCCCGGCGCAATCGAGCCGGCGGCTTCGCCTCCTCCTGCGCCAAATCCAGCAGATCCGGATCCCATAACGAACAACCCCGGGTTGCCAGGACAAGCTGAGCCAGCAGCCCCATCGCCCGCCGTCCCGTCCGTCGAAGCGCCCCCGCCAGCGGCTGGACCTGGAGTACCTGGCCTTCCCGGATTACCCAGTGCCCCAAGCGCTCCCAGTGCGCCATCGACTCCCAGTGTCGGTTCGCCAAGCCCGCTGTCGAGTCCCTCGACGCCCTCGACTTCCGCGCCCAGTGCGCCAGCGGCCAGCGCTACGCCCAGCACACCGCAACAACAGTTGACCGAGTTCCAGAAATCGATGGCCGAGGCGGCGACCAAAGCCGCCCAAACATCAATCCAGCCAACACAATCCGCGGCCCCGCTGGGCTCCGCTCCGATCGCGCAGCCTCCTACTCCCCCGCCCGTCCTCGATGCCCCTGCCGCGGCGGCACCCACCCAGACACCGACGGCCGCCGGCCCGACCGCCGGCGCCGCAGCACCGATGGCACCGCCTCCCAGCGCTGGCGCACCCGCACCAGGACCGTCGATGCCGCTGGGCCCGCCGCCGACGCCGGCACCCGCGGCGCCCGTCGCACCTGCGGGTCCCGTCGGACCGAACGTCGCTCCTCCCGCGGCGGCCGCCGGCGGCGTCGGAGGCCCTGCGCCAGTTCCAGTTTCGGCAGCACGAGCCCACCGTGAGGCAGCTGCCACGGCTGCGACAGCCGGTGCTCTGCGCCGTCGTTCGGCCGGCAATGATCCCGCGATGCTGGCTCAGCGCATCGGGGCGGCCCTCAACGCCGGCATCACCGACGTCGGGTTCTTCTGGGTCACCGGCCTGGCCAAGGACGGAACGATCGTCGTCGCCAACAACTACGGCCTCGCCTACATCCCCGAGGGCGTCAACCTGCCCGCGAACGTCAAGATGGCCACCGCTGACGAGAACATCCCCGCCGCGATCCGTGGCAGCTGGACGACTTATCCGATACTCGCCCTTCACGGTTGGGCCCAACACCACGACACCGATCTGCGTGCGGTCATCGCCACTGAGGACCAGTTCAAGGGATTCGACCCGGGCGCTCCCAAGATCGTTCTGCGCCCTGACGACATTCCCGACAACGGCGCGATGAACGGCCGGCACCGCCTCCAGGTGATCGCCCCCGAAACCGCGATGAAGTTGGCCGCCGTCGGCTGGTCCGGCCTAACCGAGCTCCTGCCTCCACCCGGAACCGACGCCAGCGCGCCTGAAGACCGACGGCCACAGCTGTGGTTCGAGGTTTTTCGTCCGCTGCTGAGCAACGATCCTGACCGCGCTGCCGTGCAACTGGCCGCATTCGTGATGTATGCCGACCACGCACAGGAATTGGCTCTGCATCGCGCCCACACTGCCGTCGATCCCGCCGATCAACGTGCGGCCATCGCCGATTGGATCTACTGGCAGCACCTCAGTGTGTTGATGTCTGACGCCATTGCATCCGAAGCCACCGTCTGATCAGAACGTTCGCACGCCTTGGCTACCGCGGCGGAGGCGGCGTTTGGTTGGGCTCGTCAGATTGTTCCGATTCGTTCCAGTACGTCCACTTCGACAGCCCGCCCCAGTACGCATCGATCTCCCGCTGGTCATCCAACCTGCGCTTGCGAATCACAGAAGCGGACACAGCGGCGACGCTTGACGCGATGATCGACACGGCGTGATCATGACATTTAGGCACGCCAATCGCCGCCCCATCGGCAGGCTTTGCGTCTGCATTCAAAGATCTGCAAATGGTCCCGCGGCCGACCGCGATAATGGGTAGGTGGCCTGCTCCATCTCCGCCGTTGAGGCGTCCCAGCCGGAGCGCCTGATATCTGCCGCCGCGGATATCGGCGCACAGACCGCGCAACTCGACAGCTTGATCTCGACGCAGCGCGAGGCGGTCAACAAGCTGCGCGAGGAGTGGTCAGGAACAGCGGGCGACGCCGCCGTGTCACGCAGCGA
The DNA here is from genome assembly GCF_052114565.1 of Mycobacterium sp. 2YAF39. Classification (NCBI taxonomy): domain Bacteria; kingdom Bacillati; phylum Actinomycetota; class Actinomycetes; order Mycobacteriales; family Mycobacteriaceae; genus Mycobacterium; species Mycobacterium sp. 2YAF39. The sequence goes on from NZ_JBFREZ010000004.1 coordinate 273,445, forward strand.
ACAGAATCTCGCCACCCAGGAAGCGCTGCGCGACAAGCTGCAGACACTGCAAGGGGTGTTGGCCTCCGGCGGCGGACAGCTCCGCTCGACGCGTACGGCGTTGCTGGACATGGTCGGTTCGTTGCAGAGCCAGGGTTGGCAGATCGCCGACGACGGGGAAGCGACGCCGCCGCCGAATCTGCCTGAGGTGTTCCACAGTTTTCCCCACGCCTACACGCTGATGATTCAGCGCCTGCTCACGACGTACGACGGCATCGACGGCGATACCGCCGACAGGGTCCCGACATTCGACGAGAACGGCTCGCTCAGCCGCCCCAGCTGATTCGCGGCTCAGCCGCGGAAAACCACCCAGCGCATCATGCTGTACATGTACACCGCTTCACACGCGCCCGCCGCCAGGCGTGCGAGTCGGTAGTCGACACCGAGATACGTGAGCAGGCTGACCAGCCCGAGTATGAACGCCAGGTAGTTGACGACGACGACCACCACGTAGATCGTCAGCTGCGGACCGACCGGAGCATGTGACTGGAAGTTGAAAATGCGGTTGAGAATGTAGGCCACCGCGAACGCACACGCGTAGGCGGCCGACACGGCGATCGGCACCGGCAGCTGTAGCTGTCCGTGCATCACGTAGAGCAGCGTCAGATCGATGCCGAACGTGAAGCTGTTGATCATGCAGAACCCGAGAAACGTCGGGGCGACAATGGAACTCAGCCCGAACGGCAGCCGGCCAACCACCTGGACGCAGAGTCGGTGGAACCGCTCGACCGTTCCCGCCTTTGCAGGAGTCGACGACTCGACCGTCACATGACCACGCTGACATGCACGGGTGACCAGCGGTTGAGCAGCGGGCAAACTTCGGGAGGCGTGTCGTGCCCGTCAGGTGACCCCGAACATGGCCAGCAGATCGGCTGTGCGCCACCAGATCAGGACCAGGAACAGCACGAGTGCCCCAACGGTGGCGACGACCTGCACGGCGGTGCGGGACTTCTGCGGTGCATAGACATACGCGGCGGCGATCCCCGCGCCGGTGACGAGACCACCGATATGCCCCTGCCAACTGATGTTCTGGGAACTGATCAGTGGGATCACAAACGTGAATGCCAAGTTCAGCGCGATGAGTCCGACCACCCAGCGGACATCGAGGTTGAGCCGCTTGCCGATCACGAACGTCGCCCCAAACAGACCGAACACCGCGCCAGACGCCCCCGCGGTCTGAGCGCCCAGTGACGACAGCAGGTAGACCAGGACCGATCCACCGAGTGCGCTCATCACGTACAGCGAGGTGAAACGCAGCCGGCCCAGCGCGGCCTCCAGCGGAGGGCCCACCACATAGAGCGCCCACATGTTGAACAGGATGTGCGTCAGCCCGTAGTGCAGGAAGGCCGAAGTCAACAGTCGGTACCACTCCCCGTTGGCCACCGCGGGCGAGAACAGCACGAGCTCACGCTGCAGATCCGCCGACATGGTCTGCAGCGCGAACATGACCACGTTGATGCCGATGAGCGCATACGTGACGAGCGGGGTGGCCTGCGGCAGGCCGCCGAACTGCGTGCGGGGCTGCCGGACGCTCTTGGCGCCTGCGTTCGCGCACTCCGCGCACTGATGCCCGACGGCGGCATCGCGCATGCACTCAGGGCAGATGAACCGGTTGCAGCGGTTACACCGCACATACGTCGCGCGATCGGGGTGCCGATAGCAGGTCGGCGTCTGCGGCGGAGTGGTCATGCCTACAGCGTGCCGAACAATTCGATCCAATTGCCATCGGGATCGGCAACGAACATCCAGCCCATGCCGGGCACCGGCTCGAACTCGGTGAGCGGCTCGACCACGTCGTAGGGCGATTCGGCGAAGGTCTCCGCTATCCCCGTCAGGTCCTTGACACCGATCGTGAAGTACCGGACACCGGCTGCGGCACGGCCACCGCCGGCGGTTGCGGGCAACGGTGGCGGCGTTTTGAAGGTGACGAGCTTGAGCACGCTTCCACCTAGTGAGTAGCGGCGCTGCGATCCGCCGGGAAACTCGATCTCACCCTGAAACTCGAGCTCGAGGAACCCCTCGTAGAAGACCACCATCGCCTCGAGGTTGGTTGTCACCAGGCCGACCTCGATGCCCGGCGAGAGCAGATCCAATTTCACGTGCGCCTCGATTCTCGAGAAGTACTCTCCCCCAGCAGGTCTGCCGACGGTCGATCCCAATGATCCACGTTGACGGCCCCGGCCAGTGGCCGCCTCCGGACAGGACCGTGCCTGCCCTTGGGCCATCCGACCACGATGTGGCCCGCCATCATCCAGTCCTCGGGCACCCCGACGGCCTCGCGCAGCAGCTCTTCGCCTCCGTAGGAGGCCCAACTCGTCAGACAGGCACCCAGACCCTGCGCGCGAGCGGCCAGCAGGAAGTTCTGCATCGCCGGAAAGATCGAACCGCCCAGCAGCAGGTCCGACGCCATACGCAACCGTTTCTGTGTGAACAGCACCGAGGTGAACTCCGCGGCCCGATCGTGCAGCTCGTAGGTCGCGCGGTTGTCGCGCCCGCGCCTGCTGTCGTCGTCCGGGGCGGGCCGGCTCATCTCGTAGGCCTGCTCGATCACGTCCAGAGCCCGCGCCGCGGCCGTCGCCACCACTGCGCGCTGCTCGTCCGAACGCAGAACGATGAACCGCCACGCCTGTGCGTTGGCACCCGAGGGCGCCCAGCTGGCCGCCTGCAGGCACCGGGCCAGGGTGGCGTCGTCCACCGGCTCGTCGGTGAAGCGGCGGATGGTTCTGGCGGTGGACAGCACTTCCCAGACGTCGCTGCTTGCTCCCGTCATTCACGTTCCCTTCCGGCATCGGTCCGCGCACGAACCTACTGCCCGCAGCCGTAACGATTCGGTCACTATCGACATCACGATCAATTAAGGACGCCCCGGCGATTATGAGGGTTTTCAAGATCTCGGCACCGATCTGGTCGCTGGCTTATGGAATTCCGTCGAAATTGCGGCATAAATCACGCTCGCCGGGTGTAACGCTGTCGGCGCTGGCAGAGCGCCCGTCGCCGGACCGATTTGCACGTATTTCGTTTCGCTACCGTGGATTCCGGGCATGGGGGAAGCAGCGACAAATTCGCAAATCAAAGGAAGAAAGGCATATGAAGTTTTTTGATATCCAGGCGCGTCGACGGATCGTCGGCGCATGTGCAACCGGCTCGATCCTTGGGGGATTGGCACTGGCGACCATCACCGCACCGTCGGCCATGGCCGGTCCGTGCGACGCCAGCGAGCTGTCGGGCACCGTCAGCACGGTCACCGGGTCGGCCCGCGCGTACCTCGCCAGCCACCCAGGCGCGGACGCAGCGGTGACGACAGCCACCAACCAGCCCCGCGAGCAGGCTGCGGTGACTCTCCGCAACTATTTCACCGCCAATCCCGGTGAGTACTACGACCTGCGCGGCATTCTGGCGCCCATCGGCGACAAGCAGAGCCAGTGCAACGTGGCGGTGCTGCCGCCGGACCTCGCATCGGCATACAGCCAGTTCATGGCCGGCTGAGTCCGATCGAATCGCGTAGCGAAAACCCGCCGTCACAGCCCTGCTGTGGCGGCGGGTTCTCGCGCCCGGAAGTAACACTTTCCGGCGGCGCTTAGACTGACTTGATATGAGGCCGACGAGAACTGCTGCGCTGACCGCAGCGCTGCTCATCGCGGCCGGCGTTTCTGCTGGTCAAGTCAATGCGCAGCCCACCGACGAGCCGGCACCGCCCGGCCCGGGCGGCCAACCCTCCGCCGAGGCAGCCCCACCTGGCCCGAAAACGACGATCGACGGCGACGGAACCTTCGCAGTCGGAAAAGACATCGTGCCGGGGACCTACGCGTCAGCGGGTCCCGTGCCCGACGGAGCCTGCTACTGGAAGCGCACCAGCGGCGATTCGGTCGTCGACAATGCGATGACCAAGAAGCCCCAGGTCGTGCAGATCATGCAGGGCGATACGGCGTTCACGACCAACGACTGCCAAACGTGGCAGCTGACCAACGCTCCGGTGCCGGCCCAAGGCAGCGCGACGGACATACTTGCGCAGCTCGGCAAACTCATCCTGACGAACCCGTCGGGCCCGCCGCCCGCCGTATCGGGCCCATCGGCTCCGGCATCCGACGCTCCGGCAGAAGAGGCGCCCGTCCCGACGGAGCACCTGGCGCCATCGGGCGAGGCGCCCGGACCCACCCCCTGACCATCGCTACCGGGGACGGCCGGATCCGTGTGCCGGCCGACCTCGACGCAGTGACCGCGGTCGGCGAGGAAGACCATTCGGAGGTCGACCCGGCGTCGATCGAGCGGATTTGGCAAGCGGCCCGGTACTGGTATCAGGCCGGCATGCATCCCGCGATACAGCTGTGCCTGAGACACAACGGGAAAGTCGTCCTCAACCGCGCCATCGGCCACGGCTGGGGAAACGGGCCGACGGACCCTCCTGACGCCGAAAAGATACCTGTCACAACGGATACGCCGTTCTGCGCATACTCGGCAGCCAAGACGATGTCCACGACGGTGATCCACATGCTGGTCGAGCGCGGTCACTTCGCACTCGATGACCGGGTGTGTGACTACCTGCCGACGTACACGAGCCACGGCAAGGATCGCACGACCATCCGGCACGTGATGACCCACAGCGCAGGCGTTCCCATCTACACCGGTCCCCGTCCCGACTTGAGCCGGATGAACGACAGCGAGTACACCCGCGAGAAATTGGGCGAACTCAAGCCGCTGCACCGGCCCGGACTCGTGCACATCTATCACGGCCTCACGTGGGGCCCACTGATCCGTGAGATCGTCTCGGCCGCCACCGGCAAGAGCATCCGGGAGATCCTGGCCACCGAGATCCTCGACCCGCTCGGCTTCCGCTGGACCAACTACGGTGTTGCGCCACAAGATGTTCCACTTGTCGCACCGAGCCATGCGACCGGCAAGCCCGCGCCCGCTCCGCTGGAGAAGGTGTTCAGCCTCGCGACCGGTGGATCGATGCAGAAGATCATCCCGTACTCCAACAGTCCCCAATACCTGACCACGGTGCTGCCGTCGTCGAACACCATCTCCACCGCCGACGAACTGTCGCGGTTCGCCGAGATTCTGCGCCGTGGAGGGGAACTCGACGGCGTGCGGGTGATCGGCGAGCAGACGCTTCGCGGTGCTGTCAAACAGTGCAGGCGGCTGCGGCCCGACGTCGCGAGCGGCCTGATGCCGTTGCGCTGGGGCACCGGATACATGCTGGGCTCCAACAGGTTCGGGCCGTTCGGCCGCAACGCACCTGCCGCGTTCGGCAATACCGGCCTGACGAACATCGCCGTGTGGGCCGATCCCGAGCGCAGCCTCGCGGCGGGTCTCATCAGCAGCGGCAAGCCCGGCCCACACCGTGAGGCCAAGCGGTATCCCGCGCTGATGGACCTCATCACCGCGGAGCTACCCCGGGCCGGCTGATCAGGACAGCGGGCGGTTGTCCCGAATTCCGCGGTAGAAGCCACGGCGCACGATCAACGACATCAGGATCCGTTCGAACGACCAGGCGGGGAATCGGAACGGTTTCCCGTTCGGCGCGAAGACCTCCAGTCCGTCCGGCTGGATCCCCAGTACCGAACCCCACCGCCGGCTCGCGGGACGGAAAGAGCTGAGGGGCTTGTCGGCGAACTCGGCGAGGATGTTTTTCGCGAGCAGCCCATCGGCGCGGTTGCGGGCCGACGTGCGAAGCGGATCGGTGGCCGCGACGTCGCCGACCGCGAAGACGCCGCGGTGATCGGGCACTCTCAGCTCAGGTGTGACGCGCACGAATCCTTGCTCGTCCAGAAGTTCTGCGGGTAGCCACTCCGTGTTGGGCCGCACGCGACCGATCGCCCACAGCACGGCGTCCGCGGACGCGGGCGGCTGCCCGGTGCTGAATTCGACCGGCGCGCTGGTGATGTCATCGCAACCGAAGCCGTCGGGAATGACCGCGCGGTGGCCGGGGTGAAGTTCGACCCCGAACTCGACGAGTTGACGATGCACCCGCTCCCAGACCCGGGTGTGGTGGTGCTCCAGCGCGCGCTCGCCGGGGAAGTACAGATCGACCCGTTTGCCCGGAAAGATTCTGGCGAGGTTGGCCGCGCTGCTCACCGCTGCGGCACCGCCGCCGATCACCATTACCGATTCGGCGTTGGCCAGGCGGTCATGGACGGCGAGCAGTCCGGCCTCGATCTCATCGGCGGACTGCAGGTCGGGCCTGCGCCAGAATCCGTTCGTGACCCCCGTCGAGATCACCAGCGCGTCATAGGGTTCGACAGCGGCGACGCCGTCGGGACCGTCGAGGAAGACCTTGCGTGCGGCCAGATCCACTCCGGTCAGCGTCCCCTGGACGGTCCGCACCCGATCGAGACCACGGAACTTGTCGAACGAAATCCAGTTGTGCCGGGCCCAGTCGCCCGGCCGGGACAGCCGCCAGCCCAGCTCCTGCCCGCTGACGAGGCCCGGCTTGGCAGAGATGCCGACGACTTCGGCGTGCTTCGCGAGCTTGATCGCGGTGAGGACGCCACTGTCACCCAGGCCGGCAATGACCACGCGCATCCCGACACCATACGGTCAGCCGGGCAGGTGTCCGACTTCGAGTCCCGCCAACTCCGACTTCCCTTCGAAGATGACCCTGCCGAATTCCCTGACGGTGCATCGCAGCCGGCCCGCGAGATGCTCGTAATCGGTGTTGACGTTGCGTCGCTCCGCGGGTAGCGGAACGGGCAGCACGTGCGGGGCCAGGTGTGTCCCATCGCCTTCGAGCTCGACCTGATAGCGCACCGATGTCGCCCGCACCGACCACCGTCGGTCGTCGAGTTCAGGACGCACCCACGCCGTCGGCGGCGTAAGGCGGATCACGCGGTCGTCGAGCCGAACGACGACCCCACCCGCGTCACTGCGCAGCGGCCCGAGCGCCAGCAGACCTCCGGAGAATGCCACTGACACGTCGGCATCGCCGAAGTCGTGCGCCTGGCCCCACCACCAGCGCTCGGGAAAACCCGCGCCCCAGTTGCGCTCCGTGTAGAGCTTCGCGTTGTCGAACCGCCAACGCTCGGTGCCGAATCGGAACTCGCCCGTCGCGGTGCCGCCTAACCGGTAGGGGTGCCAGTACTGGTTGAGGAACGGAATCGCCGACGCGATTCCGCCGCCCGCCAACGCCATGGGCCACTCGTACGGTTTGTCGAAACGCAGATCCATCGTGGCGCCGTCGAGTTCGACGTGCAGCGCGTCGTACGTCGCACTGAATTCGTCCTTCCCCGGAGTTCCTGCGTGCAGCTCGAACGGCGCATCGTCAGACCGCGCGTCCTGTAGCGCTGCCGCCCGCACGAACCCGCCGGGGTGCGCCGCGACGGCGACCGTCGACCAGTCGCCTTCGGGATGTTGGTTGATGCTGAACAACGCCACGGCCGCACGACCGGACGCCGCGTCGGTCAGGCGCCAGAACCAGCCCTCCATCTCGCACCCGTGCGAGGTGAGGGGATCGCTGTACGGCAGATCGGCGCCGGTCCTGCGGTAGATATCCGCGAGTCGCATCACTCAGCGATACACCGCGCGCCGGGTTCGTAAACCCGCCGCGGTGTCAGCGCAGCTTTTCGCCGTAGACGCGCTCCACCGTCAGCGCCATCAACACCCTGCGATCGGACACCATCACCGATCGGTACTCGTCCCAGTCCGGGTGCTCGCCTGCAGCACGGCGGTAGTAGTCGACCAGCGCCTCGACCTCGGGTCCGCTCGGGTCCGACCCCGGCCCGGTGAGCGTCGCCGATCCCTCGGCGGTGGCCCATGCCCAGCCGTCGGAACTGGTGACCTCGAACGCGGCCCGTGGGTCGCGGCGCAGGTTGGCGGTCTTGGCGCGGCCCTCGGTCATCGACACGTAGATGACGTCTGCATCGCGGTCGTAGAACGGTGTCACCGGGGACAGCTGCGGGAGTCCGTTGGACTTGATGGTGCCGAGAACACCCAGTCTGCTTTCGGCGAGGAGCGTGCGCGGGTCAAAGGTCATGTGTGGGGCAACCCGGTACGACGTGATGGCTATTCCGCGTCAGTTCGGGCTAGTTCGAGGGGACGTCGATGTGCACCCGGTACATCTTCGGCCAGTACTTGCCGGTGATCAGGAACTCGTCGCCCTCGATGTGCGCGATGCCGTTCAGCACCTTCTGCCGGTCCCGGCCCGCTTCGTTGGCCAGCTCGGTGGCATCCACGACGGCATTGACCTGACCGGTCACCGGGTCGATCCGCACGATCGTGTCGGACATCCAGACGTTGGCCCACACCTGCCCGTCCACGCAGTCCAGCTCGTTGATGTTGGCGACCGGTTTACCGTCGCGCGTGACGCTGACAGAACCCGTCTCGGCGAAGCTTGCCGGGTCGTGGAACCTCAGCCGGTCGGTGCCGTCACTGCGGATGAGCCGATCCCCGTCGTTGCACAGTCCCCAGCCCTCGCCGGTCACCGGCACCTCCCGCAGGGGCGTGAGGGTGTTCTTGTCCCACTCGACGGCGACGCCGTTCTGCCAGGTGAGCTCCCAGATCCGGTCGCCGACGACGGTGATCCCCTCGCCGTAGTAGTTGTTGGGCACCGCGGCCGCTCGGCGGACCGCGCCCGTTTCCGGGTCGAGTTCACGCAGTTGTGACTGGCCTGCGACACCGGTGCCTTCATAGAGGGTGGGGCCGTCGAACTCCAGGCCCTCGATCCACGCCGAGGTGTCGTGCGGCATCTCGGAGATCACCACGGGCTTCACGACCGGGACGGGTCCGTTCGGCGTGCTCGTGTCGGGCGTTGCGGCGGCCTGCTCACCGCCGCCGCAGCCCGCGACCAGAGCGATCGCCGCCGCGGCCCAGATGATCCGCGGGCCGACTATGCGCATAGGACCTATAGATACCCGATCGCGGGCTCTCACGGTTGGACGGCGTCGATCGCGCGGTAGATCCGCTGCTCGCTGACGGGGCGTGCAGTGCCGAGTTGCTGTGCCCACAGACTGACTCGCAGTTCCTCGATCTGGCGCTCGATGTCACGGATGTCCTCGGCGGCCGCGCGGGCAGGTGACAATGCGCCGACGAGGTCGTCGAGTGCGTGCTCGACGTCGTGCACACGCTGCATCCTCTCCCGGTCCGCGCCGACGGAGTGCGGCAGACGGTCCAGCCGGCGGCTGATGGCGGTCAGGTACCGGGTCAGATCCGTCAGCCGGCCGGCCCCGGTAGCGGTGACGAAGCCCTGCGGCAGGAGGCGGCCGATCTGGTCGCGGATGTCGGCGATCGCGTCGGCCTGCGCGGGTGCAGGTTTGGCGGGCAGCGCCAGCTCCACCTCATGGGCCGCTGCGAGCACCTTCTCGACCTGGCCGAGGATCGCCTGCGTCGTCGGCACGACTTGTTGGGCGACCCGATCGCGCAATGCGGCGAATTCGGTGCGGGTCCACGCCGGTGCCGATGCGAGCCTGTCGGTCGCCGCGTCCGCGCAGTCGTCGAGCAACGCCTGCAGAGATCCGTCCGGATTGGCGCCCAGCATCAGGCGGGTGCGCGGATCCAGTTGTCGCTCAAGACTCTTCATCGTCGAGGGGACCGCCAGGCGCAGCAGCCTGCGGATCCCCGGCGCCATGGCGGCCGCCTGTTCAGCCTCGGTTGGGAACACCCGCACATCCACGGTGGAGCCGGCATCGACCAGCGCCGGGTAGCCCCGCACCGCGTGCCCACCGCTGGTCCGTTCGACGGTGCGCGGCAACTCGTCGAGGTCATCGGGCCAGTCGCGCAGGCCCGTTCGTTCCAGTTGACCTGCCACCGCGTTGGCGACAGCACGGCGGATCGGCGCGGCGAGCTGCGACTGCAGCACCTCCAGATCCTTCCCGCGGGCCACCTCCTTACCGTCGGACTCCACCGCGAACGTGACCCGCAGGTGCGGTGGCAGCTTGTCGAGGTCGAAGGCGTCGATCGGCACCAGGATGCGGGTGAGGCGGTGCAGTTCACGCTGGAGGGCCTGCAGTATCGGTTGGCCGTCGGGCGCGATGCCTGCCAGCACGGCCCGCGCCGTATCCGGTGCGGGAACGAAGTTGCGGCGCAGGTCCTTTGGTAGCGATTTGATCAATACGGTGATGAGCTCCTCGCGCAGAGCCGGTACCTGCCAGCTGAATTCGTCGCCGCCCAGGCGGGCCAGCACCTCGACGGGTACATGTACGGTCACGCCGTCGTCGTCGGCACCGGGTTCGAACCGGTAGGTCAGCGGCAGTGACAGTTCCTCGGCCTGCCAGGTGTTCGGCTGATCGGCCGACGGATCGTCCTTGCGCAACAGATCGTCGCGCGTCATCGTGAGCAGCTCGGGTGTCTTGTGCCGCTGCTTCTTCCACCACGCGTCGAAGTGCCTGGCCGACACCGCTTCTGCGGGAACACGGGCGTCGTAGAAGGCGTAGACCTCGTCGTCGCCGACCAGAAGATCTCGGCGCCGGGCCTTCTCCTCGAGTTCGGAGAGTTCCTCACGCAGCCCAGCGTTGTCGCGGAAGAAGTGGTGACGGGTCTGCCAGTCACCTTCGACCAGCGCATGCCGGATGAACAGTTCGCGCGCGATCGCCGGTTCCACCGTCGCGTAGCCGACCCGGCGGCGCGGCACCAGCGGCAGGCCGAAGAGTGTGACGCGTTCGTATGCCATCACCGCGCCGCGCTGCGCATCCCAGTGCGGCTCACTGTAGGTGCGTCCGACCAGATCGCCTGCGACCCTTTCGATGGCTTCCGGCTGGATGCGCGCCGCGATGCGACCGTAGAGCCGACTCGTCTCGACGAGATCGGCGACGACGATCCACCGCGGCGGCCGCTTGGTGAGCACCGAGCCGGGCGCGAGCACGAACTTGACGTTGCGTGCACCTTGAAAGTCGCGGGATTCCCCCTCACGCAGGCCGATGTGAGACAGCAGACCGGCCAGCAGTGCCGCATGCACGCGCGCGGGGTCGGCGGGTTCGGGATCGTCAGACTCACGGATGCCGAGGTCGCGGGCGATGCTGCGCAGCTGACCCGTGAGGTCCTGCCACTCGCGGATGCGCAGGTAGTGCAGGAACTCTTCGCGGCACATCCGTCGAAAAGCGCTGCCAGAGCGTTCCTTTCGTTGCTCCCCGAGGTAGCGCCACAGGTTCAGGTAGGACACGAAGTCCGAGTGCTCGTCGGCGAACCGGGCATGTTTCTGGCGCGCGGCCTCCTCACGGTCCGTCGGCCGTTCCCGCGGATCGGGAATCGACAGCACGGCGGCGAGCAGCAGGATTTCCCGTACGCAACCCTCTTCGTCGGCCTGCAGAATCATCCGGCCCAGTCGTGGGTCGACGGGCAGTTGCGCGAGCCGTCGGCCGATATCGGTGATGGCGCCCTGCGCGTCGAATGCGCCGAGTTCCTGCAGCAGCACGACGCCGTCGCGAATGCTGCGCCGCTCGGGTGGGTCGAGAAATCCGAACGTCTCGATGTCGCCGAGGTTCAATGCCGCCATCTGCAGGATGACCGCGGCCAGGTTGGTGCGCAGGATCTCCGGATCCGTGTACCGCGGCCGTGATTCGAAGTCGTCCTCGGCGTAGAGGCGGATACAGACGCCGGGCGCAGTGCGGCCCGACCGGCCGGCCCGTTGCGCTGCCGACGCCTGCGAGATCGGCTCGATCGGCAACCGCTGCACCTTCGTCCTGCGGCTGTAGCGCGAGATGCGGGCGGTGCCGGGGTCGACGACGTAGCGTATTCCGGGCACCGTCAGCGAAGTCTCGGCGACGTTGGTGGCCAACACAATTCGCCTCCCACTCCGGCTGGCCTGAAAGACGCGCTGCTGTTCGGCGGTGGGCAGGCGGGCGTAGAGCGGTAGAACCTCGGTGTTGGGCAGATGGCGTAAGGCCTCTGCGGTGTCGCGGATCTCGCGCTCACCGGACAGGAACACCAGGACGTCGCCAGGTGGTTCGGCCTCCAGTTCCTGCACCGCGTCGACGATGGCGTCGGTCGGATCGCGCACTTCCGTGCGGACCACTTCGTGATCGGGATCGTCGGGGTCAGCTGAGTTCGATTCGGCGGTCGGCGCACGTACGGAGACCTCCAGCGGCCGGTACCGGATCTCCACCGGATACGTCCGCCCCGACACCTCGACGATCGGCGCCCCGCCGAAGTGGGCCGCGAAGCGCTCCGGCTCGATCGTGGCGGAGGTGACGATCACCTTGAGGTCGGGCCGCCGTGGCAACAGCTCGCGGAGGTAGCCGAGGAGGAAGTCGATGTTGAGGCTGCGCTCGTGCGCCTCGTCGAGGATCAGGGTGTCGTAGCGCAGCAGGCGGCGGTCGCGCTGGATCTCGGCGAGCAGGATGCCGTCGGTCATCAGCTTCACCAGAGTTCGGTCGCTCGCCTGATCAGTGAACCGCACCGTGTAGCCGACGGCCTCACCGAGCGGCGTGCCCAACTCGTCGGCGATGCGCTGGCCGACCGTGCGTGCGGCGAGGCGGCGCGGCTGGGTGTGTCCGATTGTGCCGCGGATACCGCGGCCGAGTTCGAGGCAGATCTTCGGCAGCTGCGTGGTCTTACCCGAGCCCGTCTCGCCGGCGACGATGACGACCTGGTGGTCGGTGATCGCCTTGGCGATCTCGTCGCGTCGTGCGCTGACCGGAAGATCGGGGTACGTGATCGCCGGCACGGCCGCCAGTCGCGTGGCGATCAGCCCCTCGGCCGCGGTGATCTGCTCGGCGACGTGCCGCAGCTTGTCGGGCGATGCGCCGCGGAGGTTCTTGACGCGACGGCCCAGGCGTGCCGCGTCGCGGATCGTCAGACCGTCTAGGCGCTTGCGAAGCTCAGCGACTGACAGCTCGGGCATCCGGGTCGAGATCGGTCAGGGCTTGTCGGGCGACCAGTAGGCGAGCATCTCGGCGAAGGTCAGAAACGCCGGTGTGGAGACCCCGTACGTCGCCTCGAGGTGGATGCTCAACGGGAAGCCGAGCTCGCCGACACCGTCGATCACCCGCTTGTACAGATCGACCATCAGTTGGCGCTTCTCAGCGGGCTCGGCGGCGGCCAGCTGTTTGACGAAATCCTGTTCGGCGGCGACGGCGGCGTTGCCCGGATCCTGGATGAGCCAGTGGACGAGGCCGACCTTGGACTCCATCTTCGGCACGAACCCGAACGACAGCAGGACCTCGGGCCGGTGGTCGGTTTCCTTGGCGAAATTGCGGAGGAAGCCGACGATCGCGTCCGAGTACAACAGCTGCGTCATGCCGTAGGTCGCGCCTTGATCGCACTTGAAGTTGAACCGTCCGTGTTCGCCTTCCCGGGTGGGGATCAGGATCACGCCGCGGTTGGGCACCAGGTCGTCGTAGATGGACAGGGCGTCCGTCGGGGCGACGCCGGAACCTTCGCCGTCGCTCATGGTGCGCGGCACACCGACGAAGGCGATGCCGTCGAAGCCGGCGGAACTGAGGTCGATCAACCGTTGCCGCAGCGTTTGCTTGTCCATGAACGCCGTCACCTGGGTGCACAGCCCGTGCACGCCGGACAGCTCGGGTTTGATGGTCGTCCAGAACTCCAGGACGTCCATCTTCGGCTTCATCTCGATCGGCCGGTCGTCGTCCTCTTCGATCATTCCGGGGATCATCACGTGCCGGATCCGGCCCTCGAGACCGGCTTCTGCGGAGCAGCGCAGCACTTTTTGCGCTTCCTCGAGCGCCTGCTCACGGCCTCTTTCCACATTCGGCGCCACGAGCTCAAGCGCGATGGTGTTGAGAGTCACCGGATTGCTCCTACTGCTCCTGATCAGGCAAAACTTACCTCGGCATGGACGGGTCGACGATGACCGCTGACGCATTTGCCGGGAGCCTCACCTTACAGACCCGACCTGTACCCCTCCGTAGGCTGGGTGGCGTGAGCGTTGCACCCGATACGGGCTCCGATACCGGGGTCGCCCTGGACGACCGCTTTGCACGCGAGTTACCCGAGCTGGCGGTCCGCTGGCAGGCCGAACCCGCCCCCGCACCGCGCCTGCTCGTTCTCAACGAGCCCCTGGCCAATCGACTCGGCATCGACTCCGGCTGGCTGCGCGGCCAGGACGGGGTGCGCTTCCTCATCGGCAACCTCGTCCCCGACGGCGCGGTCCCGGTCGCGCAGGCCTACTCCGGGCACCAGTTCGGTGGCTATGTTCCGCGCCTCGGCGATGGCCGGGCACTGTTGCTGGGTGAACTTGCCGCCACCGACGGCGAACTTCGCGACCTCCATCTCAAGGGGTCGGGCGCCACCCCGTTCTCTCGCGGCGGTGACGGATTCGCCGCGATCGGGCCGATGCTTCGCGAGTACATCATCAGCGAGGCCATGCACGCGCTCGGGATCCCGACCACGCGGTCGCTGGCCGTCGTCGCCACGGGGCGCCCAGTACAACGCGAGACGCCGCAGCCGGGGGCCGTGCTCACCCGCGTCGCAAGCAGCCACCTGCGGGTCGGCACTTTCCAATACGTGGCGGCCAGCGGTGACGTCGACCTGCTGCGGAGGCTGGCCGATCACGCCATCGCGCGCCACTACCCGGATGTGGCCGACGCCGACAATCGCTACCTCGCGTTGTTCGACGCCGTTGGCTCCGCGCAGGCGGCGCTGATCGCGCAGTGGATGCTCGTCGGGTTTGTGCACGGCGTGATGAACACGGACAACATGACGATCTCCGGCGAGACGATCGACTACGGGCCGTGCGCCTTCATGGAGGCCTACGACCCCGAGACGGTCTTCAGCTCGATCGACTCGTGGGGGCGCTACGCGTACGCGAACCAGCCGTCGATCGCCGGATGGAATCTCGCCCGCTTCGCCGAGACGCTGGTGCCGCTGATCGACGACGACCTGGACCGCGCGGTGGCCCTCGCCCAGGAGAGCCTCACCGGAATCGGCACGCAGGTCCAGTCGATGCTGGCGACGGGGATGCGCGCCAAGTTCGGGCTGGCCGGGGACGTCGACGAGGAGGCGGCGACGGCGTTGATGAACGACGGGCTGGGTCTGCTCGCCGCCAGCCACGTCGACTTCACGTCGTTCTTCCGTCACCTCGGCCGGGCCGCCCGAGGCGATACCGAACCGGCTCGCGGGATGTTCATCGACCTCGCGGGGTTCGACGAGTGGCTCACCCGCTGGCGCGCGCTGAGTCCGGACGCCGAGGTCATGGACCGGATCAATCCGGTGTACATCCCGCGCAACCATCTCGTCGAGGAAGCGCTGGAGGCGGCTACCGCAGGCGATCTGGATCCGCTGGGTGGGCTGCTGGAAGCCGTGACCGCCCCGTACGACGAACGGCCTGGCCTTGAGCGGTACGCCGATCCGGCACCCGAGGACTTCGGCAAGTACCGGACCTTCTGCGGAACGTGACTAGGCCCTGATCGCCTCGACGACCTCCCGGGTTGTCACCACCGCGGCGTAATTGGGCATGTTCACGTCCAGGGCGGCGTGCATCTCGGCGTCCGAGTAGCTTGCGGTCGCATCCCTGACCACCGTGACGTCGTAACCGAGTTCGGCGCCATGGCGCACCGTCGCCTCCACGCAGGTATGGGTGATCAGGCCGACCATGATGAGTCTGTGGATGCCGTGCTTCTTCAGCAGCAGATCCAGGTCGGTGTTGGCGAAACCGCTTGAACACCAATGCTCTTGGGCGACGATGTCGCCGTCACGCGGCTCGAATTCGGTCCGCAACGCACCGCCCCACGTTCCGAATTCGAACGTTCTGCGTTGCCAGGCCGCCCGCTGGATCGGGGCGATGTACTTCCACGTCTCGTAGTCGCCCGGCCGCAACCGGTGGTGCAGTGCGTAGAAGACGCGGATACCGGCGTCTCGCGCGGCGTCGAGGACCTCCGCCATATGCGGGATGCAGTTGTTGCGCTCTGCAACATCTTTCAGCCGATCCCAGACCTTGCCGCCTTCGGAGATGAAGTCGTTGTACGGATCGATCACCACGAGTCCGGTGATGTCTTTGTCGAACGTCATGGCGCCATATTGCCCTAGGCGATGTCCGGTTCGAGCGCCGCGACGTCGCCGCTGCGCTCGGCCAGGTGAGCCAGCGCGAAGCGCAGTCGCTTCCTGCCGCGGGCCACCCTGGACATCACGGTTCCCATCGGCACGTCCATCAGCGCCGCGGTCTCGGCGTATGTGTATTCCAGGACGTCGGCGTAGTACATCGCCGTCCGGAATCCTTCGGGCAGCGTCGCCATGGCCGACGTGATCTCGTTGTTCGGCAACGCATCCAGGAACTCCGCCTCGGCGGAGCGTGGGGCTTCGGACAGCCGTAGGGACGGATCCCAGTCGGCGATCTCGTCGAGCGAGACCTCCGCCGGTCGGCGCTGCTTCGCCCGGTAACCACTCACCCACCGGTTGTGGAGGATCCGGAAGAGCCACGCCTTGACGTTGGTGCCGTCGGTGAAGGTGTGGAATCCCGTGTATGCGTGCATCAAGGCGTCCTGCAACAGGTCTTCGGCGTCGGCGTCCGAACGGGTCAGTCGCCGGGCGCCGCGCGACAGCAGATCGTGCAGGGGCTCTACCTCGCACGTGAAGCGGGCGGCGAGATCCGCGTCGGACTCGGGTGGGCTGGTGACAACGTTCACGATGGACCTCCAGGTACTCGGCGTTCGCTCTTGTCTTGAGCCTTGCGGCTTGGCGTCCGAACCGAACCCTTGCAAATCCGTAGTCGAGAATCCGTAGTCCGTAGTGCGCGCGCAGCCCGGGGTTCAGCCCGTTGCGGCGGGCACCGAACGGAAGCTGATCGCCATCCGGTTGTAGGCGTTCATCAGGCCGATCGCGATCGTCAGGTCCACGAGTTCCTTGTCGTCGAAGTGCTCCGACGCGGCTTCGTACGCGCTGTCGGGGACACCCGTGGTCGATACCCGGGTCACCGTCTCCGCCCACGCGAGGGCGGCCTTCTCGCGCGCATCGAAGATGCTCGTTCCCGATTGGCTGACGTAAACGTGCACGCCTGCAAGCACTTTCATGCCACGGAAGCGACCTCGTTGTAGTCGATTCGCTCAGTCATGCAATGAAACCTCCGGTGTCAGCCGTCGATGAACGTCACCGTCTCATCGAGCGGCGCTCTTGCGTTGCGGACGAAACCGACGTCCGGATCTTCGTACCCGATCGACATCCCGCAGAACAGCATCAGTTCCGGCGGCGGCGACGTCACCGCATCGACCGACTTGCGGACCTGCGACCACGCCATCTGCGGACAGCTGTGCAGCCCTTCGGCGCGCAGCAGCAACATCACGGTCTGCAGATACATGCCGAGGTCGGACCACTGCGGCATGCCGAGGTCGCGGTCGATGTAGCAGAACAGGGCGACGGGCGCGCCGAAGCAGTCCCAGTTCGCGATGGCGGCCCTGGTGCGCGCCTCCCAGTCCTCCCGCGCGACGCCCAGTGCGGTGTAGCGGTCCCTGCCGAACGCCGCTCGGCGTTCGCCGTACGGCGACTTCAGATCGCGCGGGTACATGACGTACTCCCGCTCGTCCCAGGGATCGCCCGCGGCGACGCGTTCGGTGGCGACCTTCTTGAGCTGCGCCAGTGGCTCGCCCGTCACCACGTAGATGTTCCAGGGCTGCAGGTTCGATCCGGACGGCGAATTCGCCGCGGCCGACAGTACGCGCTCGATCACCTCCCGTGGCACGGGTTCGTCGGTGAATCCGCGTACCGCCCGTCGTGACGCGACCGCCTCGTGGACGTCCATCGCCTCGTCGTTCCTTCCCGTTAGGTCTTCGCGGCCGCCTCGAGGATCCACTCCTCGAAGCGGGTGTCGAACAGGTTCGCACCGCTACCGGGGACCAGGGTGCGCTCGTCGAGCTCGATGCCCCAGTACCGAGCTGCGGGATCGGCGACCACCGTGCGGGTGTCCCCGCGTGCGGTCAGCGCGATCCTGATGGCGTCGGGGAGTGAGAACGTCTCCGGGCCGCCGATTTCGACGATGCCGTTCACCGGTGCGTTGACCGCGGCGATGGCGACACCCTCTGCGACGTCGACGCCGGCCATCGGCTGGAAGAGCGCCGGTGGCATCCGCACCGTGTCTCCTTCTGTGGCGGAGTCGGCGAGGGTGTTGATGAACTCGAAGAACTGCGTCGCGTGCACGATGGTGAACGGGACGGGGCCCCCGCTGATGAGCTGCTCCTGCAACAGCTTTCCCTGGAAATAGCCGCTCTGTAGCGCGAGCTGGTCGGTGCCCACGACGGACAGCGCAACGTGATGGCTCACCCCGGCCTCTTTCTCGGCGGCGAGCAGGTTGGTGGTCGCGGTGCGGAAGAAGTCCACCGCCGCATCGTCGAGCGTCGGCGAGTTGGACACGTCGACGACAACCGAGGCGCCCGCGAGGACTTCTCCCAGTCCCTCGCCGGTGAACGTGTTCACACCGGTTGACGGTGCGGCGGCCACCACGTCGTGGCCGTGTTCGTCCAATGTGTGCACGAGCTTGCTGCCCACCATCCCGGTGCCCCCGATGACGACGATTCTCATGATGCGCCTTCCTGTTGGTCGTTCCTTCATGAGGTAGGACCGGACAGGCGGCGGTTTTGTGACAGCCGGGCGATCAGCGCACGAGAGGTGCCAGATGGGTCCGGGCGTAGGCGGCCACCGCGCTGTCGTCGGTGACATCCAGCACCGGGGAGCTGACCTGCACCAGTGAGGCGGCCAGGCGGATGTGCAACTCCGCCACCGCGAGGAGGTCGCCGTCCGACATCGTCGCGCCCGCCGAGCGCAGCGCCTTGGCCATCGCCGTGGAAGCGCTGACCAGAAATATCCTGGCCTCGTCGAACATTCCCGTCGTCGCGGTGAAGTCGCCGTCCAACTGCAGAAATCTACGCATCACCGGCTCACCGGTGAGCAGCCGCACGCCTTCGCGGAATGCGGCTACGGCGGCCTCCTGCGGGCCGTTGTCGATCGCGACCGTCTGCAGCCGCGCCATCGCGAAATCGAAGGTCTGCCTGCCCAGTTCGGTGACCAGCGCATCGCGGCTGGGAAAGCGGCGGTACAGCGTGCTTCGGCTGACCCCGGCCTGCCGGGCGATGACCTCCATGCTCAACCGGCCGACGCCGACGAGCGCCACCTCCTCGGCGGCGGCCTTGAGAATCGCCGCCTCCTGTTGGGTGGGGCTGGCGTTGGTGCGTCGCATCCGGGCAGCCTGGGTCAGCCCGCGGGGCAGCCGGGCGGAGGAGCGAACGAATCGAGCGCAACCGATCGGTGCACACGCACCAGCTTCTCGTATTCGATCCGATTGCGCGCCAACGGGATCAGCAACAGCTTGTCGGGAAGAACGCGCCAGGCCAGCTGCAGCACCCGGCAGTACAGTGCGAACTCGCGGTCATGGCGCGACTCCCACCGGAACCCGGTCAGCTCCCGGATACCTGGGTGCAGGATGCCGAAGGAGCACACCTTGACGACATGGCCCGCCACCGGTCGCAGCACCATCCACGGCGGCGTCAAGAGCCGGCGCAACGGCTCGGGCAGCACGATCGTCGGCAGTGGCAGCCGAGTCAGGTCGACGGTGACGCGTTGCAGGAACGTGTTCGCCTGCAGTTCATCCCGCACCATCGTCTCGTAGTAGTCCGCCGCCTCGGCATAGGTCGCGGGTAACTTCGCGTTCTTCCCCGGCAGTTCGAGCCCTCGGAAGGCGTCGAGGAGTTGCGCATACGCGAGTTCGCGTTCGGCGTCGGACAGCTCGATACCCGTACACGGCGTGAAGGAGTTGAGCACCAAGAACATTCCGCTGACCGCGATCCAGTTCCACAGCCGCGGATCGAGTGCGCTGTATCGCACGTCGGCGAAATCACCGGTCCCCTTGCCGCGGACCTCTCGGTGCATCATCTTCAGGCGTTCAGCCTCTGCAGCCCGATCCGCCGGGTCGCCCCAGATGGCCAGGAAGGCCGAAAACCCGCTGCGCACACCGCGGTCGGCGAAGTTGGCGGCGAAGCGGCCGGTCTTGTCCACCGCCGCCGCCACCGGAACGAGGGCGACCTCGTCGAAGGCCGCCGCGCCGAAGAACCCGCCGAAGGTGCTGCCGCTGTGCTTGCGGAATTCGGCCAGAACCCTCGGTCGTACGAATTCGGCGTCGTGCGTGGGCGAAGTCTCGGCAGTTGCGACCATGTGGCCCTCCGATGTGTGGCTTGACACAAAGACTATCTATTTGTGTCAACATGTCAACGATCGACGGGCGCTCACGACTCCAACGTCAGCACCGTGACGTCCGGCTGCGCGCCGATGCGCACCGGTGGACCCCAGAACCCCGCACCCCTTGTCACATACAACTGGGTGCCGTCCACGGTCGACAGACCTGCCAGCGACGGCTGCACCATGCGGACGACGTAGTGGAACGGCCACATCTGCCCGCCGTGGGTGTGCCCCGACAGCTGCAGGTCCAGTCCCCGTTCGGCGGCTTGGGACACCATCACCGGCTGGTGCGCGAGCAGGATCGACGGACGTGAGGGATCGACGCCGGCAAGGGCCCGGTCGAAGTCGGCCGGGTCGCCGCTCCTCTCACCGCCGATGTCGTTGACGCCGACGAGGTCGAACGCGGCGCCCCCGCGCCGGATCGCGATGTTCTCGTTGCGCAGCGGCTGCACGCCGAGCCGCTCGAGTTCGGTCAGCCAGGACGCGGTGTCCTCGACGAAGTACTCGTGGTTTCCGGTGACGAAGAACGCTCCCTCGGGTGCGGACAGATCTTGCAGCGGTTCGGCCGCGGCGCCGAGTTCCTCGACCGTCCCGTCCACCAGGTCGCCCACGATCGCCACCAGGTCCGGCTCCGCCGCGTTGATGACCCCGACGATGCGCTCGGTATGCGCCCGGCCCGCCAGCGGACCCAGATGGATATCGGACACCACGGCGATGCGGAACCCGCGAAAGGCCTGGTCCAGCCGACGCAGCCGCACTGGAACCTGAAGAAGGTCGGGCGGTCCGAGCGCGGTGGCGGCGCCGACGCCGACGAAGCCGACCGACGCGGCCCCGGCTGCCACCGCACTCGCCCGCGCGATGAACAGTCGGCGATTCAACGCCGTCGCGGGTAGCGGCTCGTTCTCGACAGGTTCTGCTGCCGGCTGACGCCTGACCCAACCGCGCAGCACGAGCCGCAGCGGTTCGAGGACGAGCAGCGTCAGGAACAGATAGGCGATGAGGCCGAACCACAGATAGCCCGGCCACGCGTACCAGCCCGCCTTGGACACACCGACGAAGCGGGGCACCACGAGGGCCGCGACCAGCAACAGCGTGAGCGCGACGAGCACGGCCGTGAGGATCCATCGCACAATGCCCCGGCGGGTGGTGTCCTTGACCAGACGTTTCCACACGTAGGCGTTCATCAGCGTCAGGGCCACGGCCAGCAGGACGATGAACACTCACGCCAGCTTATGCACGGCGCAGACGCGGCCCGGAAAGCAAGAATGGAAGGGCCCTCGGATCCCTTCCACCTACAACATATAACGCACATGGGGGCTTGCGGCAAGGCCCCGGTCATGCCGCACAATCCCAGGCCTAGGTCTTAAACGACGATTTTGGGGGCATGTGTCAACTCAGGACTACGACGACGAACTTCAATCCGAACAGAGCTATGTGGACGGGCTGTACGCGCGTCTGGACTCTGAACGCGCGCGCGTGAAGGACCGATACCGCGCCGCGCTCGGATCGCCCGTCGACCGGATGGACGGCGGAACACTCGTGGCGCGCGACGTCGAGGTGCGTGCGCTGGCCAAACAGGTCGCGCGCCTCGACGTCGCCGACGGCGGACTCTGTTTCGGCCGGCTGGACAGCATCACCGGCCAGCCTTCCTATGTCGGCCGCATCGGCATACTCGACAAGGACAACGAATACGAGCCGCTGCTGCTCGACTGGCGGGCGCCCGCGGCGCGCGCGTTCTACATCGCGACCGCCGCGACCCCGGAGAACATGCGCCGCCGGCGCCAGTTCCATACCCGCGGACGGCAGATCGTCGACTTCACCGACGAGGTGTTCGGCCGACCCACTGGTGATGAACGCGGGGATGACGCGCTCCTGGCCGCCGTCAACGCGCCCCGCGGCGAGGGCATGCGCGACATCGTCGCCACGATTCAGGCCGAGCAGGACGAGATCATCCGGCTCGACCATCCCGGGGTGCTGGTAATCGAGGGCGGCCCCGGCACCGGCAAGACGGTGGTGGCACTGCACCGCGTCGCGTACCTGCTCTACACGCAGCGCAAGCAGATCGAACGCCACGGTGTCCTCGTCGTCGGCCCCAATCCGGCGTTCCTGGATCACATCGGGCGCGTGCTCCCGTCGCTCGGCGAATCCGACGTCGTGTTCATGACCGTCGGCGACCTGGTGCCCGGACTGCGCGTCACCGACGAGGACGGCGACGAGGCGGCGCGCGTCAAGGGCTCGCTCCGAATGCTCGACGTGCTCGCGGCCGCGATCGCCGACCGGCAACGGCTGCCGAAGGATCCGGTGTCGATCGAGCTGGCTGACGTCACGGTGCGCATCGACGCCGAGACCGCGGAGTGGGCCCGCGAGGAGGCGCGCTCGAGCGGCAAGCCGCACAACGATGCCCGCACCGTCTTTACCGAGATCATCACGTATGTCCTCACCGAGCGGGCGATCGCGCGGATCGGCAAGGGTTGGTTGACCCGCGACGATCGCGCCGCATGGGAACAACTGCGGACCAACCTGATCGACGAACTCTCCGACAACTCCGCGTTCACCGCAGCGCTCGACGAACTCTGGCCGATCATGACGCCGCAGACGCTTCTGGGCGAGTTGTACGCATCGCCCGAACGGCTGCGCGCCGCGCACGCCGACCAGGTGCTGTACCGCGTCGACGGCGACGCATGGACCGTCTCGGATGTGCCGTTGCTCGACGAACTCGTCGACCTGCTGGGCCGCGACAAGCCGGCAGACGATACCGCCGAGCGGGAACGTAAGGCGGAGGCCGCTTTCGCGGCCGGGGTGCTGGACAACCTGATCAGCCGCGAAGATCTGATGGACGACGAAGACCATCTGCTCGCCCAGGACATGCTCTACGCCGAGGATCTGGCCGAGCGCTTCACCGAACGCGACACCCGTGAACTCGTCGAACGCGCTGCCGCCGACCGGGATTGGACGTACCGGCACGTGGTGGTCGACGAGGCCCAGGAATTGTCCGAGATGGACTGGCGGGTGCTGATGCGTCGCTGTCCGAACCGGTCCTTCACCGTGGTAGGCGATCTGGCCCAGCGTCGATCGGCGGCGGGGGCGACCTCATGGGACCCGATGCTCGAACCGTATGTGCCCGGCCGCTGGGTGTACCGCTCACTGTCGGTCAACTACCGCACGCCCGCGGAGATCATGACGGTCGCCGCCGCACTGCTCGCGGAGTTCGCGCCCGATATCCGGCCGCCGGACTCGGTGCGCGCGTGCGGGGTGATGCCGTGGTCGCGCGAGGTCACCGACGACGAATTGCCCGAAGCCATCGAAGAATTCGCTCGCGAGGAAGCGCAGCGGGAGGGCACGAGTGTGGTGATCGGGCCACCGGGCGTACCCGGCGCGGTACCGCCTGCGGAGACGAAGGGCCTGGAGTTCGACGCCGTTCTGGTGGTCGACCCGGACCGGATCCTCGCCGCCGGACCGCGCGGCGCGGCGGAGTTGTACGTCGCGTTGACCCGCGCGACTCAACGGCTCGGCGTTCTGCACCGCGGTCCGCTGCCCGCTGCGCTTAGTGGTCTCGCCTGAGACGACTATTTCCAGGCGAAGACGGGTTGTTCGAGCTCGTCGACCGGATCGTGCCGGCCCTCGAGGCACAGCCATCGCGTTTGCAGCAGCACCGCACCCGTTGGGGCGTGGATCAAGTCGTTGCCCAGCGGGATCTGAACGACGGGCCGCGGGCTCTCGGGGATGGTGATGAATCGCGGCGAATCGTCGCGCTGTAGTTGATGCAGCCCGACCCGGTAGACGGCGACCACTTCGTCGGGGGCGGGACGCAGATCGAGCCGCCCGCCGCCCCAGATGACGACCGGCGTGATCACGTAGCCCGATCGCGTCGGGTAGTCGTCGAGGAGTCCGAGGACGGCCGAGTCGCTCAACGTGACGCCCACTTCCTCGTCCAGTTCGCGCAGCGCCGCGGTGACGGCGTCTTCGCCGGGGTCCAGCCGCCCACCGGGCAACGCCCACTGGGCGGCATGCGACGACAGCCGCGATGCCCTGCGGCACAGGAGAAACGCCGCGCCTCCCGCGACATCGACCATGCGGCCGTCGAGGTCCTCCGGCATCGGCCGGCCGTCGATCCAGTCGTCGACGGGCGCGGGATCCACCCGGTCGTCGCCGAGTACCGAATCGACGAGGACCACCGCGACGGCGGCGTGCCGTTTCGTCGGGTCGATCACGGCACGGCGATCATGACCCGCGAGATGGCCGCGGATCCGGTCACGGAGCGCGTCGTC
Source organism: Mycobacterium sp. 2YAF39 (assembly GCF_052114565.1). Classification (NCBI taxonomy): domain Bacteria; kingdom Bacillati; phylum Actinomycetota; class Actinomycetes; order Mycobacteriales; family Mycobacteriaceae; genus Mycobacterium; species Mycobacterium sp. 2YAF39. The sequence goes on from NZ_JBFREZ010000004.1 coordinate 297,798, forward strand.
GTAGGTGAGCGTCACGGTTTCGACCATATGCAGGCGATACCGTGCAGCAGCGCGCACACCCTCCGCTCGGCCGTAAATATGTATGTGCTATGCATATATACGTGCCGCAATCGCGCTACGACCACCTCGACGAACTGCTGACGCGCCTCCATGTCGCGCGCCAGCGGCCGAGTTGGCGGCGCCGGCTCCTCCATGGCGGGGACCCCGTCACCAGCGTCTCGACCCTGCGCGTGCTGCGCGCGGTGGAGCAATCCGGCGGTGGCGCATCCATCAGCGACGTCGCCGATTACCTGGCCGTCGAGCACTCGACCGCCAGCCGGACCGTGGCCTCCGTCGTCGCCGCGGGTCTTTTGACAAAGGCGAATGCCACCGACGACCAACGCCGGTGCGTGCTGGTGCTGACCGACGTCGGACGAAAAGCGCTCGCGACCGTGACGGACCGGCGACGCGAGCTGGTCGCCGAGACGATCGCCGACTGGCCCGACACCGACGTCGACACATTGGTCACGTTGTTGGAGCGACTGACCCAACGATTCGAATCCACGGCGGGCCGATGACCGCTGAGGCCACCGCCCCGCCGCGGCCCCGCAGCGCGCTCGGGCTGATGTTCGACCCCGTCTTCGGGGCGTTGTTCTGGGGCAAGATGTTCGCCGTCGTGGCCGTGTGGACGCACGGAATCGTCGCGGCGATCGTGATGTACGACGCGACGCAGTCCGCACTGATGGTCGGCATGGTCGGCGTCGTGCAGTTCGGACCGCAGCTCCTGCTTAGTCCGACCAGCGGCAAGTGGGCCGACACCGGCAACCCCGCACGGCAGATCCTGCTCGGCAGGGTGTTGTGTGTCGCCGGTTCGGGTTTCGCGGCGGTGTGGCTGTTCGCCGACCACGATCTGCAGGGGATGGCGGTGGCGATTCCGATCCTCATCGGATCGCTGCTCGTCGGGTTCGGTTTCGTCGTCGGCGGCCCCGCGATGCAGTCGATCGTGCCGAATCTGATTCGCGACGGCGAACTCTCGACGGCGATGGCGCTCAACAGCATGCCGATGACGGTCGGTCGCATCGTCGGCCCGGCCGCGGGCGCCTACCTGGCCGCACATCTCGGTTCGGCCGCGGGCTTCGCAGCCAGCGCCGTCCTGCACCTCATCTTCGCGATCTTCCTCGTCGTGGTGCGGTTCCCCTCTCCCCCGGAACGTCGCTCCGGCACCGACTACCGCGTCCGCGCCGCCGTCAGGTACGTGTGGCGGGACCGCCCACTGTTTCTCGCACTGGTCGCGGTGACGACGGTGGGTATCGCATCGGACCCGTCGATCACGCTGACCCCGTCGATGGCCGATGCACTCGGCGGCGGCACCCATCTGGTCGGCATGCTGTCGGCGAGCTTCGGCATCGGCGCCGCGGTCGGTATGGCGGTGCTCGCGGTGATGGGCGGCCGGATGGCCTCCGATCGGGTGTCGTCGATCGGTTTGGCAGGTCTGGCCGCGGGGTGCGCACTGCTGACCCTCGGCACGACGGCGACCGCCGCGATGGCCGGGTTCGTGTTGTCCGGTCTGGGTTTCGGCTGGGCCATGACGGGGCTCAGCACCGTGGTGCAGGAGCGCGCACCGGAGGAGTTGCGCGGCCGGATCATGGCGCTGTGGTTGGTCGGCTTCGTCGGCTCCCGGCCGATTGCCGCGGTGCTGCTCGGCGGGACCGCAGATCTGTTCAGCGTGCAAGCGGCGTTCGGGGTTGCCGCGGTGCTGACCGCCGTCGTGGCGCTGTGGTGTCGACCGTCGAATCTGGTCGGGCCGCTGCCTGCAAGGATCTGACACCGATGACGCACACCAACGGCGAAAGAGCCGACGCCCGCATGCTCACCGGGGTCTCGGAGACCGCGCTGCTGACACTCAACGGCCGGGCGCACCAGGCCCGCCACCCAGAGGCCATCATCGAAGACCCGATGGCCATCCGGCTCGTCGATGCCATCCACTTCGATTTCGACAAGTTCGGCCGCCGCAAGGGTCAGGAGATGGCTCTGCGTTCGCTCGCTTTTGATCGGGCCGCGACTCAGTACCTCTCGGCACACCCGGCCGCCACCGTGGTCGCACTCGCCGAGGGCCTGCAGACCAGTTTCTGGCGCATCAGCAGCGCGCTGCCGGACGCCGAATTCCGCTGGCTCACCGTCGACTTCCAGCCCATCATCGACCTGCGCCGTCAGCTGCTGCCCTCATCTGCGCGGATCACCAACCTCGCGCAGTCAGCACTGGACTATTCCTGGATGGACGCCGTGGACGCGAGCAACGGCGTCTTCATCACGGCCGAAGGCCTACTGATGTATCTGCAGCCCGACGATGCGACGGGACTGATCACCGAGTGCGCCAAGCGCTTTCCGGGTGGTCAGATGATCTTCGACCTGCCGCCGGTGCTGGTGAAGAAGTTCGCTCCCAAGGGCCTCAAATCCTCCAAGCAGTATCGCGTTCCGCCGATGCCGTTCAGCCTGTCCGCGAATCAACTGGCCGACCTGGCCAACACGGTCCCCGGCATCCGTGCCGTGCACGACCTGCCCATGCCTGCAGGACGGGGCTTCATCTTCGAGAAGGTGTTCCCGGCTTTCTGGCAGTGGCGGCTCACCAAGCAGATCCGCGGCGCCTACACGCTGCTGGAATTCGGCTGAGTCAAAGACGGACATCAGGCACGCTGGTCCCCAACATGACCGCTCTGCTCGAGGACCCAAGCGACCTATCCGCTCTGCGCGCAAAGGGCTCCGATCCCGATGAACTGTTCGCCTCGTTCGCCGCGTGGGCCGAGGCGCAAGGCACCGTGCTCTACCCCGCCCAGGAGGAAGCGCTGATCGAGTTGGTCAGCGGTGCGAACGTGGTCCTGGCCACGCCGACGGGCTCGGGTAAGTCGCTGGTGGCCACCGGCGCGCTGTACGCCGCGCTGGCGGCGGGACGGCGCAGTTACTACACCGCCCCGATCAAGGCGTTGGTCAGCGAGAAGTTCTTCAACCTGTGCGACGTGTTCGGTGCGGCCAACGTCGGCATGCTCACCGGCGACGCCGCAGTCAACGCGAGCGCACCGATCATCACCTGCACCGCAGAGGTACTGGCCAACATCGCACTGCGCGAGGGCAGCGCCGCGGACATCGGTGTGGTGGTCATGGACGAGTTCCACTTCTACGGAGACCCCGACCGCGGCTGGGCGTGGCAGGTGCCGTTGCTGGAGCTGCCGAAGGCCCAATTCCTGTTGATGTCAGCCACTCTCGGCGATGTCACCTTCCTGCGGGAAGATCTGGCGCGCCGCACCGGAAGGCCGACGGCGCTGGTCGCCAACGCCGAACGCCCGGTCCCATTGCACCACTACTACGCGACGACGCCCATGCACGAGACGATCGCCGACCTGCTGGAGACGAAGCAGGCACCGGTCTACGTCGTGCACTTCACCCAAGCCTCGGCGCTCGAGCGCGCACAGGCGCTCATGAGCGTCAACGTGTGCACCAAGGAGGAGAAGAAGGCGATCGCCGACCTGATCGGCGGATTCCGGTTCTCGTCGGCGTTCGGAACGACGCTGTCGCGGTTGGTCCGGCACGGGATCGGCGTCCACCACGCCGGGATGCTGCCGAAATACCGGCGACTGGTGGAACAGCTGTCCCAGGCGGGCCTGCTCAAGGTCATCTGCGGCACCGACACTCTCGGCGTCGGCATCAACGTGCCGATCCGGACCGTCGTCTTCTCGGCGCTGTCGAAGTACGACGGCACGCGCACCCGACTGCTCAGCGCGCGCGAATTCCACCAGATCGCAGGACGGGCCGGGCGAGCGGGCTACGACACCGCGGGCACCGTCGTCGTCGAGGCCCCCGACCATGAGGTGGAGAATCTCAAACAGTTCGCCAAGGTCGCCGACGATCCGAAGAAACGTCGAAAGCTGGTGCGCCGCAAGGTGCCCGAGGGCATGGTTCCGTGGAGCGAGTCCACGCAGACTCGCCTGGTCGCCGCGCCGCCCGAGCCGTTGACGAGCAACATGCGGGTGTCGACCGCGATGATTCTCGACGTCGTCGACCGGCCCGGTGACCCGTTCGCCGCGATGCGCCGACTCCTCACCGAGAACCACGAGCCCCGTAAACGACAACTGCGGCACATCCGCGAAGCGGTAGGTATCGCCCGCTCGCTACTGCAGGCCGGCGTGCTGGAGCGGCTCGACCAACCCGAGGCTGACGGGCGTCGTTACCGACTCACCGTCGACCTGCCACCCGATTTCGCGCTGAATCAGCCGCTGTCGACGTTTGCCCTTGCCGCCGTCGATGTACTCGACGCGGGCTCGGAAACCTATGCGCTGGACGTTGTTTCGGTGATCGAGGCGACGCTCGAGGATCCCCGCCAGATCATGGCCGCACAGCTGAAGAAGGCCAGGGGCGAGGCGATCGCGGCGATGAAGGCCGAAGGTATCGAATATGACGAGCGGATGGAACTTCTCGACGAGGTCACCTATCCGCGGCCGCTCGACGAGCTGCTGACGCACACCTTTGAGGTGTACTTACAAAGCAATCCCTGGGCCGCGGACGGGGCGCTGTCGCCGAAGTCGGTCGTGCGCGAGATGTGGGAGCGGGCGTTCACATTCCGCGAATACGTCAGCGTCTACGGACTCACGCGGTCGGAGGGTGCGGTGCTGCGCTACCTCTCCGATGCCTTCAAGGCATTACGCTCGGGTGTACCCACCGCGGCGCGGACCGAGGAGCTCACCGACATCGTCGAGTGGCTCGGTGAGCTTGTCCGCCAGGTCGATTCGAGTCTGCTCGACGAGTGGGAGCAGCTCACCAACCCGGACGAACATGGGGGTGCGCCCCTCCAAGAAATTCGAGCGGTACCCGCCCGGCCGCGCCCGCTGACGGGGAACGAGCGGGCGTTTACCGCGATGGTCCGCAATGCGTTGTTCCGGCGGGTGGAGCTGTTCGCGCGGCGGCGCTGGTTCGAACTCGGCGATCTGGACGCCGCGTCGGGGTGGACCGCCGAGCGCTGGGAAGAGGTCGGCGATGGCTACTTCGCCGAGCACGACGAGGTGTTCACGGGCGCCGATGCACGCGGTCCCGCGCTGCTGATCGTCAACCGGGAACCCGGCATATGGCGGGTGCGGCAGATCCTCGATGATCCCGCCGGAGACCATGATTGGGGCTTCGACGTCGAGGTGGATCTGGAGGAGTCCGACGAGGAGGGCATTGCGGTCCTGCGCGTCGTTGACGTGGGACGCCTCGACTGATTCCGCCTCCGTCCGGCCGCTGAGCCCATACGCTCGGCGCATGACGACGTTCGCGTTGATACACGGCGCATGGCACGACGCATGGTGCTGGGAACGCGTGACGCCCCTTCTGGAACAGGCCGGGCATGACGTGGTGGCGCCTGACCTACCGACTGAGGACGGCTCTGCGGACTTCGATGCCTACGCGGATGTGGTGACCGGCTCCCTTCAGGGGTGTGGCGACGACGTGGTCGTGGTGGCCCACTCATTGGCCGGTGCCACCGGCGCGCTGGTCCCGGTCCGTCGCCCAGTGCGTCATCTGGTGTATTTGTGCGCGTCGGTTCCGGAGGCGGGAAGCAGCCTCGTCGGCCAATGGCAGGCCCAGCCCGACATGGTCAGTACGGAGTTCGCCGAGGGATGGCTCCAGGGCCTGAGTGAGCCCGACGAGCAATTCCGAACGCAGTGGGTTGATCTCGACTTCGCCCGCAAGGTGTTCTACGCCGACTGCGACGAGGCCACCGCTGCCACGGCCGTCGATCATCTTCGGGTCCAGTCGGGCAATGCGTGGACATTGCCGTGCTCGCTGACCGAGCACCCTTCGGTGAGTTGCACCTCCGTGGTGTGCGATGACGATCTGGTGGTCAATCCCGTCTGGTCCAGGCGGATAGCTCACGATATCGGGGCCGAGATCGTCGCACTCCCCGGAAGTCACTCACCGTTCCTGTCGCGACCGTCCGCGTTGGCCGACGTCTTGCTGCGCATCGCCAACGGAAGCTAGCGACCGACTGACTACCTCTTCGGGTTCTTCGGATCCAGATGACCCTGGCCACCGGAGTCCGACGGCGACGACAGCCCCACCAAGGGTGGCGAAGCCAAACGCGCGGGCTAGTTGTTGGTTGGTGGTGGTTGGGGTTCGAAGGGCTGGTACCACCACCAGTCGGCGCGTTCGCCGAGCGGGCCGCGGCAGGGCGCTACGGCGGGTGGGGGTCGTGTTGGTGGGCGCGCCAACGATGCCGCGCTGAGTGGTCGATCGCTGCTGTCGGTGACCTTCACAACGGTGGCGGGTCCGGTGATGGTGATGACACCGCGGTGATGCAAACGGTGGTGGTAGGCGCAGAGCAGTACCAGGTTGTCCAGTTCGGTGGGTCCGCCGTTTTCCCAGTGCTGGATGTGGTGAGCGTGCAGGCCGCGGGTGGCGTCGCAGCCGGGCACTGCGCAGGTGCGGTGGCGGTGTTCGAGTGCGCGGCGGAGTCGGCGGTTGATGGTGCGGGTGGTGCGGCCGGAGCCGATGAGCTGGCCGTCGCGGTGAAACCACACTTCGCACGTGGCATCACAGGACAGGTATTGGCGTTCGGCGTCGGTGAGCAGCGGCCCTAGATGCAGCGAACCGGCGTGCTCCTTGACGTCGAGGTGCACGACGACGGTGGTGCGCTGCCCGTGGGGCCGGCGGGCCACGTCGGCATCCCAGCCGCACTCCACGAGACGCAGGAACGCATCGATCGTGGCGGGAAGCGGCGGCGCCTGATCGGAGCGGGCATCGTTGTTGTGGTCGTGTTTCCAGTCGGCGACCAACGCGTCCAAATGGGACTGCAGTGCGGCGTCGAATACGGCGGCGTCCACGTGCGGAAGGGTGATCTTCCACGTGGTGGATTCCTCGTCAGAGTGTTTGGTGATCGACCGCGCCGGCTCAGACCGTGGTTCGGGTTCGGGGCGGGGTTCGAGTTTGACCGCGGTACGCAGCTGGGTGACGGTGGCGACTGTGGCCAATTCGACGTAGTGCTCGTCGGATCCGTGGCTGGCCCGCGTCGCGAGGACGCCGAGCTGATCCAGTGACAGTCGGCCTTCGCGCAGACCGGCCGCGCAGCGCGGAAACTCTTCCAGCCGGCGTGCCACGGCGGCGATGACAGAAGCGTTGGCCGGGGAGCAGCCGGTCTTCCACGCCACCAACGCCGCGACCGACCGTGCTCCGGTCATGCCGATCAGCGAGTCGCGCTCCATCTCGGCGGCGATCTCCACGATCCGTCCGTCGATGGCGTTGCGCTGACCGGTCAACTCCGCCAACTCATCGAACAACACGTCAACACGCTCTTTGGGTGCGATCGACGACATACCCCATCAAAGCACCCGGGTCCGACAAGTTCCGGCGTTGGTGCGCAACGGGTTACGCGCCCGGTGGCGCCGGGCCCGTCGGGTCAGCGCGTTGTCACGGCGTGCAGGCGAATGGCGTGCAGTCGATCGTTACCGGAATCACGCATCCCGACGTCGTCGTGACGATTATGGCGAACATAAACGCGAGGACGATTTTCCGGGTGAGATGCAACATGACAGAACCCCCTTCGTCTGGAACGACGACTTCTGTTGGCCCGACTGACTGTACGCCGACGCAAGGGTCTGACCACCGAAATTGACGGATCTGTCGGCCAATTACTTGTCCTGTGCCCCAACGGGATACACAATCAATTTCCGTGGGGAAATGCTTTCCGGATTGATCCGAACACTAAGCCCAGACGGTAGCTAATTCGTCAGTTATTGCTGCCGCAGTTGGTATTCGACGGTTTCGCAGGCCAGGCGCAGGAGTTGACATCGGTCGTGTTTGCATAGCCACCCCCGACGAAAACACCGTAGGCGTCACCGTTGGTCCCGGTGTACGTGGCGCCGCCGCCTCCATTACCCCCACCGGAATTCTCGACGACCAGCGTCCAGCCCGAGCCCTCCAGCGCCGTCTTGTACGCGTCCATGACCTCGGTCGGGGATCCGGTGACCAAGAAGTGCTTATGGATACCGTTCTCCTGAATCCCCTCCGGACCGTCGGTGCGCTGACTGCTCGCCGGCGTGGGTATCAGCGACTGCAGATCCGCGGTCGCGGCGCCCGTCATCGCGGGGCCCGTCATCGCGGGGCCTGTCATCGCGGGCGCCGCCGATGTTGTGGTCGTGCTTGCCGAGACGGTCTCGGTAACAGTCTTGGAGCCGGAATCATCGGAACTGCCGCAGGCTGCAGTGAGCAGCCCGACGGCCAACAGCGCGGGTGCCAGAACATATCCGTTGCGGGCCATAGCTGTTCCTCTTTCGTTTGACGGGATCATCTAGTGGTCGAGGAAACGGGGACAGTCCAGGCGCTGCCCTGCTCTCGGTCGAGCACGGTCTCTCCCTTGTTCTTCAGCCCGAAGATGTAGACGAGCAGGCTGACACCGATGATCACGGTGACGTAGACGATGAACAGGGTGACGTGATCGGGCTTGGAGGCCTGGTACAGCAACGGGGCGGTGCCCCCGAACGCGGAGTTCGCGAGCGCGTAGCCCAAACCCACTCCCAGAGCACGGATCTCAGCCGGGAACAGCTCCGCCTTCACAATGGCGTTCACGGACGTGTAGCCGGTGATGATGATGTAGCCGCCGGCCAGGATGAGGAACGCCATCACCGCGGACGTCGTCTTGGGGAGGTATGTCAGAAGGACGTAGGTGTAGAAAACCCCGGCCACCCCGAAGAAGACGAGAAGCGGCTTGCGTCCGATGCGGTCGCTGAGGAGTCCACCCACTGGCTGCAGCAGCATCAGGAAGATCAGACCCAAAAGGTTCACCCACGTAGCCGTCAGCGCACGGTCGGACCCGAAGGTCGACTTGACGATTGCGGGCGCATTGACGCTGTAGGTGTAGAACGCCACCGTGCCGCCCGCCGTGATCAGGAAGACGAGCAGCAGCGGCCGCCAATGTGCGGTGAACAAGGTCTTCAGCGATCCTGCCTCGTTGTCCTTGCCCTCGCGAATCGCCTCCAGATGCGCCTCGCTGAGCGACTCGTCCATCGAGCGGCGGATCCACAGCACCACAAGCGCGGCGATGCCGCCGATGAAGAAGCCAATCCGCCAACCCCATTCGTGCATCGCGTCGTCGTCGAGGAAGTGCAGCGCGACGAGCAGGGTCACCTGTGCCAGCACGTGGCCACCGACGAGGGTGACGTACTGGAACGACGACAGGAAGCCGCGCCGATTCGCCGTCGCCGCCTCCGACATGTACGTCGCCGACGTGCCGTACTCGCCGCCGGTGGCGAATCCCTGTACGAGCCGGGCGATCACCAGGATCACCGCGGCCCAATATCCGATGCTCTCGCGCGTGGGCATGACGGCGACGACGAATGAGCACGTCGACATGACGGTGATGCTGAACATCAGGGCGGCCTTGCGCCCGCGCCGGTCCGCGAAGCGACCGAAGAACCACGATCCGACCGGTCGCATCAAGAACGTCACCGCGAAGATCGCGTAGATGTAGACCGTCGAGTTCGTATCGGACTTATCGAAGAACTGCGCTTCGAAATAGGACGCGAACACCGTGTAGACGTAGACGTCGTACCACTCGACGAGGTTGCCCGCTGAGCCCTTGATGGTGTTGAGCACCGCCCGTTGGGTACTCGTCGGCGCGCGGGTCGGACCGGACTGGGTGGACGGCAGTTTGGACGTCGGCGTCCCATCACTCATTCACGCGACGGTAACGGACTGCCACCTCATTCGGGGGTGCTTGGACCACGCATCCCCAACGGGATAGTCGCAGTGCACTTTCGGGCCCCGTCAACGGCGATCATTAGCTCACCTAACGCGGGCGTACAGTCGCAGGCATGGAGTACCGCAGCCTCGGACGAACCGGAATTCAAGTGAGCCCGCTGTGTCTGGGCGCGATGATGTTCGGCAGTTTCGGCGAGCCCGACCACGACAAATCGATCGCGACGATCCACGCCGCACTCGATGCAGGCATCAATTTCATCGATACCGCCGACGTCTACTCGCAGGGCGAATCGGAGATCATCGTCGGGAAGGCGCTCGCAGGCGGCAAGCGCGACGATGTGGTGCTGGCGACGAAGGTCAACATCCAGATGGGTGTCCCGTTCGGGGCTCCACCCGGCACCAAAGCTGATCCCAACAAGCGCGGAAACTCCCGGCGCTGGATCGTCCGCGAGGTCGAGGACAGCCTTCGCCGTCTGAACACCGACTGGATCGACCTGTATCAAATTCACCGCCCCGATCCCGACACCGACATCGAGGAAACGCTCGGCGCGCTCACCGATCTGCAGCGGGCCGGCAAGATCCGCGCCTTCGGTTCGTCGACGTTCCCCGCACACCAGATGGTTCGTGCGCAGTGGGTCAGCGAGACGCGCGGTCTCGGGCGGTTCGTGACGGAACAGCCGCCGTACTCACTGCTGGTCCGCGGGATCGAGGCCGACGTGCTGCCGGTGGCGCAGGAATACGGCATGGGCGTGCTGCCGTGGAGCCCGCTGGCCGGCGGCTGGCTCAGCGGCGGCTACCGCAAGGACAAGGATCTCCCCGAGTCGAGGCGAAGCAAGCTGATGCCCGGCCGCTTCGACATGACGCGCCCGGAGAATCAGCGCAAGCTCGACGCCGCGGACGCGCTCGGTCAGCTGGCCGACGATGCCGGGCTGTCGCTGATTCATCTGGCGCTGGCATTCGTCATGCAGCATCCGGCGGTCACCGCGCCGATCATCGGCCCGCGCACCCTCGACCACCTGAAATCCCAGCTCGGCGCCGCCGAGGTCGAGCTTTCGGTCGACGTCCTCGACAAGATCGACGAGATCGTGCCGCCCGGATCGACGCTTTCTCGAGGCGACGTCGGCTACGTGCCGCCGGCGCTGACAGATCCGTTCCACAGGCGTCGCCGCAACGCCTGAGCGCCGGCAAGGGTTTGCGATCGGCGGGCAGAACCGCTTACCTGTGTGGATGCCTGAAATGAATCGCCGCCGCGTGATGCAGATTGCCGGTCTCGGCGCGCTTGCGGCCAGTGTGTCCCTGCCCAGCGCCCACGCCGAGCCTTCGACCAGCGACTACCTCTTCGAGGACAACTTCGACGGACCGGCCGGTTCGGCCCCCGATTACTCGAAATGGGAGCCCGCGTACGAGCGCGAGAGCATGGAGGACCCGACATTCTGGGAGTTGCCCGAGAATGTCGGCCAGTACCGCGACGACCGGCGCAACCTCTTCCTCGACGGCAAGTCCAACCTGGTGATCCGAGCCGCGAAGGACGGCGACACCTACTACAGCGGCAAACTCTTCGGCAAGTACCGGGGACCCATCAACACCACGTGGGAAGCCCGGATCAAGCTGAACTGCCTCACCCCGGGCGCGTGGCCGGCCTGGTATCTGGCCAACAACGATCCCGCCCATGGCGGCGAGGTCGACATCATCGAGTGGTACGGCAACGGCAGTTGGGCTCCCGGAACCACCGTCCACGCCAACCTCAACGGCGGCGAACACGTCAGCCACACCATCGCGCCGGATAGTGCGTGGCACCGATGGCGCGCACAGTGGACGGACGCGGGCATCAGCTTCTGGCTGGACCACTCCGAGGGTGCGTCACCGTACTTCACCGTCACGCCCGACATGCTGCCCAACTACCAATTCAGCAACCCCGGCTTCACGCTGTTCCCGATCCTGGGTCTCGCGGTCGCCGGGTCCGGCGGCGGCGACCCAAGCGGCGGCACCTACCCCGCGGACATGCTCGTCGACTGGGTTCGTGTCTGGTAGGACGCCCCGATTCGCCATCGGCGAGGGTTACGCGGTGTACCGCGGTCCGACGACGCCCGGGACGCTGCACCGTCATGCGGCCTTTCAGGTCATGATCGGGATGGGCGACACCGTCGGCGTCGTGGACGCAACGGACACCGCGCACCGGGCCGAGGCGCTCGTCGTGCCGCCTATGCAGCGGCACTGCCTGCTGCCCGCGGCGGACGTGCTCACCTATTTCGTCGAACCACACTGCGTATTCGCCGACCGGCTCCGTGAGCGCTGCGGCGACGGCATCGCCGCGGTGCCCGACCTGTGCGATCTGAGCGAGGACGATCTGCGGCCGGTGGGCGATCGCGGATCCGAAGCACTCGATCCGCGATTGGTGTCCGCACTGAATGCTTTGGGAGACAGCGACATTCCGTTACCGAGTGTGGCAGCTGAGGTCGGGCTCTCACCGCAGCGTCTGCGAGCGCTGGCGCGGCAGCAGTTGGGAATGCCGCTGGCACGCTGGCGGGTGTGGACGCGACTGCGGCGTGCCGCCGAGGCGCTCCAAGGCGGTAGATCGTTGGCCGACGCGGCGATCGCGGCGGGCTTCGCCGACCAGGCCCACCTCACCCGCCAGATGCGCGAGATGATGGGGCTCACGCCCGCAGCACTGCTGCCGATCGTGCGGCCTCACTCCTTGCGCGCGACGTAGACGGATATCGAACCGTTCACCGTCGACACCACCTCGGCCTCACGCACTTCGTGGAATCCACACTCCGACAACATTTTTGGTAGCACTCCGTCAGCGTTGGGTTGGGTATCGGCCTTGCCGTCGGCCAACTGCACGATGCGGAACGCCAGACGCATCAACACCGTGCGCTGCAGCCCGAAGTCGGCGATCACCACCTTCCCGCAGGGCTTCAGCACCTCGTGCATCGAGCCGAGTATTGCTCTCTTCATCGGCAGCGGGCACTGGTGCAGCACCAGGCTGGACATGACGGTGTCCACCGAATTCGCACCCAGCGCGTCCACCAGCGCATCGCCCATGCTCACGCGCCAATCGACGGTGACCTCGGCCGCGTCGGCCTTACGCCGCGCCACGGCAAGCACTTCGGGATCGGGGTCCAACCCGACGATGGTGGCGCGGGGTTCCACGCGACCCAGGAGCACGGCCAACGATCCGGTGCCGCAGCCTACGTCGGCGATCACGTCGTCAGGCCTTGGCGCGACCCACATGACGGCCAGCGAGCGCCACAGTCGTTCACGCGTCAGCGCGACCGCGGAATCGTAGAACCGCATCGGGGCAAATCGCCCGGCGGCCGGGGTGAAGGCGTGCTCACTCATGGTCACAGTGTCAACGGCCGTATCGCATCCGGTCTTGAACAAAACGCTTGCCCGGTGTTCGACGGGGGAATACTTCTCGCCGACGCTGGCTTAAGCACTACGTATCCAATCGATAGGGAGCGGCTCATGAAGTTCGGGATCTCCACATTCGTGACCGACGACGGCATCGACCCCGTATCGCTGGCACGGGCGATCGAGGAGCGTGGTTTCGACTCGCTCGTCATCGCCGAACACACGCACATACCGACAAGTCGCGAGTCGGCATACCCGATGGGCGGCGAGCTGCCGTCGATCTACTACCGAACGCTGGACCCGTTCGTCACCCTCGCCGCCGCCGCGGCCGTGACCTCCAGAATCGAATTGTTCACCGGAATCGCCCTGCTCATTCAGCGCGATCCGATCATCACCGCGAAGGAAGCCGCGAGCATCGACCTGATCTCCGGAGGCCGGTTCGTGTTCGGTGTGGGCGCCGGCTGGAACATCGAAGAGTTGCGCCACCACGGCACGGACCCGAAGACACGCGGTGCGCTGCTCGACGAGCGCATCGAGGCGATTCGCACACTGTGGACCACCGAGCCCGCCGAGTACCACGGCAAGTACGTCGACTTCGATTCGTCCTACCTACGTCCGAAGCCGGTCCGGAAACCGCATCCGCCCATCTACATCGGCGGCGATTCCAATGCCACCGTCAAACGGGTGATCCGGCATGAGGCGGGGTGGATCTCCAACCCGCTTCCCGTGGACCATCTGGCCAAACGCATCGGTCAGCTCCGCGACGGCGCGGGCCATGACGTCCCGCTGGCTCAGTTCGGCACACCCGACGATCCCGACTACTGGCGCGCCGTCGAAGACCTGGGGTTCGGGCAGGTGGCTCTGTTGCTGCCCACCAAACCGCTCGACGAATCGCTGCGCATACTCGACGAGTACGCCGCGCACGTCAGCGAGTACCGCGGCTAAATCTCTTGCGGCTCAAGCATTCTGGGCTGCGGTTCTGGCACGTTCCTTCATCGAGGCGACCACTCCGCCGTCGTTGAGGATGTCGGTGCCCGTCAGATAGCCGGCCTTGTCGCTGGCGCAGAACGCGAGCAGATCACCCATCTCTTCGGGCTTGCCCCACCGCGGGACCGCGGCGTCGGTGACCATGGCACCGGCGCCGGCCTGCTCCTCGAGCCTGCCCATCTCGGTGTCGATCGACCCGGGCGAGACCGACACGATCCGCAGTCCTCGACCGTTGAACCTCTCGCACTGCGAGGTGGAATACCACCGGACGAAGCTCTTGCTCACGGCGTAGGCGATACCGGATCGCGCCTCGTCACCGGCGATGTCGCAGGCCGCCAGCATCGCCGTCATGAAAGCGCCTTCGTCGGTCAGTGCCGTCGGGAACTGCGCGGTCGGGATCAGCTCCTCCGGCATGATGTGGGCCGCCATCGATGCCACGTTGACGATCGCCGAGCCCTCGGCGGCGGCGGCAAAGAAGACCTCGTTGACGTTGAGCGTGCCCAGCGCATTGGTCCTCATCACGTAGTCGGCGTCACCCATGCTGGGGCTGACCCCCGCCGTGTGGATCACCGATGCGAGCGTGCCGAGGCCAGATGCGGTTTCGAACAGTCGGGAGACCGCCTCCCGATCGGTGACGTCGCAATTCACCGCGGTGGCCGCGACTCCGAGGTCCTTCAGTGCCGCGGCGGCGGAATCGAGGCGGTCCTGCCTGACGTCGCATAGGACGAGCGTGCGGTCCTGCCCGACGACCTTCGCCGTGGCCAGACCCATGCCGCCGGCACCGCCGGTGATTACCGCCACTCGATTCATATCTGGACGGTATACGGCGAGGGCCGACGTTACATTTCGTGGGTCCGGTGTATCAGAGTCGTCCTTGCGTTTCGCCATCACGTAGGGTGGTTATTCCGACTAAGTAGCCGGATGGGTCCCGACGCTTGGAGTGATGCCGATGCCTTCGATCAAGACCATTTTCGCCGCGTTCGCGGTCACCGGCGGTCTCGCTGCAGCAACGCTCGGCCTGGGGACACAGGTCGCCATCGCCCAGCCGCCACCGTGTTCCCTTCCCCAGGGCGAAGTGCCTCCCCCCAATGCACCGCCGAAGACGGTCGAGTTCTGGCTTGGAGAGCCCGTGGTGTGGACGTCGGGCTGGGGCGGCCGCTGGGGCGTGTGCAAGAACGGCCAGATGCTCACGCTGTCGTCGAACATCAACACCGGCGGCGGCTAAGCCACGTCTCGCGCTGTAACCCCGGGGGTTCCACGGGTCGACACGACGAGGCGGCCGCGCGGGTAACGCTTTCTACCTGCCGTCTCGCGCCGCGGCGTCGCGAAGTATCTGCTGCAAGCGCTCCATAGGTGTACCGGGTTCGAGAATTAGCAGATTCGTATCCGTCGATGTGCCACCGGCCTGCGCCGGCGGTGGTGGCGCGGCGGGTGCCTCGGGCACTGGCGGGGGCGGCGGAGGCGCAACCTGTGCGGCTGCGATCTTCTGGTTGAGGCGAGCAAGCGCGTCGTTGCGAAGCACCTGCCGCTGCGGGTCCTGATCGGTGTTCCCCGCAAAGCAGCCCTGCCCGGCTTGTTCGACGACAGTGCGCGCTCCGAGGTAATGGCCGACCGCGGTTGGCCCATCAAACACTGCCGCCGCGCGGTCGCCCAACGTCTCCCGGACGAGCTCGAGATTGACGCGTGTCGCGCAGGATTCCCTGCGTGCCAGGCTTTCGCTGAATCTGCGATCCGCGGCGTCGAGACGGTTGTCGAGCACTGCGAGGCTTCCTGCGGCGAAACCGGCTTTGTCCGGTTGGATCACATTGAGCACGGTGAGCGTGTCGACAGCCCGGCGTAAAGCATCGTTGTCCCGTTCGGCATACGCCGACACGGCGGAATCTCCTGCGATGACGACCGACAGCGACTTGACGATCACCACGATGAGCACCAATGCGACGGGCGCGGAGAACACCAGCAAGCGACGGCGCAGCCGCAGCCGCGCGGGACCGCTCCGCCACCACGTCATGATGCTCACGACACCATCTCCGCGCTCACATACCTGCTGCGCCGGAAGTCGCGCAGCACTAGGTAGAGCTCAATCAGGATGAGCACGGCCGCGCCCAGCGCCGGCAACCAGTACGTTTCGGTCTGCCCGCGGGCCGAGGCAACATCCGTACCGCGTCCGTTGTCCCCGCCGTCGTCCGGCAGCTCTGCGGTGGGAAGTGCGCCGCCGGGCCGGGCGATGAACGGCACGCCCAACTGATCGGCGACCGCCCGCAGCGTGGTGTCCTCGACCGGAGACCGTTCGATGTCGGTGCCCGGAATCGGGCCTCCCACCGCCGAGCCGTAGCCGAGCACCGCGCCACCGTCGACCGACCCCTCCGGCGGAACGAATTCCCTTGCAGGCAGCCGTGACTCAGGCGCGCCCGCGCCGAGGTAGAAGACCAGCGTGGTGGCCCGCGGATACTGCTGTACCGCACTGATCAACTGGTAGCGCAGCACCGTGCTCGCGGCACCGGCATTGGTCTGCGTAACGGCGTCAGGGCTGTAGGCGTAGGGGGTGATGGTGTCCAGAACCGGTCGCAGGCTCCAGGTATCCGCAGACAGCGGCCACTCCAGCGATGGGGCCGACGCGAATCCGATGACGGCAAACCGTGCGCGCGGATATCGGTCGATCAGCGCCTGGAGGTCGTCGCGGGCCGCCTCCATCCGGGTACGGCCGTCGATGTCGTTCACCGCCATATCCGGTGAGCGGTCGACGACCAGGAACACGTTCGGCTCGGTGTCGCCCGCGCTGCGCGGCGCGGACTCATCGTCGCCGGTGATCACCACGCGTGCGGCTGCGACGACGAGCAACAGCGCCGCGCACGTCACGAGGAGCCAGCGCCATAGCGCGGCCCGGCTGCGTCCAGACATTCGCCAGCGACGCAGCGCGAGAACCTGCGCCCCGACGAGCACGGCCGCCGCGGCAAGGAGTAGCGGCGGCAACACCGGATGCAGCGTCATCGCCGGACCACCAGTGGCCACAGCGCCAGACCGGCCAGCGCCACCAGAGCCAATGCCAGTGGTAAATCGGGTGTTTCGACGGCTCTGACCGCGGTCTCTATAGAAGCTGTCTGTGGTGGCGGGTTGTCCCTGATCTCGAAGAGGTCGGCCGCCGTATTGGAGTTCACCGGGAACGCGTGACCTCCGCTCGCGCGGGCCAATGCGTCCAGTGCTCCGTTGTCCGTTTCGGTGAACAGTAGGTTGACCTGCACACCGGCCTCCTCCGCCAGGTCGAAGACCGCACCGGGGGTGAACAGGGCCGGCCGGGTGTCACCGGGGGCTCGAATGGATCCGGGGCCCACGTAGATGAGCGAACGGCGCTGCGCCGCTTTCTGATCGAAGGACGGAAATCCCGTCAAGCACAATGCCATGACGTCTTCGACGCCGGCGGCGTAGTTGACGTAGTCCAGCGCGGGTGCCCATGCAGCGGCATTGCCCAACCCGCCCGCATACGCATTGAATCGGGCTGCGGCATATTGATAGTCACGCGTCAGGGGAACTATCCGCCGATTGGCGGAGGTCATCCCGATGCGCTGGGTGGTGAAGCCGGTCACCTGCTCGGCGAAGTACCGCAGCGTCGCACGGACGGTCGGATCGCTGGGTTGGCCGCCCATGCACAGCATGATGTCCTCAGGCTCGATGCCCTCGGATTGCCTTGCGGTCGTGGGTAAACCGGTCGGGCGAGCGGCGGCGATCACCGAAGCGCCGAAGGTCACGGTCAACAAGGCGATCGCGATCATGGTCGACAACGTGCGCAGCCGGGCGGCGCGGCGATACTCGGGCAGCCTGGTCAGCCGCTCGACATTGGCCAGCAGACGCACTCGACGCTGCTGGGTCGTCCTCGGCTGCAGCAGCGCCGCGCCGATACATATCGCCAGACCGAGACAGCCCGCTATCGCCACGATCCACCATGTCAGCTCCACGTGTGGATCAGCTCCTCGGCGGAGTCGGCGGCGGCCCCGACGTCGACGATCGAGTCGGCGTTGAACTGCGCGTCGGTCAGTGCCGTCAACACCGGTGCGGCCGACGCCAGCTCGCCCGCGGCGATGGCATCCAGTTGCATGTATTCGGCACGAGCGCCGGTGGCTGCGTGCAGAAATACCCGCAACTCATGGCTGACTGCCGCAGCAGCGGGTCCTGCGGCCAGCTCTCCGGAGCGGTACCTCTCACCTATGGCGCGCACCGTTCGGGCGGACCGCCGTTTGACGAGCTCGCTGCGGGCGGCTCCGATGACAGGCAGACCCCGGATCCCTCGCCCGGTCATCGTGAACACGAACACCGCTGCATACCAGGCGATCAGGAGTATCGACAGCAGGCCCGCGAGCCACAGCCACCACGACGAGTACGGGGTGGGGCCACTGACGAAGCTAATCAGCTCATCGGACACGGGCGTACGTTCCGGTCATCGCAGTCAGCCCCGCCCGGATGCGCCTGCTGCCGGTGAACCTCGCATGCGGCACGCCCTGCGTGGTCAGGAAGGTCGAAAGGTGTTCCCGCCGTTCGAATTCAGCCCGGCGGTACGCCTCGACCACCCGCGTGCCGAGCTTCGCGCCACCCATCACGACACGGCCTCCGGCGACGTCATAGCCGTCGTCTTCGTCATCAACGGTTCCGACTGCGGCCATGTCTGCAACCATCGCCCACATCACGTCGTGCTTGCCGGTCAGCCGGGTCAGCACCTCGCTGAGCCCCTCGTCGACCTCTGGCTCGTCGGATACCACGAAGATCAGCAACGGGCGCCGGTAATGCCTTGCCACCCAATTCAGTTGGGTCACCACTCTGCTGGGCGCGGGCGCGGTCGTCGTGTGGTGATGAAACCGGTGCAACATACTCTCGATATGCGTCTCACCCCGCCGCAGCCGGATGTCGACGCAGCCGCGCACGTCGCCGAACACCATGCCGATCTCGTCGGACCGGCGCAATGTGACCAGGCCGATCGCACCCATGATGTTCGATGCGACGTCGCGCTTGCGCTCACCCGATGGCGCCTGCGCGATGGTGTTCCGGCCGGCATCGGCGATCAGGAGGATCTTGTGGTGCTTCTCCGAGGTGAAGCGTTTGATCAGGACGTGCCCTGACCGTGCAGTGGCCTTCCAGTCGATATCGCGGACATCGTCGCCTGGCACGTACGGACGCAGGTCGTCGAACTCGAGGCTGCGGGTGTGCACCAGCGCGTACCGGCCACCGTCAAGCAGCCCGGTCGTGTCGCGGCCGAAAAACTGCTTGGCGCTGTCGAGATGCTTGCCCATGACCTCACGGCACCCGCACCGCGTCAAGCACCGCGTCGATCACCACGTCGGGCGTGATCTGCAGACTGGCTGCCTCGAAGCCGAGGATCAGCCGATGCCGCAAGACGCGGTGCGCGAGGCGGGCGATGTCATCAGGCACCACGTGGTTTCGACCGCGGATGACCGCCAGCCCGCGCGCTGTCCGGCAGAACGCGATCGTCGCTCGCGGACTTGCGCCGTATTCGATCAAGCGGGCGATGTTCGCGGGCAGATGCCGTTCCGGTGCCCGCGTCACATTGACCAATCGACTCGCGTACTCGATCAGATGGCGGTCCATGTGCACGGTCTGGACAAGATTCTGCACACGCCGGATCTCGTCGAGCCCGACCGCCGGCGGCGTTCGGTTGTTCTTCTCGTAGAGACCGGCATCCATCCGCATGATGACCTCGACCTCGTCGTCGACGGTGGGGTACTGAACGAGGTCCTTGAGCATGAAGCGGTCGGTTTGGGCCTCCGACAGCGGATAGGTGCCCTCCTGTTCGACCGGGTTCTGGGTGGCGATGACCAAGAAGGGTTCGGGGATCGGGTATTCCACGCCGGCGATGGTGGTCTGGCGTTCCTCCATCGCCTCGAGCATCGCACTCTGGGTCTTCGCGCTGGATCGGTTGATTTCGTCGAGCAGCACGATGTTGGCGTGTACCGGCCCCAGCTGAGTGGCGAAGGAGTTGGAGGCGGCCTCATAGATCTGGGTGCCGATGATGTCGCTGGGCAACAGGTCAGGCGTGCACTGAATGCGGCGGAACACGCCCCGGATCGACTCGGCGACGACGCGCGCGGCCGTGGTCTTCGCCAGCCCGGGAACACTCTCGATCAACAGATGCCCGCCGGCGAGGAGGGTGACCAGCAGCGATTCGCGTAGCTGATCCTGGCCGACCACTTTGGCCGAGAAGGCCGAGGAGACCGCGGCCACCACGCGCTCGGCTTCGGCCAGATCCTGCTGGTCAAGCCGCGGATGTGGTGCGGTCATATGAGCCTTCCTCGTAGAAGCGTCACGCTTGGGTACCCGGCCGCAGGTATCCCACTCCTAAGGACTCACTGCTGCGGCGGCAACAGCACCGTGTAGAGCTCGGTGATCACGCCGTCCTTGATCAGCACGACATCAAAACCGGACGTGACGGGCTGCCCGTCGGCACCGGCGAGATGCCAGGCTAGATAACCGAAGTTCGGCAGCTGGTGCACAGCGTCGGCTGCGACGAATTGCAGACTCCCCAGTTGCTGTTGTAGCGCAATGCATTTCGCTTCGAGCGCATCATGGCCAGTGGACACGCCCTCGGCATCGGTCCACCGGACGTCCGGTGCGTAGGTGCGCTCGATCGCGGCACGCCGCTTGGCGTTGTCGCGTTCGTTGAAGACGTCGAGCAGGTTCGCCCGCATCAAGTTCTCGATCAGATCAGACACTGTTCTCCTCATCCAGTTGTGCGGCCGCGGCCGAAGTACAGCTCCTGCGTTGCGATGCAGACCACTTGGCCTGCCCGGTTGTACATCGTCGACGTTGTCAGTCCTCGCCCCCCGGTGCCACTGGGCGACACCTGGTCCGACAACACCCAATCCGACAGGTCGACGGGCCGGTGGAACCACAGCGCATGGTCGATCAGTGCGTTGAAGGAACCCATAGGTGTCTGTCGCCGCCGGGCGAGTGCCACCTCGACCATCGTCGTGCCCGACAGATAGGTCAGCAGGCAGCTGTGCAGTACCTCGTCGGCGCCAACGGAACCGTTGGGCCGCCACCACATTCGCATTCGCGCAGTCGGCTCGGGCAGGTCGACGGCCAGACGCGGTGGCGCGTCGACGTAGCGCAGATCGAACGGTTGCGGGCGAACCCAATGGCCGTCGAGCTCGTCGGCGTAGTCCGCCAACTGTTCCTGGATCGGCGGGAGCGTTTCCGGGCCGGCGACATCGGGCATCGGCTGGTAGTAATCGAGCGATTCGATCGGCGCGCTGAACGACGCGAGCGCCTCGAGCAGTATCTGGCCGTTCTGGCGCGCCGTGATCTGGCGGGTCGACAGTGTGCCGCCGTCGCGCGCGACATCGACGTGAATGTCGACGGGCTCGCGGGCGTCGCCGGCCCGGACGTAGTACACGTGCACGCTGTGGGGTGTGCGGCCGGGCGCGGTCAGGCTGGCCGCCATGAGCGCCTGGCCGGCGATGTGTCCGCCGACGATGTGGTGCGCCGGATTGTCGAGTTGGGTCGCGTGGAACTGGTGTTCGTCGACGCGTTCGACTTGAAGGGTGGCGATAATCTCGGCGAGGGTCGGCGAGCGATATGTCACGTGGGCATCATGCCGGTCTCACCCGCGACGAAGCGTCAGCAGGGTGATCTCGCTGGGCGCGAACACCCGAAACGGCGGTCCCCAGAAGCCGGTGCCGCGACTCGTGTAGAGCTGCGTCGCATCACCGTGTCGGCTGAGGCCCTGCACCACCGGCTGATCCAGTCGGACAAGAAAATTGAACGGCCAGATCTGGCCACCGTGGGTGTGACCGGAGATCTGTAGATCAACACCGGCGCGCACCGCATGCGCGACCTGTTTCGGCTGATGCGCAAGCAGCAGCACCGGCAGTGTGCGGTCGGCTCCCTCCAGCGCGGCCTCCAGATTCGCCCCGTGCCCGCGTGCGCCCGACGACGCGGCGGTGGCGTCGTCGATCCCGGCGACGACGAGCTTGTCACCCCCACGCTCGACGACGACGTGCCGATTGTGCAGCGCGTCCCAGCCGATGGCCTCCATGTAGTCCAGCCAGCCCTGGGCCTCGCTGAAGTACTCGTGGTTTCCCGTGACGTACGCACGCACCGACCCGGCCCGCACCGATGCCAGCGGGCTGGCCTGCTCGCGGCGTACGTCGACCGTCCCGTCGGCGATATCGCCGACATGGCATACGACGTCGGCGTCGAGTTCGTTGACCCGGGCCACCACGCCGGCCGACCACCGCGCGCGGTTGATCGGCCCGTAATGCGTATCGGTGATGATGGCGACGCGTAGTCCGTCCAGGGCGGGTCCGAGCCGGGCGAGCGTCACATCGAAGGCCCTGACGCGGGGCACCCGCATCGCTTCGAAGTGCCCCCACGCAAGAAGCGCCGCGGCCAGGGCCACGACGGCTGCGGCGACCACGCGCGACCGCACGGGGTCGTCGACCCCCGCAACGAGTAGCGCCAGCCCCAGCACCTGGCCCACCACGGACCACACGAAAAGCACCCAGGCCGCGCCGAGAAGTGCGTCTCCTGCGGCCGCGGCCCAGTCGAGGTGTCTGCGCCCGTGGCCCAGCATCATCAGCAACGGCAGTGCGGCGGCGACACAGACGAAGAGCAGGGTGCCGACGATGACGACGGCCGACGGCCATGCCGCACCCGCGAACAGCAGCGTCCACCACGGCACTCCGAACAGCACCAGCAGAATGACGAACACGACGGCCATGCGTCGCCAGTGCCGCCGCGACCGCCGAGGGGGGTCGACGGATTCCACTACCTCTGCCGGGGTGTCTGTCATCGCATTCGACGTTACCTATGCGATCCGAGGAGCCCGGCTACGCGAGCGGCTGCCCGTCTTTGGTCAGCACATGCCACTCGCCGCCGAAGAGGTCCAGCCCCTGCCCGCCGAAGTCCTTGTCGGTCTTGTCGCCGGCGTACCGGTACAGCGGGTGTCCCTTATAGGTCACCTGATTGCCGCCGTCGCGACGCGGAGTGATCCCTCCCGCAGCCGTATCGATGCCTACTCCGCCCGCGGGGTTGCCCTTGGCCAGCAGCGGCAGCCACGTGTCGGCACAGATGTCGTAGCAGGTGGGGTCGTTCAGCGGATCCGTCGTGAACACGTACACGGTGCGGCCCGACCCGTCGACGATTATTTCGCCCAGGTCGCCGCGGTCGTCGGTGGCCAACGAGACGTCTCCGATGGGCGGAATCTCGTTGGTCGAGGGGATCGGGGTGGGCGTGGCGGTCGCTTCGGTTCGGGGCGCCGTCACCGAGGGCTTGGTGGCCTCGGTGCTGGATTCAGTGGCAGCCTTGTTTGCGAAGGCCGAACATCCGGTCAAAGCGACGCCGACCGCAAGGATCGAGGCGCACGCCCCGAACCGGCACCTGCTGGGCGATTGCATAGCGATTTCATTTCCACCTGCAGCGCCGATCAAACCCGTCTCCGTCGGCAACCGCGTGAACTCTGTCACCTCACGGGCGCGACGCGATCGACCCACGGGAGTGCCTGCTCGAGTTGGGCCGCCAGCTTCAGCAGCAGCGACTCACCTGCAAGCGGGGCGACGAACTGGACTCCCAACGGCAGCCCGGCGGCGGTCCAGTGCAGCGGCAGCGTGATCGCGGGTCGCCCGGTGAGATTGGCCAGCTGCGTGTAGGGCACCCAGCCGAGGTTCTTGTCCACCATGTCGTCGACGATCTTGGTGTAGCGCAGCGCACGGGCCGTGCGGGTCTTGATCAAGACGTCAGCGCCGATCTGTAGCGGGACCGGCAGATCGAATTCGCCGATCTTCGGTGGTGGAGTCGCCAGTGTGGGCGTCAACAGGAGGTCGTAGGACTCGAAGAACGTGGTCAAGCGGCGGGTGTGCTCATGGCGCCGCTGGACGGCATCGACATAGTCGACGGCGTTCGTCGCGCGGCCGAGCGCCGCGAGGACAAGGGTGTCGCGCTCGAAGGACTCGTTGCCCGCGCCCGTCAACCGCTTGGTCTCGGCGACCTGCCACGCGGTGTAGACGAACCAGCAGAGCAGGAACTCACGGGCGAGCGCGGCATCGTCGAACGGCGCCTCTGGCAGTTCCTCGACGTGATGGCCGAGCTCCGTGAGCGCCGCGACGGCCGCCTCGACGGCCGCAACGGCCTCGGGATGCGGCGACGGTGTGATCGCCGACGGCACCCGCACGCCGATCCGCAGCGTGCCCGGGTCGGCTCCGACGCACGCTGCGAACGGCGCATCCGGAAGGCCGGGCACGTATGGCCCGAACGGTTCGCCACCGCTGATGACGTCGAGCATCGCGGCCGTATCGCGCACGGTTCTCGACACAACGCCCTGTACACCGGCCCCGTGCATACCCTCGCCCGACGCCGGCCCCATCGGCGTCAGCCCGCGGCCGGGTTTGAGGCCGACCAGCCCGCAGGTCGCCGCGGGGATGCGTATCGATCCACCACCGTCGTTCGCACCGGCACACGGCACGATTCCCGCCGCGACCGCGGACGCGGACCCGCCCGACGAGCCGCCCGGTGTGCGGGAGAGGTCCCACGGGTTGCGTGCGGGCCCCCACAGGACGGGCTCGGTGATGCCCTTCGCCCCGAACTCGGGTGTATTGGTCTTTCCGAAGATGACCAGGCCCGCATCGATCCATCGTTGGACGATGGTGGCGTGCGCGGCCGCGGGTAGCGAGGCCAGCGCGCGTGATCCCGCCGACGTCGGCAGGCCTGCGTAGTCCTGACCCAGATCCTTGATCAGGAACGGGACGCCTGCGAAGGGGCCGCTGAGTTCGGCCGGTGGCGCCGCTGGGATATCGCGCACGATCGCGTTGATTCGCGGATTCACCACGGCCGCGCGCTGCCGCGCCAGGGTCAGCAGTTCATCCGCGGAGACCTCCTTGTCCGCGACCAGTTTGGCCAGCCCGGTGGCGTCGTACGTCCGGTACTCGTCGAAGTTCATTGCCTGACCGTATGTGCTCGACGTGGCTATCGTGCAGCCATGAGCCTCGTCACCTACGAGCGCGACGATCACGTCGCCACGATCACGCTCAACCGCCCCGAAGCGCGCAACGCCATCAACGGCGCGCTGCGCCAGGAACTGAACGCGGCCTGGGAGCGGTTCCGTGACGACGAGGACGCGTGGGTCGGGATCCTGACCGCCAACGGCAGCGTGTTCTGCGCCGGCGGAGACCTCAAAGACGGCGAGGGCTCGGTGGGCACCTTCGGTGGCACGTTCTGGGAGAAGCCGACCATCAACTCGTTCGAGAGCGGGATGGAGCTGTTCAAGCCGACGATCGCGGCCGTGCACGGGCCGTGCATCGGATACGGCGTGACCGGAATCCTGTTCTGCGACTTCGTCATCGCCTCGACGGAAGCCAGCTTCGCGTTCCCGGAGGTGTCGCTCGGGACACCCACGATCGTCGGCGCGATCCGGCTGCCCGAGCGGCTGCGCTGGGCCGACGCCATGGAACTGCTGCTGACCGGGGCCCCGATGACGGCGCAGCGCGCCAAGGAAGTCGGCTTGGTGTGGAAGCTCGTCGAACCCGATGATCTGCAAGCGCAGGCGCGGTCATGGGCGCAGACGCTGACGAAGGCGGCTCCGCTGGCGCAACGCGCGACCAAGGAAGTCGCGTGGCGCACCGCGAACATGGGATGGATCGAGTCCGTCCGCTTCGGCGAGACGATGCGCAAAGTCGTCTCGGCGACAGAGGATGTGGGCGAGGGAATCCGAGCGTGGCAGGAGAAGCGGAAGCCCCAATGGAGGGGGCGCTGACGATGGGTCGGCGCGAATACGAACGGCTCCGCGCCGCCCACCTCTATGCCGTGCAGGCGACGCTCGACGATCAAGTCGGCCGCCTGGGCTGGTCGGCAGAACAGATTCGGCTCCACCGCGATCACGGCTTGCGCGCACTGCTCGCATACGCCCGCGAACGTTCGCCGTTCTACGCCGACCGGCTGCGCGGTCTCGACGTCGAGAACGCGACGACGGCCGGTCTGGCGTCGATCCCGATGCTGACGAAAGCCGAAGCGCAGAGCGAATGGGATGCGATCGTGACGACACCCGATCTCGATCGTGAAGCTGCAGAACGGATTCTGAACGACCAGACCTGGTTCTCCTACACACGTCACGACGATCAGGTGTTCAGTTCCGGTGGATCCAGCGGCGTGCGCGGAGTGTATGTCTGGGATTGGCAGTTCTTCATCACCACCGCGTGTCTCGCATGGCGCATGCAGGCGCATGACGAACGTCGCGGTCCATCGGTGCCGCATCCGCGACTCGCGGTACTGACCGCAGGTGTGCCACCGCACGCCAGCACACCGCTTTTCGATGTACCCACCGTCGCCGGTATGCAGACCGTCGTCATCGAGGCCGGCGCCCCGTTCGACGAGGTTCTCGCCGCAGTCGACGAATACGCTCCCACCCACCTCGTGGGCTACGCCAGCGTCATCGGCCGGCTTGCACGCGCTTCGCTAGCGGGCGATCTGCAAATCCGCCCGTCCCGGGTGAGCACGAATTCAGAGCCGCTGTTGCCCGAGGATCGCGACGCGATCGTCAACGCCTGGAACCCCGGCCTGTACAACCTTTGGGGCTCAACCGAAATCGGCGTACAGGCCGTGGGCTGCGGTAAGGGCGCCGGTCTGCACATCTGCGAAGACGAAGTGATCCTCGAACGCGTCGACGCCGCCGGCGCACCCGTGGCGCCCGACGAACCGGCGGTACGCACACTGGCCACCGGTCTGTCGAACCGTACGTTCCCCTTCGTGCGATACGACCTCGGCGACGAGATCACGATGCTGTCCGAACCGTGTCCGTGCGGCAGCGCGTTCGCTCGCGTCGTCGACATCAGCGGCCGTCGCGACGACGACTTCGCCTACGGATCGCACTCGGTGCCCGCCAGCGCTTTTCGGCATGTACTCGGCACCGATCCACGCATCGTCGAATACCAGGTGGTGCAGACCGAGGGCGGCGCGGACGTGCTGGTCGTCGCCACCGCCGATGTGCAGTCTCTGACCCCTACGTTGGTCTCGGCGATGCAGCGCTACGGCATTGCTCACCCGTCGATTCGGCTACAAGCTGTCGAAACCCTTGGCCGCAACCAGGCCAGCGGCAAGCTCAAGAGGTTCGTACCGCTCCCGCCGCAGTGAGCTAGCCCGTGGCCATCGCGCCGGTCTCGAGCTCACGTACCGCGGTACGCAGACCACGGCGCCTTCCGGTGGCCGGGTCCACGCCGAAGCTCTCGCGCATCCCTTTGCGGATCCGGAACTTGACTTCGGAGTTCGTCTCGGGTGCGTTGTCCGATGATGCCTTCAGCAACTTGTCGGGAAGCGCCAGTTTCAGAATCGTCCAGAACGACTGAAAGTATTGGCGGGGAAGCGATCCCGTGGTGTAGGGCAGGTCGTATTTCTCGCAGAGGGCCCGCACCCGTTCGGAGATCTCGGCGTACCGGTTACTCGGAAGGTCGGGGAACAGATGGTGCTCGATCTGGTAGCAGAGATTCCCGCTCATGAACGCCATGACGGGGCCGGCGTGGAAGTTCGCCGACGCCAGCATCTGGCGCAGATACCACTCCCCTGGGGTCTCGTTGTCGAACTCCTCTTGAGTGAACTTCTCTGCGCCGTCGGGGAAGTGGCCGCAGAAGATGACCATGTAGGACCAGTAGTTTCGGATCAGATTGGCAATTGCGTTGGCCTTGAGCGTCGACTTCCAATTGCGGCCCGCCAACGCGGGAAAGACCACGTAGTCCTTGCCGACCTGCTTGCCGACCTTCTTGCCGATCACCTTCAGGTCCTTTCGCACCTCGGCGATCGACTTCTCACCCTTGCGATATTTCGTGGTTTCCAACCCGTGGGCGGCCACGCCCCACTCGAACAGGGTGCCCAGCAGCAGGTTGTAGACCGGGTTGCCGATCATCCACCGCTCCCACCGTTGATCGCGAGTGAGGCGCATGATCCCGTAGCCGATGTCGTCATCCAACCCGACGACGTTCGTGTATTTGTGGTGGATGAAGTTGTGCGACTTCTTCCAATGGACACTCGGTGAGGTGGTGTCCCACTCCCACTCGGTTGAATGAATCTCGGGGTCGTTCATCCAGTCCCACTGTCCGTGGATGATGTTGTGCCCCAGTTCCATGTTCTCGATGATCTTCGCGGCCCCCAGCATCGCGATCCCGGCGGTGCGGGCAACCCTGTTGTGACTTGCGAACAGCGCGGCACGTCCGCCGGCCGCCAGGCCACGTTGCAGCTGGATAGCGCGCCGAATGTACCGGGCGTCGCGCTCACCCCTGGAGTCCTCGATGTCTGCCCGGATGGCGTCGAGTTCGTCGGCGAGGGCCTCGACGTCATTGGGGGTGAGGTGGGCGTATTCCTTGATGTCAGTGATAGCCATGCGTCTCTCTCCCTGTCTTTAGATCTTGAGCGTGCAGTCGCCGGACGCGGTGGAGACGCACGTGTTGATTCGGTCGCCGGCGCCATGCTCATCGCCGGAGCGGAAATCGCGGACATATCCGGATTCCAAAGGCAGGACACAGGTTTGACAGATGCCCATCCGGCAGCCGAAGGGCATTTGAATGCCCACCTTTTCGCCGGCCTCCAGAAGTGATGTGGCGCCGTCGATCTCGAGACTCTTGTCCGAGATAGCGAATGTGACGGTGCCACCCTCGCCCCCCTTGTCGGTCCGCGCGATCGTGAATCGCTCGATGTGGAGGTGCTCACCGCGGTCGGCCTCGTTCCAGACCTTCTCGACGTCGTCCAGCATCTGGGTCGGCCCGCAGGCCCAGGTCGGCCGATCCGCCCAGTCAGGGACCACACCACCGAGATCCGCGAGGTCGAGGTGGCCGTCGGATTCGGTCAGCTGTAGATGCAGTCGGTAGCTCGGATGGTCGTCCTCCAGCGCGCGTAGCTCGTCGTGGAAGATCACGTCACCCGTCGTGGGTGCGGAGTGCACGTGCACGATGTCCGGTGACTGGCCACGCGCCGTCAGGGTTCGCAACATCGCGATCACCGGCGTGATGCCGCTGCCTGCACTGATGAAGAGGACCTTGTCCGGCGGGGGGTCGGGGAGTGCGAAGTCACCCTTGGGTGTCGCCAGCCGGACGATCGTGCCGGGTTCGACGCCGTTGACCAGGTGCGAGGACAGAAATCCCTCCGGGGTGGCCTTCACCGTGATCGTGATGTGCTTGGAATCCCGCAGCGGAACGGATGTCAACGAGTACGAGCGCCAGTGCCACCGCCCGTCAACGCGCAAGCCGATACCCACGTACTGCCCCGGTTGGTACTCGCCGGAAAACCCCCACCCCGGCTTGATCGTCACGGTTGCGGAGTCCTCGGTTTCTCTGCGCACGTCGACGATCTCGCCTCGAAGCTCGCGAGCTGTCCACAGCGGATTCAGCAACTTGAGGTAGTCGTCCGGTAGCAACGGGGTGGTGGCGCGGGCGGCGAGACCGCGCAGCACATTGACCTTCGGGGTGACCGCTGTTTCGACGTTCTTCGCCGGTTTGATCGCCCATCGCGCAACCCCGCGTCCTATTAGAGGCATTCGTCACGGCCTCCTGTGAGTGGAAACGTTTTATTCAGTGAACACATGTACACCGGCTACCCGGAGGCCGGCACGTTCACACATCGCTGTCACGATCCGCCGCGTTCGAGGTTTGTTGATGTGACTAGTGTTTCGGGTGTGGTCGATGCCCTATGGACCGCCGCGGCCCGGCATCCGTTTCTCGATGCGGTGCGTGACGGCACGATCGCTGACGACGCCTTCGACCGGTGGTTGTGCCGGGACGCGCTGTTCGTCGCCGACCTGCTGACGTTCCAGGCGCGGCTGCTCGCGCGCGCCCCACGCCCGGCTCAGGGGGTACTCGCCGGCGGATGCGTCGCACTGGTCGAGGAGCTGGACTGGTTCGAGGTCCAGGCCGCCCGGCGTGGCATCGGGCCGGCCCAGCCGGCGCTGGGGGCGACGATCGCCTACCGCGAGCTGTTGCAGCGGCTCGACGGCATGCCGGCCGATGCGGCTGTGACGGCGCTCTGGGTCATCGAGAAGGTCTACCTGGACGCGTGGTCGTCGGCGATCTCGACTACATCGCCGTTCGGCGAGTTCGTCGAGCACTGGACAGCACCGGGGTTCGCGGCCTATGTCGACGGACTCGGTGCACAGGCGAGCCCCGATGGGCATGGCGACCTGATCGCCGAGGTGCTGACACATGAGGTCGCGTTCTGGGATATGGCGCTGGCATGAGCCTGTCCGCCCGACTGTGGTCCGCCAATGCCGACCTGGCCGCCGAAGCGCTGGCGCATCCGTTCATCCGGGGACTCGGTGACGGCTCACTCGATCGTGAGATCTTCGCGGGATACGTAGCGCAGGACGCGTTCTTCCTCGAATCCTTCGCACGCGCCTACGCGCTGGCGCTGGTTCGCAGCTCCGACACACCGACGCTGGTCGCACTGGCCGAGTTGATCGCCGGGGTCGGGAACGAGTTGGGTTTGCACAACTCCTATGCCGCGCGCTCGGGAATCGACATGGCGGGCGTCGAACCGTCGCCCGCAACGCTGGCCTACACCGACTTCCTCCTCGCCACTGCCGCGACGTCCGGCCTGGACGTGGTGCTCGCGGCGATGACTCCGTGCATGCGCCTGTACGCGTGGCTCGGGGCATCGTTGGACACGGGGGCGGCGGGACCCTACGCGGAATGGGTGCAGACCTACGCCGACCCCGGCTTCGACGATTTGGCATCCACACTCGAAGGCCTGCTCGACCGACACGGGACGGACAGTCCGCCCATCAGGCGGGCCTACCGGCGGGCGATGCACCTCGAAGTGCAGTTCTTCGACTCGGCACTTTCGGGTTGACACCAGGCCGCATGCCGCTCACCTCGGCGTCCGCGATGTGGGGCTGGGGGGCTGGCGCGTTACTGTCCTTTGGTCGGCCCCAGTCAACAAGCCGGCAGAAAAGTTGAGCACTTGATGACTGCAACAACAGAAGCGTCAACAGCTGAAGCGCGGGTCGGCCACTACTACCAGATGGACGGCACCTATCTGGTCGGCCGCGAGAAGATCCGCGAATACGCCCGCGCAGTGCAGGACTACCACCCCGCCCACTGGGACGTCGCCGCCGCCCAGAAGCTGGGCTATTCGGACGTCATCGCGCCGGTGACGTTCACGTCGACCCCCGGCATGGCCTGCAATCGCCGCATGTTCGAGCAGATCGTCGTCGGTTATGACACGTACCTGCAGACCGAGGAGGTCTTCGAGCAGCACCGCCCGATCGTCGCCGGCGACGAACTGCTCGTCGATGTCGAACTGGCGTCGGTGCGCAGGACCGGCGGCAGAGATTTCATCACCGTCACCAACACCTTCACCGATACGGCCGGGGAGCGGGTGCACACCCTGCACACCACTGTCGTCGGTCTGACGTCCGAGGACATCGATGAAGGGGTCAAGGTTGCTGTGCAGAAGGCGATGATGCACGACGTCAACATCCTCGACGTCGGTCAAGCCGCTTACGAGAAGACGGTGCGCCCCGAGGGCGAGGTTCGAATCGCGCAGGGCGGTACCACCCGCACGCCCGGGACGCCGTCCTTCAACGACGTGAACGTCGGCGACCAGCTACCGGTGCACCACACCCGGCTGTCGCGCGGCGATCTGGTGAACTACGCCGGCGTGGCCGGTGACGCCAACCCGATTCACTGGGACGAGAACCTCGCCAAGTTGGCCGGCCTGCCCGACGTGATCGCCCACGGAATGCTCACCATGGGGCTGGGCGCCGGATTCCACTCCGATTGGTCGGGCGACCCCGGTGCGGTTTCCCGCTACACGGTGCGGCTGTCCGCACCCGCCATCGTGTCGGCCGCCGAGGGCGCTGACATCGAGTTCAGTGGCCGAATCAAATCGCTGGACGCAGAGACCCGCAGCGGTGTCGTCATCGTCGCCGCGAAATCCAGTGGCCAGAAGATCTTCGGCATGGCGACCATGAACGTCCGCTTCCGCTAGGAGCTACCCCATGGCGGCGGAGATTCGTTTCCTCCCCCTCGGCGCCAGGCGACTGGCGTACGAGGTGAGGGGCGACGGTCCGCCGCTCGTCGCTCCGGCGTGGTGGGTGAGCCACCTCGAACTCGACTGGCAGAACCCGGGTGTGCGCCGGTTCTGGGATGTCGTCGCGCACGGCCATACCCTGATCCGTTACGACCGGCTCGGCGTCGGCATGTCGGATCGCACGGTGCAGGACGCCGATCTGACGCTCGACGGCGAGGTGGCGACGCTGGGTGCGCTGCTCGACGAACTCGGCCTGGACCGAGTGTCACTCATCGGCGGTTCGTCGGGGAGCTGCACCGCCGTCGCGTTCGCCGCGCAGTACCCGGAGCGCGTCGAACAGCTGGTGCTCTACGGCGCCTATTCCCACGGTGACGTGCTCACGCCTCCCGGAGTGGCGGACGCGATCGTGGCGGCGGTGCACGCCCACTGGGGGCTCGGCGCGCGGCTGCTCAGCGACATCTTTCTCGGCGGCGCCGACGCCGCGGAACAGGAACGCTTCGGACGGTTGCAGCGTGAGTCGGCCACCGCGGAGGTCGCCGCCGATGTGCTGCGCCTCGTCTATCGCCTCGACATCCGCGAATATCTTGGGATCGTCCGCGTGCCGACGACAGTCGTGCACCGCCGCGACGACAGCGCCGTGCCATACGCGCTCGGACGCGAGGTTGCCGCTGCGATTCCAGGTGCGACATTCGTTCCGCTACAAGGGAGTTCGCACTTCCCGTGGCATGGCGACGTCGACTCCGTCGCGCGCGCGTGCCGCCAGGCACTGGTATCGCAGGAGCTGTCGACGGCAGAAGCAGACGACGCCGGTCCGGTTCCGCTTTCCGATCGCGAGCGCGAGATCCTCGCATGCGTTGCGCGCGGTCTCGGCGATCGCGAGATAGCAGAACAACTCTCGCTCAGCCCGCACACCGTGCACCGCCACGTCGCGAACATCCGCCATAAGCTCGGCAGCGCTTCCCGCACTGCCGCTGTCGCCGAGGCGGCCCGTCTCGGGCTGCTGTGAGCTGGCCGGAACGGGCCATCGTCGCAAGATGGCCGGTCTGCGCGATGCGGCCACCGGCGGTGCGGTCCTAGTTTCACTGCATGACCGATATCGCCCGGGATCAAGCTCCCGCCGAACTGACAGCATCGTCCTCGTATGCGATGTGGTTACGGATCTTCGCGCTCTTGTACGACCCGTTCCTGTGGCTCGGCGAGATCGTCGGAATGCGGCGCAGGCGACGCAGATTGCTCGCCAAGGCATACGGCCGTGTCGTCGAGATCGGTTCCGGCACCGGGCTCAACATCGCGCTGTATACGGACGCGGTCGACGAACTCGTCCTCACTGAACCCGAGCCGGCGATGCGGCACAAACTGGAACGCCGCCTGCAGCGCAATGGGCTCGCCGCGCAGATCTACGACGCGCCTGCGCAACGCCTGCCGGTGGCCGATGCGTCTGTCGACACCGTCGTGTCGACCCTCGTGCTGTGCACCGTCGACGATCCCGAACGCTCACTGCGCGAAATCGCCCGCGTGCTGCGTCCCGGTGGGCAACTGCTGTTCATCGAACACGTCCGCGCGAGTTCGCGATGGGTCGCGGCAATTCAGGACAAGATGCTCGTCGCGTGGCGAGGCTTCGCCGGCGGATGTGAGTGCAACCGCTCGACCGTGGACCTGATGCGCGCCTGCGGCTTCACTGTCGATGCCGAAGCCGAGGTGTGGCACGGCATGCCGACGATCGTCCGCCCTCTCGCCGTGGGCCGCGCGACGGTGTTGGGTTAGCGCCCCACCGGTCGCAGGAACTCCACCCGCCTGTCCACAAGCAACGGGCGGACGCGATTCACCACCAGGTCCTGATAGTGCGGCGAATCCAAGTGCGAATCGAGTGCGGCTTTGTCGCGGTAGCGCTCGATGAGCACGAGGGTGTTGGCGTCGTCGGCACTCTGAAGTGTTTCGTATCCAAGACATCCCGGTTCAGCCAGGGACTGCGGGCGAAGTGCCGCGAGGTGACTCAGCACCGTGTCGAGGTTCTCGGCGGTGGTCTGCCAATGCGCGACGACGGTCACCGGGTCGGAGGCGCTCATCGGCCGAGCGCCTCGGCCAGCGCCTCCCCGACCAGAGTCCCCGATTGGGGGTTCTGGCCCGTGATCAGGCGACCGTCGACGACGGCCTTGGGATGCCACGGTTCGGCCGCTTCGAAGAGTGCGCCTTCCTCCCGCAGCGCGGCCTCCAAGTCGAAGGGCACGTCCTTCTCGGCGTATCCGTTCTCCTCCGCGTCCGAGAAGGCGGTGAGTTTACGGCCACGCACCAGCGGCGCACCGTCGTCCAGCGTGACACCGAGAAACGCCGAAGGGCCATGGCAGACGGCGGAGACGATCAGTCCCTCGTTCCAGGCGCGGATGACGGTCTCCTGGACCTCGGGGTTACCGGTGATGTCGACCATCGGCCCGAGTCCCCCGGGAAAGAAAACCGCGTCGTAGTCCAGCACGTCGACCTCGGACAGCTTGCGACTGCGAGACAGGCGCCGATAGGCCTTGCTCTTCAGAAAGCTGGACTCACCTTCGTCGTCGGCGTCGAACCCGTCTTCGGGTGGTTTGCCACCCAACGGCGATGCGAACTCGACGGCGATGCCCGCCCGGTCGAGCACCCCGAACGGGTGGGCGATCTCAGGGAAGAAGAAGCCCGTCGCCCGATTGTTCGGCCCGATCACGGCGGCATTGGTGGCGACGAAGAGGACATAGGGGACTGTCACGGCGCGCTCCTCGACTCGAGTGATGGCGTCTCGAATGTACGGCGCGAATGGGCATCTCGCGCGCGCCGATTCGTGCGGCGATTGGCTCAGCCCCCTTTTCCGGAGAGGTGTTGGTGCAGGGTGGCGGCTTTCAGTGTGAGGTGGTTGCGCTCGGCGACCGATTGCGCCTGCGCGGCGGCCCGCACATAAAGGTCTGCCGCCGTGGTGAGCTCGCCGGCCCGCTCGTGGAGGTAGGCCGCCGATGCGGTGTATCGCGGCAGCGCCGGATCGAGACCGGCGAGGGCGGTGAGCCCCGCCTGCGCCCCGTCGGCCTCGCCGACGGCGACCGCGCGGTTCAGCCGCGCGACGGGGCTTTCGGTGATCGCGACGAGCTCGTCGTACCACTCGACGATCTGCACCCAGTCGGTCTCGTCGGCGCTCTGGGCGTCGGCGTGCAGCGCGGCGATTGCGGCTTGGGCCTGATACTCACCGAGCCGGCCGCGGGCCAGTGCGGTCTGCAGAACCATCACGCCTTCTTCAATCAGGTCGCGTCGCCACAGGCCGCGGTCCTGCTCGGCCAGCGGAACCAAACTGCCATCGACGCGGGTGCGCGATGGGCGTCGTGCGTGGTGCAGCAGGAACAACGCGAGCAGGCCCGCCACTTCGGGATCGTCCGTCATCGCGGCCAACTGCCGGGCCAGCCGGATGGCTTCGGCGGCGAGGTCGACGTCGCCGCCGTAGCCCTCGTTGAACACGAGGTACAGCACCTTCAGCACGGTGCGAAGGTCGCCGGGACTGTCGAGGCCGACATCGTTCACGGTGCGCTTGGCCCTGCTGATCCGTTGCGCCATCGTCGCTTCCGGCACGAGATAAGCCTGCGCGATCTGGCGGGTGGTGAGACCGCCGACGGCCCGCAGCGTCAGTGCGACGGCCGACGACGGCGTGAGGCTCGGGTGTGCACAAAGGAAGTAGAGCTGCAGTGTGTCGTCCGCCGATTCCGTCGGTCCCGACGTTGGCTCGTCGGACGCCCGTTGTTCGCGCTGGTGCCGCGCTGCCTCTGATCGCGCGAGGTCGACGAACCGCCGCCACGCGGCGGTGATGAGCCACCCTTTGGGATCGTCGGGGGCTTGACCGGACCCGGTTACCCATGTCTCCCAAGCCCGGATCAGGGCCTCCTGGACGGCGTCCTCGGCAGTCGCGAAGTCCGCCCCGCGGTGGACGAGGACCATCAGCACAGCGGGAATCAGATCCCGCAGCGCGGCCTCGTCGACCGCATCGGCCGACATCACTCGGTAGCAGGAAGGTGGGCGCCACCCATGAACGGACGCACCTCGAGCCATTCGTGAATCGGCTTGCCATCCGCGCCGGGAGCCGCGGATAACTCACCGGCCAGTTCGACGGCGCGTTCATAGGAGTCGACGTCGATGATCATGTAGCCCGCGATCAAGTCCTTCGTCTCGGCGAACGGGCCGTCGGTGACCGGCGGCTTACCCTCACCGTCGTAGCGAACCCAAGCGCCCTCGGGCATCAACGCCTGGCTGTCGACGTACTCACCGCTGTCGCGCAGCCGGTCGGCGAAGTCCTGCATGTACTGAATGTGCGCCTCGATCTCGGCGGGCGTCCACTTGTCCATCGGCACGTCGTTGACCGACGCCGGCGCACCCCGGTAGTGCTTGAGGAACAGGTACTTGGCCATGATTTCTCCCTCCAGTGTGGCGACCCTAGTTGGTCGCTCATCCCTGGGACGGAGCCGTCACGTCGTTCTCGACATCCACTGCCGATCCGATTACAAGAACACGAGTCGGGGTACGGACCCGACATGACTGCACCCGATGAAGACGCCACATCCGAGCCTGCCGAGGACGAAGAAGTCCTGGCTCCCGCCACACCTGGCGCCGAGGCCCTTCCGCTGCCGGACGACGCAGTCGAGAAGCCCTCCGAAGAGTGATCCCGGCGTGACGAAGGCCGATGCCGACACCCTGACCGCACAGGATCTCGAATTTCTCCGGCGACCGCTGTACGGATTCCTGTCAGTGGCCGCGGGACCGATTCCGCCGCAGCCGCGGCCCGTGTGGTTCGAGGTGACGCCTGAGGGAACGATTCAATTGTTCACGGCCCCAGACGCATTGAAGGTGCGGCGGTTGCGCAGCGACCCCCGCGCGTCGATCGTCGTCGCAGCTCCGGTGGGAGAACGCGAGCGTTGGGTCTCGGTCGCCGGTGACGCCGCGGTCGTACCCGACGGGGCCCACGACCTTTGCAAGCGCCTCGCCGCTCGTTACTGGGATCTCGACGACCCAATCCGGGCCGACGACCTCGCCGGCATGCTGACCGAGAACTGGGTGCGGTTCGTCATCCACCCGACGAAGGTCAGCCGCTACGCGATGGCTTGAGCTAGATCGCTCCGGGCGACCCCGGGGTGCTCATCGAGCCGTCGATATTGGGCACCATCGACGGCTCCTGAGCCGCATCCAAGCCTGCCTCGGTGCTCGCCGACGGACCCCATTCGCTGCTCGCCGATTGGTCCCACGCCCCGCCACCGCAGAGCGGATGCCGCCACCCGAATGCGTCGCAGCCCGGATCGGCCTGTATCGAAGGCGCCGGCGCGGTTGCCGGGTTCGCCCCCACAATCGCACCGATCGCCGCGGTTCCGACAAATGCTGCTGCGGCCGCCATCGTTGTCATTCTTGAATTCATAGGGCAAATAGTCGCAGCCGCGTCGCCGGTACGCGAGAGAATCGGCGATTCCGTGAGGATCCCAACGGGGACTTGCTATTTGACGGTTGGGTCAAATTTCAGCACGGACACTTGGCCGGCGGCCTGGCTAATCTCAGGCGGGGCGGCCGACTCCCGTCAGCTTCTGGATGAACCGAATCTCGTCGTCGTTGTGGGCACGCCCGTCGGGATGGATGAGATCGCTGAACCACTCGTCCGGGAGCGTGGCGTAGGGCTGCTGCCAGGAGTCCCACGGCAGGTACGTCTGCGTCCGCCCCGCAACGAACCCCCAGTTGTAGGCGCCGACATTGCGCCTCTTGGCGACCGGGAGGATGCCTTCCACGGTGCTGCCCAAACTCCGGGCCAGATACTCGGTGCAGATGATCGGCCGCCCCAGCGGAGTGAGCTCGTCGATGCGCGCGTCGAACTCGGAGGGATCGCCGTAACTGTGAAAACTGATCACATCCGAGAGCTCCAGCTGCAGGCTGGCAATCGCACTACGGCTTCCGGGGTCCTTCCAGTGGCCCTGCCACACACCGCTGGTCAACGGCTGAACCGGATTGACGGCGCGCACCCAACTGAAGACGTGTGGGAGGAACGCCTCGACGAGCTGCAGCTTGTCTGCGCTTTCGACGTTGCTGTAATCGCGCGCCGGATTGTCCGGCTCATTCCACACATCCCAACCGAGGACGCGCGGATCGTTGGCGAACTGGCCCACCACTCCGGTGACATAGCTCTGCAGTACGCGGGTGTACCCCGGATCCTGCAGACGATGGGCGCCAGGACTCTGTACCCAGCCGGAGTTGTGCACGCCCTTGATGGGCGGGCGTTGACGGCCCGCTCTCGGCATCGGATCCCAGCACGAGTCGAACAGGACGAAGAGCGGTTTGATCTGGTGGCTCGCCGCGATGGCGACGAACTCGGACAGCCGACTGCTGAAGCCCGCCCGGTCGGTCGCCCACAACTGATCGTGCAGGAACACCCGCATGGTGTTCATTCCGATCCGTCGGGCAACGCTCAGCTCGCCGGCGATGCGACGCGCGTCGTAGGTACCCGCCTGAAACATCTCCAGCTGGTTCACGGCGGTCGAGGTGACGTAGTTCGCACCGAGCAGCCAGCCCTGCGCGTCGTACCAGGCATGCGCGCGATCAGCCGACCATCTGGTCGCCTCAGCGCGGGCGGCGGGAACTTTGCTCAGTGCCGCTGCCGCTGCCAGGTACAACGGGAGCTTGAGGGCGGTTCTCCGATGCACCTTGTGACGATAATGTTTGCTGTCGAGCCGCTAAACCCAGGGTCTCATGTTGCAACACAACAGGTTTCGAATCGTTATCGAAGGTCGGAGAACCGATCGATTTCGGGATGCCGGAGCGGTTGCCGCGTCTCTACACACAGTCAGGTCGACGGCGGCCAGTCTGACGCTGACTGCTTAACACCACAGTTGCACCAACGGCCATCTAGCGGTGGACCACGAATGCAACCAACTCTGAATCCGCCGCTACCCTCCAGCTTAACTCAGTTTTCGCCATATCTACCGAGCCGTGAAAAGTTATCCCCAGCCTCGCCGCTGGTCTGCCGATTTTGTCGGGGTCCACATTTAGCGTGCAAGTCATGACGAACTGGATAAACACGGTCAGCCGTGGCCACGTCGAGCGCGGGGTGCGGGGACGCTTCACGCAGGCCAACCACGGCAAGCCGCAAATGTTGCACAAGATGGCACGGGGCGACTGGATCATCTTCTATTCGCCGAAGACCGACTACCCCGACGGTGAGCCGCTGCAGGCCTTCACCGCGATCGGGCAGATCGCCGACGACGAGCCCTACCAAACCGAGGTGACGCCCGATTTCCAGCCGTGGCGCCGCAATGTCGACTTCCTGGACTGTGCCGAGACGCCCATCCGGCCGCTGCTCGAGAAGCTGGACTTCATCGAGGACACGAGCCGGTGGGGCTATAAGTTCCGCTTCGGCGTGTTCAAGATCGACGATCACGATCTCGCGGTGCTCCGTTCCGCGATGACCGGCACGGGGTGAGGCCTACCCTGGTCTGGTGAGCAACACCGACGCGGCGCCCGCCGAAGTCGCCTGTGCGCCATGGTCATCACCGGCGGTGTGCATCTCGCGAGACACCGCTGGGCGGACCCGCGGGTTAGAGCCCAACGCGTTCACACGGTTGCTCGTCGCGAAGTCACGACCAAAGGACGCCGTGAGTTCCTGAAAAGTGTTCGAGACGGGGATCACGCTTAGTGGGTACCTGCGTCAGTGACCAGTGGTTCGGTCCCTCGACTGCTCTTGTTCGAAGGTCGAACTCCGTCCCAACACAAATATGTCGGTTTGATGACTTTTCGGCCGGGTACAGACTGCACGCGATGACGGACGGCGTCGGGGGACGATTCACAAGTCGCGCGATAGGGGGACTACAGCCCACTGGTCCCGTCTGTATTCGGTTGCGAACCGAACTCAATGATGGAGAAGTACACACAATGCGTAAAGCACTCGCAATTCTCGGTATGACCGGCGCCCTGACGTTCGGTGGAGCAGGCCTCGCTCAGGCCACGACCTACGCCGGTCCCGCTCCTACGACGACCACCACTGTGGCCCAAGCAGAGCATAAAGATGACGGTGACAACACCGGCCTGTGGGGCCTGGCCGGCCTCCTCGGTCTTCTCGGATTGCTTGGGCTGAAACGGCGTAACGACCACGTCGTCGCGAATGGACCCGCGGCACCCGGATACGGCAACGCGCCGCGCGTCTAGCTCAGCCGCTCTGGTTCTGCCCGCCACCCCTTTGGGTGGCGGGCACGAACTCACAGATGAGAAGAACCGATGCTCGAGCGGTCTGCAAGGGCACTTCGGTGACAGCGCAAGGAGCACGCCATGAGTAGCGTCGCAGCCACAGAAGACAGGCGCACGGCGATTTGTCCGGCGTGCGGATACCCCAGCACCGACCTATGCGCGGCCTGCAGTCAAATGGCCCAAGCCGTCCGCGCCTACCGAGGCTTCCAGGGCTCCGTTGCTGTTGTCGTACAACCTAATCCAGTAGCGTAGCCTCGGCGGGGGTGTCACCTCTGGCCACTACAGTCGTCAGGGCCTACTCTGGTCTGGTGAGCAACACCGACGCGGCGCCCGCCGAAGTCGCCTGTGCGCCATCATCATTCACCGGAGTGCTGCATCCGCGCGAGGTGCCGCTCGGCGGGCCGCGGGCAGTCCGGGTTCGGCGCACGCTGCCGCAGCGGGAGCGGTCGCTCATCGGGGCGTGGTGCTTCGCCGACCATTACGGCCCTCACGACGTCCGCAGCGGCCCCGGCATGGACGTTCCACCGCATCCCCACACCGGACTTCAGACCGTCAGCTGGCTGTTCAGCGGCGAGGTCGAGCACCGCGACAGCGCGGGCGTACACGCAATGGTGCGGCCCGGGGAACTGAACCTGATGACGGCAGGCGCCGGAATCTGTCACTCCGAGGTGTCGGTGATTTCGGGGCCGGCGACCACCGTGCTGCACGGCGCGCAGCTCTGGGTGGCCCTGCCCGCCTCTGACCGTGACGCCGCCCGCGACTTCGCGCACTTCGTCCCGCCTCCGCATTCCCTGGACGGCGCCACCCTGCGGGTGTTTCTGGGTGAGCTCGCCGACGCCCGCTCTCCCGTGCACACGTTCACACCGCTTCTCGGTGCCCAACTGGACCTCGACCCAGGCGCCGACCTCACCTTGGACGTCGACCGCACCTTCGAGCACGGAGTGCTGCTCGATCAGGGCGATGTCGGCGTCGCCGGAACCGCGCTCGATGTCGCCGACCTCGCGTTCCAGGCAGCGGGCTGCGGGCAGCTGAACATCGTCAACCGCGGTGACGCTCCCGCACGCGTCCTGGTGCTCGGCGGCACGCCGTTTCCCGAGCAGCTGGTCATGTGGTGGAACTTCGTCGGCCGCAGTCACGACGACATCGCGACGTATCGCCGGCAGTGGGAGGACCACGACGACCGCTTCGGCTCGGTCGAGGGCTACCGCGGTTCAACGAGCCGGCTGCCCGCGCCTCCCCTGCCGAATGCGACGTTGCGGCCCCGGCCCAACCCGGCGACCTAGGCCGCGGCGAAGGTGAAGGAGGTGCCCACCGCGTTGGGCACGAACGCGTCGGGCAGCTCGGCGGCGAACCGGTGCTGGGCCTTCCATCCGGTGCAGTGAGCGGGCACGAGGACATCGGGAGCCAACTCGCGGAACGCGTCGACCGTCGGTTCGATGATGGGCTCGAACACCGCTCCGGTCAGATGGAAACCACCGATCATGGCGTGCAGCCGGTCCACGCCCGTCAGCCGCAGGGCATGCCGCGCGATGTTCACCGCACCGGCGTGACCGCACCCGGTGAGGACGACGAGCCCGTGGCCGCGGACATGCACCACCAACGCCTGCTCGTCGACGATCAACGGGTCCGGCTCCCACTTTCCGCCGCGAAATGCCTCATGGCTGGGCATCCCACGCTCGAACTCCGTGGTCCGGTCGACCTCGCCGGTGATCAGCACCGAACCGTCCAGCAGCAGCGACGGCTGGCGGCGCTCGATGACCTCGAAACCCTCGGCCTCGATTGCCGACCGGCTGAGCGTCGGCAGTTCCATGGGCTGCGCGCCGGGCAGGGCGAACCGACGCCGGCTGAACGCCAGGGGGTGCACCGCAAGCGGCAGTCCGCTGCGGCCGCGCAGCCGGACCAGCCCCGGAAAGCCGCCGTCGTGGTCGGGGTGGCCGTGGCTGAGCACGACGGCCTCGATCGCCGACGCATCCAGGCCGAGGCGCTCGAAGTTCGTCGCCATGCCGTCCGGCGAGATCCCGGTGTCGAAAAGCACTGTGTGCGTTCGGTTCCCGCTGCGAGTGGTCACCAGCGCGGAGAAGCCGTGCTCGGCGATCAGTCCGGGAGAGGCGCGGCCGCCCTCGAACTGTGGGGCAGCGATCGGGGGAACCCTGCCCATACCGAACCGACGGGCCGGGCCGACATCGCTCATCAACGCGTCGTAGCTGTTGTCCACGAGAGTCGTCACGGTGACCTCGTCGACCGGGGCCAGGGTGATCGGATCGACCGCCGGGCCTGCCGCCTCACGCGGCGTGGACGCGGACGCCTCCGCGGCAGAGCCGCCGTCATCACACATGACTCCATAGTGCGCTCCCCGGGTATAGAAGAGGCATGGCAACCGACAAGACCGGCGCGACCACCACCGTCACCAAGGAGGCCGACCGCTTCACCATCTCGGTGGACGGCACCGTCGCCGGCTTCACCGAGATCGTCGACCGCGACGGCAAGCGAACCTTCCCCCACACCGAGGTGGACGATGCGTTCCGGGGGCGCGGCCTGGCGTCGATCCTGATCGGAGAGGCGCTGCAGCAGACTCGAGACGCCGGGCTGCGGATCGTGCCGGTGTGTTCGATGGTGGCCGATTTCGTGAAGAAGCATCCCGAGTTCGACGACTCCGCCGACGCGCCGAACGGTTAGCGAAACCGGGCCGATATCGTCGGTTCCGATGACGACAGCGGACGGCACACGTTCGGCCTTCTTCGCGCCGGACGGCGATGTGTTCGTGCCCGCGCCGATCGCGCGCGGACCATGGGGTCAGACGATCAGCGGCAACTACCTCGGCGGACTGCTCGGCCATGTGCTCGAACGCGACGCCGGCGAGTCCGAATTCCAGCCTGCTCGACTGACCGTCGACCTCTTCCGTCCCGCGGCGCTGGCACCCGTTCGCATCGACACCACGGTCGCCCGTGCAGGCAGGCGCCTGAAGTTGGTCGATGCGGTGGTCACCCAGAAGGGCACCGTCGTCGCCCGCGCGAGCGGATTGTTTCTGCGGCGCGGGGAACAACCGGCCGACGAGATCTGGACTTCACCCGTGACCATGCCGCCGCTCCCGCCGACTCCTGACCCCATCCCACGCGGGCTGACCACGCTGGTGTGGACCTACGGCAAGGAACAGCACGCGCCGGGGCCGGGCTTCGGTCTAAGCGCATGGGAGCACACCGGCCCGAAGTACATCTGGGTGCGTGACATCCGCCCCCTCGTCGAGGGCGAACCGCTCACCCCCTTCGCCAGGACGGCCATGGCAGGCGACATGGCAAGTTCGCTAACCCATTACGGCCCAAGCGGTTTGCAGTTCATCAACGCCGACTACACGCTGACGCTGTCCCGGTTGCCAGAGGGGCACTATCTCGGTCTGGCGGCGCTGACCCACTCCAGCCACGACGGCGTCGCCACCGGAGTCGCCACCATCGTCGACGAGTTCGGTCCGATCGGCAGCGCAACCGCCACGGCGCTGTCCAATCCGGGCTTCAATCCACCGCATCCGTAGTCGTTACTTGATTCTGTCGATGAT
This sequence comes from Mycobacterium sp. 2YAF39, assembly GCF_052114565.1. Classification (NCBI taxonomy): domain Bacteria; kingdom Bacillati; phylum Actinomycetota; class Actinomycetes; order Mycobacteriales; family Mycobacteriaceae; genus Mycobacterium; species Mycobacterium sp. 2YAF39. The sequence continues at coordinate 341,602 of NZ_JBFREZ010000004.1, forward strand.
CGCGGTGGTGATCGAGAGGCCCGAGCTGCCGACCGTGGGTGAGCACGCACGGACGTCGACGATCACGTTGGCGCGTACAGCCATATTGCGTTCGCACTGCTGGCCAGCGGTCGCGGACGTCGTGGGGTTGAACATCAACGTCAGGACACCGGCGGTCGTCGTCGGCACGCCCAGGTCGCCCTCGGTCGAGGCGCCTTCGTACTCGAACCTGATGTGACTGGACTTGCACGCACCCCAGTCTGTGGCCTGCGTGTCGTAAAACGCCTTGGCGGCCTTGGCATCTGGGAACGCCGCCACCGACTCGACGAGCTTGTGAGTCGGATTCGCGAAAACGCCCTGCACGGCCAGCCCAGTGAAACCGGACCCGTCGTAGGTGGCCTGGTATGCGGGCCCCCCCGCGCTGGTGCAATCGGGTGGTGTCACGGTGCCGGCGATCGGCGCGAATTCCATGGGCATCGCCGTCATTCCGGGCTTGTTCATGCGCTGCGCGACGTCGTCGGCGGATAACAGCAGTGCAGGCAGCGCGTCCGTCCCGACATTGGCCGGCGCCGGCGGAGTGCTGGTGAGTTCCGAAGTCGAGGGAGCAGCCGACGAGGTCCGCGTGGAGCTTGCCACCGTCGATGTGGGATTGGCTGCCGTCGGTTCGGCGGTCTCGCCGCCGGACGTGGCGACGACGATCCCGACGACGAGCGCAACGACCGCGGCGGCCGCACCGCCGATGACCCACGCGCGCCGCTTGCCGCCCAGCAGCTGGGATCCCTTGCCGCCCTTCGGCGGCGGCTGGTGCTGCATCGCAGGCGGCTGGGTCTGCGGGGGGTGGTGCGGTGGCGGCGCGGCGTAGCGCGGTCCAGACGATGGGTTTCGGAGATAGGTATGCGCGCGCGACCATGTCGGGTTCTGTCGCTGAACCGTTGGCCGCATCGGCATCGGACGCACCGGTACGGTGCTCCCCTCGAGCGCGTCAGCCGCTGCGGCTGCCAAGTCACGCGCCGTCTGATAGCGGTCGGCCGGGTTCTTCGCCAGCGCCCGCGCAATCACCCGGTCGATGCCAGGGGGCAACGCGGGCACAAGATCGGTGGCTCGCGGCGGTGGCTGGTTCAAGTGGGCGGACATGGTCGCCGCCATTCCGCCGGAATCGCCGAACGGTGTTCTCTGGGTGAGCAGGTGGTAGAGCGAACAGCCAAGCGAGTAGATGTCGGCGCGGCCGTCGACGTTGTAGCCGGACAGACTTTCGGGCGCGGCGTAGGCGATGGTGGCCACCACCATTCCGGTCTGCGTCAGATTGACCGCGTCGTCGAGCGCGCGAGCAATCCCGAAGTCCGCCAAGAAGACTCGCTCGTCTTCTGAGCTGAGCAGAAAATTAGCCGGCTTGACGTCACGATGCAGTAGCTGACGCCGGTGCGCGTAGTCCAGCGCCTTGGCGACCTCGCCGACAATGTACACAGCGCGCTGCGGGGTCATCCGCCTCTTGCGCGTCTCGTTCTCGGCATCGCTGCCGTCCACGTACTGCATCGCGATCCAGAGCTGGCCGTCGTCGGTCTCGCCGCGGGTGTAGACGGTGACGATATTGGCGTGATTCAGCGTCGCGGCCAGATCAGCCTCTCGCAGGAATCGGGCCCGGAAATGTTCATCGCGTGACAGCTCCTCGGAGAGCACCTTCAACGCGTCACTGCGTGGCAACGCGGGATTCCGAGCCCGGTAGACCGTGCCCATTCCGCCGGCGCCCAGCACCGCCTCGATGGTGTAGCCGGACACCACCATTCCGGGACTAAACGCCACACTGCCCCCTAAGTCTGCCGACGTTGTCCTAGGTCGGATGTCCAAGCATGCCGAACACCCCGCGACCTCCTGGTCGCGGGGTGTTCGTTGACCTGCGGGACTAGCTGAGGCCGACAACCTCCTGCGCAATCTCGGCAACGCGAGTCTGCGCGGCGGACACCAGCCGCTGCCGGTTCTTGTGAGCCTCCTCGTACGCGATGATCGTCCGGATGTCGGACGGCGCCTCGAGTTCCTTCACCGCGGCGACGGCCTCGTTGAGGTTCAGCTCGTCGTAGTCGGGGATCGGCAGTTCCTCGACGTCGAGGACACCGGTCGCGGCGCGCGCGTTGTGCAGCGCGTCGGCGGTCTTGTCGGCTCCCTCGTCACGGACCACGGCCTCGGCGCTCTGCAGCGCCGCATCGCGCGAGGCGCCGATCGCCTTGAGCGCGACCTCACCGGCACGCTGCGCACGACGGACCAAGTCGTCCACGGCCGGTCCGGTGGAGCGGACCAGTTCGGCGACACGCTCCGCGGACTGGGCCGACCACTGGCCGGGCAAACCAACGATCTTCACCGCAGTGCCCGCGGCTGCCTGCAGAGGTGTGCGGCGCAGTGCCGCCGGCCCACCGAGGGCATCCTCAGCCAGCACGGTGGTCAGCCAGTTGACCGTCGCGGAGTGTGCGGTGATCAGGCGGTCTGCAAGCCCCTGGACGTCGCTGTTCTTTTCTGCGACCGCGAGCGCCTTGATGTAGCGCGAGCGGTCCAGAAGCTGATCCTCCAGCGCGAGGTCGCCCAGCAGCGCCTCGTCGAAGGGCTGTGCCTGCTCGGTGAGCGCCTTCACCGCAGCGGCGGCGCGTCCGAGGAAGGGCCCGATGGTGTCGGGGAAACCGCCGAGGTCACGGATCGCTTTCTCGATCGCCTCGGCGCGGATGCGCCCGTTGTTCGCGTTCTTTGTCAGCTCGTCGCGCACAGCGTCCGTACGCGCCTGCGCAATCCGGGTCTCCGCAACCTGAATCTCGGTGTGCGTCAGGTCAAGTACGGTGCGCAGTTGGTTGATCAAAGTGGTGTGGGTCATCAGTTATCGCCTCTTTGCGTCGTAGTCATGATTGATCGGCGCTCGGCTGCACCTGACCAATTGGCTACCCGACACACCGCGATGAACAACATTGCGCGCTGTGAGATAGGTCGCACCGCCCGTTTCAGCGCGGTTTGAGAACGATCACCGGGATCTCGCGGTCCGCCCACGTCTGATAGGTGTCGAAGTCCGCGTACGCCTCGACCAGCTTCGGCCACAGCCTGGCCCTTTCTTCAGGCGAGGCAGTCTCGGCGCGCACAGCCCGACGATCGGAGCCGATCTCGATGTAGCAATCGGGGATCGCCACCAGGTTGCGGTACCACTGCGGGTGGGTGTCGCTACCACCCTTCGACGCCACGATCACCACGTCCTGCCCGTCATGGATGAACACCAGCGGAGACACGAACGTCTTGCCGGACTTGCGGCCGGTGTGCTCGAGGAGCAGCGTGGGCACGGGCTTCTTGAACCCGGCGCCGACGCGCCAGTTGGCGCCGATCTTCCCGCCGGATTTCCGGTAGGCCCATACGTGGGCCTTGCCCGCGTACTTCATCACCGTCGTCACGAACGGCGAATTCAGTTGCTTCGGTTTGTTGTTCGGATCCATCACGTCCCCTATAGGTATTGCGCGGTGCTGCCGGCGATGGGCATCTCGCCCATGCCCAGCTTGCGGTGATCCCAGCTGCGCAACCGGCCGGGCACGACCCGCACACAGATCCGGTTGTTCATCATCTGATCGACGAAAGGGCGCATGTCGTCGGTGTAAGGCCCGGTGTAGCGCTCCCACACGCTGATGCCAACGCGCAGATTGGTTTCCGGATCGTCGATGATCTCCGCGCGGCCGTCGATCGATACCCCGCGCAGCGTGTTGTAGGACTGTCCGTCCTCGATCATCACGGTGATCGTCGGATCGCGACGCAGGTTGACCGCCTTCTGCGACTTGGCCTTGGTCTCGAACCAGATCTCACCGTCGAGGTACGCGTACCACATCGCGACGAGGTGCGGCCGTCCGTCGGGAAGCACCGTCGCCATCGTCGCAGTGCGGCTGCGCTCGATGAACTCGGTGATCTCGTCATCGCTCATGACGATCTTTGAACGCTCGTTCTTGCCCACGCCGAAATACTTTCAGGTCGCCTTTGCGGTGACCGTCACCGGGATGCCGTTGAGCGCCCCGTTGCCCGAAGGCTCGTCGATGAACGTCGGCGGCGACAGGACGTTGGTGTTCACGCCGGGCGAATCGTTGGCGACCGCCATGCGGGTGCCCGGCTTGCCGTGCCCCCAGCCGTGCGGCATCGACACCACGCCGGGCTTGATCGCCTCGGTCACCTCGGCGGCCACCTCGATGTGGCCACCGGCGGACGTCACCGTGACGAGGTCGCCGGTCGACACCTTGCGCTTGGTCGCGTCGTCGGTGTGGATCAGAAGGGTGCAGCGGTCCCTGCCCTTCATCAGCGGTCCGACGTTGTGCAGCCACGAGTTGTTCGAGCGCAGGTGACGCCTGCTCACGAGGACCAGCTCGTCGGGTGCGCGGTCCAGGCGGGCGGCCAGCCGCGGCAGGTCGTCGAGCAGATACTGCGGTGCGAGCCGGATCTTCTTGTCGGCGGTTCCCAGCACCTCGGGCACCCGGGACACCATCGGCCCGAAGTTGATGCCGTTGGGCTGCGCCTTCAGCTTCTCCAGCGTCAGCCCGTCCGGGTTCTCGCCATAGCGATCGCCGAACGGACCGGTGCGCAGCGTGAGGTCCAGGATGCGTTCGGGGCCACCAGTCAAATCAGTCGAGGCGTAGTTCCTTCGTAGTTCGGCGCCGTCGAGTCCCTGGGTGAATGCCATGTAGTCGAAGAAGCCGTCGTCGATCGCCGCGACGTCGACGTCCTCGGCGGGCATGCCGGTGCACAGGCCCGTCAGCCTGACCAGGATTTCCCACTCGCGGGGCCGGTCCGGTTCGTCGGGCTCGAATACCGGTGCCGAATAGTTGGCGATGCTGTTGACCGCGAAGTTGAGGATCAGGTCGTCGTGGTGCGGCTGTTCGAGAGGCGACAGGCCGGGCAGGATCACGTCGGCGTGCCGGGTCGTCTCGTTGAGCCACAGGTCTACGGAGATCATCGCGTCCAGGTTCGGAAGCGCCTCGTCGAGCGTGTGACCGGCCGGGGTGGACAGCACCGGGTTGCCCGCGACGGTGATGAGGGCCTTGATCTGGCCCTCCCCCGGCGTCGCGATCTCCTCGGCCAGACACGACACCGGCACCTGGCCCAGGACCTCCTTGGCTCCGCGCACGCGGGTTCGGAAGCGGCCGAATTCCGGTGCCCCGTCTTCGAGTCCGGGGATCGGCTGCACGGTCACCGACCATGCGGTGGCGCGCGGGAACATCGACCCACCCGCGTTGTCGAAGTGACCGGTGAGGATGTTGACGACGTCGACGAGCCAACTGGCCAGGCTGCCGAATTCCTGGTTGCACGTACCGATCCGGCCGTAGACGACGGCGCGTTCGGTCGCCACGAGCTCGCGGGCCAGTGCGCGGATGCGCTCGGCGTCGATACCCGTCACTCCCGCGACCCGCTCCGGGGACCAGTCCGCGGCGACCTCGGCCATCCGGTCCAGCCCGTCGATGTGCGGTGCCAGCTCACCGAGGTCGACCAGGTCCTCGTCGAACAGTGTGTGGGTCACCGCCATCAGCAGGGCTGCGTCGGTTCCGGGCGTGATCGGTAGCCACTCGTCTGCACGCGCCGCGGTGGCGGTCCGGACGGGATCGATCACAATGACCTTGCCGCGCTTGCGAATTGCGCCGATGATGCCCATCACGTCCGGTGCCGCGAGCAGCGACCCCTGCGATGCGGCCGGGTTCGCACCCATCACCACGAGCAGGTCGGTGCGCTCGATGTCGGGCACCGGGAACGTCCACCATCCGCCGTACATCAGGTGCGACGACAGGTTCTTGGGCCACTGATCGACGGTGCCAGGCGAATAGGACAGCGGAATGCCCGACATACCCAGCAGCACCCCGGTGTAGCGCCCGAGCGAGAACGAATGCGCGAGCGGGTTTCCGGTGTAGCAGGTCACCGCCCCGATGCCGTATTTCTCGATCACCGGCGCCAGCAGTTGGGTGCAGCGCCGGAACGCCGCGTCCCAACTGACCTCCTGCCACTGCCCGTCGACCTTGATCATCGGTTGGCGGATCCGGTCGGGATCCTCGTGCACCTTGCCCAGGCTCGCGCCCTTCGGACAGATGTGGCCGCGGCTCCATGTGTCGTCGGGGTTGCCGCGGATACCGGCCACCCGGCCATCGGAGACCTGAATCTCCAAGCCGCACATGGCTTCACACAGCGGACAGGTGTACAAATGGCGGCCGTCCTCGCCGACACCGGCCAGCAGGTTTGTTTGTTCGATGGTCATCGCCGCCTCCGCTGCTTTCGCCGAACGTGGGTTACCCGCACGCCTGAGGGCCGAAGTGCGTGCGGGTAACCCACGTTCGGCACCGTGTTGTTGTGACACACTGTAACGACAAATGCCGGAGGGGGTGTGCATCTTGGAGACCGCCCAGCGGCGTCACCGGCGCCAGGGTTCACGGCGCGACCCGTCCATCGACGCCGACGTGCTCGCCGCGACCCGGCGTCTGCTGGTCGCACGCGGTTACGCGGCGACGACCATCGATCTGATCGCCACGACGGCGAAGGTGAGCCGGCCCGCCGTCTACCGGCGATGGAGCTCCAAGGCCCAGCTGGTGCACGAGGCGCTATTCCCGGACCTCGGCCCCGAACCGCCCGCCGACGATTTCGTCGCAGAGATCACCCGCCTGTGCCACGGAGCCCTGGCCATGTACGGCGACCCCGCCGTGCGTGAGGCGATCCCCGGCCTTCTCAACGACCTACGCTCGGACCGCCGGATGCGTCGCGTCCTCAGCGACCGCCTGGAAGCCGCCGCACGCCGTCACCTCGCCGACCGGATCGACTCGGCGGTCGCCGACGGCACGGCGCGCCCCGGCGTCGACGCCAACACCGTCATGGACATGATCGCCGGTGGCGCCTGGTACGCGGTGTGTGTGCGTCGCGTCAAAGACATCGACGCCGCCGCCGTACAGCTCAGTGGTGTCGTGTTGCGCGGGGTGCTGGTTCCGGCCCGCTAGCGTGCGCCGCGACTACGGCCACGGGCTGTAGCCGCCGGGCATGTTCTGCAGCATGCCCATGCAGGTGCCCAGATGCCGGCCAGGGATACACGTGATGCCGTTGACGGTCGGGATGTTCCCGGGAGCAGAGCACTGCCCGGTGAACGGATCGGTGTAGAAGTTCGGGCCGCAGGCGCTCGCGGGCGCGGCGGTCACGAAAGGTGCGACCGCGAAGGCGCTGGCACAAACGACAGCGAAGAACAGCCTGCCCATTGGATTCCGAGTTGCCATCTTCGCGCTTTCGTTCGGCGTCATGTTCATCGTAAACACAAAAGCCACGACCCGTTCCGGTCGTGGCTTTTCGCGCGGCAGCTCATCGATTCACTGCATCTTGATTGTGGGCGAAGGGGGACTTGAACCCCCACGTCCCGAAGGACACTGGCACCTGAAGCCAGCGCGTCTGCCATTCCGCCACTCGCCCCAACAACCGGGGGAGCCTATCACGCACGACACCCCGCTCCCCAACCGCGGCGTCGCGCACCGGCCGTCCGAACTCGGCGCGCACAAATAGCGCTGACCTGCCTCGATCCAATTCTCAGAGTTCCTTTGTTCCCGCTGTGACGTGCTGGGCCGATACCATGCAACGGAAGGCGGTGGCTAGGCGACACGCGGGGTGAGCAGCGCCATACGCAGGACGACGACCAACGACGAGTGAGGCGGGCGGTGATATGGGTCTTGCCGACCGCATCGAGCGCAAACTCGAGTCAACCGTGGGCGACGCATTCGCCCGGGTGTTCGGCGGATCGATCGTTCCGCAAGAGGTCGAGGCGATGCTTCGCCGCGAGGCCGAGGCCGGTGCACGTGAATCGGCCGCCGGGCGAGTTTTGGCGCCAAACGACTACGTCATTACCCTCAGTGTGCCTGACTATCAGAAGGTGAGTGCCGACCCGGACCTCACATCCGCGACTTTTGCCAAGCACTTGGAGGGATACATCCATGAGCAGGGATGGCAAACGTATGGTGATGTGGTCGTCAGGTTCGAACAATCATCCGGCCTGCACACCGGACAGTTTCGCGCGCGTGGGGCGGTCAATCCTGACTCAACCAGTGGCGATCCCGCCCCACCACCCCGAGAACTCTCGTCCAACGCAGAATCAGGAGTACCGATGAGCGACAACCCGACCCAATACGGCGGCCAGGGACCGGGGCGGCCCGCCGACGAATACTACGACGACCGGTACAACCGGCCCGAGGACCGGGGACCCGATCCCCGCGCCCCCTACCCCCCGCAGGAGCAGGGCGGATACCCGCAACAGCGGGAGGGCTACCCGCCACGCCAGGGCGGCTACCCAGAGCAGGGCGGCTACCCAGAGCAGGGCGGCTATCCCGACCAGGGTTACCCGCCGCCGTCGTATGAGCAGCGCCCGCCAGCCGGGTACGGCCCGCCGTCAGGCGGCGGCGGATATCCCGACCAGGGTTACCGCCAGGGACAGGGCGGCTACGGCGCCCCTCCCGGGGGCCAGCAGGGCTACGGCCCGCCCGCGGGTGACTACGGTCGCCCGCCCGCGCGGCCCGACGACGGCGGTTACGGCCGACCGGACGCGCGGCCGTCATACCCCGACCAGGGCGGCTACCCCGAACAGGGCGGATACCCGGATCAAGGCGGATACCCGGACCAGGGCGGGGCCTACGGTGGACAGGCCTACGGACGCCAGGACCAGGGCTATGCGCAGCCGAACTACGGCGGCTACCCAGAGGGCGGCGCAGGCTATGCCGAGCCCGGCTACGGCGAGCAAGGCGGATACGACTACGGCCAGCAGCAAGGCGGCGGCTACGGCTACGGCCAGGGCGACTATCCCCCCGCCGCTGCCACCGTCACGCTTCATCTCGACGACGGCAGTAACCGCACGTATCAGCTGCGTGAAGGCGCGAACGTCGTCGGCCGCGGACAGGACGCCCAGTTCCGGCTGCCCGACACCGGCGTGTCCCGCCGTCATCTGGAGATCCGCTGGGACGGTCAGGTCGCACTGCTCTCCGATCTCAACTCGACCAACGGCACGACGGTCAACAACGCACCAGTTCAGGAGTGGCAACTCGCGGACGGCGACGTGATCCGTTTGGGCCATTCGGAGATCGTCGTCCGCGTGCACTGAGGCTTGGCCTGCCGTGGGCGGGGGGAAGCTGCGGCTTCCCCCTCATGCCGCTGGGCGTCCAAGTATCGTGACGTTGCCGAAGTAGGCGACTTGGTGTTGTTGTCGATGCGACGGAATCGAATGGGGATGGAGAGGACGTCAGATGCAGGGGTTGATACTGCAACTGACACGCGTCGGCTTCCTGTTGCTTCTGTGGTTGTTCATCTGGTCGGTGCTGCGGATCTTGAGGACAGATATCTACGCGCCCACCGGAGCGGTCATGGTGCGCCGGGGACTGCCGTTGCGGGGATCGCTGCTGCCCAAACGCGGCCAACGGAACGTGGCGCGTCAACTCGTCGTCACCGAAGGCGCACTCGCAGGCACCCGCATCACATTGGGCAGCCAGCCGGTGCTCATCGGCCGCGCCGACGACTCGACTCTGGTTCTCACCGACGATTACGCCTCGACACGGCACGCCAGGCTGTCCCCACGGGGTTCGGAATGGTACGTAGAAGACCTAGGATCGACCAACGGCACATACCTCGACAGGGCCAAGGTGACGACTGCGGTACGCGTTTCGATGGGCACGCCGGTTCGAATCGGCAAAACGGTAATTGAGCTGCGCCCGTGACACTGGTGCTCCGATACGCCGCGCGCAGCGACCGCGGCCTCGTCCGCGCGAATAACGAGGACTCCGTCTACGCCGGTGCGCGGCTGCTCGCGCTCGCCGACGGTATGGGCGGTCATGCAGCCGGTGAGGTCGCCTCCCAACTGGTGATCGCCGCGCTGGCCCACCTCGATGACGACGAGCCCGGCGGCGATCTGCTGAGCTCGCTGGACACCGCGGTCCGTGAGGGCAACGCCGCGATCGCCGCGCAGGTCGAGGCCGACCCCGAGCTCGAGGGCATGGGCACCACGCTGACCGCGATCCTGTTCGCGGGCAATCGCCTTGGGCTGGTCCACATCGGTGACTCACGCGGCTATCTGCTGCGCGACGGCGAACTCAACCAGATCACCAAGGACGACACCTTCGTTCAGACCCTGGTCGACGAGGGCCGCATCACGCTCGAGGAGGCGCACAGCCATCCGCAGCGGTCGCTGATCATGCGCGCGCTCACCGGTCACGAGGTGGAACCGACGCTGATCATGCGCGAGGCTCGCGCCGGCGACCGTTACCTGCTGTGCTCCGACGGGCTGTCCGATCCGGTCAGCCACGACACCATCCTCGAGGCGCTGCAGATCGCCGACACAGCCGAAAGTGCCGACCGTCTCATCGAATTGGCGTTGCGCGGCGGCGGACCCGACAACGTGACGGTGGTGGTGGCCGACGTCGTCGACTACGACTACGGCCAGACCCAGCCGATTCTCGCGGGTGCGGTGTCCGGCGACGACGATCAGTCCGCGCCACCGAATACGTCCGCGGGCCGCGCGTCCGCATTCAACCCGAAACGCAATGCGGCCAAGCGTGTCGAACCGCCTCCAGAGGAGCCGGTTCGTGCACCGAAATCGCGGCGGCGAATGTTCATTGCCGCCGCGATTTTAATTCTGGTGGTCGTCGCGGGCCTGGCCATCGGCCGCGAGGTCGTGCGCAGCAATTACTACGTCGCCGCCCACGACGGCACCGTCTCGATCATGCGCGGTGTGCCCGGGTCGATTCTCGGCCTGCCCCTGCAGGAGACCTACCGGCACGGCTGCCTGACCGCCCGCAACGAACTCAAACTCATCGCGCCGGGCCAGTCGACTCCGGGTTGCCAACTCTTTCGTGTCAGCGATCTGAAGCAGACCGAACGACAGCAAGTGGAGGCCGGCCTGCCGACGGGCTCCGAGGACGACGCCATCGTCCAGATCAACCGGCTCGCCCAGGATTCGGTGCTGCCGGTCTGTGCACCACCGGAGCCGCCGACGACGACGTCGCCGCGGCCCACCGCCGTGCCGCATTCGCCGGACCCGTCGAATTCGCCTGGGCTGCCCAACAATCCGCCGAACAACGTGACGACTGCCCCGCCACCACAGGGCACGGAGACGCCGGCGCCTGAGACTCCGCAGACCGTCACGCGGACCGCGGCCCCCGCTCCGGGGCCGACCCCGCCGCCCGCTCCGGGTAGCTCGACACCCGCGCCGCCGCCCGCCCCACCGACCCCTGCGCCGACGCCGTCCCAGACCGTCACGGCCCTGCCCCCACCACCACCGGAGCCCGGGACGAACTGCCGGGAATTGTCATGACGACCCAGCCGCAATCACCGGTGGCCGTCACTCCCGCACTGCCGAACAGGCGCAACGCCGAACTGTTCCTTCTCGGCTTCGCCGCGGTCATCACCACGGTGGCCCTGCTGCTCGTCGAGGCCAACCAGGAACAGGGACTGCGTTGGGACCTGGCGCAGTACGCCGTCGCCTACCTGGCGCTGTTCACCGGCGCGCACCTCGCGGTGCGACGCTTCGCGCCGTACGCCGACCCGCTCCTGCTCCCGGTCGTCGCGCTGCTGAACGGGCTCGGCCTGGTGATGATCCACCGGCTGGACCTCTCCGAGGGCGTGCTCATACAGCACGGCCTCGGCGGCACCGCCGACCAGCAGATGCTGTGGACCCTCGTCGGCGTCATCGGCTTTTCGCTCGTCGTGATCTTCTTGCGCGACCACCGCATGCTCGCGCGGTACGGCTACGTCTACGGGCTAACCGGCCTCGTCCTGTTGCTGATCCCAGCGCTGCTGCCGAGCTCGATGTCCGAGCAGAACGGCGCGAAGATCTGGATTCAGTTCCCGGGCTTCTCCATCCAGCCGGCGGAGTTCTCGAAGATCCTGCTGCTCATCTTCTTCGCCTCGGTGCTGGTGGCCAAGCGCAGCGTGTTCACCAGCGCGGGCAAGCACTTCCTCGGCATGGATCTGCCGCGGCCACGCGACCTCGCGCCGCTGCTCGCGGCGTGGATCGCATCGGTGGGGGTGATGATCTTCGAGAAGGACCTCGGCACGTCGCTGTTGCTCTATGCATCCTTTCTGGTCCTCGTCTACATCGCGACCGACCGATTCAGCTGGGTGGTCATCGGCTTGGCGCTGTTCGCCGCGGGAAGCGTTGCGGCGTATTACCTTTTCGGCCACGTCCAGGTTCGTGTGCAGAACTGGCTGGACCCGTTCGCCGACCCTGAGGGCGCCGGGTATCAGATGGTGCAGTCGATGTTCAGCTTCGCCACCGGCGGGATCTTCGGCACCGGTCTCGGCAACGGGCAGCCCGGCACTGTGCCCGCCGCGTCGACGGACTTCATCATCGCGGCCATCGGGGAGGAACTCGGTCTGGTCGGGCTGGCCGCCGTCCTCATGCTGTACACGATCGTGGTCATCCGTGGCCTCCGCACGGCGATCGCGGTACGCGACAGCTTCGGCAAGCTGCTGGCCGCCGGGCTCGCGTCCACACTGGCGATCCAACTGTTCATCGTCGTCGGTGGCGTCACCAAGCTGATCCCGTTGACCGGACTCACCACACCGTGGATGTCCTACGGCGGATCGTCCTTACTGGCGAACTATCTGCTGCTGGCGATCCTGGTTCGGATCTCGCACTCGGCGCGGCGTCCGCTTGTCACCTCACCACAGGCCGCGGCCCCGATCGCGGCGGTGAGCACCGAGGTGATCGAGAAGGTATGAACACCTCGCTACGCCGCATCGCCATCGCTGTGATGGTCCTGGTGGTCCTGCTGCTGGCCAACGCCACGTTCACCCAGGTATTCACGGCGGACGGCCTGCGTTCCGATCCGCGCAACCAGCGCGTGCTCCTCGACGAGTACTCGCGTCAGCGCGGCCAGATATCCGCAGGCGGTCAACTCCTGGCCTACTCCGTTTCGACCAACGGGCGCTTCCGCTTCCTACGCGTGTACCCGAACCCTTACACGTACGCGCCCGTCACCGGTTTCTATTCGCTGCAGTACTCGAGCACCGGCCTGGAGCGCGCCGAGGACACCATCCTCAACGGGTCGGACCAGCGCCTGTTCGCCCGGCGCCTCGCAGACTTCTTCACCGGCCGCGATCCACGCGGCGGGAACGTCGACACCACAATCAAGCCCCAGGTGCAGCAGGCCGCCTGGGACGCGATGAAAACCGGCTGCAACGGTCCGTGCAAGGGCTCGGTGGTCGCCCTCGAGCCGTCCACCGGCAAGATCCTCGCGATGGTCTCGTCGCCGTCGTACGACCCCAACCTGCTGGCCACGCACAATTTGGACGAGCAGTCGGCCGCCTGGCAGCAGCTGCGCGACGACCCCGATTCGCCGTTGTTGAACCGCGCCATCTCCGAGACCTATCCGCCCGGGTCCACGTTCAAGGTCATCACGACTGCGGCGGCGCTTCAGCGCGGCGCCACCGAGAACACCCAGCTGACCGCGACGGCTCGAATCCCGTTGCCCGACAGCACCGCAACGCTGGAGAACTTCGCAGGCACCCCGTGTGGCGACGCCCCGACGACCACCCTGCGGCAGGCGTTCTCGAAATCGTGCAACACCGCCTTCGTCCAGCTCGGCCTCGACACCGGCAAGGAAGCCCTGCGGTCCACGGCGCAATCGTTCGGACTGGACACTCCTCCCCCGATGATCCCGCTGCAGGTCGTCGAGTCGACCGTCGGCCCGATCGACGACGACGCCGCCCTCGGCATGACGAGCATCGGCCAGAAGGACGTCGCGGTCACGCCGCTGCAAAATGCGTTGGTGGCCGCGACCATCGCCAACGACGGGGTAACGATGCGTCCTTACCTGGTCGATAGCCTTAAGGGACCCGACCTTGCCAATATCGGTACAGCGGCGCCGCAGGAAGAGCGGCGAGCGGTGTCGCACGAGGTCGCCGATACAATGACGGATCTGATGGTCGCCGCTGAGCAGGTCACGCAGCAGAAGGGAGCCATCGCCGGCGTGCAGATCGCTTCGAAGACCGGCACAGCGGAGCACGGCAACGATCCGCGCAACACCCCACCGCATGCCTGGTACATCGCATTCGCCCCTGCCCAGGCGCCCAAGGTGGCCGTCGCTGTGCTGGTCGAGAACGGGGGCAACCGCCTTTCGGCCACCGGAGGGGCGCTGGCCGCCCCGATCGGGCGCGCCGCGATCGCCGCAGCGCTGCGGGAGGAATCATGAGTCCGCGCGTGGGAGTGACGCTGTCCGGCCGGTATCGGCTGCAGCGGTTGATCGCCACCGGCGGCATGGGCCAGGTCTGGGAAGGTATCGACTCCCGGCTGGGGCGCCGCGTCGCGGTGAAGGTCCTCAAGGCCGAGTACTCCGAGGACGCCGAGTTCGTCGAGCGGTTCCGCGCCGAGGCGCGCACCGTCGCGATGCTCAACCACCCGGGCATCGCCGGTGTGTACGACTACGGCGAGACCGATATGGACGGCGAGGGCCGGACCGCATATCTGGTGATGGAACTGGTCAACGGCGAGCCGCTGAACTCCGTGCTCAAGCGCACCGGCCGGCTGTCCCTGCGGCACGCACTGGACATGCTCGAGCAGACCGGCCGCGCTCTTCAGGTCGCACACACCGCGGGCCTGGTGCACCGCGACGTCAAGCCCGGCAACATCCTCATCACGCCGACCGGCCAGGTGAAGCTCACCGACTTCGGCATCGCGAAGGCCGTCGACGCGGCTCCGGTGACCCAGACCGGCATGGTGATGGGCACCGCCCAGTACATCGCGCCCGAGCAGGCGCTCGGCCACGATGCGACGGCCGCCAGCGACGTGTACTCACTGGGAGTTGTTGGCTACGAATCGGTTTCGGGCAAGAGGCCGTTCACCGGTGACGGTGCGCTGACCGTGGCGATGAAGCACATCAAGGAGACCCCTCCCCCGCTGCCCGCCGACCTGCCGCCCAATGTGCGCGAGCTGATCGAGATCTCCCTGGTCAAGAACCCGGGTATGCGGTACCGGTCGGGCGGCCTGTTCGCCGACGCGGTCGCCGCGGTGCGCTCGGGCCGTCGGCCGCCGCGGCCGAACCAGGCGCCGTCGATCGGACGCGCAACACCGGCGGCCGTGCCGTCGGCAGCACAGGCCCGCGCCGCCGCGGATCTGACCGCACGTGCGCCGGCGACGGCTGCCCGGCCGCGCCCGGCGACCGGAAGCCACCGCCCTGCCCCGGCCCCGGCCCGCGGCACGTTCTCGTCGGGTCAGCGGGCGTTGCTGTGGGCGGCCGGCGTACTCGGCGCCCTGGCGATCGTCATCGCGATCCTCATCGTGCTCAACGCCCAGGACCGTAAGGACACCGAGCAGACGCCGGCCCCGACGATCACCAATACGATCACCGAGACCACCCCGTTCTCGCCGACGGCGATGCCGGATTGGACTGAGCAGGGCCCGATCGGTCATGGTGGGACAGAATTCGGGGTAACCCGACTCAATGCGATGGCGCCGCCGGCAACGGTGCAGGTGACGCCTTCGCCCACGGAGCTGCAGGGCAGGCGGCCCTTCGCTTCAGAACAGACCACACAATGACAACCCCGCAACACCTGTCCGACCGGTACGAACTCGGCGACATCCTGGGCTTCGGAGGCATGTCCGAAGTCCATCTCGCGCGCGATCAGCGGCTGCACCGCGACGTCGCCGTGAAGGTGCTGCGCGCGGATCTGGCCCGCGATCCGAGCTTCTACCTCCGGTTCCGCCGGGAAGCGCAGAACGCCGCCGCCCTGAACCACCCCGCCATCGTCGCGGTGTACGACACAGGCGAGGCCGAGACACCCACCGGTCCGCTCCCCTACATCGTGATGGAGTACGTCGAGGGCGTCACGCTGCGCGACATCGTGCACACCGAGGGGCCGATGGAGCCGCGCCGGGCCATCGAGGTCATCGCCGACGCATGCCAGGCGCTGAACTTCAGCCATCAGCACGGGATCATCCACCGGGACGTCAAACCGGCGAACATCATGATCAGCAAGGCCGGTGCGGTGAAGGTGATGGACTTCGGCATCGCGCGGGCACTCGCCGACGCCAACAGCGTCACTCAGACCGCGGCCGTCATCGGCACCGCTCAGTACCTGTCCCCGGAGCAGGCGCGCGGTGAGAAGGTCGACGCCCGCTCCGACGTGTACTCGCTGGGCTGCGTACTGTACGAAATCCTCACCGGCGAACCACCTTTCGTCGGCGATTCGCCGGTCGCGGTCGCGTATCAACACGTCCGCGAAGACCCCACGCCCCCGTCGCAACGCCACGAGGGCATCTCCCCCGAGCTGGACGCCGTCGTACTCAAGGCGCTGGCCAAGAACCCGGACAACCGGTATCAGACCGCCGCGGAGATGCGCACCGACCTGGTGAAGGTCCACAGCGGTGAGCAGCCGGACGCGCCCAAGGTGTTCACCGACGCCGAGCGCAGCTCGTTGATGTCGGCGGCGCCCGGCGATCACCGGACCGAGCCCATCGATTCCGTCGCGCGGGCCCAGCCCAGATATATCGAGAAGGAGCGGCGCGGCTCGGTCGGCCGTTGGGTCATCGCGGTCGCGGTGCTGGCCGTGCTCACCGTGGTGGTGACGCTGGCGATCAACATGATGGGTGGCGCCACCCGCGACGTGCAGGTGCCCAGCGTGAGCGGGAAGGTTTCGGCCGAAGCGATCGCGGAGCTGCAGAACCGCGGCTTCAGGACCCGCACCCAGCAGAAACCCGATTCCAACGTCCCGCCCGACCACGTGATCGGCACCGACCCGGCCGCCAACTCGTCGGTCGACGCCGGCGACGAGATCACCATCAACGTGTCCACCGGGCCCGAGCAGCGCGAGATACCCGACGTCAGGAATCTCAGCTACGACGACGCCGTCGAGAAGCTCCGCGACGCCGGGTTCGAGAACTTCAGGCCGTCGTCGTCGCCGTCGACTCCCGAGATGAAGGACAAGGTCCTCGGCACCAATCCCCCGGTTAACCAGACGTCGGCGATCACCAACGAGATCACCATCGTGCTGGGCGCAGGACCCGAGACTCGGCCGCTGCCCGACGTGAAGGGCCAGTCGCAGGACAGTGCCGGACAGATCCTGACCGCGTCGGGCTTCACCAAGACCATTCCGGTCCAGGTCGACAGCACCACTCCCGTCGGCCAGGTCCTCGGCACCAATCCACCTGCGGGACAGACTGTTCCGGTCGACACGGTCATTCAGCTGCAGGTGTCGCGGGGCAACCAGTTCCTGATGCCCGACCTGACGGGCATGTTCTGGAAGGATGCCGAGCCGCGGCTTCGGGCGCTGGGCTGGACCGGTGGCCTCGACAAGGGTGGCGACGTCCAGAACTCGGGGCAGCGCTCCGCCGCGGTGGTGACCCAGAGCCCGCCGGCAGGCACCGGGGTGAACTACGACAGCCGGATCACGCTGAGCTTCGCGTCGTAGCCGCCGCGACCGCGCCGGCCACTTCGTCCTCCAGTCGGCGCACCAGCGTCTCGTCCGGTGCGTCCCCGCAGTAGCCCAGCCAGTTGGCCAGCATCCGGTGTCCGCCCTCGGTCAGGATCGATTCGGGGTGGAACTGCACGCCGTGGATCGGCAA
Organism: Mycobacterium sp. 2YAF39; assembly: GCF_052114565.1. Classification (NCBI taxonomy): domain Bacteria; kingdom Bacillati; phylum Actinomycetota; class Actinomycetes; order Mycobacteriales; family Mycobacteriaceae; genus Mycobacterium; species Mycobacterium sp. 2YAF39. The sequence continues at coordinate 359,135 of NZ_JBFREZ010000004.1, forward strand.
TTCGACGTGACGCACGCCCATGACGACGCCGCCCTCCGTGCGCGCGATCACCTCGAGTTCGGCGGGCACAGTCTCGGGGAGGATGGTCAGCGAGTGATAGCGCGTCGCCGTGAACGGATCCGGAAGTCCCTGCAGCACACCGGCATCGGCATGGAACACGGTGCTGGTCTTGCCGTGCAGCAGCTCGGGTGCCCGGTCGACGGTGCCTCCGAATGCGACGCCGATGGCCTGATGGCCAAGGCATACGCCGAGCAGCGGTGTCGCCGCGGCCGCGCAGGCCTTCACGAGTGGGATCGACGCACCCGCGCGCTCGGGTGTGCCGGGCCCGGGGGAGAGCAGGACACCGTCGAACGCTTTCGCGACCTCGTTCTCGTCGGTGAGGCGGTCGTCGTCGTTACGCCAGACTTCGGCGTTCACCCCGAGCTGGCCCAGGTACTGGACCAGGTTGAACACGAAGCTGTCGTAGTTGTCAACGACCAGGACACGCATCGGACCAGGTTACAACCTGTGATTTCGGCGTGGCTGGTCACGCTGAGCGTGACTGCACACGCCGAATCGCTCAGTAGCCGACGGGTCCCGCGGGTTTCGCGAATTTCATCCGCACCAGGCCGGAGTGCCCCGCGAGATCGACCTGAGCGCGGGGCTCCTCGCTGTAACCGAGCCCGAACCGCACCACGTATTGCCGGTAGAGAATCACCGGCGCTGCCGCCGCCAGGGCGGCCTTCATCGCCGACGCGTCGCCGACCGCGGAGATGACGTAGGGCGGGCTGTAGGTGCGTCCGTTCAACAGCAGCGTATTGCCGACGCACCGGGGCGCCGAGGTGCCGATGATGCGCTGATCCTGCATCTGGATGCCCTCCGCGCCTGCGCTCCACAGCGCGTTCAGCACGGCGTCGATGTCCTGCTGGTGCACCACCAGGTCGTCAGGGGAGGCGTCGCGCGGGAAACGGCCCTCAGCGTCGCGCTGAGCGTCGTTCAGCGTCACCACCAGTCCGGGTCCGCGCATGGGCTCGAGGCCCGCCTCGACGGCCAACCGGGCGGAGCGGTTGGTGATCGCGGTCAGCGCCGCGTCGGCCCCCGGCGATCCGCCGTGATGCGTGTTGAGGGTGTTCACCAACTCGTCGCGGTCGGCGGTCAACCGATCCACGGACTGCTGGGCCTCTCGCACCAGGTCGACCAACCGGGGGGCGTCGCTGCGCCTGATCTCGCCGCCGCCGGACACATCATGTGTGGCTGCCAGCAGAATCCCGGCCAACAAGCAGACCAACGGCACGCCGAACCGCCATGCGGACTTGGTCGTGGGCGCCATTGGCTGGTCTCCTGCGGGTGGTGCCTGCGTTAGGCTTAGGTACATCGTCGCACCGTGTGACGCCGTCTGTCCCGAAGGTACGTATGCCCAAGTCCAAGGTTCGCAAGAAGAACGACTTCACGATCAGCCCGGTGAGCCGTACTCCGGTCAAGGTCAAGGCTGGGCCGTCGAGCACCTGGTTCGTGGTGTTCTTCATCGGGCTGATGCTGATCGGGCTGGCGTGGCTGCTGGTGTTCCAGCTGGCGCAGTCTGCGATCCCGTTCCTGGCCGACCTCGGCCCGTGGAACTACGCGATCGCCTTTGCCTTCATGATCAGCGGGCTGTTGCTCACGATGCGCTGGCGCTGAGTGACACAACGAGCGGTATGAATTCAAGCTGTCCTCCGAGCGTTACCCGATTAGCAACCCTGCGGTCACCAGATCACACTGATGTGATTCATCCCCATTGGGGATAGCACTTGTGGATAACCTCATTAGCCACGGTAAGAGGGTGTAAGGGCGCAGTGCAGCAAACTCAGTGGAGTCCGCCCGCACTGGGCATCGCCGCATGCGGCATAGCCGGTCTTATCTTGGCTATCGGCGCTGTGACCCTGATCACAGACGCTCCCGGGCGCATCCTGGTGGGGGTTGCCGCAATCGGGTTAATTGTGTTTGCAAGCATGTCGTGGCGTGCACGACCCAAGCTGGCAATCAAAAATGACGCCATCGTCACCCGCGGTTTACTGGGTCAAACCGAGCTGCGGCACGCCGATATCAAGCTCATCCGCATCACGGAGTTCCGCAGGATCGGCCGCAAGACGCGCTTGCTGGAGATCGACACCACCGACGACCGGCTACTTGTGTTCACCCGGTGGGATCTGGGCAGCGACCCGCTGCATGTGCTCGACGCCCTGACGGCCGCCGGCTTCGCTGGCTCCTGAGAGTCAGGCGATGGTGATCGACTCGACGACCACCGGCTCGGTCGGCCGGTCGTTGCGGTCGACCGCGGTGGACGCGATAGCGTCAACCACCTTCTGCGACTCCGGGTCGACGACCTCGCCGAAGATCGTGTGCTTGCGGTTCAGGTGTGGCGTCTTGCCGACGGTGATGAAGAACTGCGAGCCGTTGGTTCCCGGTCCGGCATTGGCCATCGCCAGCAGATAGGGCTTGTCGAACTGCAACTCGGGGTGGAACTCGTCGGCGAATTTGTAGCCGGCGTCGCCGCGACCGGTACCGGTCGGGTCGCCGCCCTGGATCATGAACCCGTCGATGACCCGGTGGAAGATCACGCCGTCGTAGAACGGGCCCGACGATCCGCCCGAGGCGTTCTGCGTGCTGTAGTCCTTGGAGCCCTGAGACAGTCCGACGAAGTTGGCGACGGTCTTGGGCGCATGGTTTCCGAAGAGTGCGATCTTGATGTCGCCACGGTTGGTGTGCAGCGTTGCAGTCGCTGTCTGAATGGGGCTCGTCACGGGAAGTCAGTGTGCCACGCTCCGTTCGACGCTCAACGGGCACCGCTGTGTTGCGGTTGATGGCAGTCTGGTACCGATTCCCGTTCAGGCCGCGAGAGAGGTGCGCTATGCGCTCGAAGACCGAGATCCGCTTGACTCCTGGACAGCGGTTGTCCCGTGGCCTCAAATATTCGGCGGTCGGTCCGGTCGATGTCACCCGCGGGGCGTTGGGCCTCGGTGTGGACGGCGCGCAGTCGTCGGCCGCCTGGGTCGGCGACCTGTACCGGCGCAGCCGGCTGAAGGATCAGCTGGCCCAGGAACTGGCGGCCGCCCAAGACACCATCGCGGCCGAGATCGCCGCCGCCCAGGAAGTGGTGTCGAACCTGCCACAGGCGTTGCAGAAGGCGCGCACGCGGCGGCGCCGGCGGCCGCTGCTGCTGGCCGCGCTCGGTGTGGCCGTGCTGGCCGGGGGAGCGGTGGCGTTCTCGATCATCCGGCGACCGCCGCCGCATGAGCCGCCGACGACGCTGCAGCCGAGTGTGCCCGTTTCGCCCAAACCGTAATGTGTTGTGCGCGTAGGATTTCGAGTGTGAGTGGAGCCTAGGGGATTCGAACCCCTGACTTCTGCCTTGCAAAGGCAGCGCTCTACCAACTGAGCTAAGGCCCCTCGTCGGGATATTTCAGGCCGGTACGTCGGCCGCTGTATGCCACACCTCGACGTCGTGCCGGGACCGCCAGATCGCCACAGCGACGACCGCGGCGACCGCTGTGGTGAGCAGCACCACAACCCTCATGGTGTGAACCTTTCCGTGGGGCTAGGAGGACTCGAACCTCCGACCTCTTCGTTATCAGCGAAGCGCTCTAACCGCCTGAGCTATAGCCCCGGACATGCCGGTACGGCCGAGCGACGAGATTACCGCAATCGTAAGCTCCCGCCCAAACCGCGAACGCGCAGAGTAGCGGACGCTCAGTCGCGATCGGCCAGCGTCACTTCGATGCCACCGACAATGTCGGTGGTCAGGTTGTAGATGAACGCGCCGATGGTCGCCATCGCCGTCAGCAGAACGATGTTGACCAGACCGATCAGCGCGGCGCCGCCGAATATCGTTCCACTCGACACCAGCTCACCGCCGGAGCTACCGCTTGCGCTGGTCAGCAGGTCGCCGACGTTGCTGTTCAGCTTGCTCCACACACCCATGCCGCCGAGCACCAGGTACAGGAACGCGACCGCGATCATCCAGACGAAGAACTGGGCGACGGACAACACCGCCGACACCTTCAGGACGCTCCACGGGTCCACCCGGCGGATCTGCATGCTGGCGCGCACGGGGCCCTGATGGCGGGCCACCTGCACCCGGCCTGCGGGCCCACCGGCAGGCCGGCTCACCGGTTCCTTCCCGGGGCGATCCGGGGCCGACTTGCGGGGCGCCGGGCGCGGTGCACCGCCGGACAGGTCGGGAATCTCGCTGGCGTACTGATCGGGTCGTGCTGGTGCGTCGGGCCGTGAGGGTGCGTCGGGCCGGACAGGCGCGTCGGCTCGGGCGGGCGCCTCGGCGCGAGCGGGCGCCTCGGGCCGGGTGGGTTCGGGTCGCGCTGGCGCTTCCGGTCGGGCGGGCGCGTCGGGCCGTGCCGCCTCGGGCGGATCGGCCCATCCTGCACTGTCCTGCTCCTGCGCAGGGGCGCCTGCCGCGCCACCGGACAGGAACCGGTTGAGCCGGGCATCCACGCCGGGGGAGTGCCCCGGTGCTCCGCTGCCGGCGCGCCGGGCTGCATCTGGACGCGCGGACGAGTCCTGCGGGCGGTTCGCAGGCTTGGCCGCCCGGCCCCGCTGCCACGGCGGCACCTCGGTCGGGTCCGCGATTCTCTCCGGACTCGATGCGCCGGATTGCGGACCGCGCGGCGCGCCGCCACCCGCCGCGCCGCCCTCGGGGCCCGAACCGGAGCCGTTCCCGGCCCCGTCGGCCGCGCGGGGATACCCGGGCTCGTTCGGTGAAGTCACCTACGGCTCCTTACTGGCTTACTGGTCACGACTGTGGGCTACTCACCTACGTCGGTGTTGACCTCGTCGGTGCTGTCGCCTTCTTCCGCGTTGCGCGCGATGGCTATCAGTGTCGTGCCCGTCCCCAGGTTCATCAACCGAACGCCCTTGGTCTGACGCCCGGCCTTACGTACCTGGCGAGCCGCCGTCCGGATGACACCTCCACCCGAGGTGATGGCGTACAACTCTGTGTCGTCATCGACGATCAACGCACCGACAAGACTGCCACGCCGCTTGTCGAACTGGACCGTCAGCACCCCTTTGCCACCGCGACCCTGGACGGGGTACTCCTCGATCGCGGTGCGCTTGGCGTAACCGCCCGCGGTTGCGACCAGCAAGTACGTACCTTCACGCACCACGTTCAGCGACAGCAGTCGGTCGTCGGTGTTGAACCGCATGCCCTGCACACCGGACGTCGCCCGGCCCATCGGACGCAGTGCCTCGTCGGTAGCTGAGAAGCGGATCGACTGGCCCTTGGCGGACACCAGAAGCAGGTCCTCCTCCGAGGAACAGAGCACCGCGCCCACCAACTCGTCACCGTCGCGCAGGTTGACCGCGACGATGCCGCCGGTGCGGTTCGAGTCGAAGTCGGTCAGCTTGGACTTCTTGACAAGACCGTTGCGGGTGGCCAGCACCAGGTACGGCGCATCCTCGTAGGTCTTGATCTGGATGACCTGCGCGATGCGCTCCTCCGGCTGGAAGGCCAGCAGATTGGCGACGTGCTGGCCGCGCGCCGTGCGCGACGCCTCCGGCAGGTCGTACGCCTTGGCGCGATAGACCCGGCCCTGTGTGGTGAAGAACAGGATCCAGTCGTGAGTGGAGCAGACGAAGAAGTGGTTGACGATGTCGTCCTGCTTCAGGCCTGCGCCCTGCACACCCTTGCCGCCGCGTTTCTGGCTGCGGTACAGGTCGGACTTGGTCCGCTTGGCATAGCCGGTCTCGGTGATCGTGACGACGACCTCTTCGCGAGCGATCAGGTCCTCATCGGACACGTCACCGTCGGCGGCGATGATGCGGGTGCGGCGGTCGTCGCCGTACTTGTCGACGAGCTCCTTGAGCTCGTCGCGCACGATCGCGCGCTGGCGTTCCGGCTTGGCCAGGATGTCCTCGAGCTCGGCGATCTCGGCCTCGATCTTGGCCAGATCGTCGACGATGCGCTGGCGCTCGAGAGCGGCCAGCCGGCGCAGCTGCATATCGAGGATGGCCTGGGCCTGGATCTCGTCGATGTCTAGCAGGTCGATCAAGCCCTGCCGGGCGACGTCCACGGTCTCCGACGCCCGGATGAGCGCGATGACCTCGTCGAGCGCGTCGAGGGCCTTGACCAGACCGCGCAGGATGTGGGCCCGTTCGTTGGCCTTGCGCAGCCGGTAGGTCGTGCGCCGCACGATGACGTCGAGTTGATGGTTGACGTAGTGCCGGATCAACTGGTCCAGCCGCAGTGTGCGCGGCACACCGTCGACGATCGACAGCATGTTGGCGCCGAAGCTGGTCTGCAGTTGGGTGTGCTTGTAGAGGTTGTTCAGCACCACCTTGGCCACGGCGTCGCGCTTGAGCTCGACGACGATGCGCAGCCCGACGCGGTCACTGGACTGGTCCTCGATGTTCGAGATGCCGCCCAACTTGGCGTCGCGAACCTGCTCGGCGATCGAGGTGATGAAGTTGTCGTGGTTGACCTGATACGGCAGTTCGGTGATGACGATCCCGGTGCGTCCCCGACTGTCTTCTTCGATCTCGCAGACACCGCGCATGCGAACCGACCCCCGACCGGTCCGGTACATGTCCGAGATGCCCTGCGATCCGACGATGAGGCCGTAGGTGGGGAAGTCCGGACCCTTGACGCGCTCGCAGACCGCCTCGAGCGTTGCTTCTTCATCGGCTTCGAAGTTCTCCAGGCACCAGAACACCGCCTCGCCGAGCTCGCGCAGATTGTGCGGCGGCATGTTGGTGGCCATGCCGACCGCGATGCCGCCCGAGCCGTTGGCGAGCAGGTTGGGGAACCTGCTGGGCAGGACCGTCGGCTCCTGTACGCGCCCGTCGTAGTTCGGGACGAAATCGACTGTCTCCTCGTCGATTTCGCGGAGCATCTCCATCGCCAGCGGAGTGAGTCGCGCCTCTGTGTAGCGCATGGCGGCCGGCGGATCGTTACCCGGCGAGCCGAAGTTGCCCTGGCCGTCGACCAACGGATAGCGCAGCGACCACGGCTGGGCCATACGGACCAGGGTGTCGTAGATCGACGAGTCGCCGTGCGGGTGATAGTTACCCATCGTTTCGGCGACCGAGCGCGCCGACTTCGTATGTCCACGGTCCGGCCGGAAGCCGGAGTCGAACATGGCGTACAGCACGCGGCGGTGCACAGGCTTGAGGCCGTCGCGAACCTCGGGCAGTGCGCGGCCGACGATCACGCTCATCGCGTAATCGATGTAGCTGCGCTGCATCTCGTGCTGGATGTCGACCGGCTCGATGCGATCGCCTGCTGCGTCGCCCGGCGGCAACGTGGTATCAGTCATGTGGTTTCAGCCCTATGTATTGAATCGTTGCGGATCAAACATCCAGGAAACGAACGTCTTTCGCGTTGCGCGTGATGAAACTTCGGCGCGCCTCGACGTCCTCGCCCATCAGAATCGAGAACAGCTCATCGGCGGCCGCCGCGTCATCCAGGGTGACCTGGCGCAGCACCCGCACCGACGGATCCATTGTGGTCTCCCACAACTCCTTGGCGTCCATCTCACCAAGACCCTTGTAGCGCTGGATGCCGTCGTCGACGTTGATCTTCTTGCCCGCCTTCTTGCCGGCTTCGAGAAGGCCGTCGCGCTCACGGTCGGAATAGGCGAATTCCGGTTCAGTGCGTTGCCATTTCAGCTTGTACAGCGGCGGCTGCGCCAGGAAGATGTGGCCGTTTTCGACCAGCGGCTTCATGAACCGGAACAGCAGCGTCAGCAGCAGCGTCGAGATGTGCTGACCGTCGACGTCGGCGTCGGCCATCAGCACGATCTTGTGATACCGCAGCTTGGCGAGGTCGAACTCGTCGTGAATGCCGGTGCCAAGCGCAGTGATGATCGCCTGGACTTCAGTGTTTTTCAGCACCCGGTCGATGCGGGCCTTCTCGACGTTGATGATCTTGCCGCGCAACGGAAGAATCGCCTGGAACATCGAGTCGCGGCCGCTCTTGGCCGAGCCGCCTGCGGAGTCGCCCTCCACCACGTACAGTTCGGACTTGCGGGGGTCGGTGGACCGGCAGTCGGCCAGCTTGCCGGGCAGCCCGCCGATGTCGGTGGCGCTCTTACGGCGCACCAGTTCGCGGGCCTTGCGGGCGGCCATCCGCGCCTGCGCCGACGAAATCGCCTTATTAATAACGGTTTTCGCTTCAGCGGGATTGGCCTCGAACCAGTGGCTCATCTGCTCGTTGCAGATCTTCTGGACGAATGACTTGACCTCGGTGTTGCCCAGCTTGGTCTTGGTTTGGCCCTCGAACTGCGGCTCAGCAACCTTCACCGACAGGACCGCGGCCAACCCCTCGCGGATGTCGTCGCCGGTGAGGTTGGTGTCCTTCTCCTTGAGTAGCTTCTTGTCCTTGGCATACTTGTTCACCACGGTGGTCAGCGCGGCGCGGAAGCCTTCCTCGTGGGTGCCGCCCTCGTGCGTGTTGATGGTGTTGGCGAAGGTGTGCACCGACTCCGAATAGCCGGCGTTCCACTGCATCGCGATCTCGACCTCGTGGCCTTCGCCCTTGCCAGAGAAGTCGATGATGCTCTGGTGGATGGCCGATTTCGTGCGGTTGATGTGCTTGACGAAGTCGACCAAGCCTCCGGGGTAGTGGAAGGTGCGGTTCTTGACCTTGTGCGGACCCGCCGCCTCGGCGGCCTTCTCCTCGGCCGACTTCGGGGCATCGGCTGTGTCGCTGACGACCTCTTCGGTGACAGCCGCGGCGGCTACCCGTTCGTCGGAGAGCGTGATGGTCAGCCCCTTGTTGAGGAAGGCCATCTCCTGCAGGCGCCGCGCGACGGTCTCGAAGTCATAGTTTGTGGTCTCGAAGATGGCGGGGTCCGCCCAGAACCGCACCGTCGTTCCGGTCTTCCTCGTCGTATCCCCCTGCTTAAGAGTTCCGGGGACGGCCTTGTCGTATGACTGGAACCACTCGTGTCCGCCGACCGAGATGTCCACTTCGAGCCTGGTCGACAGCGCGTTCACCACGGAGACGCCCACGCCGTGCAGACCACCACTGACCGTGTAGCCGCTGTCCTCGCCGCCGAACTTGCCGCCGGCGTGGAGCTGGGTCATCACGACGTCGACCGTCGGTGCACCGCTGGCATGCATTTCGACGGGGATGCCGCGGCCGTCGTCTCTGACCTCGACCCCACCGTCTTCGAGGATCCGCACGTCGACTTTGGTCGCGTAACCGGCCATGGCCTCATCAACCGCGTTGTCGACCACCTCCCACACCAAGTGGTGCAGGCCGCGCTCGCCCGTCGAGCCGATATACATGCCGGGACGTTTGCGGACGGCCTCCAATCCTTCGAGCACGGTGATGGAACTCGCACCGTATTCTTTCTTCTTGGCAGGCGCGGTCTTCTTAGCAGCAGCCACGGGCGGAAGCTTCCCTACTCTCTTTTTGGGGGTGGGCTCTGGCGGTGATCTGTCACCGCCGGCAAGTCATGTAACCACTCTACCGTCAACGACCGTCAGGACCGATTCTGAGGCGGCGTTTCTACATACCTATTCGCGCCGTCCGGCGAATTTTTCGGTCCGAGGTGCGTCAAGACGCTTGAGGAAGGCCCCCGTGGCTTTCTCGCGGCTCTGAGCCAACGGCGAGAACACGGCTTCAGCCGTACGTGTCCCGCGGCCCCCGGCCGGCGATGTGATAGCGGCCCTTGCGCCAAGACGGCCCCGTCGGCCCCACGATCTTCAGTGACTTTACGACGCCGTCGCCGACCGCCGCAGCGATCTTCGCGAGTAGTTGCGCCTGCACCATTCTCAACTGGGTGGCCCACGCCGTGGACTCCGCCGAAACCGTCAGCACACCCTCCTGCAGCGAGATCGGCGCCGCATGCGCCGCGATCTGTTCGCCGACCACCGCCTGCCAGCGACCGAACACCGCGCCCTGGGCGACCTGATCCGACCAGCCCCGGTTGCGGGCCACATCGCGGGTGACCGAAGCCAGCAGTTGCGGGTCGCGGGAGTCCGGGCCCGGACCCGACCAGCGCCTCCTGCTGGAGCCTGCGACCTTGCGTGGCTGCGAGCTCCGGCCGCCGCGGCCCACATCCTTACCCTGGCTGCGGGCCGCGCCGCGCGCCTCCTCCAGGGTGCGTCGCACCAGATCCATGCCCTTTAGATGGGCAAGGTGTGCCGGCGGTTCCGCGTCATCAGTCATCTTCGGCTTCCACCCGTGTCGTTGTGGCCCGTACTTCTGAGATCCGGCCGGTGTCGTCGTCGTTCATGACGATCTCGATCTTGCGCGCATCCCAGTCCTGCGGGATGTCCTCGTGCACCGCCGCGGTGATCAACACCTGCTCGGCCGATGCCGCGACATTGGCCAGCGCCTGCCGACGGGCACTGTCGAGTTCGGCGAAGACGTCGTCGAGCAACAGCACCGGATCACCGCCCTCGGCGCGCAGCAACTCGTAGGCCGCCAGCCGCAGCGCCAACGCCATCGACCACGATTCGCCATGGCTTGCAAAGCCTTTCGCGACCTGATCGCCGAGGCGTAACTCCAGATCGTCACGATGGGGCCCCACCAGGCAGACGCCTCGTTCCAGCTCGGCGTCCCGTCGGCGCGCCAGCGCATCGAGCAGAGCCGCCTCGAACAACTCGGCGTTACCGGTTCCAGCGTCGGCCTCGCGTTCGACGACCTCCACACCGCTTCGGTAGCGGATGGCCGCGGGCCGCGACGCGGGCGCCAGCAGTTGATAGGCCTTCTCCACTTCGGGTGCCAGTTGGTTGACCAGGTCGACGCGCGCGGCGATGAGCTGCGCCCCGTGCGCGGCGAGGTGACCGTCCCAGACATCGAGGGTTTCCAGTGCGCTGCGGTCGCCGCGATACCTCGCACCCGCCGCGCTCTTCAACAGTGCCGTCCGTTGTTTGAGCACCTTCTCGTAGTCCGCCCGCATCGCGGCAACCTGCGGGCGCCGGATGGTGGCCAATTCATCGAGGTATCGGCGGCGCTCGCTGGGGTCCCCGCGCACCAGCGCGAGATCCTCCGGTGCGAAGAGCACCGCCCGCAGAACACCGAGGATTTCGCGTGCGCTGCGAACGGGGGAGCGGTTGAGCCGGGCTTTGTTGGCCCGCCCGGCGTTGATCTCCAGATCGACGGCGAGTTCGCGACCCTCGTTCACGACGATGGTCGAGACCACCGCCCGCTGGGCACCGGCCCGGATGAGTGGCGCGTCAGTGCCGACGCGGTGCGAACCCAGCGTCGACGAATACCAAAGAGCCTCAATGAGATTGGTCTTACCGAAGCCGTTCGGCCCGACGAATACCGTGCGGCCCGGCTCCAGGTCGATCTCGACCCGGGCCCACGACCGGTAGTCCGTCAGCGCGAGGCTCCTGATGTACAACTATCCGGACTCGCTGATCCTCTTCACGGCGTGCCCGCCGAACTGGTTCCGCAGAGCCGACACCGCCTTCATGGTGGGGGAGTCGTCTTGCCGGGACGCGAACCGCGCGAACAGGGACGCCGCGATCACCGGCATCGGGACACGGTGGCTGATGGCTTCCTCCACGGTCCACCGGCCCTCACCCGAGTCTTCGGTGTAGCCGCTGATGTCGACGAATTTCGGATCTTCCTTGAGTGCCTTGGCCAGCAGCTGTTGCAACCAGGACCTCACCACGGTGCCGTTGGTCCACGCCTGGATGACGGCTTGGGTGTTCTCGATCAACTCTTCGGCCGCCAGCAACTCATATCCCTCGGCGTAGGCCATCATCAGGCCGTATTCGATGCCGTTGTGCACCATCTTGGCGTAGTGACCTGCGCCAACGGGCCCGGCGTGGACGAATCCGTCGGCAAGTTCGCCCGGCGGCCGCAGCGTCTCGAAGATCGGCATCACCTGGGCGACGTCCTCTTTACTGCCGCCCACCATGAGGCCGTACCCCTCGGCGAGTCCCCAGATACCGCCGGACACGCCGGCGTCGATGAACTTGATTCCCTTGCCGTCCAACAGCTTCGCGTGCGGACCATCTTCTGTGTAGCGGGAGTTACCACCGTCGATCACCAGATCGCCGGGGCTCAGCACGTCCGCCAGCGACTTGATGGTCTCGTCGGTGATCGATCCGGACGGCACCATCACCCACACCACCCGCGGCGCATCGAGAGCCTCCGCCAGTGCCGCCAACGTCGGTACGTCGGATACCTCGGGTCGGGGGTCATAGCCGATGACCTCGTGCCCGCCCTCGCGCAGGCGTTCACGCATGTTGAAACCCATTTTGCCCAGGCCGACCAGACCTAATTGCATGTGCGCCCCTGTCGTGGCGTCAGGCCGGTCAGCCCGGAAGCCGCACCGGCATCAATAGATAGACGTAATCGGTCTGCGCGGCGGGGAAGGGCCCCGTCGCGCCGACACTCTCATCATCTTCACCCGCCGGACGCAACACTGCGGGACGGCTGGGTGTCGTGAAGCCGAATGTCACGCGCTCGGAGTGCAACGAACCCAGCCCGTCCGTGAGATAGGTCGGGTTGAACGCGATGGTCAACGGTTCGCCTGCGAACACGACCGGCAGATCCTCTTCGGCGCGGCCGACGTCATCCGCGCCCGCCGACAACCGCAGCACATCGTCGGCGAATTCCATGCGCACCTGCGCACCGCGATCGGCGACGAGGGCGACACGTTTGATGGCTTCGGTGAGCTCGGCGACACCGATGGTGGCGATGGCGGTGTGCTCGGTCGGTAGCAGCTGGCGGAATTTCGGGAACTCGGCGTCGAGCAGGCGCGTGGTGCTGCGCTTGCCGTTGCTGCGAATACCCAACAAACCTTCCTTGCCGACGTCGGAGCCGGCGCCCAACGACAAGTGCACATCGGAACCGTCGGAGCCGGCCTTGGCGGCTTCGGCCAGAGTCTTGGCCGGGACCAACACCGCGGCCTCCATGTCCGCCGACACCGTTGACCACGTCAGCTCCCGAACCGCGAGGCGGAAGCGATCGGTCGCCGCCAAAATTACGTTCTCGCCGGAAATCTCGACGCGGATGCCGGTGAGCATCGGCAACGTGTCGTCGCGGCCGGCGGCAACCGCCACCTGGCCGATCGCCTCGGCGAAGAGATTCGCCGAAACGACACCGGTCTCGTCGGGCAGCGCGGGCAGCGTCGGGTAATCCTCGACAGCCATCGTCGGCAGCGAGAACCTGGCGCTACCGCAGGTCAACGACACCCGGGTGCCCTCGACGCTGACATCGACGGGTTTGGCCGGCAACGCCCTGGTGATGTCCGACAGGAGTCGACCGGACACCAAAACGCTTCCAGGAGAAGCTATTTCCGCTGCGACCTGCACCTCGGCCGAGACTTCGTAGTCGAATCCCGAGATCGTCAAACCCTCATCGGAGCCGGTGAGAAGCACACCCGCCAGCACCGGGACGGTCGGCCTGTTGGGCAGATTACGAGCCACCCATGCCACGGCGTCGGCGAAGTCTTCGCGCACCAGACGGAACTTCAAATCGGTGACACCAACAGTTGTTGTCGTCACGTCCATACAGTCCCTTCGATCAAAAAGACAATTAGCGCTAAGCAGCGGTTTCCTGGTGTCTCAACACGTCTGAAGACCTATGCGTCGTGACGACCGTAACGGCTGTCGCTGAACACCGTAGAGCTTTCGGCTCCAACTTGAAAGCTAATCGATCGCGCTGACATCTGGTTCGTCGAACCGCTTCTCCGGACAGGTTTTGATGTGTTCCCCAGCAGGCTTCTTCTAAGAACTTTCTAGATAGATTTATAAGCAACAGTAATAGGGCCTGTGCACGTTGGGGATGAAGCGGTGTCTGCGCTGCATGCCGGTGGTGGACCACTGTGGGATTCCTGTGGATCAGTGTGGTGTTGTTGTTCAGCGCCTGTGGACACGGCCGCGGTTGTGAAACAAGTGCGGGGTCATGCCGGGGTTGATCCCAAGTTGTCCACACCGGTGTGCACAACCGGAGCATGTGACAAGTGATGCCGGCGGTACGGAAGTTTTTTCGAGATTTGTCGGCACACAAGGGTTTTTTGGACGCGCGCATGCGGGTTTGTGCGATCCGAAGGTGTGCGTTGTCGAGTCGAAGCGGGGCGTCAGCGCCTGGAGCGCTGCCGGATTCGAGTCGTCAGTTCCTTCACGTGATCGAAGACCTCACGGCGTTCTGCCATCTCGCCGCGGATCTTCTTCTCGGCATACATGACAGTCGTGTGGTCGCGGCCGAACGCCTGCCCGATCTTGGGCAACGACAGATCGGTGAGCTCGCGACACAGATACATCGCGATCTGTCGGGACTGTGCCAGCGCCCGCGTCTTCCCGGGCCCGCGCAACTCCTCGAGAGTGGTCTCGAAGTACTCGGCAGTGGCCGCCATGATCGCGGCGGTACTGATCTGCGTGGTGGTCGCATCGGAGATCAGGTCGCGCAGCACGATCTCGGCGAGCGACTTGTCGATCGCGGTCTTGTTCAACGATGCGAACGCGGTGACGCGGATGAGGGCGCCTTCGAGTTCGCGGATGTTGCGTTCGATGCTGCTGGCGATTAGCTCGAGAACGTCGCCGGGGACATCGAGGCGATCCATCTGCGCCTTCTTGCGCAGAATCGCGATGCGGGTCTCGAGTTCGGGAGGCTGGACGTCGGTGATCAGACCCCACTCGAAGCGGGTGCGGAGCCGGTCCTCGAGGGTGGCCAACTGTTTGGGCGGCCGGTCCGAGGAGATGACGATCTGCTTGTTCGCGTTGTGCAGGGTGTTGAAGGTATGGAAGAACTCCTCCTGGATACCTTCCTTGCCCTCGATGAATTGAATGTCATCGACCAGCAGCACATCGATGTCGCGGTAGCTGCGCTTGAACGAGGCTTTGCGATCGTCACGCAGTGAGTTGATGAAGTCGTTGGTGAATTCCTCGGTCGAGACGTACTTGACGCGCATACCGGGGAAGAGCCGCTGGGCGTAATTTCCGGCCGCGTGCAGCAGATGAGTCTTGCCCAGGCCGGACTCACCCCAGATGAAAAGTGGGTTGTAGGCCCGGGCGGGCGCTTCCGCAATCGCCAGTGATGCGGCATGAGCGAACCGGTTGGAGGCGCCGATGACGAAGGTGTCGAAGGTGTAGCGACGGTTCAGGTTGACCGAGGTGGCGTCGTCGGCCATGGCGTTCTGCGCACGGGCGGAGAAGTACGTGGGCCAGCTTTCCTCGGCGCTTGCCCGCGCCGCCTGATCCTCGTCGATGTCGTCATCGTCGGGGTCTGTGGCCGGACCCGACAATCCGTTCATGCCCTCATCGGGGTCGTCGGTTTCGGGGGCGGCGATGCGGACACCGAGTTCCACGCGCTGGCCGAGCTGACGGCTCAGTGCGC
Organism: Mycobacterium sp. 2YAF39; assembly: GCF_052114565.1. NCBI lineage: Bacteria > Bacillati > Actinomycetota > Actinomycetes > Mycobacteriales > Mycobacteriaceae > Mycobacterium > Mycobacterium sp. 2YAF39. The sequence continues at coordinate 374,409 of NZ_JBFREZ010000004.1, forward strand.
TGATGATCGGCTCACGGAGGTGTCGCTCGATCTCGTTCTGAACGAACGGCGTCGGAACCGACAAAAGCGCAAAGCCCTCGGTGATGACGAGAGGTTTGACGAGCTTCAGCCACGCCCTTTGCTGCGGCGTAAGAACCGGGCCGGCGTCACCGTTCGCCACTCCGACCGCTTCGATGTCGCCGTTGAGTTCGGCTACGACCGTGTTCCATACGGCCACGAATGGAGGATCGGGGTCAGCAGTCAATGACGCGTACCCCCTCGCGGCCGTTTCAGGGAAGGCCAAAGGAACGAAGACGAACTGTCCACATAGTTATCCACAGGTTGTGGAGACAGGACAGCCGTCCTCGTTCTGTTGTCTACGGGCTGGAACGCCTCGGGCCGGGGCTCGTCACAGGAGATGGTGCGGTCTGTGGGCTCGCGACTTGGTGGGCATCCCCGCTTCGTTGTCCGTCGCCGTTTCGTTATCGAAACGGCATTGGCAGAAGCTAACAGTTTTCTCGTCGGGTGCCAACCGTTCTGCAACATTGTTTGGGGGTTCATTTCGCTGCGCCGGAACACCGTGACGGCTGTGGCGAATGTGAAGTTTTCATCACGGCCGAAGCGGGCCCGAGCGCGGTTTGACCTAGGGAAATCTCGTCAGTACCCTCGAACAGTCGCCCGCACGTGGCGGCACGGCTGCGACCCAGCATCGTTGTGGAGCACGCGCCGGCTAAGCGAGACGGACGACTTACCAACGGCAACCGCGTCCCACCTGCATGACTGTGCACCGGTGCGGACGCGGACGCCAGACGGAAACGAGGAGAAACAGCCGTGGCCAAGGGCAAGCGGACTTTTCAGCCGAACAACCGGCGCCGCGCGCGTGTGCACGGATTCCGGCTGCGGATGCGGACCCGGGCAGGCCGGGCCATCGTGTCGGGCCGGCGGACCAAGGGTCGCCGCAAGCTCACTGCGTGAGTCCGAGCAGGATTTAGCGGTGCTTCCGGCGAGGTACCGGATGACTCGGTCGTCCGAGTTCGGTGCCACGGTCAGCCAAGGGGTGCGGACAGTGCAGCCCGACCTCGTCGTGCACACAATGCGTCACCCGGGCGACGACGACGGTCCTCGCATCGGTCTAGTTGTCTCGAAATCCGTCGGCAACGCAGTCCAACGCCACCGCGTCTCTCGACGGCTGCGTCACGTGGCCCGCACGGTCATCGGCGATCTCCAGCCGACCGACCGCGTCGTGATCCGGGCGCTCCCCGGTAGTAAGCACGCGATCTCGGCGCGACTCGAACAAGAACTCCGCACCGCATTGCAGCGAGCGCAACGCAAGAGCGGGGCTCAGCGGTGAAGCGATCGATCGGTGCGTCCGTGGCGCGGCCGTTGATCTATGTCATCCAGCTTTACCGGCACATGGTTTCGCCGCTGCGGCCGGCAACCTGTCGCTTCATGCCGACCTGTAGTCAGTACGCGGTCGACGCACTCACCGAATATGGCGCGGTGAAGGGTGGATGGCTGGCGCTTGTGCGGCTGTTGAAATGCGGGCCGTGGCATAGGGGAGGATGGGACCCGATACCGGAGCGTCGCGGCGGTGCGCATGAAGAGTGCGGGGACGCAGCTGACGACCGGCTAGATCTGGACGCAGCCGACGGTGTGCGGGCTTCCCGCGCATCGCGAGCAGAGAGCGAGACGCGTGTTTAACTGGTTCAGCCTGGACATCATTTACTACCCGGTGTCAATGATCATGTGGGTCTGGTACAAAGCGTTCTCCTTTGTACTCGGGCCGTCGAACTTCTTCGCGTGGGCGCTGTCGGTGATGTTCCTGGTGTTCACCTTGCGCGCCATCCTCTACAAGCCGTTCGTCAAGCAGATCCGCACGACGCGTCAGATGCAGGAGTTGCAGCCCCAGATCAAGGCGCTGCAGAAGAAGTACGGCAAGGACCGCCAGCGGATGGCGTTGGAGATGCAGAAACTCCAGAAGGAACACGGGTTCAACCCGATCCTCGGATGCCTCCCGATGCTGGCCCAGCTGCCCGTGTTCCTCGGGCTCTATCACGTGCTCATGTCCTTCAACCGGACCCAGACCGGGATCGGCCGACTGGGGCTGTCGGTGGAGGAGAATCGCTCGCTGGGCAACTACTTCTTCAGCGCGACGGACGTCAGTCACTTCCTCGACGCCAACCTGTTCGGCGCACCGCTGGGCGCGACGATGATCCAGCAGCACGGCCTGGAAGCGTTCACGGAGTTCAACCGGATAGCGGTCATCGCTGTCGGCGTGCCGATGATGATCCTGGCGGGCTGCGCGACGTACTTCAACAGCCGCGCGTCGGTTGCCCGTCAAAGTCCTGAGGCGGCGGCCAATCCGCAGACCGCGATGATGAACAAACTCGCGCTGTACGTGTTCCCGCTCGGCGTCGTCGCCGGCGGACCGTTCCTGCCGCTGGCCATCATCATGTACTGGCTCGCCAACAACATCTGGACCTTCGGTCAGCAGCACTACGTGTTCGGAATGATCGAGAAAGAAGAAGAGGCCAAGAAGCTCGAGGCCAAGGAACGCCGCTCGCTGAACGCACCAGCGCCGGGCGCCAAGCCCAAGAAGCAGACCAAGTCGACGGCCGAGCCCAGCGAGATCACGACGACCGACGCTGTGGAGATCGACGAGACGACGACGGAGAACGGTTCGGTCGACGGCAAGGCGGCAGGCGCCAGCCCGGGGAAGACCGTGTCGGGAAACGGCAGCCGAAACGCACGCCCGAGCGCGACGCCACGACCGGGCGCTCGGCCCAAGAAACGTAAGCGCTGACAACCCAGATCAGGGGAGCGCGTGGGGCCACCCGCGGGGAGCGGGACAACCCCGAAGACAACCGGTGCGAGACCGGAGATGAGGGAGAGACACAGATATGACTGACGCTGATACGACAGAGCGCAGCGAGGAATTGCTCGACGACGAGACGGGCGAGGCGACACCCGCACCCGGCCCGGAGGATCTGGAAGACCGGTTGGTCGCCGAGGGCGAGATCGCGGGCGACTACCTCGAGGAGCTGTTGGACCTGCTGGACTTCGACGGCGATATCGATCTGGATGTCGAAGGCGACCGCGCCATCGTCAGCATCGACGGCGGCACCGACCTGAACAAGTTGGTCGGCAGGAAGGGCGAGGCGCTCGACGCGCTGCAGGAGTTGACGCGGCTGGCGGTGCACCAGAAGACGGGTGAGCGGAGCCGGTTGATGTTGGACATCGCGCGCTGGCGCCGGGGGCGCCGCGAGGAGCTGGCCGCGTTGGGCGACAAGGTCGCGCGGCGGGTGCTGGAGTCGGGCGAGCGTGAGGAGCTGTCGCCGATGACGCCGTTCGAGCGCAAGATCGTGCACGACGCGGTCGCCGCGGTGGATGGCGTGCACAGCGAGAGCGAAGGCGTCGAGCCGTCTCGCCGGGTCGTCGTTCTCGTCGACTAAGCGGAATCAGAGTTACATCGGTGTAGTTCCTTGTCGTCGGCCCGCGAAGATCCGGAGGATGTTTCACGTGAAACATGACGAGGTATCGGCGGCCCCGAAGTCCGCGGATACCTTGTTCGGATCGGGTCTGGCTAAGGCGAGGCGCTACGCCGAGATCTTGGCCGGCACCGGAGTGGAGCGCGGCTTGATCGGCCCGCGAGAGGTCGAGCGGCTGTGGGAGCGGCACCTATTAAATAGTGCCGCGATCGCCGAACTGCTCCCCGAAGGTTCCCGGGTCGCCGACATCGGTAGTGGTGCGGGGCTGCCCGGGATACCGTTGGCGGTGGCTCGCCCGGACCTCCGGGTGACGTTGATCGAACCCCTGCTGCGGCGCAGCGATTTCCTTCGCGAGGTCATCGACGAGCTCGAGATCGACGTGACGGTGGTGCGCGGCAGAGCAGAGGAGCGGGCGGTGCGGGAACAGGTGGGGGAGATGGACGCGGTGGTTTCCAGGGCGGTGGCGTCACTGGACAAGATTGCGAAATGGAGCATGCCGCTGCTGCGCCCCGGTGGCGAGATGCTCGCCATCAAGGGAGAGCGTGCCGAAGATGAGGCCCGCGAGCACCGGCGTGTGATGACGTCGCTCGGGGCCTCCGATGTGAGGGTGATCAAATGCTGCGCGGATTTCTTGGATCCACCCGCGACCGTCGTCGCGGCGCGCCTGGGGAGCCCGGCGGACCGCCGCCCGTCCGACAGGAGGCGGGGATGAGCCGCGACATGGAGGCCGGGAGCGCGCAGCGGCCGAATGTTTCACGTGAAACACAGCAGCCTGAAACACAGCAGCCCGATGTTTCACGTGAAACGTGGGACGGCGCCACGCCAGCCCCAGCCGACGCGGCACCCGATGCGTGGCCCGACTCACCCACCGCGGACACACCGATCGCCGCCGAAGCGGAGCGGGCGGTGCGGCTGCTGGACGCGGCGGCCAAGAGCGGACTGCCCCGCCCGGAGCGCCAGCGCGTCTTCACGATCGCCAACCAGAAGGGCGGCGTCGGGAAGACGACCACCGCCGTGAACATCGCCGCCGCGCTGGCGCTGCAGGGACTCCAGGTTCTGGTGATCGATCTCGATCCGCAGGGGAACGCCAGCACCGCACTCGGCGTCGAACACCGCGAGGGGACGCCGTCGTCCTACGAGGTGCTGATCGGCGAGATCCCGTTGGAGGCCGCGCTTCAGCGCAGTCCGCACAGCGAGCGACTCTATTGTGTTCCGGCGACCATCGACCTCGCCGGCGCCGAGATCGAGTTGGTCAGCATGGTGGCGCGTGAGGGGCGGTTGCGTTCGGCGCTTGCCGGGCTCAAGAACCACGACTTCGACTACGTCTTCATCGACTGCCCGCCGTCGCTGGGGCTGCTGACGATCAACGCTCTCGTGGCCGCGCCGGAGGTGCTGATCCCGATCCAGTGCGAGTACTACGCCCTCGAGGGTGTGGGGCAGCTGCTGCGCAATATCGAGATGGTCAAGTCGCATCTGAATCCGGACCTCAATGTCTCCACGGTGATCCTGACGATGTACGACGGACGGACCCGGTTGGCCGATCAGGTCGCCGACGATGTCCGCGCCCACTTCGGCAACAAGGTGTTGCGAACCGTCATCCCGCGCAGCGTGAAGGTGTCCGAGGCGCCCGGTTACGGGATGACGATTCTCGATTACGACCCCGGTTCGCGGGGCGCCATGAGCTATCTGGACGCCAGCCGCGAAATCGCGGAACGCCGATGAGCGCTTGCGCGAAGAGCATGAACCCGATGAGCGCTTGCGCGAAGAGCATGAACCCGATGAGCGCTTGCGCGAAGAGCATGAACCCGATGAGCGCTTGCGCGAAGAGCATGAACCCGATGAGCGCTTGCGCGAAGTGGGGGCACCTCCCGCCCGATGGGCCCACGCGCGCAGCGCAGGGGAGGCAGGGGGACATGAACCCGATGAGTTGCGCGAAGAGAATGAACCGGATGAGGAGATCGAGATGACTCAACCCAAGGGCAAGCGCAGCGGTCTCGGCCGCGGGCTGGCGTCGCTCATCCCCACCGGTCCGTCCGATGGCGAACAATCGTCGCTCGGCAAGATGGGCTCCGCCGCTGCCGATGTGGTGATCGGGGGAACCAGCCCAGTCAACGTCGCGGGTGCCGTCTACCGCGAGATCGATCCGTCTGCGATCGACCCGAACCCGAAGCAGCCGCGCCAGGTCTTCGACGAGGAGGCACTGGCCGAACTCGTGCACTCGATCCGCGAGTTCGGGCTCATGCAGCCGATCGTGGTCCGCGCGGTGCCCGGCGCGGGCGCGCCGAGGTATCAGCTCGTCATGGGGGAGCGTCGATGGCGGGCCGCGCAGCAGGCGGGGCTGGCCACCATCCCCGCGATCGTTCGCGAGACCGGCGACGAGAACATGCTGCGCGACGCACTACTGGAGAATATTCACCGCGCGCAGCTGAATCCGTTGGAAGAGGCCGCCGCCTATCAACAGCTGCTGGACGAGTTCGGCGTCACCCACGACGAACTGGCCGCCCGCATCGGACGGTCGCGTCCCCTCATCTCCAATATGATCCGGCTGCTTCGGTTGCCGATCGCGGTACAGCGGAGGGTGGCGGCCGGCGTGCTGTCCGCGGGGCATGCTCGTGCGCTTCTTTCGCTCGAGGGTGGACCTGAACGGCAGGAGGAACTCGCGGCGCGCATCGTCGCCGAGGGTCTGTCGGTGCGCGCGACCGAAGAGGCTGTCACGTTGGCCAACCACAGCGACGCCGCGGCGCCCGCACCGCAGCGCCGCAAGCCGATCCACATGCCGGGGCTGCAGGATGTTGCTGAACGGCTGTCGACGGCCTTCGATACCCGCGTCACGGTCGCCCTCGGCAAACGCAAAGGCAAGATCGTCGTCGAGTTCGGGTCGGTGGAGGACTTGCAACGCATCGTCGAACTCATGAGCGACGCAAAACGCTGACCGCCCACCCGCGGTAATTACGTCACTGTGACACAAACCCCTGGGAAGGTGCCCGTGGAGGTCGGCCCTGCACGGAAAAACCGTGTGTACCAACAGCTTTCGGCGGCAGCACCGTCCTGCACAGCGGACGGCGGCGATTTCGGGCGAGCGGTGGCGCGCCCTTCTATCCTGGAGTGGCAGCCGTGCACATCAGCACCGTACGGAACCCGGAGAAGTTAGTGCCGCCACGAATTACGCCCATGCGGCTCGAAGCATTCGAGCAGCTGCCCAAGCACGCTCGTCGGTGCGTGTTCTGGGAAGTGGATCCGTCGACCCTGCAGCCGCAAGCCGGCGGCAACTACCTGTGGGACCCGGAGTTCGAGAAGGAAGCATGGCTGTCGATGGTCATGCTCGAGTGGGGTGCGTGCGGTCAGATGGCGGTGCTGTGTCCCGAGTCGATGGGTGACGACGCGGTGCCGGCCGGCGACGAGCCATGCCTGGGCTACGCGTTCTACGCCCCGCCGCGGGCCGTGCCGCGAGCCCGGTACTTTCCGTCCGGTCCGGTCAGTGCCGACGCCGTATTGCTCACCACGCTGGGGGTGGAGTCCTCGGAGAGCGTCGACACGCTGTCGCGCAGTCTGATCGCCGCCGTCGTCGGTGACCTCGTGCGCCGCGGCGTGCGGGCACTCGAGGCGTTCGGCCGTACCGCCGACGTGACCGACCTGGCCGATCCGCAGACCGTGTCGCCGGTGCTGCGTCCGATCATCGAGGTGCTGGGGGACTGTTCCATCGATCAGTGTGTGCTGGGCGTCGACCTGCTACAGGACGCCGGGTTCGTCGTGGTGTCGCAGCACCCGTACTTTCCTCGGCTACGGCTCGAGTTGGAGCAGGGATTGGGCTGGAAGGCCGACGTCGAGGCGGCGCTGGAACGCCTGTTGGAAACCGCGCAGTTGCAGCAGCCGGTCGGGGCCGGCGCGAGCCCCTGCTAGAGCCGTGGACTCAGCTCGGGCTGACCCGCCCGGCCTGCTCGACGGAAAGCTCGTGCGCCAGAAGTTCGGCGAAAGTGAATGTGCCCGTAGGGCGGTCGTTCTTGCCGAGCAGGTACAGCCGCTTGACCGCGGCGAGGATGCCCTCGGCAATCGAGTCGCGGGTCTGACTGGACACCAGCAGCCCGCGATCCCGCGGATTGGTCACGTAGCCGACGTCGACCTGCACCGTGGGCATGCGCGTCAGACGCAACAGATCCCACGTCCGTCCGTGTGTGCGGCAGTCGCGTAATCCGGTGCGAGCCACCACTTCTCGCTGGATGAAGTCGGCGAGGTTGCGTCCGATGGTGGACACCGAACCGTGCGAGTTGCCGAAGTGAAACGATGCGACACCGTTGGCGGCCGGACTCGGCTGGGTGGCGCAGCGCAGGCTGATCATCAGATCGGCGCCAACGGTATTGGCGGTGCCGGCGCGCGCGACGTCGAACGGTGCGCGGTTGGCCGGCCGTGACAGGAACGTCTCCATACCGATGGCGGTCATCCGGCCCTCGAGCCGGCTGGCCAGATCCCACAGGATGTCGGCTTCACTGATCGGACCGTCGGGACTCTGCATGATCAGGCCGTGGTCATCGCCTCCGCGGCCGGGGTCGATGATGATCCGCTTACCGGACAGCCGCGGACCGGAGCTTCGTACCAGTTCTTCCTCACGGATCGCGTGCGGCGAACCGCCGGTGACGCGCGAACCCAGAAAGTACAAGGAGCGCAACGTTTCTGGGCCGCAGATGCCGTCGGGATACAGCCCGTATTCGCGCTGATACGACATCAGTGAATTGTGGGTGTGCAGACCGAAGTGTCCGTCGACCATGTCGGTGTAGAAGCCGAGGTCCTGCAGCCGGGCCTGCAGCGTGGCGACGTCGTCGCCGAACATCGGTGCGCCGAACTGATGATTGAGGGTGCGCGCGCCGAGGCGGTACGACGCCTCTTTCAGCGCGCGGTAGGTCGCCTCGCCAACGATTCCGTCGACTAACAAGCCGCGGTGCTGTTGGAATGCTCGCACGGCGTGGTCGAGCTCTTCGTCGAAGACGTCGAACGCGACATGCCTGCCCGTGGTGAGGTCGTCATCGGGATTGTCGGCCATGCCCAAAGACGTCAAAGCGGCCCGGATCTCGGTGACCGCACTTCCGCGGTCACCGCGACGCAGACTCGACATAGGCGGCCTTTCGGTCACGGATGCCGGCGGTCGCAGAGCGCCGACAAGGCGTAGCAGAGCTAGACAGCATTGTCTCAGACGCTTCTGGGATTCGGTAAAACGCCAGGCGAGTGTCCTACCCGCCGAATTGAAGCGTTACACCACGTCAGCGAGTTCGCGCAGCAAGGCGGCCTTGCCTTTCGCGCCGACGATGCGCTTCACCGGCGCACCGTCCTTGAACAGGATCATCGTCGGGATGGACACCACCTGGAAGTCACGTGCGGTGGCGGGGTTGGCGTCGACGTCGATCTTGGCGACGGTCAACTGCCCGGCCTTCTCACCTGCGATTTCCTCGAGCACGGGGGCGACCATCTTGCACGGGCCGCACCACGTCGCCCAGAAGTCCACCAGCACGGGCGTGCTGCTCGACAGTACGTCGCTGGCGAACGAGTCGTCTGTGACGATTACGGTCGCTTTTCCAGCTGTGGTTTCAGCCATGGTCAACTCCTATTTGACGGGGACAGCGGTTTCTTCATCGCTTGGGGCAGAACCGATTTCGGCCAGCCAGCGTTCGGCGTCGATCGACGCGGAACAGCCGGTGCCCGCCGCGGTGATGGCTTGTCGATAGATGTGGTCGACGAGATCGCCCGCGGCGAATACGCCCTCCACGGAGGTAGCGGTGCTGCCGTGCTGCACCTGTACGTAGCCGTCGGCGTCCAGCTCGACCTGGCCCTTGACCAGATCCGAACGGGGGTCGTGGCCGATGGCGACGAAGACGCCGGTGACATCGAGCGTGGACTCTTCTCCGGTGACCGAGTTGCGCAGCCGCACACCGCTGACCTTTGGGTTTCCCTCGATCGACACCACCTGGGTGTTGAGCAGGAACTTGATCTTCTCGTTGTCACGGGCACGCTCGAGCATGATGCGGGAAGCGCGGAACTCCTCGCGTCTGTGCACGATGGTCACGCTGCGGGCGAAGCGGGTCAAAAACGTTGCTTCTTCCATGGCGGAGTCGCCGCCGCCGACCACGACGATGTCCTCGTCGCGGAAGAAGAAGCCGTCGCAGGTGGCGCAGGTGCTCACACCCATCCCGATCAGGGCTTCCTCGCCCGGTACACCCAGGTGGCGGGCCGCCGCGCCCATCGCGAGAATGACCGCGCGTGCGTGGTAGGTCTCGTCGCCGACGGTGACGGTCTTGACGGGCCCCTCCAGCGAAACGGCGTCGACATCCTCCATCCGCAGGTCGGCGCCGAAGCGCAGCGCCTGCTCACGCATCTGGTCCATCAGTTCGGGACCGGTGATGCCGTCGCGGAAGCCCGGGTAGTTCTCCACCTCGGTGGTGGTCATCAGCGCGCCGCCGAACTGGATGCCTTCGAACACCAGCGGGGTCAGCTGAGCGCGGGCCGCGTAGATGGCTGCGGTGTAGCCCGCGGGCCCGGATCCGATGACGATCAGGTCATGAACCGTGGGATTGGAGGTCATGAGCGCTATTCGCCTTTCTGCCGATTTACGTCGGCACGGGTGTAACACCAGCCTAAGCCGGGGTGTTCCCGTCAGGCTCAGGGGACAGATTACGGGCGGGTGACTACGTCCTTGGCCAACAGGCCCGTGTGAGCTCCACTGCAATCCTGGTCGACCACCACGGCCACCACGGCTGCGGGGGTTTGTCCGGGTAGCAGCATCAGTACTGCGGGCTCGCCGCGCATTTCCAGGGGACGGGCGCCGAGGACCGGGGTTCCCTGGGCGTAACCCAGCCCGCCGAGGCAGGCGCCGCGGCGCTGGGGATCGGTGAGCGGGCCGTAGTCGGGTGGCTGTGACAGCAGGCTGATGATCTGCGGGGCGGGCAGCGGGATGGTGGTCGCCGGGCGTGCCGCGGTGATCTGCTCGGCCGTCGGCCCGGCCGGAAATGTGGGCGCGGGGTCGTGGCCGAGCAACAATGCGCCGACGACGGCGCCTGCCAGCGCGGCTCCGACACCGACGATCAGCGCGAACCGGTGCAGCCGCCGCAGCGGCCGCCGCACGGTATGTGCGGGCTCGGCTCGCAGTGCGCCAATGACCCGCGCCGTCACGTCCGGTGGGACGTCGGCCGCGGAGGATGCGTCCGATCCGAGCTCCCTGAGGTCACGCCGGACACGCTCGACCACGGCAGGATCGATGCCGTCCTGGTCGCTGTTGTCCATCGCTGCTCCCGCGGGTTGCCTGACGTCAGCCAGTCTCCATCACGGTGGTTCAGACTTCAGGACAGGCCGCCGCGGTTCCACCGTCGGCCATCGCGAAGTACTCCAGCGTCTCGGCGAGCTTGCGCCGCGCCCGCGAACAGCGGCTCTTCACGGTGCCCTCGGCGACACCGAGCATGCGGGCCGTCTCGACCACCGAGTAGCCCTGCATGTCGACCGCGACCACTGCTGCGCGCTGCTCGACGGGTAGGCGCATCAGCGCGCGCTCGACCACGATCGCGGTGTCCACCCGCGGCATCGGATCGCCGGCGTGACAGGTGTCCTCCAGTAGTGCGACGGTAGGCCGGGATTTGTTGCGCCGCAGCTTATCCAGACACGCGTTGACGACGATGCGATACAGCCAGCTGCTGACAGCGGCATCGCGACGGAAGGCGGCGGCGGTGCGGTGCGCCGACAACATCGCGTCCTGCAATGCGTCGGCGGCGTCGTCGGGGTTGCGGCTGGTGAGCGTGGCGAGCCGGTAGAGCTGGCGGTGGTGACGGCGGAACAGTTCCTCGAACGCGTATCGCTCGCCCGCGACGTGAGCGGCGAGCAACTCCGCATCGGTGCGATCAGAAGTCCCCACAGCCGAACACTAAACGGCGCCGAGGGTGCCTCCCGACACATCTTTGCGGGGCTGGGGATAGCCCGTCAGCCGGCTGCCTTGAGGGTGATCTCCGCGATGTCCGAGCGGTTCTCGCCGTCGACGGTGCCCAGAGTGGACACCCAGACCAGCAGGTACGAGGTCGCCTCGGCATTGTCGATCTTGATGGTGTTCTTGCCGGGCTGCATCTGGGTGGCCGACTTCAGCACGGTGGTGTCCGCGAGCGAGGCAGGGGAGGACGACTGCGCCGACCGGATCTCCACCGCGGTGCCGGTGCTGTTGAGGTCGACGGTGACCTCGCCGATCTTGGTGGGCTTGGGTAGCTGCAGGATCAGCCCGACACCGTTCTTGAAGTTGGGGAAGGGATTCGGATCCGTGTACGTGTCGATCGGCCACACAGTTGTCGGGTTACCGTCGATGGCGAGCTTGGCCTCGGTGGGGGCGTCGGCTTCGCCCTCGGGCGAAAAGACCGTTGCCGAAACGGGTTTCACGGTCTCGCCCGGGCTGCTACTGCTGCTCTCCGTCGTCGAGCCGGGAGCATTGAGGCCCAGTTCGTCGCCGCCGAGGCCACCCCCGACGTCGCCGAAGATTCGCGTCAGCACCGTGCCGAGGAGAACCAGCGCGATGATGATGACCGCGCCGCCGACGCCGAGCCCGATGAGGAGCGCCTTGCGGCGGCGTGCCTGCGCTTCGGGGTCCTCGGCGAGGTTCTCGCGGAACCGCTTCTGCTGGGGCGGCGCTTCGGCTTCGTCGACCGGAGCGATGAGCTCGGTGCGATCGGCGATCGCGGTGGCCTGTTGCAGCAGGTTCAACAGCGTTGGGGCACTGCGAATGCCGCCGCCCTCCTGCACCGCACGCGCCGCGGCGGCGGAGATCTGGAACGGGATCTGACGGTCGACCGCGCGAGGCTCGACGGGCTGGCCTGTCGAGTCGAGTTCGGCGGGCGCCAACCCGCTGCGCACGCCCGACTCCGGAAGCGGCCATTTGTCGACAAGCAGCGCGTAGAGCGCCGCGCCGATGCCGCGGATGTCGTCCTCGGGGGTCGCATCCGGCAGCGTCGCCGGGAAGGCCAGCGCGACATCGCCCTCGATGCTCACCCGCACGCGGCTGGGGTGGTCGATCGACAGCGCCACGCCTGCGCGGTGGGCCGCCTCGGCGGCGGCCGCCAACGATTGGATCGCGCGGGCACCGCCGATCGGCGAGGGTGACGTCTCGGCGACCTCGGCGAGCGAACCGCCGCGGATCCACTCGGCGACCACAAGACCGCCCGATCCGGTGTTGGCGACGTCGAGCACCCGGGCGACACCGGGCATGTCGAGGCGACTCAGTTTGAGGGTGCGCGACAGGATCTCCTGCAGGTTGCCGTCGGAGAGCGTCGCGTCCGGGTCGACGAACGTCAGCGCCACCTGGCGGTCGAGCGCGGTGTCGAGCGCCTGCCAGAACTGCAGCGTCGGCGGTCCGCCGTGGAAGACGAGCAGGCGGTACCGGCCGCCGCCGATGACGGCTCCCGGTATGAGATGGACGTCTTCATCGGAGGTCGCGGCCTCGATCGCCGGTTCTCGCGGCACGTCGAAGGGCAGCGATTCGCGGGTCGGATCGCCGCCGTAGTCCGACGGTGGGCGGCCGGATGCCGGCATCGGCGTCGTGCCGTTGGCCTCCTGGGTCGAGATCTGTGCCGTCTTGTTCGCGTCGGCGGGAGACTGGGCGACGTCGGGCTGGAATTGGTCGGCGGACACCGGTGCTTCGCGGTCACCAGACGGCGGCGCCAGCGGGATCTTCGCGGTGGCGGTGTTGTCTGGACCCGGCACGGAGCCGCTTGCGGGGTCGTTGGTCACCGCTGGTCCTTTCCGCATCCCGTCCCCGACGGCCGCCGGGGGCCCGCGCCGCACGACCGGAGGGCCCGGCCGACGCCCTGGCACGGGCGAATTCCTTTGATGAGCGTACGTGAGGGGTGTGCCCGACGGAGGCTGGTCGGGCCGCGTTGTCGGTGGTGAGGGCACCCTCTGTTGTTCTTCGGCACCGTGTCCGGGACGACCGATGCGCCTCCGTACGACGGCCAGCGCCGCCTCCGCCTCGGGCACCCTGGCGGCGAGCAGGACTCCGGCGATGATCGGCGTCATGATCAACCCGAGCACCAGTAGGCGAAGCAATGACCCGCCGCCGCCCCACATGCTGGTCAGAGACTCGAGACCAAACAGTTTGTCGACTACGTGGGCGAGGAGACCGGCGATCAGCGACGCGCAGATCGTGACGAGGATGGTGCGCACCACGTTCAGGCCGACCAGGCGTCCGCCCGGCGGGTTGAGGTTCGCGCGCAGGAGGTAGTAGCCGACCGTCGCACCGGCGACGAATCCGAGCCCGTTGGCCAGGCCGAGGTAGCCGGCAACCAGGTCGGGATCATCGGTGAGGTGCGGCGCCGCCACGGAGGCCGCGATCTTCACAGTGGTGATCACGACGATCAGCGCGATCGGCGTCCACGGCTGCTCCCGGGCGTAGAAGACCCGAAGTTGCAGCAGCACAAGGGAGTAGGGGATCAAGGTGAAGGCGGACAGGCTGATCGCCACGCCGAGGTAGCCGGCATCGACATCGCCGAAGTTCCCGTAGGAGAACAGCGCGCTGCCGATCGCGGGGCCACCCACCGTCATCATGGCCACGATCGGGATGAGCGTCACCATCGTCAGGCGCGTCGCCAGCGACAGGTCGGCCAGCACCGCGGGCTGGTCGTTGGCGGCGGCGTTTCGGCTCAGCCGTGGCATCACCACGGTTAGCACCGTCACCCCGATCACGCCGAAAGGCAGCATGAGGACAAGCCAGGTGTAGTTGTAGATGGCCGGACCCGAAGCCGCAGCGCCACTGGCGATCCGATTGCCGACGATCAGTCCGACCTGACTGATCAGCACGTAGAGCACCATCGCGGACGCCATCGCGCCGAACTGCTTGAGCCGGTCGTCGATCCCCCACAGGGGGCGCAGGCTGACCCGCTCGCGCCGCAGTGCGACGAGCAGGACCACGACCTGTGTCACGGTTCCCAACGTCATGCCGACGCCGAGCACGAGCAGCTTCGCGTTGCCCATCTGCACCGGGTCCAGCGAAAGCTCGCCGGGGACAACGAGATAGAGGCCGAGCGTGGCAATTGCGACGATGTTGTTGCATACCGGCGCCCAAGCCGGCGGCCCGAAGACGTTGCGGGTGTTGAGGATCGCCATGAACACCGACGACAACCCGTAGAACAACACCTGCGGCAGCAGAAGATAGGCGAACGCCGTTGTCAGATCGCGATTCACCTGAGTGTCATGACCGAGCATCAGTCCGACCAGCAGGGGCGCCGAGACGATGGCCACCGCGGTGGTGAGCAGCAGCAGCGTGGTCGCCAGGGTGACCAGGCGGCGTACGAATGCCGTGCCGCCGTCGGGGTCGTCGCGCTCGGCCCGGGCGAGCACGGGCACGAAGATCGCGGTGAACGTCGCCTCGAGCACCAGTGCGGCGATCAGGTTGGGAAGTTGATAGGCCACCGAGAACGCACTGGACAGCGCGGCGCCGAGAATGGTCGCGATCAGCACGATGCGGGCGAAACCGGTCAGCCGGCTGATCAACGTGGCGAAGGCCATGCCCCACGAGCGGGACACCACTGCGGCGTCGGACAGTTCAGGCCGCCCGGCCCGGCGCCGCGGCGCGGGTCCGCGCGGAAGCCGCGGTGGTGGCGGTGGCGGGGGTCGAAGGCGCGGCGATGGGGGACCGGCGAGCGGATCGGGTGGGCTGCCCGGACCCGACGCGGTCGGGTGGCGTGGTGGCAGCGGCCCCCCGAGATCGACGCGGGGCAGCGGTGGGCCAGGGTGGCCGCGTCCTTCTGGGCCCACGCTCGGAGAGCTGGGGATGGTACTCATTTCTCGCTACCGGTGGTCCGGCCCGCGTGCGTACCGGCGGTGCCCGCCGATTCGTCGTCGAAACGCAACGCGACTTCGAGGGGATCGGGCCTGTCGAGGTCGGCGCGGTCCGGCTGGCCGCGGAAGCGATGCCAGAGCCGTCGGCCGACGAGCAGCGCGAGGATCGCCCCGCCGGTCAGCGTGATGAAGAACAGCACCTTGCCGTACGCGTTGGAATGCACGGACAGGCGCACCGGTTCGCCGAGCGGCAGACCGTCGTCGGTGCGCAGTGCCACGTCGACGGCAACGCGCTGGGTGAAGTGCACCTCGATCGGCACCTTCAGTGGCAGGAAGCCGGGAGGCAGCTCGATGACGCCCATATCGGTGACGGTCATACCCGGCGGAGCGTCGACGTCCAATCTCACCCGGATCGGCACGGGGAGGTTGTTGCGCAGGGCGAGCGGCAGCGGGCTGCGTTCGGTCGCCAGCGTGTACGAGCCACCCGGGTTGACGATGGTGACCGCGTTGAACAGGTCGTCGACCGTGCGGCCCACCGTGGTCAGCCGCTGCTGCGCAAGGCCGTTGCGGGCGTCCGGCGGTACCGACTGGCTCAGTGCGCGCAGCGAGTCCTCGCGCAGCGGTGCCGTGTAGCTGTATCCGGTGAGTCCGGTGCGCTCATCGGTGGTCAACGCCGCGGTGAGGCCCCACAGCCGGCCCGTCACCGCTGAGATGCCCGCCACGACGGCGTCGTCGAATCGGCCGCGCGGATCCCCCAGGTTGGTCTCGGGCAGCGGCGCGACGGCCTGTGTCGGCACGGCGTTGCCGTCGGTGATCACCTGGGTCAGCGGTCGCGGCCGCGCCATCCCGGCGTTGATCATCGTCGCCGACGCGGTGAGAATCGCCTGCGCATCCGCGGGCCGAGGGCTCCACACCATCGGAGGCATGAGGATTTCGGTGCGCGGCGCGAAATCGGGTTGCAGCGCGCGCCACATCAGAGCGCCGACCGCGTCCTGCCTGCGCGCGACCTCGGATGCGTGCTGAAGGGGGATCGCCAGGGAGGGGTCGAGGTACGACGGCGACACGGGTTCGGCGCCCGCTCCGGCCAGCGCCGCGCCGACAGCAGGGTCGAACGGTGACGAGACGAGGTTCGGCGTGTAGCGCACCGGCGACAGGTCCGCGGGACTCGGAGTGTCGGCACCACTGTCGGACTCCGATCCGGCGGCGACCTCGGCCGCGCCGATCGCGACGGTCGTACCTCCCCTGTCCTCCGGACGTGGGCCCATGCTGGACAGCAGCTGGACCGCAGGCCCGGTGAGTGGCCCGTCGCCGATCAGGCTGGCGCCGCGAACCGATGCGATCCCGAGGATCTGGTCGACGATATCGCCGGCCGCCGTCACCGCGATGCCGGACAGGCGAGGTTCGCCGACGCGTCGGAGTGCGTCGAGGTCGGCCTGCGCGTAGGTGGTCGCCGCGACGCACATCTGCTTCGCGATCGCCCGCAGGCGATTGAGCCAGGCCACCGCGGCGTCCTGACCCGCACCGGGATGTGTCGGCGTGCCCGGCCCCGCGTCGGGACCGTCGTTGACGACGTAGCCGCCCGTCATCGCGTTGACGGTGACGAGCAGATCGGGGTCGACGGCCAGACACGTCGACATGCGGACGTGCCCTTCGGGATCGACCTGAGGTCCGGTCGCGAACTCCACGGCCGACAACAAAGTGTCCAGCCGGCCGCCGGCCGCCAAAGAAGTCGCCAGGTCGTCGTCGATCAACCGCACCGGTGTGGTGCCTCCGGGTGCGCCCGCGGCCAGCCGGGGACGGTCGGCGAACGGCCACAGCACGGTCAGCCCGACCGGTTTGGAGGTGTCCGGCGGTACCACCGCCGTCAGTGCGTCGTCGGTGTCTGCGGAGGGGTCACGTGGCACACCGAGCACCGGCAGCAGGAACCGGGCGTCGTCGAGGCGCGCAGGTTCGCCGTAGTCCGGGGTTCCGTTGACGTTGACCATCACCGGATAGACCCCGGGCTTCTCGATGCCCAGCGACGGTTCCTGTGCGGAGCGCAGCGGGTAGGACAGGGTGAATGGCACAGCACTTCCGCGGGCCAATTCCGGTGCAAGCGTGACGAAATGGGCGACGGGCTCGAACTGGTCGACATTGCCTGCGAGGTTGGTTCGCAGCCCGGCCGACGACTTCACGGCCGCGGTGTGCTCGAGGCGGACCATGACGTCGCGCACCGGGCGGTCGCCGACGTTTTGCACGGTGCCGGTGACGGTGACGACCGGGTCGCTGGTCGTGGTGACGACTTCGGGAGTGACGCGATCGATGTGCACCGAAAGGAACGGTGTCGAGCCCGGCTCGCCTGCAGCCGCGCGGGGCGCCACCATCGGGACGACGAACAGTGCCAACAGCCCGATCGCGACGAGCAAGCGCGCCGCTGGGAACATGCGCGGCCCCGTCCCCTGCCCTTCGGGCGTGGGCCCAGCCGTACTCACGGCCCTTGGCCGCATCCGTTCGTCCGCCGAGTTGTCTTTTCGTCGGGACGACGGTTGCGGGTGTGCGAGTGCGTCTGGGCCCGGCGCCGCGGCGAAGTCCGTGGCAGCGGCGGCAACGCGGCGGGCCCATCCGCGTGCAGTTTGTCGATGAGCTCACCGGCGACCTCGGCAAGCCGGCGTTCGTCGGCGTAGGCCAGCCGCGATGGCAGTTCTCTCAGCGGCACCCACGCCACCTCGGTGACCTCGAGGTCCTCGTCGGACAGCTCACCGTCGAGGAATCGCATCAGGTAATGGTGCACCGTCTTGTGCACGCGGCGCCCCTCGGTGACGAACCAGTAGTCGATGCTGCCCAGCGCGGCCAGCACGCTGCCCTGTATTCCGGTCTCTTCGGCGACCTCGCGAATGGCTGTCTGTTCAGCGGTTTCGCCCTGCTCTATATGTCCTTTCGGCAGCGACCAGAGCATCCGGCCGCGCCGGTCCGTGCGCCCGATCAGCGCCGCGACCTGGCCGTCCTTGGGTCCGTCGATACCGTCGATGACGAGGCCGCCGGCCGATGTCTCGTGCACGGTGCGCAAGCGGTCCGGTGGGCGCCGCGGCCGCGATTTCTGGGGCTTGGGCTGCGGGTTGGTCTGGTCTTTCGGGGCGGGAACGGCCGCATTGTTGTGGTGCTCGGCGTTGGCGGCGCCGGCTTCGGGGGGACCTGCGGCGCGGCGGCCGCGACGACGGCCGCGGCGCCGTCGTGGTCTTGCCTGTTCGCCGTCCGACACCCAAGCGATAGTAGCTGCCACGGTGTATCGCTCCGGCCGCACTCACCGGTCGTGATGGAGCCGTTGCTATTAGGGTGTCCGAACGTGGCCGGATCAGCGAGTGACGCCGAACTGCTGGGTGCAGCGCAGGTTGCGCTGAACCAGCACGGCGACGTCCTGCGCGACCTGGGTCGCGTGTTCGCTGACGCGGGCCACGAGCTCTTCCTCGTCGGCGGAAGCGTGCGCGACGCGCTGCTCGGCCGCCTCGGCAATGACCTCGACTTCACCACCGACGCGCGCCCCGAGCAGATGCAGGTTTTCCTGCGCGGATGGGCCGATTCGCTGTGGGACACGGGCATCGAGTACGGGACGCTCGGGGTGGGCAAGGCCGGTGACCGATTGGAGATCACCACGTACCGCGCCGACACCTACGACCAGGTGTCGCGCAACCCCGAAGTGCAATTCGGCAACAACCTCGACGACGATCTCGTACGCCGCGATTTCACCGCGAACGCGATGGCCGTCCGCATCACCGCCGACGGTCCGGGCGAGTTCCACGATCCGCTGGGCGGTTTGGCGGCCGTGCGCGCGAAGATGCTCGACACCCCGGCCGCCCCCGAAAGGTCGTTCGGCGACGACCCGCTGCGGATGTTGCGCGCGGCGCGGTTCGTCTCACAACTGGGCTTCACCGTCGCCCCGAGGGTCGTCGCGGCTCTGGTCGAGATGGCGCCCCAGCTGGACCGGATCTCCGCGGAACGGGTGGCCGCCGAGTTGGACAAGTTGCTTCTCGGCGCGGACCCGGTCGCCGGGATCGACCTGATGGTGCAGACGGGCCTCGGCGATGTCGTGCTGCCGGAGGTGGGCGCCATGCGGATGGCCATCGACGAACACCATCAGCACAAGGACGTCTACTGGCATTCGCTGACCGTGTTGCGCCAGGCGATCGATCTGGAATCCGAGCCCGATCTGGTGCTGCGCTGGGCGGCGCTGCTGCATGACATCGGTAAGCCGTCCACCCGCAAGCACGAAGACGACGGCGGCGTCAGCTTTCACCACCACGAGGTGGTGGGCGCGAAGATGACGCGTAAGCGGATGCGGGCGCTGAAGTACAGCAAGCAGATGGTCGACGACGTGTCCCAGCTGGTGTATCTGCACCTGAGGTTCCACGGCTACGCGGACGGCAAGGGCACGGGCCGGTGGAGCGATTCGGCGGTGCGGCGATACGTCACCGACGCCGGTCCGCTGCTGCCCAGACTGCACAAGTTGGTCCGGGCGGACTGCACCACGCGCAACAAGCGGCGTGCCGCCCGGCTGCAGGCGGCCTACGACGACCTCGAGCATCGCATCGCGGAGCTGGCCGAAAAAGAGGATCTGGAGCGTGTGCGGCCCGATCTCGACGGCAACGAGATCATGCGACTGCTCGACATCCCGGCCGGACCGCAGGTCGGCCAGGCGTGGCGGTATCTCAAGGAGCTGCGGCTGGATCGCGGTCCGCTGTCGCATGAGGAAGCGGTCGACGAGTTGACGAAGTGGTGGAACTCGAGAGGCGACGGCACCGTCTGATCGTCATGGAGTACTGCCTCGGTGACGGCGACGGCTCGGCGACCATCTGGACCGCTGCCCCCGATATCGACCTCGACGGTGACGGCGCATTCGAGGCGGTCGGCCTGGATTTCGACGGTGACGGACTGCTCGACGACGCGATGGCCGATCTGGATGCCGACGACGTCGCCGACCATCTGATCCGTGACCACGGTCCCGAGGCCGCCTACTTCACCGACGACGGCACCGGCACCTGGGCGGTCAGTGCCGACCGGGTAGGGCTCTTGAGATGGTTCGGGCTCGACGGCGTCGAGCACACCGGCGGGTCGGTGGTCGACGTCGATGCCGATGGTCAGGCCGACGACAGGCTCGCCGACTCCGACGGTGACGGGCTGGCCGACCGCGCGGTGAGCGGTGAACACGCCTACGTCGACACCGACGGAGACGGCCGGTGGGACATCAAGCTGAGCGACCGCGATGCGGACGGTCACGCCGACGGGGCCGACGAACTCTCTTAGCGGCCCGGTCCGGGCGGGCCGGCGAACGCCTGCGCGATACCGAGCCACCGTTCGGCGTCCTCGCCGGTGGCCGTGACGTCCAGCGCTGAGCGTGGCCTGCGCTGCGTGACGAGCATGCAGAAGTCCTGCGCCGAGCCGGTGACCCGCTGCGCTGCGTCCTCGGGACCCCACGACCATGTCGAGGCCCCAGAGTTGCTGGGGGCGCTCAGCTGCACGAAGAACGGATCTGCCGGTGGCGCAAGGTTGTTGACGGCGAACGCGAAGTCGCGGGTTCGCACACCGATGTGTGCGATCGAGCGGAGCCGCGCGGTCGCGGGCCGGTCGGCGCCGAGCGCATCGGCCACGTCGAGGCCGTGCGCCCACGTCTCCATCAGCCGGGCGGTGGCCATCGACGCCGCGCTCATCGGCGGACCGAACCACGGCAGCTTGCGGCCGTCGACCACCGTGAGCAGCTCGTCGTGCAACTGGCCGCGGGTGCGGCGCCAATCGGCGAGCAGCTGATCGGGCGGCGTCACGGCCAACTCTTCTGCGCCCGCGTCGACGAATCCGGACGGGTCCTCGGCGGCCTCGGCGAGGACGGCGTCGAACCCGGATTGGTCGGTGACAGCGGTCAGCGCGACGCGGTCGGTCCACAACAGGTGGGCGATCTGATGAGCGATCGTCCATCCCGGTGAGGGTGTGGCCTCCGCCCAGCGCGCGGCGGGGAGGTCGGCCACCAACGCGTCCAGTTCGTCGCTTTCCGCGCGCAGATCGGCCACCATAGGCTCGGCACCAGCCATGCCGGTCACCTTAGCCCGAGGGTCGGCTCCGGCGGCCGAGCGCCGCGTGCGCGGCCAACCCCACCAGGTAGACACCCGACCCCGCCAGCACGAGTGCCGGCTGCTGCCCGTCGTCGGGAATCACGATCGCCGACAGGCTGATCGCGATGATGAACGTGATCCAGAACAGTGAGTCCTGCACCGCGAAGACGTGGCCGCGCAGCGCGTCGTCGACATCGAGTTGCATCGCGCTGTCGGCGCACAGCTTGACCACCTGACCGGCGATGCCGAGCAGAAAGCCGCACACCATCATCATCGGCACATGCAGGCCGACCCCGCCGAGTTGGATCACCGCCGCCAGCGCCAGGGATCCGTTGGCGGTCGCATAGCGTCCCCACCTGGCGACGGCCATCGGCATGATCGCCGCGGCCAGCAGGGCCCCGGTGCCGGTGGCGGCGCCGAACAGCACCGCCGTACCGAACCCGGCGACCTCCTGGGTGTCGCTGTGCCGGACGATCACGAGCACCAGCAGGCTGTTGATGCCGAACGCCATCCGGTGGGCGGCGAGCCCGGACAGCGTCGCCGCCACCGTCGGGACCGTCGCCACGGTGCGGGCGCCGTGTATCCAGCCGGTGGCCACCGCATACGCCACCGATCCGTGAATCGCTCGCACGCTGTCGTCGGGGCCGAGCATGTGGGGCGGAAAGCGCCACGACAGCCACAGGGCGATCGATACCGGGATCGCGACGATCAAGATGATCGCAGCAGCGCCGCTGTCGCCCGCGCCGAACACCATCCGGGGCAGCACCATGAAGAACGCGCCGAGGAATGCGGCGACGGACCCCGTCGCCGTCGCAACGGAGTTCATCGCCACCACCCGGTCCCGCGGCACCACATGCGGCAGTGCCGCCGACAGGCCCGACGAGACGAATCGGGTGAATCCGTTGACGACCAGTGCGGCGATGAGGATCTGCGGATCGTCCACACCCACCTGCAGTAGCGCCGCCACCACGAACGCCATCAAGAGGCGGCCGGTGTTGGCACCGACGAGAACCAGCCGCCGATCCCAGCGGTCCAGCAGCGCCCCGGCGAAGGGCCCGAGCAGGGAGTAGGGCAAGAAGAGCACGGCGAAGGCGCCGGCAATTGCCAGCGGTGTGGCCTGGCGTTCGGGGTTGAACAGGATCGCGCCCGCGAGCCCGGCCGCGAACAGGCCGTCGCCGAACTGACTGACGAGCCGAAGCTCCAGGAGCCTGCGGAACTCGGGCAGGTTGCGGACGGAACGCAACACGGCGAGCGGCGCGCGCACGTCCACCACGAAAATCCGTCCTGTTGTCTGTTGGGGGCGATGTTCGGCGATCTGCCGCCCCCGAGAACCACAGTACAAATATCCCGGCGAGCGGGGTTTGTTCGCCACGTTGGCAGGTTGCTGATGCGATGATGTTGAGGTGGCGCATTCAGAGGACCCAGAGGACTTCATCGCGCCTGCGAAGCACCGGGTGCGGGCCGGCACGCTACTGCTCGCCAACACCGATCTCCTCGAGCCGACGTTTCGGCGCAGCGTCATCTACATCGTCGAGCACAACGACGGCGGCACGCTCGGCGTGGTGCTGAACCGGCCCAGCGAGACCGCGGTGTACAACGTGCTTCCGCAGTGGGCGAAGCTGGCCACCAAACCCAAGACCATGTTCATCGGCGGACCCGTCAAACGCGACGCGGCGCTGTGCCTGGCGACGCTGCGGGTCGGCGTTGACCCAGCGGGTCTGCCCGGGCTCCGGCATGTGCAGGGCCGCATGGTGATGGTGGATCTCGATGCCGAGCCCGAGGCGATCGCGCCGGTGATCGAAGGGGTGCGGATTTTCGCCGGTTACTCGGGCTGGACCATCGGTCAGCTGGAAGGCGAGATCGAGCGCGACGACTGGATTGTGCTGTCCGCAATGCCATCCGACGTTCTCGCCGAGCCGCGAATGGACTTGTGGGCCCGTGTTCTCCGTCGTCAGCCGCTGCCGCTGTCGCTGCTCGCGACTCACCCGATAGACGTCAGCCGCAACTGAAAACCGCTGAGCGCCAGTACGTTCAGCTGCAGGACAGCGTGCACGTCGCGCAGGCGCCACCACAACCACCCGCGGCTGCCGCGCCCGGTGCCCAGCCCGTCGGTTCTTTGCGTGCGATGACCTTCGCCGCCTGCCAGCAGCCCGCTGCCACTGTGCTCACGGCACCGACCACGCACACGATGACCACGACGACGGCGGTGTCCGGGCGACTGGAAAGCGCCACGGCGCCGGCGGACGCGAGCATGGCCGCAGCGGCGAGTTGGGTCGGTGCGACCCCTCGAAGCACCGATTGAGCGACATCAGCGGATCGGGGCCGGACCAGTAGCCACACCCCGAAGCCCGCGATCGCCAGCGCGGCGCACAAACAGAGCACCGCGACAATGAACATGGGCCACACAATACGAGGCCGCCGAGCCCGGTGTGTTGGGCGTCCCCCCGGGCGCCAGGCTTCGCCCGGGGGGACAAGCTTTTATCCGGTGAGTCCGGTGGTCGGTTGGGTCTGGGCGCCCTGGGCTCCCAGTGCGCTGGGGGCGGGTGCCGCGGGTTGCGCCGCGGGCTGTGCTGCCGCCGAGGCCGGCTGTCCGGGAACTGCGGGGGCGGGCGGGGGCGTCGCGCCGGGTGGTGCCGGGACGCTGACCTTGAAGCCTCTGACGATGGCGTCCGTGGCAGGGGCCGCCGCGACGACCTGGTCGACGCTGGTGGTGACGGCGAGCGACACCAGGTATTTGTCCGGGCCGGCGGTCGCGATGATGTGGCGCCTAGAGGTGTTCAGCGTCATGGAGTTTTCGCGGTAGGTGCCCTCGATGGTCGACGTCGGCATCCCGCCGACATCAACAATGGAGCCATCGGTGGACCGCCAGGCGGGCATCTGCTGCGCGTCGATGAATCCGTGGCTGATTGCCTCCTTCGGATCGAATTCACCCACCAGCTTGTAGACCACGATCTGCGCGTTCGACGAGTAGAGACCGTTACCGCCCACCCGGTCGGCGATCACGGCGAACGCGTCGGCGACGTTGGGGTCGGGTACGTGCGCCCAGCCACTCGGCATCGGCAGCACGATGTTGAGGGCTTTGAAGTCGGCGCTCTTCTGAGGCTCGAGCGTGACGCCCTTTGACTGGAAGAAGTCGGTAAGCGTGCCGGCCGTGGCCGGTGTGATCGCCTGCGGTGCCGGCGCCGCGACCTGCGGTGTGGCGACTCCACCTGGCGCCGCGGTGGCCGCGGGCGCCGCCGGGGTGAGGGCGGCATTGGGTGCGGTCGGGACGCTCAGTGCGGCGTTCGGCGCGGCGGGGGTCAGTGCGGTCCCCGGCGTCGCCGCGGACTGCGAGATCACGGACGGCGCGGGCTGGGGAGGCAGCGGCTGTACCGGTTGGGCCGAGGCGGGGACACCGGTCAAGCCGAGGACGCCGACGACAGCTGCGGCCACACCGGTGGCCAGGGTCCTCGAGCGCCGGGCGGTCTCGGTCATCGACGTCGGTCCTTCCACTAATGGCTCGCCACGTTTGGTCAGCCCGCCGACTGTAACCACGGTCAAACCGCGGTCACTAGGGCTGGAATGGACCTGCAACCTTGTTCTGACCGGGCGGTGATGCAACCGAGACCAACCTGTGGCCGGAAACCTCCGATTGGTGGACTTATACCCTGTTCACGTGACTGACTCGCCCGACGCCGGAACCGATACCCCGCAGCACCGCTACACCGCGGAGCTCGCCGGGGAGATCGAGCGCGCCTGGCAGCAGACGTGGGCGGACACCGGGACGTTCAATGTGCCCAACCCGGTCGGCTCACTGGCGGCACCCGACGGAGCCGCGGTACCTGCGGACAAGATGTTCGTGCAGGACATGTTCCCGTATCCGTCGGGAGAGGGTCTGCACGTCGGGCATCCGCTCGGGTACATCGCCACCGACGTCTACGCGCGCTACTACCGGATGACCGGCCGCAATGTGTTGCACGCGTTGGGCTTCGATGCCTTCGGGTTGCCTGCCGAGCAGTATGCGATCCAGACCGGCACGCATCCGCGCACCCGGACCGAGGCCAACATCGTCAACTTTCGCCGACAGCTGGCCCGCCTCGGCTTCGGGCACGACTCCCGGCGAAGCTTCTCGACCACCGACGTCGACTTCTACAAGTGGACGCAGTGGATCTTCCTGCAGATCTACAACGCCTGGTTCGATCCGTCGGCCGACAAGGCCAAGCCGATCGCCGAGCTGATCGCCGAATTCGATTCGGGCGCCAGGTCGCTCGACGACGGCAGACAGTGGGCGGACCTGTCAGCCGATGAGCGCGCCGACGTCATCGACTCGCACCGACTGGTCTACCGCGCCGATTCGCTGGTGAACTGGTGTCCCGGCCTGGGCACCGTCCTGGCCAACGAGGAGGTCACCTCCGACGGCCGCAGCGAGCGCGGAAACTTCCCCGTGTTCCGGAAACGGTTGCGGCAGTGGATGATGCGCATCACGGCGTACTCAGACCGGCTGCTAGACGATCTCGAGGTGCTGGACTGGCCGGACAAGGTCAAGGCCATGCAGCGCAACTGGATCGGACGGTCGGTGGGTGCGTCGGTCCAGTTCGGCACCGATGCAGGTGATATCGAGGTCTTCACCACCAGGCCCGACACGCTGTTCGGCGCCACGTACATGGTGCTGGCACCCGAGCATGAGCTGGTGGACGCCCTGGTCGCCGAGCAGTGGCCCGCCGATGTCGACCCGCGCTGGACGTTCGGCGGCGCGACGCCCGCCGAGGCGGTCGCCGCCTACCGCGCCACCCTCGGGGCCAAGTCGGATCTCGAGCGTCAGGAGAACAAGGCCAAGACGGGCGTGTTCGTCGGCGCGTATGCGACGAATCCGGCCAACGGTGAACGGATTCCGGTGTTCATCGCCGACTATGTGCTGCTGGGATACGGCACCGGCGCGATCATGGCGGTGCCCGGCGGCGACCAGCGCGACTGGGACTTCGCGCAGGAGTTCGGCCTGCCGATCGTGGAAACGGTTGCCGGCGGCGATATTTCGCAGGCGGCGTACGGCGGCGACGGCGAAGTGGTCAACTCCGACTATCTGAACGGCCTGTCCGTCGCATCAGCGAAGGAGGCCATGACGCGGCGGCTGGAGACCGACGGCCGCGGGCGCGCCCGCGTCGAGTACAAGCTGCGGGACTGGTTGTTCGCGCGCCAGCGCTACTGGGGTGAGCCGTTCCCGATCGTCTACGACGCCGACGGCCGCGCGTACCCGCTGCCCGAGTCGGCGCTGCCCGTCGAGCTGCCCGACATTCCGGATTACGCGCCGGTGCAACTCGATCCCGACGACGCCGAAAGCGAGCCGGCGCCGCCGCTGGCCACGGCGACGGACTGGGTGCATGTCGAGCTGGACCTTGGTGATGGGTTGAAGCCCTACACCCGCGACACCAACGTGATGCCGCAGTGGGCGGGCAGCTCGTGGTACGAGCTGCGCTACACCGACCCGTACAACAAAGAGGAGTTGTGCGCCAAGGAGAATGAGGCCTACTGGATGGGGCCGCGCCCGGCCGAGCACGGCCCCAGGGACCCCGGCGGGGTCGACCTCTATGTCGGCGGTGTCGAGCACGCGGTGCTGCATCTGCTGTACGTCCGGTTCTGGCACAAGGTGCTCTACGACCTCGGGCACATCAGCTCGCGCGAGCCGTTCCGGCGGTTGGTGAACCAGGGTTACATCCAGGCGTTCGCGTACACCGACTCGCGCGGCTCATACGTTCCTGCCGCCGAGGTCACCGAACGCGACGGAAAGTTCTACTGGCTCCGGCCGGATGTCGCCGACGGGTCGGCTCCGGGACCCGATGGTGAGATCGAGGTGTTCCAGGAGTTCGGCAAGATCGGCAAGAGCCTGAAGAACTCGGTCTCGCCGGATGAGATCTGCGACGACTACGGCGCGGACACATTGCGGGTCTACGAGATGTCGATGGGTCCTCTGGACGCATCGCGCCCATGGGCGACCAAGGATGTCGTCGGGGCGTACCGCTTCCTGCAGCGGGTGTGGCGGTTGGTGGTCGACGAGCAGACCGGCGCAGGACGGGCGGTCGAGCACGAGGCGCTCGACGACGACACACTGCGGCTGTTGCACCGCACGATCGAAGGCGTCTCCGACGACTACAAGAACCTGCGCAACAACACCGCGGCCGCCAAGCTGATCGAGTACACCAACCATCTGACCAAGCAGGGTGTGACGGCGCGGCCCGCGCTCGAACCGCTGGTGTTGATGGTCGCGCCGCTGGCACCGCATCTGGCCGAGGAGCTGTGGCAGCGGCTGGGCCACGACACCTCGCTGGCACACGGCCCGTTCCCGGTGGCCGACCCGCAGTACCTCGTCGAGGACACCGTCGAGTTACCGGTGCAGGTCAACGGCAAGGTCCGCGGCCGCATCACCGTCGCCGCGAACGCCGACGCCGATGCATTGGAGACCGCGGCGCTCGCCGACGCCAAGGTGCAGGAGTTCCTCAACGGGGCCACGCCGAAAAAGGTGATCGTGGTGGCGGGCCGATTGGTCAACATCGTCGCCTGAGTATTGCGATTTCGGCGTGGCTGGTCACGCTGAGCGTGACTGCGCACGCCGAAATCACCGGGAAATCACCGGGGGCGGACGATGACCTCGTGGATGTGGGCGTCGCGGGGGGCGTTGACCGCGTCGGCTATGACCTTCGCAACAGTTTCGGCACTCAGAAACTGCGACGGGTCGTAGTCGCGACCCTCGTAGGCGATCAAGCTTTCCTGCATCTCGGTGGCGATCCGGCCCGGGTGTACCGACGTGACGCGCAGCGACGGCTCGTCGCTGCGCAGTGAGTCCGCGAAGCCGCGGAGCGCGAACTTACTGGCCGAGTACGACGCCAGGCCCGGCGACGCGTTGATCCCCGAACCGGAGTTCACGAAGACGACGTGGCCGTCCGCGCGGCGCAGAGCGGGCAGCAGTGGCAGCGTAAGTGCCACCGGGCCAACCACATTCACCGCCATGGTGGCCTGCCACTCCTCGACGGAGGACTCGGCGACGCGTCCGGGGTAGGCGACACCCGCGTTGTGGATCAAGACCTCCAGCTCGACGATCGGTTCGACGACCGCAGCGATCGCGTCGGGGTCGCCGAAATCCACCGGCCATGTGGTGGCCCCGAACTGCTCGGCGACCGCGTCGAGCTCCCTTGACGGGCGACCCGCCAAGAACAGCGTGTGGGTCGGTGCGAGCGCCGCCGCGATGGCCGCGCCGAGCCCGCGAGAGGCCCCGGTGATCATCGCCGTCGGCATGTCGCCACCCTACCGACCTGCAACTCTTAGCTTCCAGACGCATCATGGAGGCGATGGCCCACGATTCCAGCTTCGCTCCAACGCAGCTCTCGGCCCGCGCCGCCTACCTGTTGCGCGGCAACGACCTGGGCACAATGACGACCGCGGCCCCTCTGCTGTACCCCCATATGTGGAGTTGGGACGCCGCCTTCGTGGCGATCGGGCTGGCTCCGCTGAGCGTCGAGCGCGCCGTCGTCGAACTCGACACGCTGCTATCGGCCCAGTGGGACAACGGCATGATTCCCCACATCGTCTTCGCCAACGGCGTCGACGGCTACTTCCCAGGACCGGCACGGTGGGCGACGTCGGCGCTGGCGGCCAACGCGCCGCGCAACCGGCACACGTCGGGAATCACACAACCCCCGGTGCATGCGATCGCTGTGCAACGCATCCTCGACCACGCGCGCAGCCGCGGACGGTCCACCCGCGCCGTCGCCGAGGCATTCCTCGACCGCCGGTGGGACGACCTGGTCCGCTGGCACCGCTGGCTCGCCGAGGCTCGGGACCCGAGGTCGCGAGGCCGCGTCACGCTGTACCACGGGTGGGAATCCGGGATGGACAACTCGCCCCGGTGGGACAGCGCCTACGCCAACGTGGTGCCCGGCCGCGTGCCGGAATACCAGCGCGAGGACAACGCGATCGTCACCGACGCCAGCCAGCGTCCGTCGGACATCGAATACGACCGATATCTATGGCTGCTCGAGGAGATGAAGTCCGCGCGCTACGACGACGAGCTGCTGCCGAAGGTGATGAGCTTCGCCGTGGAGGACGTGTTCGTGTCGGCGATCCTCAGTGTGGCGTGCGACGTGCTCGCCGAGATCGGCGAGGACTACAAGCGCCCGCACGCCGACGTCCGCGACCTGTACGGCTGGGCCGAACGGTTCCGCGCGGGAGTCGTCGAGACCACCGACGAACGTAACGGCGCGGCAAGGGATTACGACGTCCGTGCGGAGCAGTGGGTGGCCACCGAGACGGTCGCGCAGTTCGCACCGCTGCTGTGCGGCGGACTGCCGCACGACAAGGAGCGCGCGCTGTTGCGGCTCCTGGAGGGGCCGCGATTCTGCGGGCATCCGGATCTGAAGTTCGCGCTCATACCCACGACGTCACCGGTGTCGCGTGATTTCCGGTCGCGCGAGTATTGGCGCGGCCCGGTGTGGCCGGTGACGACCTGGCTCTTCTCGTGGTGCTTCGCCCGCCGCGGCTGGGCCGAGCGGTCGTCGATCCTTCGGCGCGAAGGCCTGCGGCAGGTCAGTGACGGCACCTTCGCCGAGTACTACGAGCCGTTCACCGGCGAACCCCTTGGCAGCATGCAGCAGTCGTGGACTGCGGCGGCGGTCCTGGATTGGCTGGGCTAGCCGTACAATTCGCCTGGTGGCGACGCGGCGTGGACGGCCCACCCAGGCAGAGGCGAAGAAACTCGACCTCGCAGTGCGAGAGGCCGCAGTCGCGCTCTTCATCGAATTGGGTTATGCCGGAGCGAGTATGGAGGCCATCGCCAAGGCTGCGGGCATCACCAAACGATCGCTATATGCGCGCTATCCGGATAAGCGGGCGTTGTTCGCCGACGTGATCCCGTGGGCGCTGGCGAGGTACACCGACGACGGGTCCATCGACGAGATCGTCGAAGAGGACGTAGAAGAGGATGTGGAAACCGCACTTCTGGCGGTGGGACGCATCGCGCTGGCCCGCGCCACCCACCCCCAGAACGTGCGACTCAAACGCATCGCGTTCAACGAGGCCGCACAGTTCCCCGAGTTCAACGTCTCCGCCGAGTCGATGATGTGGGCGGGACGCCTGCGGGCCGTGACCGAATTGCTGCGCCGACACGAGGAACTCGGCACCATCAAGACCGACGACGTCGAGCTTGCCGCCGAAACCTTCCTGGCGATGGTCGAGGCGGTGCCCGCACGGATGGCCGACTTCGGGGTGTTCCGCTCGGCGAAGCAGCAGGAACGCCATCTGCAGTACGCCGTGCGCGTGTTCCTCAGCGGCGTCATCCCCCGCTGACGACTACGTGCAGCGGCCACCGTTCACGCCGACGATCTGCCCGGTGATGTAACCGGCTTCCTCGGACACGAGGAACGCGCACGTGGCGGCGATGTCCTCGGGCAGGCCGATCCGGCGCACGGGAATGCGCGCGGCGATGTCGTCGATCGATCCGCCGAGCAACCCCTTCTGTTCCGCATCGCGCAGCATCGGGGTGTCGATCGATCCGGGGGGCACCACATTGGCGGTGATGCCGAGGGGGCCGTATTCCAGCGCAAGGCTTTTCGTCAGCCCGTTGACCGCGGACTTCGCCGCGACGTAGGCGGTTTGGTAGGGCGACCCGGAATGGGTGCTCGACGACGAGATGTTCACGATGCGGCCCCAGCCGGCCTCCAGCATGTCGGGCAGCACCGCCTGGGTGACGTGGAAGACGCCATTGAGGTTGACGTCGACGACCTTCGACCATTCCGCCGAGGTGAGATTGGTGAACCGGCGGAACGAGGTCATGCCTGCGGCGTTGACGAGGATTGTGATCGGCCCGAGCGCACTGCGCGCCGCGTTCAGTGCGGCGTCGATCTGGCCGCGATCGGTCACATCGGCGACGTAACTGAAGTCGGTATCGGATTCGGTCAGGTCGATGGAGGCGACGTGATTCCCGTCGGCTCGCAGGCGATCCGCAATGGCCCGGCCGATCCCTGACGAGGCGCCCGTCACCAGTGCTGTCTTCATAACACTAAAATATACAAAACCGTATACTTAAAGCGCAATCCCGGGTACTCTCGCCGGTGTGGACAGGCAGCCGTTCCGTTTCGCCGTCCAGGCGACGAATGCCGCCGATGCGCGCGAATGGCGCGAATTCGCCTGCAAAGTCGAGCAATTGGGATACTCGACTCTCTTCGTCGCCGACCACTACCTCGGGCCCGGCCCCGCACAGCGCCGGGCGCAGACCCCGCGTCAGGACCTGGCGCCCATCGCAGCCATCGCCAGCGCCGCGGCCCACACCACGACGCTGCGACTCGGCTGCCGGGTCTTCTGCATCGACTATCACGTGCCCGCAGTGCTCGCCAAGGAGGTCGCGACGCTCGACCTGCTGTCGGACGGCCGCCTCGAGATCGGCATCGGTGCGGGCTGGAGTGCGGTGGAGTACGAGGCGATGGGCCTGACGTTCGACACCCCCGGCCGGCGGATCGCGAAGCTCAAAGAGGCGGTCGCCCTCGTCAAGGCGCACTGCGCGGGTGACGACCTGGACACCTCGGGCGAATACGTCAATGTCTGCGGCTACAAGGGAACTCCTGCGACGGTGCAACGGCCGCACCCGCCGATCATGATCGGCGGCGGGCGCCCCCGGGTGCTGACCTACGCCGCACGCGAGGCAAACATCGTCAGCATCAACACCGTGCCGTTCGCCGCCCAGAACGACGATGGCCTCACACCCCAACAGGAAGCCGCGCGCAGATTCGACTATGTCCGCGATGCCGCGGGTCCCCGCATCGGCGACCTCGACATCGAGAGTTCGCCGTACTTCGTCTCGATCAGAGACGACGCGGAGGCCGGATACGCACGGATCGCGGACAAGACCGGTATGCCGGTCGACGTGCTCCGCGACCATCCGAACGTGCTCGTCGGTCCCGAAGACGCGATCGTCGAGACGCTGCAGCGGCGCCGAGAAGCGTACGGCGCCAACTACATCACCGTGCAGCAAGCCCAGGCCGACAGATTTGCGCCCGTGGCGGCGCGCTTGACGGGAACGTGACCAGAGAGGAACAGCATGGCCAAACGATCGAGATTCAGCGAGTACCAGAACAGCTACGCCAACTACAAATTCGAGCTCACCGACGACGGCATCCTCTTCATGCAGTGCCACACCGACGGCGACAGCCTGGTGTGGAGCTGGAAGGCACACGACGAGATGTCCGACGCGTTCGCCGATATCGCGGGGGACCGCGAGATCAAAGTGCTGATACACACCGGTACCGGCGAGAACTACAACGCCAACTGGGGACGGTTGCCCAACGGCGAGCCACCGGAACACCCCATCTACCAGGCCATGCCCGATGTTCGCGGACTGAACAAGCTGGATGAGAAAGCCTGGTATGCAAGGCATCTGATCTTCAACGTGCTCGACGTCGATGTGCCGATGATCAGCGCCGTCAACGGGCCGTGCAACATGCACTCCGAGGTGCCCATCATGGGCGACATCGTGCTCGCGTCCGAGGACGCGTACTTCCAGGACGCGTCGCACTTCCCGCGTGGCCAGGTGCCCGGTGACGGGCAACACGTGATCTGGAGCGTCCTCGCCGGGCACAACCGCGCGCGCTACTTCTTGCTCACGGGGCAGAAGGTCAGCGCACAGGAGGCCAAGGAGTGGGGCGTCGTCAACGAGGTGCTTCCGAAGGACAAGGTGCTGGATCGGGCCTGGGAGCACGCTCGCGAACTGATCAAGCGTCCACCGCTCACGCTGCGCTACACCCGCCAGCTCTTCACCAACCCGCTCAAGCGTGCGTTCGTCAACGAGCTGGGTCACGGCCTCGGCCGCGAAACCTATGCCCAGCGCGCGTTTTTCCCATTCGGCGGCGAGATGGAGCCCCTCGACCGGCCATGGGACCAGCAGCCATGGAGCAATGCCAACGGAAGTCACGCACAGGAAGGAGTCACATCGTGACCGGAATTCAGCAGAAGCTCGCCACCGGGCGCGGCAAGTTCACCACCGACTATCCCGACCTCGGAACCGGTCCGGTGAACTACGAGGACTCGATCTCCGAGGAGTTCTTCGCCGCCGAGCGCAAAGCGGTGTTCGAACGGAACTGGCTGTGCGTCGGACGCATGAACAGGTTGCCGCGCAAGGGTTCCTACTTCACCCGCGAACTGCCGGGGCAGTTGGCGTCGATCGTCATCACCCGCGACCTCGACGACAACGTCTACGCCTTCCACAACGTGTGCGCACACCGCGGCAACAAGGTGGTGTGGCAGGAGCATCCGCAGGAGGAGTCGGCGGGGGTGTGCCGCGCGTTCTCGTGCAAGTACCACGGGTGGCGGTACGGCCTCAACGGCGTGGTCAACCACATCACCAACGAGGAGGAGTTCTTCGACCTCGACAAGAGCAAGCTGCGGATGCCGCCGGTGCACTGCGAGGTCTGGGCCGGCTTCATCTTCGTCAACCTCGCCGACGACCCGGTGCCGCTGCGGACCTTCCTCGGTGAGGGACTGCTCGGCATGGAGGCGTATCCGTTCGACATGATGACCCAGCACTACGGATTCTCGACCCAGATCAAGGGCAACTGGAAGCTCGCGGTGGACTCGGTCTGCGAGTGGTACCACCCGCCCTATGTGCACGGCCGCTTCATCGACCCGGACGTCTCCAAGGCCGAGAAGATGGTGCCGCCGGTCGATTCGTACCACTACGACCTGTTCCGGCCGCACATGCTGACGTCGGTGCCTGGCCCGCCGATCCTGCCGCCGCGTGAACCGGGTAGCGCCGGCCCGGCCCGTCAGGATCAGCGGTGGATCTACAAGCTTTTCCGCGCAGGCCTTTTCGGGCCCGACGACGTGCCAGACGTCGGGCCGCTGCCGGACTTCCTGAATCGCGGAAACATCGCATCGTGGGGCAACGACCAGTTCTGGGTCTTCCCGAACATCTCGATCCAGCTATGGGCGCGCAACTACTACATCACCTACACCTACTGGCCCGAGACCGTCGACACCCACATCTACGAGATCGACCTGTACTTCGTGCCGCCTGCCAACGCGCACGAACGGCTGGCGCAGGAAGTGGTGGTGGACAGCACCATCGAGTTCGCGATGCAGGACGTCAACACGATCGAGGCGACGCACTCGGCGTTGAAGACGCGCGCACAGACCACCTTCCACCTCAGCGATCAGGAGCTGCTCATCAGGCAGTTCCACACGGTGATCCGCGATACCGTTGCCGCATACCAGTCCGGTGAGGAGCAGAACTCATGACCGATAGCCAACTGCCGGAGGGGTTCTCGGAGCTCGAGGAGTGGGTCGACGATTGGGCGCTGTCGACCAGAGCTCAGCGCTACGCGGCGCGACTGGACCGTCCCTATGACGACCTCGTCGCGTTCTACGATGCGATCGCGCCGCATGCCGAACGCGCGATCGCCCACCTCGACGGTCGCGACGTCAACAACCTGGCTCCCGAGGAGACCAGGCTGATGCACATGCTGTACTCGATGATCCTGGTGTCGTATGCGGTGAACATCTTCAAGCAGAACCGCATCCCGGACTCCGGCGCCGCGTTCTTCGAGATGGTCGCCGAACCCGCACTGTGAGCACGCTGCCGTTGTCCGGTCTGCGGGTGGTCGACGCTGCGACGCTGGCGGCCGGCCCCCTGGTGGCGACCGCGCTCGGTGAGTTGGGCGCCGACGTCATCAAGGTCGAGCAGCCGGGGGCGGGGGACCCGTTGCGCACGTGGGGCTCCCGGCGCAACGACATCGGACTGGTCTGGAAAAGCGTCAGCCGCAACAAGCAGTGCGTCACCGCCGACCTTCGCACCGACGAGGGCCGCAGGCTACTGCACGGGCTTCTCGCCGTCAGCGACGTACTCGTGATCAACACGCGGCCGAGCACGCTGGCGCGGTGGGGACTGGACTACGAGTCGTTGCATCATCGCCACCCGAACCTGGTGGTCTTGCACGTGACGGGATACGGGGGCGGCGGCCCAGCGAGCGACCGGCCCGGCTTCGGCACTCTCGCGGAGGCGATGAGCGGATTCGCCCATGTGTGTGGTCAGCCCGACGGGCCGCCGACGCTTCCGCCGTTCATGTTGGCCGACGGAGTCGCCGCGCAGTCGGCCACGTACGCGGTGCTGGCGGCGCTCTATCACCGCGATGTGCACGGCGCCGCTGGACAACTCGTCGACATCAGCCTCATCGAACCCTTGGCCAGACTCGTCGAGCAGGCGACCCTGACCTACGACCAACTAGGCCGGGTCCAGGGCCGCACGGGTAACCGCGCCGACGCCAGCGCACCGCGCAATGCGTATCGCACGAGCGATGACCACTGGATCGCGATCTCCAGCGCATCGTCGAGCATCGCCGCCCGGCTCTATCGTGCGATCGACCGATCCGACCTCGCGGCGCGGCCCGAGTACGTCGACCCGATCCCACGCCAGGAGCGCGCGGACGAGATCGACGCGCTGGTCGCCGACTGGATCCGCGGGCAGACACTCGAGCACGCCATGAAGGTGTTCCTCGCCGAAGGCGTTGCGGCCGCACCTGTCTACGACGCGCAGCAGCTCCTCGCCGACGAGCATCTGCGCGCGAGAGGCACTTTCGTGACGGTCGACGATCCGGACCTCGGCGCCATGACAGTGCAGGCGCCCGTCGCGAGGCTCAGCGAGACACCCGGCCGCATCGACCACCTCGGGCGCGCGCTCGGCGCCGACAACGACGCCGTGTACCGCGACCTCCTCGGCCTCGACGACGAGCACCTTGGTGCGTTGCGCGCGGCCGGAACCATCTGACGAACGGAGCACGGTATGTCCGGATCACGGCCCCGCCGGAGCGAATTGGCGACGCCGGCGAGTAACCCGCACATGTGTGAGGTTGCCGCGCGCAGCGGTGCGGACCTGGTGTTCCTGGATCTCGAGGATGCCTGTGCGCCCGCCGCCAAGGAATCGGCCCGCGCCACCGCTGTCTCCGCACTCACCGGACTTGACTGGGGCGACACCATCCGCGCGGTCCGCATCAACGGACTCGACACCCCGTGGTGCCACGGCGACATCATCGAGGTCGTCACAGGCGCGCGTGATGCCATCGAGGTGATCATCGTGCCGAAAGTGCTTAGTGCACGCGATGTCTGGTGGGTGGACGTTCTGCTGACGCAGCTCGAGGCAACGCTGGGGCTCGCGCATCCCATCGCGTTGGAGGTGCTCATCGAGGAGGCCGAAGGCCTGCTGAACGTCGCGGAGATCGCCCGCGCGAGCAGCCGATTGCAGGCGCTCATCTTCGGGGCGGGCGATCTGTCCGCGTCATTGCACGCACGGGTGGACGGGAACTTCGAACCGGCCGGGGACTATCCGGGCGACTACTGGCACGCGGTGCGCGTGCAGGTGCTGGCGGCGGCGCGGGCGGCGGGCATCGCCGCCATCGATGCGCCGTATCCGGGGTATCGCGACGAAAGCGGCTACCGGCGCGCCGCCACGCATGCCGCACTGCTGGGGTTTGACGGCAAGTGGGCCATCCACCCTTCTCAGGTGCCGGTCGCCAACGACATCTTCACCCCGACTGCGGAGGAGATTGCAGAAGCGCGCGCGATCATGAACGACTATCGGCAAGCCGAAGCCGACGGTGTCGGCGCGGTGGGTCGCAACGGGAAGCTCGTCGACGCCGCACTCATGCGGCACGCGGCCAACGTCCTGCGTCGCGCAGTGCCCTAGCTATTCGGCCAGTCGCTCGAGCGGGACGAGCGCCTTGCTCAGAGTGTCGAGTTCCTCGGGGCCGAGCTTGGCCAGCAGCGCGCCGAGAAACGCCCGCCGATGGGCCAGCGCTTCCTGGTGCTGGGACAGCCCCTCGGGCGTGATGTCGACCAGTACCGCGCGCAGATCCGAGGGGTCGCGGGACCGCTTGACCAGTCCGAGTTTCTCCAGCCGGCGGATCGCCACGGTCGTCGTCGGCGTGCGCACCCGTTCATGGGCGGCCAGTTCGGTCATCCGGATCGGCCCTTGCTCGAGCAGAGTCAGCAGAATCGACAACTGGGCGAGCGTCAGATCGTTGGTGGCGGCATCACGCGTCGGGTCGCTGCGGCGGAGCACGGAGAAAACCCGGGAAAGGACGCGCTGCAGCTCTCCGGCCAGCTCAGCGACCTGCGGTTCGGTCTCCACCATAATTTCGGCAGTCTAACCTGTCTGAGCCTGCCAAGTTGTGGGACGTGCGAGCAAGTGCTCAGAGAACTTGCGAAAGGAAGCGTTTTAGGCGCTCCGTCTCCGCGGCCCCGAAGACCTGCTCGGGTGGGCCTGTTTCGACGACCTTCCCGTAATCCATGAACACCACGCGGTCGGCCGCCGACTGGGCGAAGCCCATCTCGTGGGTGACGACGACCATCGTCATGCCGTCGGCACCGAGATCGGCGATGAGCGCGAGGATGCCTTTCACCAGTTCGGGATCCAGCGCCGAGGTGGCCTCGTCGAAGAACATCACCTGGGGCGCCATGGCCAGGGCGCGCGCGATCGCCACCCGCTGTTGCTGGCCACCGGACAGCGTCGACGGTCGCACGTCGGCCTTGTGCCGCAGTCCGACCCGATCCAGCTGCGCCAGCCCCAGTTCCCGCGCCTTCTCCGCGTCGTGTCGCTTGAGCTTGCGCGGTGCCAGCGTGACGTTGTCCAGCACGCTGCGATGCGGGAAGAGGTTGAAGTGCTGGAAGACCATCCCGATCCGCTGGCGCAACTGGTCGGGATTGTCGGCCAGCACCGAACGGCCGTCGAGCAGGATGTCGCCGCGGTCGGGTTCGTACAACCGGTTCAGCGTCCGCAACAACGTCGACTTGCCCGACCCCGACGGTCCGATCACCGCGGCGGTGGTGCCCGCGGGCACGTCGATGTCCACGCCGCGCAGCACCGCGTTCGGCCCGAACGATAAATGAATGTCCGTGGCGCTCAACGAGACCGGCTCAACAGGACTGGTCATCAGATCATCTCCTGGGAGTTCGACAGCTCGAGCGGGTCTTCCTCGGTGGGTTTTCGGCCGCTGCGCAACCGGCCGTCGATGTAGTTGACCAGATGTGTCAACGGGACCGTGAGCAGCAGATAGAACAACCCGGCAGCCACGAGTGGCGACAGGTTGCCGGTTTGGGCGTTGAGGTCGCGGCCCACCTGGAACAGCTCCCGCTGGTTGGCGACAAGCCCGAGGAAGTACACCAGCGAGGAGGCCTTCAGCAGCGAGATGAACTGGTTCATCAGCGCGGGCAGCACCCGCCGCACACCCTGGGGAACCACCACGAGGCGCATCGACGACGGATAGGAGAAGCCCAGTGCGCGCGACGCCTCCAGCTGGCCGGGCTCCACACTCTGGATGCCTGACCGGAAGATCTCGCCGATGTAGGCGGCGGCCATCAGCCCCAGCGCGGCGATCCCGAGCGGGTACGGGTTGTTGCCGGTGAGCCCGCCGACCACCGGTCCGACGCCGAGACCGATGAGCAGGATGATCACGACCTCGGGCAGTCCACGGAAGATGTCGGTGTACACCCGCGCAGGCCAGCGCAGCCACCGATGCCGGGAGATGCCGGCGACGGCCAGGACCATGCCGAGCGCCAAGCCGATCACGGCGGCGCTGACCGTCAGAATCAGCGTGTTCGGAAGCCCGGTCTTGAGCAGGTAGGGGATCGCCTGCTTGTACAGCTCCCAGTCGCCGAACGCGTCGGCGAGTTGCGAGAGGGTCGATTTGGGCGCCGCGGCCCCCGTCGGTTCGGCCTGGTTCTCGGCGGCGATCGTGTTGAAGTCCGGCAGCTGCGGCACCGGCGCCGCCTTCGACCCCGGTTTCCAGCCGGGCGGCAGCGCGCGGGGCACCCAGTCGGAATAGAGCCGCGACCAGGTGCCGTCGGCGATGATCGCGTCGAGCCCGGAGTTCAGCGCGTCGATGAGGGGTTGGTTCTCCTTGGCGACGGCCCACGCGACGAAATTGTCCAAGCTGAAGGTGTTTTCGATGATCTGCGCCGGGTCGCCCGGCTGGACCGTGCCCGACGCCTGTTGCGACGGCGCGACCCACGCGTCGATCTGCCGGGTTTTGAGGCTGGCGTAGACGGTGTTGTAGTCGGGGAATTTGACCGGATCCAGATGCAGCGTGTCGATGACGTAGGACTCCTGCACGGTGCCCTGCACGACGCCGACGCGCTGGCCGGGCGCGAGGTCGCCGAACCCCTTGATGGGCGATCCGCTGGGCACGACGAGCGAGAAGTAGCCGAAGTCATAGCCGTTGGTGAAGCCGACGGTGCGGCGGCGGGCGTCGGTGGTGGTGATCGACGACGACCCGACGTCGAACCGGCGCGACGCCACCTGCGCCAGCAGGCCCGAGAACTCCGTGCCGACGAAGTTGATCTTCAGACCGAGGCGGTCGGCGATCGCACGGAGCAGTTCGTTGTCGAACCCGGTGAACTGACCCGCGGTGTTGATGCAGATGCTCGGCGGCGCATCCGACAGTGTTCCGACGGTCAGCGTCCCGGGCTTGCCCAACCCCAATGCGTTGATGTCGATGCTGTCGAGCGGTTTGACCGACGCCGTCGTGTACTTGTCGCCGCCGGGGCCGGTCGCCGCCTTGGCGAGGTTGGTCGGCAGTGCGCTGGCGCTCTCGATGCCGGGCGGTGCGCACTGGTCGACCTGTGCGGCTGCGGGTGCGGCCAGACCCATGCCGCCGATCAAAGCGACGATCAGCGCCACGACGAAAGCTCTACAGAGTCGGTGAAACGGGATCATCTGAGAAACGTATCCACCGGCGGCACCTTGGCACCGCGTTGCGCTCAATCAGAATGAAGGTGCGGGTGACTCCGCGGGCCGAACACTCCGCGACGCACCAGCTCGCCGACCAGGATGCGGGCCATCATCGCGGCCCGCTCGGCGCAGACGGCCCGGGTGGCGTCAGCGTCGCCGCGACGGATGGCCTCGAACTCCGCCTCGTAGTGGGGCAGCATCTCTTCGTAGTTGTGGAGGTAGGAGGCCCAGAAGTCGCGCGGGATGAATGCGTGTGAGGCGCGGATCAGCGCGAGCAGGCGCGGCCCGCAGTATTCCTCGTTGATCGCTGCTCGGAAATGCCAACCGGCGTCCTGGAAAGCGCGGGCCTCGCGGTTGTTGCGCATCAGGTCGAGCAGCGACTCGAGCCGGCCGAGGACTTTCTGTTCCGGGTCGTCCGCGGCGCGCGCCGACGCGACACCGCTGAGGATTCCGTAGATCTGGTGGTGTTCGCGTACGACGGTCTCATCGAACCGTTCGACGTAGGCGCCGCGGTGATACTGGGTGGACAGGATCCCGTCGTGCTCGAGTTGCACGACCGCCTCTTGGATCGGCACCCGCGAGACGCCGAGTTCGTGCGCAATCTCGTTGCGGTCCACTCGATCTCCGGACCGCAACTTACCGGTGAGGATGAGGTTGACCACGTGAGCGACCACGAGGTCTTTCTCCTTGACCCCATACTTCTTGGGCATGGCTCCAATAGCGTCTCACGGCACATGCCCGCCCCGGAACGGTTACGCAGCTTCAGTAGTGCTAACTGGTATGGCGGTCCCGCCAGCGACACAGCGCCTGGGCCTGCGTCAGGTCGTAGTCGGGGCCGTTGACGCCGACCGTCAGCAGGGTGACTCCGAGTCCGGCCAACACGTCGGCCTCGGCGAGCAGGGCATCTTCGGTGTCGCCGGAGACCCCCGTCGACCGCTCGATCGCGTTGGGGTCGCGGCCGGCCTTGGCGCAGTGGCTGTCAAGGACCTCGGCCTTGTGCGGGTATTCGGAACTGTCGGCGAAGCTGTGCCAGATGTCGGCGTACTGGGCGACCAGGGGCAGCGTCTTCTTCTCGCCGCCGCCGCCGATCAGGATCGGGATATCGCGCGTCGGCGCCGGATTGAGCTTGGCCAGCCGCGATGTGATCCGGGGGAGCGCTTCGGCGAGGTCGTCGAGGCGGCTGCCCGCGGTGCCGAATTCGTATCCGTATTCGTCGTAGTCCTTCTGTTTCCAGCCCGACCCGATGCCGAGAATCAGCCGCCCGTCGCTGATGTTGTCGACCGTGCGGGCCATGTCCGCAAGCAGTTCGGGGTTTCGGTACGAGTTGCACGTCACCAGCGCGCCGATCTGCAGAGCGGACGTCTGCTCGGCCCAGGCGCCGAGCATCGTCCAGCATTCGTAGTGCGCGCCGTCGGGGTCGCCGTAGAGCGGGAAGAAGTGGTCCCAGTTGAACGCGACGTCGACACCGATGTCCTCGGCACGACGCACCGCGTCGCGGATGTGGCCGTAATTCGGGGAGTGTTGTGGTTGCAGTTGTACGCCGATGCGGATGGGGAGGGTCACGGTGTAGTTGTAACCGCGATCACGTCCCGATATTCCCCTCGGGCCAGATCCGTCACGATCGCCTAGCCGGCGAGTATCCCTTGCAAGATCTCGACGAGCCTGCGCGGCTGGTCGCTCTGTACGGAGTGCCCGGAGTCCTCGACGATGTGCACACGCTGGAATCCCGGTGCGATGCGGGCGAATTCGGCGGCGTCGTCGTCGTTGACGAAGAACGAGTTCGCCCCGCGCACCAACGTCGTGGGCGTGTTGAGGTGGGGGACGTCGTCCCACAATCCGTCGAACCCCTCGCCCTTGCGGATCGAGTCGTAGCGCCACGTCCAGGTGCCGTCGTCGAGGCGTTTGGCGTTGTGGAAAACCCCACGCCGCAACGACTCCCGGTCACGATGCGGGGCCGCGGCGACGGTGACCTCGAGCATGGCGTCGAAGCTGGGGAACGACTTCTCGCCTTGAACCAGCGCGACGGTGCCCTTCTGCTCGTCGGTCATCTCGGTGTGCCGTTCGGGCGCCGACGGTGTCACGTCGACGAGGACCAGCTTGCGGACGAGTTCGGGCGCCGTCACCGCCAACCGCAAGGCCGTGAGCCCGCCCAGCGACATTCCGACGACGAGGTCGGCGTCCGGTGCGAACGCGCGGACGACGGGTTCAACCGCGGTGGCGTTGAGCTTGGGGCCGTAGTCGCCGTCCTCACGCCACGCCGAGCGGCCGTGTCCGGGCAGGTCGACCGACAGTGCGGGCTCGCCAAGGCCGACGATCACCGTGTCCCAGGTGTGCGCGTTCTGCCCGCCGCCGTGCAGGAACACCACGCGCGGCGCGCCGTCGCCGAACTTCAGCGCGCTGACCGCTGCGGAGTTGATGCGCTCGACGGTCGGTAATGCGCCCGTCGAGCCCGCCTGCCGAGCGTTCTCCCTGAGGAAGGTGAATTCGGAAAGCGAGGCGAGCTCGTCATCAGCGCTGATGTCGGTCATTAGGTGACCCTACAAAACGCGGAGCCCGCATTCGCCGTTAAGAATCAGCCCTCGATGAAATCCTCGAGCTGCGCGCGCGCGATGTCGTCGGGCAGCTGCTTCGGGGGGCTCTTCATCAGGTAGGCCGACGCCGCCTCGACGGGGCCGCCGATGCCGCGATCCTTAGCGATCTTGGCGGCACGCACCGCGTCGATGATCACGCCCGCCGAGTTCGGCGAGTCCCACACCTCGAGCTTGTACTCCAGGTTCAGCGGCACGTCACCGAACGCGCGGCCCTCCAGGCGCACGTAGGCCCACTTGCGGTCGTCGAGCCAGCCGACGTGATCGGACGGGCCGATGTGCACGTCCTTGGCGTTGAATTCCTTCTGCAGGTTGGACGTGACGGCCTGGGTCTTGGAGATCTTCTTGGACTCCAGCCGCGAACGCTCGAGCATGTTGAGGAAGTCCATGTTGCCGCCGACGTTGAGCTGCATGGTGCGGTCGAGCTGAACACCGCGGTCCTCGAACAGCTTGGCCATCACGCGGTGGGTGATCGTCGCGCCGACCTGGCTCTTGATGTCGTCGCCGACGATCGGCACACCGGCGTCTTCGAACTTCTTCGCCCACACCGGATCCGAGGCGATGAACACGGGCAGCGCGTTGACGAACGCCACGCCGGCGTCGATCGCGCACTGCGCGTAGAACTTGTCGGCCTCTTCAGAGCCCACCGGGAGATAGGAGACCAGGACGTCGACGGCGGCGTCTTTGAGCGCCTTGACGACGTCGGCCGGCTCGGTGTCGGAGATCTCGATGGTCTCGGCGTAGTACTTGCCGATGCCGTCAAGCGTGGGTCCGCGCTGCACGGTGACGTTGGTCGGCGGCACGTCGGCGATCTTGATGGTGTTGTTCTCCGACGCGAAGATCGCCTCGGACAGGTCGAAGCCGACCTTCTTGGCGTCCACGTCGAACGCCGCGACGAACTTCACGTCGCGCACGTGATACTGGCCGAGCTTGACATGCATCAGGCCGGGAACAGAGACGTTCTCGTCTGCGTCCTTGTAGTACTGCACGCCCTGCACCAAGGAGGACGCGCAGTTCCCCACTCCAACGATTGCGACGCGTACGTCAGTGTTCTTAGTCATGACGACTATCTCCCTCTCCTACTAACCCGGTCGTTCTTACGGCTGTTCAGCCCGTTGCTGCGCGGTTCGTTCCGCCGCAATCAATTCGTTGAGCCATTTCACTTCGCGCTCGCTGGACTCCAACCCGAGCTGATGAAGCTGCCGGGTATAGCGGTCGATCGAGCTGCTGGCCCGCGCCACTGCTTCGCGCAGGCCCTCGCGGCGTTCCTCCACCTGACGACGGCGCCCCTCCAGAATCCGCATCCGCGCTTCGGCGGGTGTGCGGTTGAAGAAGGCGAGGTGCACGCCGAATCCGTCGTCAGAGAAATTCTGCGGTCCGGTGTCGGCCACCAGTTCGGTGAAGCGTCCGATGCCGGCCTCGCTGAGCCGGTAGACGCGACGAGCCCGGCGCATCTTCGGGATCCCCTCCGGCGCGGCGTCCTCGACGATCAGGCCGTCGACCTGCATGCGTCGCAGCGCCGGGTACAGCGAGCCGTAGGAGAACGCGCGAAACGCGCCGAGCAGACCGGTCAGACGTTTGCGCAGCTCGTAGCCGTGCATGGGTGATTCGAGCAGAAGGCCCAGGATGGCGAGCTCCAACAACCGAATCACCTCCCCCGGAAAAACGTTGCTTGGCCGTTACGGCGGTTCAACACCTCCGACAATAGTATCGCGCCGATATATTCGACGCCAACGAAGGGTTACGAACCGCTGACTAGCTGCGAACGTCAGTTGACTGCCGAATCGATGCGCTTGACGGTGCCGTCGCCGGCGAAGGTGATGGCCCCACTGCCGAAATCACTGGACACACTGGCTCTCAATGTCAGGGCGCCAGGAGTCAGCAGGTCAGGGCTAGGGTCGATGGACAGGTACGTGCCGTCCGGCTTGACGTCCTTCTGCTGCAGGCCGACGGTCTCGGCGGCGCCGCGAAGGATGCCGACGGTGGTTTCGACGTCGAAGGCGCTCAGGTCGACAAGGACGTCGTCGTCGCTCTTGGTCGACGTCGACGGATCGTCGAACCCGCCCCGATACGTGTAGCTCAGCTTTCGTCGTTCATCGGTGGGGTCGGCCCGGTACAGCACCGCGTAATCCGGATAGACCACCAGGCTGTATCCCATGGTGTCGCCGAACCGCTGGCGCATCTGCTCGAGCAGCCCGTTGAGCCCGCCGAGCGACTGGAGTTGCTTCGGCGGGGTGAGGACCTTCCCGGGGATGCCGTCGGATTTGGCGCCCGGGTCGGAGGTGA
Organism: Mycobacterium sp. 2YAF39; assembly: GCF_052114565.1. Taxonomy (NCBI): domain Bacteria; kingdom Bacillati; phylum Actinomycetota; class Actinomycetes; order Mycobacteriales; family Mycobacteriaceae; genus Mycobacterium; species Mycobacterium sp. 2YAF39. The sequence continues at coordinate 419,347 of NZ_JBFREZ010000004.1, forward strand.
AGCTCAGCGGCGAGGTGGTGTTGCCGTAGAGACCCCAGCCGATTCCCACGCCCAGAAGCACAAGTACGCCGGCGATGGCGAGGCGGATGCCCCAGCCGCTGGTGCCAGACGGCACCCTGGGGCGACGCTTGAGGTCGGGCAGCTGAACCGGCGCGTTGGCGTTCTGCAGATCGGAGATCAGCGACTGCAGGTCGCCAAGGGTCTCCGACTGCGTCGCCAATGCCACCCGCGTCCGGTGCTCCTCCATCGACAGCTGCCCGTCGGCGAGCGCGCTGTCGAGGATCTTGCAGGTGTCGTTACGGTCGCTGTCCTTGGCCCGCGTTCCTGCTGTCTGCCGGTTCGCCACGACGATGATCGTAAATGGCAGCCGTCCAGGTCACCGCACATGGGGAGCAAGCGTCGGCGCCGTCGCGCCTCCGCGCTCACGCGGCCGACGTACTCTGGTCTCCGTGCGATTGCAGCGACAGGTGGTGGACTACGCACTTCGGCGGCGGTCCCTGCTGGCGGAGGTCTACTCGGGACGCACCGGCGTCTCGGAGGTCTGCGACGCGAATCCTTATCTGCTGCGCGCCGCGAAGTTCCACGGCAAGCCCAGTTCGGTAACGTGCCCGATCTGCCGCAAGGAGCAGCTCACCCTCGTGTCGTGGGTGTTCGGCGACCACCTGGGCGCCGTATCCGGATCGGCGCGCTCCGCCGAGGAGTTGGTCCTGTTGGCAACCCGCTTCGACGAGTTCTCTGTACACGTGGTGGAGGTATGCCGCACCTGCGAATGGAATCACTTGGTCAAGTCGTACGTACTCGGCGCAGTCCCGCCCCCGAAGGGATCGCGCACACCGAGGCGGACCCAGACGGCGCGCAGTCGTGCGCGCACGGCCAGTGAATAGCGAAGGGCGCCACGACCGGTCAGCCGACGAGGCCCGTGCAGGGCGGTTGGCTGATGGTGTGAGCGAGCCCGGACCGAAACGCCCCTACGAGCCGGCACGGCACCGTCAGCAGGCGGATCCAGCCCCTGCGCCCCGTGCGCGCAGCCTGCCGCCCGACGACCGGCATACGGCCATCCTCCCGCCGGTGCGTGACGTCGCGCCGCCACAGTGGCGCGATCCCATCGACGCGGTGAAGGCCGCGCTCGATGGCACACCGGCGCCCAAGCAGCCGCCCCCGATCCCGCCGCCACCGGGCCGTCCGCCCGGCGGTGGAGGACCTCCGGGACGGCCGCCGCGCAGGCAGCCGGGACAAGGTCTGCAGATCAACTGGAAGTGGGTCCGGCGCGGGCTCATCGCCGCGGTGGCAGTGATGATCTTGCTGCCGATCGTCACCTTCGCGATGGCGTACATGATCGTCGAGGTGCCCAAGCCGGGCGACATCCGCACCAATCAAGTTTCGACGATCCTTGCCAGCGACGGCAGCGAGCTTGCGAAAATCGTTCCGCCGGAAGGCAACCGCGTCGACGTCAACATCGACCAGATACCGGTGCAGGTGCGCAACGCGGTCATGGCCGCCGAGGACCGCGACTTCTACTCCAACCCCGGTTTCTCGTTCACCGGGTTCATCAGGGCCATGAAGAACAACCTGTTCGGCGGCGATCTGCAGGGCGGGTCGACCATCACCCAGCAGTACGTCAAGAACGCACTGGTCGGTGACGAGCGCTCCGGCATCGGCGGCTTGATCCGCAAGGCCAAGGAAGTCGTCATCTCGACGAAGATGTCCGGCGAATGGTCCAAAGATCAGGTGCTGCAGTCGTATCTGAACATCATCTATTTCGGCCGCGGTTCCTACGGCATCGGCGCCGCGTCCAAGGCCTACTTCGGCAAGCCCGTCGAGCAGCTCAACGTCGCCGAGGGCGCGCTGCTGGCCGCGCTGATCCAGCAGCCCTCCGGGCTCGACCCCGCGGTGAACCCCGAAGGCGCCGAGTCGCGGTGGAACTGGGTGCTCGACGGCATGGTGGAGATCGGCGCACTGTCACCGACCGATCGTGCCGCGCAGGTGTTTCCGCCGACGGTGCCACCGGATCAGGCGAGTGCGGCCAACCAGACGACCGGCCCCAACGGGCTCATCGAACATCAGGTGCAGAAGGAACTGCTCGAGCTCTTCGACATCAACGAGCAGACCCTCAACACCGAGGGTCTGCAGATCACCACGACCATCAACCCCCAGGCACAGAAGGCCGCCGAGGACGCCGCGGCCGAGTACCTCGAGGGGCAGGACCCCGACATGCGTACCGCGATCGTGTCGATCAATCCGAAGACGGGCGGGGTCGAGGCCTATTACGGCGGAACCGACGCCAACGGGTTCGACTTCGCGCAGGCCGGACTGCCCACCGGATCGTCGTTCAAGGTGTTCGCTCTGATCGCCGCGTTGCAGCAGGGGATGGGTCTGGGCACCCAGGTCGACAGTTCCCCTGTGGACTTGAACGGCATCACGATCAACAACGTCGAAGGCGGCGGCTGCGGCACCTGCAACATCGCCGAAGCGCTGAAGCGCTCGCTGAACACCAGCTACTACCGGCTGATGCTCAAGCTGGAGAACGGCCCCGCCGACGTGGCCAAGGCCGCGCACGAGGCGGGCATCGCCGAGAGCTTCCCCGGTGTGGACCACACGCTGTCCGAGGACGGTAAGGGCGGACCGCCCAACAACGGAGTCGTGTTGGGCCAGTACCAGACTCGCGTGCTCGACATGGCATCGGCGTACGCGACGATCGCGGCGTCGGGCATCTACCACAAGCCGCACTTCGTCCAGAAGGTCGTCAACTCTTCCGGCGAGGTGCTGTTCGACGCCTCGCAGCAGGACAACGAGGGCGAGCAGCGCATCGACAAGAAGGTGGCCGACAACGTCATCGCCGCGATGCAGCCGATCGCCGCGTACTCCAACGGCCATGCACTGTCCGGCGGTCGCGCGTCGGGCGCGAAGACGGGAACCAACCAGCTCGGCGACACCGGCGCCAACCGCGACGCCTGGATGGTCGGCTTCACGCCGTCGTTGTCGACCGCGGTCTGGGTCGGCACCACCGAAGGCACCAAACCGTTGGAGAACTCGTACGGTTCGCCGGTGTACGGGTCGGGCCTGCCGTCGGACATCTGGAAGTCGACGATGGACGGCGCGCTGGACGGCACCGAGAACGAGACGTTCCCCAAGCCTGAGGAGATCGGAGGGTATGCGGGTGTGCCGCAGGCCCCGCCGCCTCCTTCCAGCCCGCCGCCGGGGGTGCCGCCGCCACCTTCGGAGACCGTGATCCAGCCGACGATCGAGTTGGCTCCCGGTGTGACGATCCCGTGGGGCCCGCCGACGACGGTGCCCGTCGCTCCGCCGCCCGTGCCCGTCGCCCCAGGGGCGCCTCCGCCGCCTCCGGGGGTGCCGGGGGCCCCGCCTCCGCCTCCGTGACAGCGGGTGTAGATCTGGACGACGACGGCGAGCCGGCGACGGCGTCGCCCGGTCCGTCGACGGTCTCTCCGGCTCGGCTCGCGCACGACCTTCGCAGCCTCGACGACCGCGACCTGCCCAGCCGCACCGACACCATCGGCTCGGGGCTGTCCGAAGTGATCGGCGGGCCCGTCGGCAAGCACGCGCTGATCGGCAGACAACGGTTCTTCACCCCGCTGCGGGCGATGCTGCTCATCGCGCTGGTGTTTCTCGCGCTCGGGTACTCGACCAAGGCGGCCTGCCTGCAGACGACCGGCACGGGCTCGCCCGACCAGCGCGTCGCCAACTGGGATAACCAGCGGTCGTACTACGAGCTCTGCTATTCCGACACCGTTCCGCTCTACACGGCAGAACTGTTGAACCTCGGCAAGTTCCCCTACAAATCCAGCTGGGTGGAGAAGGATTCCACGGGTAAGCCGAAGACTCAGTTCGACGGCAACATCGCGGTGCGGTACATGGAGTATCCGGTGCTGACCGGTCTCTACCAGTACGCATCGATGGCGATCGCGAAGTCGTACACCGCGCTGTCGAAGCTGGTGGCGTTGCCGTTACTCGCCGAGGTGGTGATGTTCTTCAACATCGCCGCGTTCGGATTGGCGCTGGCGTGGCTGGCGACGGTGTGGGCGACCTCGCGACTGGCCGGACCGCGACGGGTCTGGGATGCGGCACTGGTGGCGGCGTCGCCGATCGTGATCTTCCAGATTTTCACCAACTTCGACGCTCTCGCAACGGCTTTCGCGACGGGGGCATTGCTCGCGTGGGCCCGGCGAAAACCGGTGCTGGCGGGTGTGCTCATCGGTGTCGGGGTGGCGGCCAAGCTGTATCCGTTGCTGTTGCTGCTCCCGTTGGCGTTGTTGGCGGTGCGCACCGGCAAGCTGCGCGAGGTCGGCAAGACGACGACCGCCGCGGTGGTGACGTGGGCGGTGGTGAACCTGCCGATCATGATCCTGTACCCGCGGGGATGGTCAGAGTTCTTCCGGCTCAACACCCGTCGCGGCGACGATATGGATTCGATCTACAACGTGGTCCGCTCGTTCACCGGCTGGCGGGGCTTCGATCCCGACCTGGGAATGTGGGAGCCACCGACGGTGCTCAACGGCGTGTCCGCGGTGTTGTTCGTATCGTGTTGCATTGCAATCGCTTACATCGTGCTGACGGCCAAGCAGCGCCCGCGGGTGGCGCAGGTGGCATTCCTTGTGGTCGCGGCGTTCCTACTGACGAACAAGGTGTGGAGTCCGCAGTTCTCGTTGTGGCTGGTGCCGCTGGCGGTTCTTGCGCTGCCGCACCGGCGCATCCTGCTGGCGTGGATGACGATCGACGCTCTGGTGTGGATACCGCGGATGCTGTACCTCTACGGTGAGCAGAACAAGGGCCTGCCCGAGCAACCGTTCACCGTCGTGGTGGTGCTGCGGGATATCGCGGTGATCGGTCTGTGCGCGTTGGTGATTCACCAGATCTACCGCCCCGAGAAGGATCTGGTCCGTTTTGGAGGCGAGGTCGACGACCCGACCGGAGGGGTGTTCGACGGTGCGCCCGATGCGCCGCCGCGTTGGCTGCCCGACTGGCTGCGCCCGGATCGGGACAGGACTCGGATCAGCGCCCCGCCGGAGCCGGATCCCGAACTGGTCGACGCGAGGTAGGCACCTTCGTCGCGAGCAGAAGTTATGGTCGACCAATGACCGGGACGACTCGACGCCTGTTCGTACTTGTCGCCGCCGTCGCGCTGGTCGGCGGCTGCAGCCAATCCCAGAGCCCGGCACCGACCTCGTCCGCCGGATCCGCCAATGCAGCACCCACCGACGGATCCGTGCGGTACCTCGCGCTCGGCGACTCACTGAGCCAGGGCGTCGGCGCACCCGACGAGCAGACGGGATCGTTCCCCGCACTGCTCGCCGAGAAGTGGCGCGACGGTGGCTGCCAGGTCGAACTGCAGAACGCCGGCATCAGCGGCTACACCGCGGGCCAGGTCCTCGAGGAAGAGGTGCCGCAGATCGAGGAGTTCAAGCCGACGCTGATCACCTTTCAGGCCGGCGGCAACGACTTGGTGAACGGGATAACGGCCGACGAGTACCGCAGCAATGTGCAGGCGGTGCTCGACGCGGCGACCGGTAGTGGCGCACGCGTCATCGTTCTCGCGCAGAACGAATGGTTCCGGGCGCCCAGCGGTCAGGGATACATCGAACCGCAGGCGCGGGATGAGTTCGATTCGATACTCATCGAGGAAGCCAAATCGCGCGGCGCCGAATTCGTCGATATGCGACCGATCTACAAGCAGCAGGCCGACGAGAGCCTGTGGGTCGAGGACGGCATCCACCCCACCCCGGAGGCCTACGAGGCGTGGGCCACCGAGCTCGCAGGCCAGGTGCCCGCACCCTGTAAGTGACTAAACCGACGCGACGGCGAAGAGATGCCATTCGCCGGGCACACCCTTGAGTGCGTGAGTGCCGCGGTCCTCGAATTCGAGTCCGGATCCGATGACGAGGTCGCGCAGCGTGCTGGAGACGAGGACGTCGCTGGCGCCGGCCAGTGCGCTGACCCGGGCGCCGATGTGCACGGCGATCCCGCCGATGTCGTCGCCGCGGAGCTCGCACTCGCCGGTGTGCAGCCCGGCGCGCACTTCGATGCCGAGTGCTTGCACGGCGTCGCGAATTGCCATGGCGCAGCGGATCGCTCGCTGTGGTCCGTCGAACGTGGCGAGGAAGCTGTCGCCCGCCGTGCTGACCTCGCGGCCGCGGAAGCGGGCGAGCTGTGCGCGGACGACGGCGTCATGTGCGTCGAGCAGTGCGCGCCAATCGCGGTCACCCATGTCCGAGGCGCGTCGCGTTGAGTCCACGATGTCGGTGAAGAGAACCGTCGCAAGTACACGGTCGTCGGTGATGTCGGGCTGCTCACCGGTCAGAAACTCGGCGACCACTTGGAAGGACTCTCGCCACGGCTCGACGATGTGGTACATGTTTCGGCCAGGCAGCTCGGCGTATTTCGCGGCGTGGATGTGCTCGGCGATATATCTACCCTTCTCGGGCGTGACGATGGCGTCGTCGGCGTGCTGGACGACCAGCGTGGGCACGCGGACCGTGGGGAGCACTGCTCGGACGTCCAATTCGCCCACAAGCGGCCACATGTGCGCAACGGTTCGTGGGCTCGCCGCCAGGCGCTCGAATCGTGCCCACGCCGCCCGGATCTCCTCATTCCAGGGCATGTCCGGATTGGTGAAGTGCTGGAACTCTCCGGTCCCCCACGTGGCGACAAAGGCGTCGCGGACTTCGTCGTGCGTCTGGCCGTCGGCGGTCACCGCAATTGGATCCGGGTATGCCTCCAACGCCACGAGTGCTGTGGTTCGAGACGGGTGTGCCGCTGCGAACAGCGCCGCGGTCGACACCGCACCGGCGACAGCGACGAGAATCGCCTCGCCGATGCCGAGTGCGTCCAGGACCACCGTGATGCTGTCGGTCCATTGCTCAAGCGTCGGCATCGTGCCGGGACCCAGGGGATCCGATGCGCCGGTCCCAGGTTGATCGAAGAGGATGAACCGACCGAGCGACGTCATTGCTTCGACCCAGCCCTGGATCGACGGCAGCTCCGGCATGACTTCGCAGTTGGTGAACCACGTCGGAACGAAAACGATGTCACGTTCACCAGCCCGAGAAGCGCGATACGCGACGCGCAGATCCCCGTTCAGCGCATACCGTGTCTCGGAGAACACGGCCGAAGTCTAAATCGCCGAACAGCGCGATTTCGCAGATCAGCGGGCATTCCTGTAACCTGGCCCGGTTGCCGACGCAGGTAACCCTCCTGCCGCGGACAGTCCGTGGCCGTTAGCCCAGAGGAGGTGGTGTGGTTCTCATGCGTCCATACGAAATCATGGTCATCCTTGACCCCACTCTCGACGAGCGCACGGTCGCTCCGTCGTTGGAGACATTCCTCAACGTCATCCGCAAAGACGGCGGATCTGTCGACAAGGTCGACATCTGGGGTAAGCGCCGGCTGGCTTACGAGATCGCCAAGCATGCCGAGGGCATCTACGCCGTCGTCGATGTGAAGGCCGAGTCCGCCACGGTGTCCGAACTGGACCGCCAGCTCAACCTGAACGAGTCCGTCCTGCGGACCAAGGTAATGCGGACCGACAAGCACTAAAGGGTGCCGTTCGTCGGAGCGGCTCCGTAGGCTCGCCTGCGACTGACTTCGCGCACGCCGACAACCCAACCCAGGAGGAACTCGTGGCTGGTGACACCGTCATCACGGTCATCGGAAACCTGACAGCCGACCCCGAACTTCGGTTCACGCCGTCGGGCGCAGCCGTCGCGAACTTCACGGTCGCGTCGACACCGCGCATCTTCGACCGTCAGACCAATGAGTGGAAGGACGGCGAAGCGCTGTTCCTCCGCTGCAACATCTGGCGTGAGGCGGCCGAGAACGTGGCCGAGAGCCTGACGCGTGGCTCGCGGGTGATCGTGCAGGGACGGCTCAAGCAGCGTTCCTTCGAGACCCGTGAAGGCGAGAAGCGCACCGTCGTGGAACTCGAGGTCGACGAGATCGGCCCGTCACTGAAGTACGCGACAGCCAAGGTGAACAAAGCCAGCCGCAGCGGCGGCGGTGGCGGTGGGTTCGGCGGCGGCGGTGGTTCGCGCGCAGCGGCTCCTGCCGGCGGCTCCGACGCCAAGCAGGAAGACCCGTGGGGCAGCGCCCCGGCGTCCGGGTCGTTCAGCGGCGGCGACGACGAACCACCCTTCTGACTTATTACTGATCAGCAATTCCAGAAAGAGATAGACACATGGCCAAGTCCTCCACGAAGAGGCGCCCGGCACCCGAGAAGCCGGTCAAGACCCGCAAGTGCGTGTTCTGCTCCAAGAAGGGCAAGAACCAGATCATCGACTACAAGGACACGGCACTGCTGCGTACCTACATCAGCGAGCGCGGCAAGATCCGCGCCCGCCGCGTGACCGGCAACTGCGTGCAGCACCAGCGCGACATCGCCATCGCGGTGAAGAACGCCCGCGAGGTGGCGCTGCTGCCGTTCAGCAGCTCCACGCGATAAGCACGAGGAAGACGAAGATATGAAACTCATTCTCACTACCGAGGTGGACCACCTGGGTTCCTCGGGCGACATCGTGGAAGTCAAGGACGGCTACGGACGTAACTTCCTGCTGCCCCGCGGCATGGCCGTCGTGGCATCGCGTGGCGCCGAGCGCCAGGCCGACGAGATCCGTCGGGCTCGCGACGCGAAGGCCGTGCAGGGTCTCGAGCACGCTCGTGAACTGAAGACGGCCATCGAGGGTCTTGGCGCAGTCGAGCTGTCGGTGAAGTCAGCCGGAGACAGCGGCAAGCTGTTCGGCTCGGTCACTGGCGCCGACGTTGTCAGCGCCATCAAGAAGGCCGGCGGCCCGAATCTGGACAAGCGCACGGTGCAGCTGCCCAAGGCGCACATCAAGTCGGTCGGGACCCATCCCGTCACGGTGCGGCTTCACCCCGAAGTGAACGCTTCGGTGTCCCTGAGCGTCGTCGCCGGGCAATAGCAACAGCCTCTATACGGCCGGGTGAGGACTTGATCGATCTTCACCCGGCCGTTGCTGTGCGCGCTGGCGAACTTCCTACAGTGGCTAGGCGACAGCGAAGATAACCGGCTGTTAACCTGCGTGCTCCCGAGCCGAAACACAACACGCCCGAGACCGCTACCGAAGACGACACGCCGTAGGAATTCCCATCCACAGAATTCCATGGGGTTTATGGTGCGACTATCTGCGCGGATACTCGGAAAAAAGCAAGTTGTCCACAGGTTCTCCCCAGCGACTCAACATGCCTGTCCAGACCTATGCACAGCCCATCCACAGGTCCATCAACAGGACCGTTTCCCCACTGCTCCAGCAACGTCTAGCGTTGGCCGTCGCACGCCCGTTAGGGCGACCGAACGGGGGCGGATGTCCGAGTCTGGGCTTACAGTCACGGTAAACGACTATCGAACTGACGTTCGACCGAGTTCAGGGGAGGTGTAGCTCCGTGGCGGTAATGGATGATCTCGGCCGTTCAGACATGGACGCTGCGCCGCCCAGTGAAGATTTCGGACGCCAACCTCCGCAGGACGCCGCCGCCGAGCAGGCGGTGTTGGGCGGCATGCTCTTGAGCAAGGACGCGATCGCCGACGTGCTCGAGCGGCTGCGTCCGGGCGACTTCTATCGGCCCGCGCACCAGAACGTCTACGACTCAATCCTGGATCTGTACGGCCGGGGCGAGCCGGCCGATGCGGTGACGGTGGCCGCCGAACTGGATCGGCGCGGACTGCTTCGCCGTATCGGTGGCGCGCCCTATCTGCACACGCTGATCTCCACGGTGCCGACCGCCGCCAATGCGGGCTTTTACGCCGGCATCGTCGCGGAGAAGGCGCTCCTCCGTCGCCTCGTGGAGGCAGGCACGCGGGTGGTGCAGTACGGCTATGCGGGCGCGGATGGCGCCGACGTCGCCGACATCGTCGACCGCGCGCAGGCCGAGATCTACGACGTGACCGAGGGTCGGAGTACGTCAGAGGACTTCGTCCCGCTCGAGGAACTCTTGCAGCCGACCATGGACGAGATCGATGCCATCGCATCGCAGGGCGGCATCTCGAGAGGCGTGCCGACGGGCTTCACCGACCTCGACGAGCTGACCAACGGACTGCACCCCGGCCAGATGATCGTCGTCGCGGCCCGACCGGGTATGGGCAAGGCGCTCAAGCTCGATACGCCGCTGCCGACACCGACCGGCTGGACGACGATGGGCGAGGTCGCCGTCGGAGATCAGTTGATCGGTGCCAACGGTGAGCCGACGCGGGTGGTCGCCGCGACGGAGATCATGTTCGGACGACCGTGCTTCGAGGTCGAGTTCTCGGACGGCACGGTCATCGTCGCCGACGCCGAGCACCAATGGCTTACGGATACGCGAGCATCGCGCAAGTCAGCCCAAGCCGCTGCGAGCGGATACAACCGGACCAAGAATCGGCGCACGTTCGCCGCCGTCCGGACGACCCGCGAAATCGCCGACACGCTTCGGTGCTCGACCGCCGACCGCAGACTCAACCACTCGGTCGCCAATGCCGCGCCGCTGCAAGCGCCTGAACGCGATCTGCTCGTCCCGCCGTACACGCTCGGCGCGTGGCTCGGTGACGGAACTAGCGCGTCCGCTCAGATCACCACAGCGGATCCGGAAGTCATCATGCGTATCGAGGCGGACGGCTTCGTCGCTCACAAGTCCAGCACTGCGCTCTATCGATACCAATTGCGGTTACCCGAGGCCGAGGAGATCGCTGCGCGCAACTGTGTCGTCTGCGGTGCATCGTTCGTCCCGCAGACCAGTCAGGTGCGGACGTGTGGCCGATCCTGTGGAGGACGCGCACGGTTCATGTCGGATCGGGTGCCGGCGCCCATCTGTGCTCATTGCGGCGGAGCGTCGTGCGGTCTCAGGCTGTGCCAGGAGTGCCGTAATGCGGTCGGCACGCTGCAGGCGCAGCTGCGCACGATCGGCGTGCTGGGCAAGAAGCACATCCCGAGCGAGTACCTGCGTGCGTCGGAGTCGCAGCGGCGAGCGCTGTTGGCGGGATTGCTTGACACCGACGGCACGGTCACTGCGAGTGGCGCTGTTCAGTTCTGCGTCACTGACCGCCGACTGGCGACCGATGTCGAGGAACTGGTCGTCAGCCTCGGTTACCGGTGCCAAGTCGCCCAGAAGCCGGTGAAGGGCCGCAGCCCTGATTCGTCGGTCGCGTACATCCTCAACTTCTCGACGGAGGATGACGTCTTCGGGCTCACTCGAAAGAGTCTGCTGCACAAGGAGCGTCGAGGGGGCCGCGGGACGGCGCGGTCGGTCTTGCGGTTCATCGTCGACGTGCGGCCTGTCGAGAGTGTTCCGGTGCGATGCGTGGAGGTCGACAACGACGACCACATGTATCTCGCGGGGCGCGCCATGGTGCCGACACACAACTCGACGCTGGGCCTGGACTTCATGCGGTCGTGCTCCATCAAGCACCATCTGCCGAGCATCGTGTTCTCCCTCGAAATGAGTAAGTCCGAGATCGTGATGCGCCTGCTGTCCGCGGAGGCGAAGATCAAACTCGCCGACATGCGGTCGGGCCGGATGAGCGACGACGACTGGACGCGTTTGGCGCGGCGCATGAGTGAGATCAGTGAAGCGCCGCTGTATATCGACGACTCTCCGAACCTGACGATGATGGAGATCCGCGCGAAAGCGAGACGGCTGAAGCAGAAGGCAGACCTTCGCCTCATCGTCATCGACTACCTGCAGCTGATGACCTCGGGCAAGAAGGTCGAGTCGCGTCAGCAGGAAGTGTCCGAATTCTCCCGTCAGATAAAGCTTTTGGCGAAGGAGCTCGAAGTTCCGGTGGTGGCGATGAGTCAGCTCAACCGTGGTCCGGAACAGCGCACGGACAAGAAGCCGATGCTCGCTGACCTACGCGAGTCGGGAAGTATCGAGCAGGATAGCGACATGGTGATCCTTCTGCATCGACCGGACGCGTTCGAAAGTGACGACCCGCGCGGTGGTGAAGCAGACCTGATCATCGCCAAGCACCGCGCAGGCCCAACACGAACGGTGACTGTCGCGCATCAGTTGCACCTGTCGCGGTTCACGAACATGGCGAAGGTGTAGACCGCAGTTGTAGGTTCTCACGCCGCGCTTCAAATCGCACGGCTGCGAACGACACCCCCAACGCCGAGGACACCGAGGGCAGAGCGACCGATGGTGCACCTATGGCGACGGACACGGGGGCGGCAACGCTCCCAGAACGATTCCGGTCTGCCGCGGGGAGGCCGCCCGCGGGGGACTCGGCGGGACGGCGGGCTCACAACCCGCGCGCCGTGATCTCATGTCGCGCTGCGCTCGTCGAAGTAAGCGGTTGCCGCACTACAGATTCTTCTCCGCGAGCCAGGTGCGAATGGCCTGAATGTGCTCTTCCTTATGTTCCAGCGGCAGCCAGTGTCCAGCGGGCATCGACGTCTCGGTGAGGTCCGCGCAGGCGGCGCGCATCGGGTCGCCTTGGCGGTTTCCGGTGATGCTGCAGATCTGATCGAAGTCACCGTTGACGAACAGCACTGGCTGAGCCAGGCGGCCGTCATCGGGTGCCTTGCGCGCGTAGGCGATGTTGGCGTCGTCGTTGAGGTACCACGCGCAGGCTGGGCCGAAGCCATGAGCCTGGAACGCTTGCAGTAACGCGTCGAAGTCTGCCGACGGCCAGAGAGCCGGGTCGGGTTGAGTCGGCGGGGCGTGGTGTGCGGCGCCGAAGCGCCCGCCGTTGCGGGAAATCACTGCGTTCGGCGAAACCTTGCCGACGTTGGCGGGATTGCCCGGCTGGAAGATCGACGCCAGTGATGCGGCCTTGTCCGCATCGAGGTCGGCGACTGCCGCCTCGAAATGCGTCGTGTAGTAGCGGTAGTAGTCCCATTGGCCATCGGGATATTCGTCGGCCGGATAGATCGTTCGGTCGACCAGCGGAACGACTGTCTGCATGGCATGTCCGTCGGGATAGTAGGCCAACGAGGTCAGCACAACGCCACGGCTGCGGCCGGGCTCGTGTGCAGCCACATCGCCAGCCACGACGCTGCCCCAGTCGTGGCCAACCCAGATCGCAGGCTCGCCGCCAAGGTGGTCGTGAAGTTCCACCATGTCTGCCACGACTTCTTCGATGGTGTACGCGCTGTCGGCCCTCGGAATGGAGGATCCGCCGTAGCCGCGGAGATCGGGTGCGACGCAGCGCCAACCGTCGTCGGCGAACGCGTTCATCTGGGCGCGCCACAGCAAACCGATGCTCGGCCAGCCGTGGAGGAAGACCATCAGCGGTCCGTCGGTCGGCCCGCACTCGAGGTAGTGGGTCGTGTGGCGAGGCGTGCTGAAGGTGCGCGAGACGAGCGTCGATGCTGTGTGGTCGGGCATGGGAACCTCTGTCCGTAAAGCAATGAACTTTGCTTTCTCGACGGTACGGCAATAGTGAGTTAAAGCAAATTTCTTTGCGTACGATCGTCGGCATGGTGAACCAGGCAGCCGCGAGCCGCCCCGGAGGACGGGCTAGTCGGGTGATGGCCGCGATCTACACATCGGTCGGCGAATTGGTCGGCGAGGGCGCCGCCAAGATCAGCTTCCCGGTGATCGCCGAACGGGCCGGGGTCAACCCGACGACGCTGTACCGACGCTGGGACGACGTCAATGCGCTCCTCGAGGAAGTCGCGGTCGCCGCCCTGACGCGGGACGGTGAATCGGTACCCGACACCGGATCGCTCGAGGGGGACTTGACGGAGTGGGCGAGCATCATCGCGTCTGACATCACCCGACCCGGGCGGGCTCGATATCTGCGCGCGATGGTGTCGGCACGCGTCGAGATCGTGGCGCGATGCCCGGTCATGGAGACACGGCATGAGCAGGCGGCGGAGATGGTGCGCCGAGCCGGCGAACGCGGAGAGCCGACACCGACGGTTGCGCAGATCCTCGACCACGTCATCGCGCCGTTGTACCACCACGTCGCCTTCGCCCTGGAAGTCGATCACGAGTACGCACGACGGCTGGTGCGCGACGTGCTGGCGATGGTCCGCTGACCGAATGGCTAACTCGCCGTGGGCTATTCGGAACCGGCCCTTGCGGCCTGACTAAGGAGGCACCGTGAAATCAGATAGCGTGGCATGCCGGCACTACGGAAAACGCAACCGCGTACCCGCGGCAGCCCGAGGGCCTTTCGGAACCTGATCGGAGGCGGTCGCCGCCCGGTGACTTGACATCGTGCCACCAGGGACGTTTCGCGGTCTGGGCTTCGAGGTATGCGGGACTTAATGGCAGACCCCGCGTCATCAATCTTGTTAGTCGCCGATCCCGGTGCTCCGGCGGCGATAGCCAAACGTCTTTCTGATTCCCTCCCCAGTGCGCTGGCGGACGGTGCTACCGCCGACGACAAGTGGGACGTGTCTATGCGACGCGACTCCTATCCGATCGATGAGCATGCCGAGGTCGTAGAGGTGATCCGCACCGTTGACCCGGCCGCCGAGACCGAGGACATCGTCATCTACCTGACCGATCTGCCACGACGTCTGGGGACGACGCCGGTGGTTGCCGACATCAGCTTGCATGACCGGTTCGGCCTGATTTCCATTCCTGGAACAGGCGGCTTGTTCATCGATCGCCGGGTGCAGAATTTGGCACAGACAGTCGTCGCCGAGGTGACGAACCAGCGGGACAAGCAACACCGATCCGTGAAGCGGCTGACGCGGACACAGGAGGACGATGTCGTCCGCTACGTGGCGCCGGCAGGCCTGGGACGTCTGCGGCTTTTGATGGGCATGGTTTACGCCAACCGCCCGTGGCGATTGGCTGCTGGTTTGTCCAAGGTGTTGATGGCGGCGTTCGCCGCTGGGGCCGTGAGCCTCGCGTATCCGACGATTTGGCAGCTGTCCGACACCATGGGCCCTTGGCGGCTGACCGCCACGACGATCTTGGCCAGCGTGGCGATGATCGCCTGGCTGATCCTTGACCACGAATTGTGGGAACGGCCGCATTCGGCCGGCGAACGTGAACGTGCGGCGTTGTACAACGCGGCGACTGTCGTCACCCTGACCATCGGCGTCGCCATTCTCCACATCGGGCTGTTCATCCTGCTGCTGGTGACCGCATGGTGGACGCTTCCGCCGCAAATGGTCGCGCAAAACATCGGCCATCCCACCAGCTTTTCAACCCTGTTGATGATGGCCTGGTTGGTGGCGGCAGTTGCGACATTGGGGGGTGCCCTGGGATCGGGTATGGAGGATGACGACGCCGTAAAGGCGGCCGCATATGGGATTCGACAACGCCAGCGTTTCGACAAATCGAACTGACTGGATCGCGGTGAGTTCGCCGCGACGTCAATCCGCGCGGGTGTCAATGACGCGCTGTGCGATGTCGACGAGCTTGGTGTTGGCGTCTTGGGACAGTTGTCGAAGCATGGCGAATGCGCGGACGTCGTCGACTTTGTAGCGTTCCATGAGGATGCCTTTGGCCTGGCCGATCCGATCGCGCGAGGACAGCGCCGAATTAAGTTGATCGCCTTCGCGCGTCGCCAGGATCGCTGCGGCGGCATGCGCGGCGAGCACCATCCCGATGGTTTCGGCCTCGGTGTCCCATAGATTCGGCTCATATCCGAACAGGTTCAGCGCGCCCGCGGTGCGGTCGGCGGTGTACAACTTGAGCGACAGTGCGCTACGAAGGCCGAGCTCAGCGACCTTGGGGGCGTAGTGGGGAAAGCGTGGCTCGTCGCGGAAGTCGTCGGTGCGGATCACGACCTCGTCCAGCGCGGCCTGCAGACAAGGCCCCTCGCCAGTGGCCATCTGCAGATCGTCGAGCTTGAACATGAGATCAGATGTGGGTGCGAGCGTTTGGTGGGTTCCGCCTGTACCGACCAGGAGCACACCGGCGATGTCGACGCCGGGAATCAGTTCCTTCGCGGCCGTGGTGACGTCGACGAGCACATCGTCGATCGGGCGCAACGCGATCACCTGCGCCAACTCCGCCATGCGCAAAGCAAGACCGTGGTTATGCGACGTCATCCCGCGATCATGCCCTTCGGTAGGTGTGTCCGAACGTTTGGGTCGATCGGCTGCGGGAAACGCTCGAATCCACGTGTGTGCGGTGGGGCTGTACGCGGTCGCCATGCTCATGATTGTCGAGCGGCACACGCCGGCACAGATTAGCGGCCGTTTAGGCGACGGTTGAGTTCGGCGTTGAGCGCTTGGGCGTCTGCGAGTTGGTCTTCGAGAACGATGATGCGGCAGGCAGCTTCCAAGGCGGTGCCGCGGTCAACGAGTTCGCGGGCTCTGGCTGCCATCCGTAGTTGATAGCGTGAGTAGCGACGGTGCCCACCTTCTGAGCGGTGGGGAACGAGCAGGTTCGCCTCGTCGAGGCTGCGAAGGAATCCTGGTGTTGTGCCGAGGATCTGGGCAGCGCTACCCATGCTGTAGGCCGGGTAGTCCTCGTCTTCGAACTTGTCGTTCGGATCGCCGCCGGCGGGACCGCTAGTCGTCTGAATCAACACCTTTCACGGGACCGGCGGGCGGGTTGGCGCCCGAAGCAATGCCCCACACACAGTGAAGGGCCGGCGCCCCGGAAATAGTCGTACCGGGGGCGCCGGCCCTGAGGAGATCACTACCATCCATCGATACTGCTGTGGAATCTGCGGCATCGGCCCGGCTGATGAACAACGCGGGCGATCCGACGGTAACTCCTCCTTCCTTCTGCGGTTACTGCCCTACTTACTACCTGACATTCTCGGGCGACCATCGACGGTCCGATCACGGACTACAGGTCTCAGCCGCCCCTTCTGTACCTCACGGGTAGTTTCGTCATCTCCCGTGCCAATCACCCTCTGTGCTCGTTGCACGATGAACTCTATCCGCGCTAAAGCGGAATGTCTACCCTCCCGGCGATAGATTTTGGACCTTGTCAGGGACAGAAAGTGTTCTACGGCCGCCGTATGGCTGGCTTGAATCCTGGATCTGTGGATGCGGACACGATCTTGCGTCACATCGACTCAGAGGCCGCCGCCGCAGTCGGCATCGAGGTGGCGGGTGGCCTTGGCGCGCAGGTGGGTCATGTCAGGTGCTCGGAATGATCGCCGGTCGCAGGTTCCGGAAGCTGCTCGGCGGTCCAGGACGCGAGCAGTTCCAGAGCGTGCGCCGTTGGCGACGCGGGCTCGGCGACGTAGAGGGTCAACGTCAGCCCCGGATCGGAGATCATGTCGACGCTCTCGTAGAACAGCTCGAGGTCGCCGACCACGTCGTGGTGGAACGTCTTCGCCCCGGCACCATGGCTGCGCACGTTGTGGGCGCCCCAGCGGCGGCGGAATTCGTCACTGCGGGTGGACAATTCGCCGACGAGATCCTGCAGCAGGCTGTCGTGGGGGTCACGGCCGGCCTCTGTGCGCAGGATGGCCACGCAAATGTCGGCGGCCTCATCCCAGTGCGGATAGAAGCGACGGGACCCCTCGTCGAGGAAGGTGTAGCGGGCGAAGTTCGGTGGCCGGCTGGGGTCGCTGTCGTACACCGACGAATGCATGCCCCGGCCAAGGTGATTCACGGCCAACAGATCCATCCGGCCGTTGCGCACGATCGCGGGGGCGGTGAACTTGTCCAGGGCCCACTGCAGACTGGGCCGAGGAGTCCAGCGCTTCGCCGGGCGCCGCCGCGGACGCATGCCTGCGCTGGTGCCGTCGGCGGCGTGAGCGAGGTGGAACAGGTGGGCCCGTTCGGCGTCGTCGAGTTGCAGGGCGCGGGCGATCGCGTCGAGGACCGACGTCGAGACACCAGCCAGGCCGCCACGTTCGAGCTTGCTGTAGTACTCGATGCTGACACCGGCCAGTGATGCCACCTCCCCGCGGCGCAACCCGGGCACCCGGCGGTTCCCGAACTCCGGCAAACCCGCCTGCTGCGGGGTGACCTTCGCCCGCCGCGTCATCAGAAACTCGCGGGCTTCGGCTCGGTTGTCCATGTCGACCACGGTACGACCGAGCGCAGCTTCGAGGGATGCACTGTCGATACACCCCTCAGCAGGGACTCCCTACCCAGCCGCGACCCGCGTTTCCTCGTAGACATGGACACGCGCCAGACATCAGAACGACCCGCAGCGAACCCCGCGTCCACTCGGCTGCCGCTCGTCGTCTATGTCCTCGCCGTCGGCACCTTCCTGATGGGGACCACCGAGTTCATCATCGCCGGCTTGCTCCCCGAGATCGCCGTCGACCTCGACGTCACGCCGGCCCGGGCAGGTCTGCTGATCACTGTCTTCGCAATCGGGATGATCGTCGGAACGCCGGGCATGGCCATTCTCACTCTGCGGCTGCCCCGCCGGACGACGCTGACGCTGGCGCTCGTGGTGTTCGCGGTGGGCCACGTCGTCGTCGCGGTCGGCTCGGGCTTCCCGCTCCTGCTGGCGGCACGGTTCCTCACGGCCTTGGCCACCGGCGCGTTCTGGGCGATCGCCGCCGTGGTCGCCAGCCGCGCCGCCGGGCCCGCAGCGAGCTCCCGCGCCCTGGGCGTCGTCCTGGGCGGCGGGATGCTCGCCAACGTCATCGGCGTCCCACTCGGCGCCTTTGCCGGGCAACTGATTGGGTGGCGCGGCCCCTTTTGGGTACTGGCCGGCCTTGCGGTCGCTGCTGCAGTCCTCATCGTGACGTACGTCCCGGACGACGATCCCACGGCGCCGCGTGCATGCGTTCGTGCCGAACTGGCCAGTCTGCGCTCCCGGCAGCTGTGGCTCGCCCTGCTCTCCGCCGTGATGATCATGGGTGGCACTCTGGCCACCTACAGCTACGTCGCGCCGCTGTTGACGAACCGGGCTGGACTATCCGGCACTCTGGTGCCCCTGGCCCTGGTCGGATTCGGCGTCGGCGCCCTCATGGGATCCTTCCTCGGGGGTCGCCTCGGAGACACCCGCGCGTACTCGACGACGATCATCGCCTCTGCCGCAACGGCAGTCATCCTGCTCGGCATTTGTGTCCTCTCGCAGCACACCCTGCCGACCGTCGTCTTGATCGGCCTGCTCGGGCTGACCTCCATGACGGTCAACCCCATTCTGATCGCATTGGCAGTGCGCTTCGCACACCGAGCACCGACGCTCGCCTCCGCGTTGAGCACGTCGGCGTTCAATCTTGGTACGGCGGTAGGCAGTTGGATCGCCGGCCGGGCACTCGACTCATCTCTTGACGAACTGGGACCTCCCGTCACCGGAACGATCATCACGGCGCTGACCCTCGTTCCACTGTCGGTGCTGGCGCTGACTCGGCTGTCCCGCACTCAGACCCACACGAGCCACGACCAACAGACGTGCGACAACGACGAAGCCGACCGGCTTTGTGTTACATCAAACTAGAAGGAGCCAACCATGATCACGACCGTCACGACCACCACGACGCCGAACCGCAAGGGCCGTCGCCTGATGAAGATGGCCGGCGGCGCCGTCGTCCTCGGCGTCCTCGCCACCACGGGGTGTGCCCCATCCGAACGCACCACCGCATCGCAGGCACCGGCTCTCCCAACGGCGAGTCTGGCACCCGGCGATACGTCGCGGGGTGCCGACAACTTCTACACCAGCGACCGGGTCACTGTGCAGAAGGTGACCTTCAAGAACCAGTATCAGATGAACGTGACCGGAAACCTGTTCGTGCCCAACGACTTGGACCGCAACGCGAAGAACGCGGCGATGGTCGTCGGACATCCCATGGGTGCGGTCAAGGAGCAGAGCGCCGACCTCTACGCCACCAAGCTCGCCGAGCGGGGCTTCGTCACCCTGTCCCTGGACCTGTCGTACTGGGGCGAGAGTGAGGGGCAACCGCGGAACCTGGTGGCCCCCGATGTCTACACCGAAGACTTCAGCGCCGCCGTGGACTACCTGCGCACCCAGTCATTCGTCGACGCCGAACGTATCGGTGCGCTCGGCGTTTGCGGGAGCGGAAGCTTTGTCATCAGTGCCGCCAAGATCGACCCCCGGATCAAAGCCGTTGCCACGGTCAGCATGTACGACATGGGCGGGGCCAACCGCAACGGACTGCGCGGCGCAATGACACCCGAGATGCGACAGCAGGCTCTGGCTCAGGCCGCGCAGCAGCGCGACGTCGAGTTCAGAGGCGGTGACGTCAAGTACGTCGGCGGTACGCCGTTCGAGCTCACCGAGCAGTCAACGGCGATCGACCGAGAGTTCTACGACTTCTACCGCACCGCCCGAGGCAATAGCCCCGACACCACCACCCAGCCGACGCTGAGCAGCAACGTGCGATTCATGAACTTCTACCCGTTCGAAGACATCGAGACGATCTCCCCGCGCCCCATGCTGTTCATCACTGGTGACCAGGCGCACTCGCGCGAGTTCAGCGAACAGGCGTACCAACTCGCCGCCGAACCCAAGCAACTGGTGACCGTTCCGGGCGCCGGTCACGTCGACCTCTACGACCGAACCGACCTCATCCCCTTCGACACATTGGCCACCTTCTTCCGGACCAACCTGGACAGCGGCAAATGACCGTTGACTAGACGCCCGCTAACGCAACTCCGATGTCCCATAGCCGCGCGGCATTGTCGGGATCAAGGGCGTACGGTGCGCCGCCGCCGCTGAAGTTACTCGGACGCTCAGTGACGACGGATGACCGCGGCGTCCGGCTGCCCGGGTAAAGCGCGCCGCCTCCACACTCTGCTCGGTAACCTGGCTGCCTACCGAACCCTAGGCAGGAGATCACCGATGGACTCGACGCCTGTCCGCTCAGCTCAGCGGGTAGTCGAGGCGATCGAGCTGGCCGGCGTCCGGTACGTGTTCGGCATCCCGGGGGCGAAGATCGATGCCCTCTTCGATGCCCTGCTCGACAGTTCGGCTGAGGTCGTCGTATGTCGCCACGAACAGAACGCGGCTTTCATGGCAGCGGCCATCGGCCGGTTGACGGGCGTTCCAGGTGTCGTCGCGGTGACCTCCGGGCCGGGTACCACCAACCTGGCGACCGGGCTGATCACCGCCACCACAGAGCAGGATCCGCTGGTGGCGATCTGCGGAGCAGTATCGCGCGACCAACGGCTCAAGCGCACGCACCAATCGATGGACGCCGCAGGCCTACTCAGCACGGTCACCAAGTTCACCGGTGAAGTCAACGCTCCCGATGACGTCGCAGAGACCGTCGCCAACGCGTTCCGCATCGCTGCCGCCCATCCGCGTGGAGCCACCGCGGTGGTACTGCCGTCCGATGTGGCGGCGGCGGCAACCTCGGCGGCTCTGACGGCGATTCCAGCGACGCCGCGCCTGGGACCCGCCCCCGCCGCAGACATCACACGTGCCGCTGAAGCGGTTCGCGATGCGCGCATGCCCGTCCTGCTCATCGGTGACCGCGGCGCAGACCCCGATGTCACCGAGGCGCTGCACCGGCTCATCACATACACCGATCTGCCTGTGGTGGAGACATTCCAGGCCGCCGGAGTCATCTCGCGCGAACTCGAATCGCACTACCTCGGACGGGTCGGACTCTTCCGTAATCAACCCGGTGATGTCCTGCTCGCACGTGCCGACGTCGTCCTCGCCGTGGGTTATGACCCCGTGGAGTACGACGCGCAGCTGTGGAACCCAGACGACACCAGGGCGATCATCCACATCGACGCATTGCCCGCGATGATCGACAACCACTATCAGCCGCAGATCGAACTCCAGGGCGACATCGCGGCGACCCTGGATCAGCTCGCGCCGCAGCTGGCCGGCCTCACACTCGACGCAGAGGTCAACACCGCCATCGCGGAACAGCGCGATCGGCTCACCACCATCGATGAGGACGCAAGGGCCAGAAGCGAATCCGACCGCGGATTGAATCCGGTCGCTGTCGTACTGGCCCTTCGGGACAATCTGACCGATGATGCCACCGTCGCATGCGACATCGGCTCGAACTACATCTTCATGGCCCGGCACTTCCGGTGCTACCGACCCCGACACCTGATGTTCTCCAATGGCCAACAGACACTGGGTGTTTCGCTTCCCTGGGCCATCGCCGCGGCCTTGGTGCGACCGGGTACGCAAATCGTCTCGGTTTCCGGTGACGGCGGCTTCTTGTTCTCCGCGCAGGAACTCGAAACCGCTCGCCGCTTGAGGGTGACGCTGACGCACATCATCCTGCGCGACGACACCTACAACATGGTCGCGTTCCAGGAGGTGATGAAGTACGGACGCAGCTCCGGCGTTCAACTCGGCCCCTACGACACGGTGAGCTACGCCGCCGCGTTCGGCGCGCACGGGTATCGGGTGAACTCGATGACGGAGTTCGTCAGCACGCTCAAGACGGCGTTGGCCGAGCCGGGAGTCAGCATCATCGACGTGCCGGTCGATTACAGCCACAACGAGGAATTGGGGCAACAACTTCACGACGACGCGTTCCACTGACCGGGCATCGATCGGCGCCGAGGAGTAACCATGACCGACGGTAAGGCGCAGGGCCGGATCGCCCAGCTGGCGCAAGCGCTGCACCATCACCTTCCACTGGCCGCCGCAACGACGGGCGCACCGCAGGCTCCGCATGAGGTGTATCAGTACTCGACGCTCGAAGCGCTGCTGGGCGGCGTCTACGACGGCGACGTCACCATCGGCGAACTGCTCACTCGTGGCGACTTCGGACTGGGGACCTTCAACAGCCTCGACGGCGAAATGATCATCCTCGACGGAGTCTGCTACCACCTGCGCTCGGATGGAACCGCCGCGGTCTCAGCGCAAAGCGAGCTGACACCGTTTGCCGCCGTCACGTACTTCAGACCACGGACCACGTTCGCGGTGGACACCCCGACGACGTACCAGCATCTCGACGACCTTGTCTCCGCACAGATCTCGAGTCATAACTTGAACTACGCGATACGGGTCACCGGCCAGTTCAGCACGGTGCGGACCCGAACCGTCGCACGGCAGGACAAGCCGTACCCGCCGCTGACCGAGGCCACCGAGGGCCAAGCCGAAGCCACGTTCACCGACATCGCCGGAACACTCGCCGGGTACCTCAGCCCCAGCTACGAGCAGGGGATCACGGTCGCCGGGTATCACCTGCACTTCCTGGACGACAGTCGAACACGCGGCGGGCATTGCCTCGACTTCACGCTCACCACCGGCACCGTGGCGATCGACACGATCAGCGACCTGCACCTCAGCCTGCCGCAGTCGGGCGCCTTCCTGACCACCTCGATGCCGCCGGGTGGCGCGGTCGACGAGCAGATACGCAAGGCCGAAGGCGGCGCCTAGCCGCGGGCGCGCGATGTCAGGAATCGGTAATAACTGACCCGATTCCCCCCGTGCCACAAGTGTGGTTCCCTCGTCACAGGTGTGCGTTGCATCGATTCTGCATCGTTAGGGACGGTTCGGTCCGCTCCCAACTCGTTAGCGGTCTGAATGCTGGGCACATCGACGACACGACTCGAGGGAGGGGCAACGGTGGACGCGCGGGCACAGGTCGGGCAGATGAGTCAGGAGACACGGGAGGCGTTTGCCCAACGCATCCGATCGCGCCTCTCCCCGGCCGACATCCCGGCAGCGGATCACGACGTCAGCATCATCGGAGGAGGCGTCGCGGCCCTCACGCTGGCGCTGGAGCTTCGCCGCGCTCGTCCAACCACGCGAATCCTGGTGATCGATCCGAACGTCCACCCGGTGCCCGAGATCACCCACACGGTCGGCGAGTCGACGGTCGAGGTGTCGGCGCACTACCTGCGTGAGCGTCTCGGCCTGGCCGACCATCTGAGCACCTCACACATTCGCAAGATGGGTCTGCGGATGTTCTTTTCACACGGGCAGAACACCGATATCGCGCAACGGATGGAACTCGGCAGTTCCTCGTTCGTTCCGCAGGTGACCTACCAGATCGACCGCGGCAGGCTGGAGAACGAGCTCAGCCGGCGCTGCGTGGAACAGGGTGTCGACATCGCCAACGGTCGGGTCCGTTCAGTGGAATTCGGATTCGAGAACCGTCCGCACACGATTTCGTTCCAGACCGGAGACGCAGTCACGCACACCACGGCACGCTGGGTGGTCGACGCGTCGGGCCGCAGCCGGATGCTCGGACGACAGTTGGATCTCAAGCAGGCCAACGAACACAAATGCAATTCCGCGTGGTTCCGGATCGCGACGGAGATCGACGTCGGTCGATGGAGCGACGACCAGGCCTGGCAGGACCGCCTTGTCGAGGGTGATCGTGCCATGTCCACCAATCACCTGATGGGCGAAGGGTATTGGGTCTGGCTTATCCGACTAGCCTCTGGTGCCACCAGCGTCGGTATCGTGGCCGACCCGGCGTTTCACAGTTTCGACGAGTTCAACACCCTGGACAGGGCGACAGCGTGGCTGCGCGAACATGAGCCCCAGTGCGCGGCGGTCGTGGCGAAGGACGCGCACCTGATCAAAGACTTCCGGGTCATGAAGAAATACAGCCACGGCGCGGCAAAGGTCTTCGATGGGCGCGACCGATGGGGCCTCACGGGTGACTCAGGCGTATTCCTCGATCCGCTGTATTCGTCGGGTCTGGATCTGGTCGCGATTGGCAACGGGCTGCTCACCGACATGGTCACCAGGGATCTGGACGGCGAAGACATCGTCGCGCGAGCTCACATCAGCGACACCCTCTTCCGGTCGCTCACCGAGATGTGGCTGGCCGTCTACGAGCGGCAGTACACGCTGATGGGCACGCCGACGGTGATGTCGGCGAAGATCATCTGGGATGTCGCCTTCTACTGGGGGTTCATCGGCCTTCTGTACATGAACGGGAAGTTCGTCGGCCTTGCCGACGACCCGGGCTTCGTCCCCCACCTCGACGGGCTCATCGCCCTGAGTAATCGTGTCCAGCGATTCTTCCGGGAGTGGGCCGCAATCGAGATCGGCACGCCCTCTGTGCGATTCGTCGACCTGTACACACCCCTCAACTTCATGGTGACGCTGCACACCGCGATGATGGGCGCGAGTGCCGACTTCGACGAACAGTTCGATGCGAATGCTCGACTGCTGCGTCAGCTCGCGGGTCAGCTGGCCGAAACCGTCATCGCGGACAAGTCGTCGATGTTCGGCGACGACGAGGTCATGCGGCAGGTACAAGCGTGGCAACGGGATTCATTCCTGCACGAGTTGCGATCAACGTACCGACACGAACAGGCCACCAACCCGCTCAGTGGCGACTGGATCGTCGCCACCTCACCGATCCTTCAATCCACGTGACGATGTTGCCCGGACACAGTGGCCGCGAGCCCTTGGCGATCGTCGGAATCGGATGCCGCCTCCCCGGTGGCGCCGACTCCGCGGTCCGTCTATGGGACCTGCTGTGCAATGAGACCGACGCCACGTCCGTCGTCCCCGAATCACGATGGCACGCCGCGAGATACCACGACCCCAACCCTGCGAAGGTCGGCAAGATCGTCACCCGTCGAGGCGGGTTCCTTTGCGACATCGATCAATTCGATCCACAGTTCTTCGGCATCTCCCCGCGGGAGGCGCATTCACTCGACCCGCAACAGCGCCTGTTGTTGCACGCCACCTGGGAGGCGTTGGAAGACGGCGGGATACCCGCCGACGACTTGGCGGGCACCGACGTCGGAGTGTTCATAGGCGGCTTCACACTCGACTATCAACTGCTCCAGAATCAAGGCCGCACCAGTCGCTACCGGTTCAAGTCACATTCCGCCACCGGGATGATGATGACGATGCTGGCGAACCGGATATCGCATGCTTTCGACTTCCGCGGACCCAGCATGACAGTCGACACCGCGTGCTCCGGCTCGCTCGTTGCTGCGCACCTTGCGGCGCAGAGCATCTGGAGCGGCGAGTGCGATCTCGCGCTTGCAGGCGGCGTGAACATCATGATCGGTCCCAATACGGCAATCGCGGAGTCGAAGAGCGGATTCCTCAGTGCCGAGGGCCGTTCCAAGGCCTTCGACGACTCGGCGGACGGCTACGCGCGCGGAGAAGGCGGCGCGATCGTGGTCATCAAGCCGCTGCACAAGGCACTCGAAGACGGCGACGAGATCTACGCTCAGATCCTCGGCACGGCGGTCTCGCAGGACGGCCACACCGACGGCATCACCGTCCCTCGCGAGGAAGCCCAAGAAGCAGCGGTCCGAACTGCGCTGCGGCGGGCGGGTGTTCAGCCGACCGACGTCGGCTACGTGGAAGCGCACGGCACCGGAACGCCCCTGGGCGACCCGATCGAGATGCGAGCACTTGCCAATTCGCTCACCTTGGATCGATCCGCGACGGATCCCCTCCTTATCGGATCGATCAAGACCAACATCGGCCACCTCGAGGCCGGCGCCGGCGTGGCCGGTCTGATCAAAGCGGCGCTGGTGGCCAAGCACGGGTACATCCCAGCCAATCTGCACCTGCGGAATCCAAACCGTCACGTATCTTTCGCGGACCTCAAGATCGACGTGCCTGCCACCGGCAGGCCGTTTCCCGACTGTGAGCGACGCGTCGTCGGGGTGAACTCCTTCGGATTCGGTGGCACCAATGCTCACGTCGTGCTCGCCGAACCGCCCGCCCCGCACTCCGTCCCTCCCGCCGACCAACCCCCTGCGGTGCTGCCCACGGTCCTGCCGATCTCGGCGCGCAGCGACGAAGCACTGGTCGCGGTGGCCGGTCAGTTGGCCGACCACCTGGCCGACAATCCCGACATCACACTGTCGGACCTGAGGTACACGCTCGGCCAGCGGCGGACCCATCTGAGCCACCGCCATACCGTGATCGCCGACAGCATCACCGATGCGCACGAGCACCTGCGCGCCATCGCCGACGGCGGGCAGATCACCACCAGCCGAACCACTTCCACTGCGCCGAAGCTCGCCTTCGTTTGTACGGGCATGGGCCCACAGTGGTGGCGGATGTGCCGCGGTCTGCTGGACACCTTCTCTACCTTCACCGACAGCATTCTGCGCAGCGACCGAGAGCTGTCGCGCCATGCGGACTGGTCTCTCGTCGAGGAACTCCGGCGCGATGAGACTTCGTCGCGCATGGCGGAGACGGAGTTCGCGCAACCGGCCAACTTCGCCATCCAGGTCGCGCTGGCCGAACAACTCGCGGAGTTCGGGATCAGTCCGGATGCAGTGGTCGGCCACAGTGCCGGAGAAGTGGCCGCGCACTACATCGCCGGTCTGCTCACCTTCGAGCAGGCAGTCGAGGTCATCTTCCACCGAAGCCGGCTCCAGCAGCGCACGACCGGGCAGGGCCGGATGCTCGCCGTCGGCCTCGACACCGAATCGCTGATGCAGACAATCCGCGGAAAGCCGCTCGACGAGATCGGGCGCCGGGTATCGGTGGCCGCGATCAACAGCCCGTCGGCGGTGACAGTCGCCGGCGACAGCGACCTCCTCGCCGACATGGCCCGGCAGTTGGACGAGGCCGGCGTCTTCAACAGGTACCTCGCGGTGAAGGTGCCTTATCACACCCACTTCATGGATGCGGTCAAGGACGACATGCTCGGTGTCTTCGACGGTCTGTCGTCGAAAGCGGCTGCACTGCCGCTGTATTCGACCGTCACCGGTGAGCAATTGGACAGCTACCAGGCCGGTGCCGCCTACTGGTGGCAGAACACGCGCGCCACCGTGCTCTTCGAGCCGGCGATCCGCCGGATGCTTGACGACGGGTACACCAGTTTCGTCGAACTGGGTCCACATCCTGTCTTGGCGGCGTCGATCTTCGAAGTCGCCGGGATGCAGCGGGTTTCGGTGATGGCGACCCAGCGCCGAGACCACGACGACAGCAGGGCACTGCTCAGTTGCCTTGGCACGCTGCACTGCAACGGCCATGACGTCGCGTGGAAGGCCGTGGACCCAGACGGAGGCCGACTCCTCAAACTTCCGTCATACCCATGGCAGTCGAAACGCTTCTGGAACGAATCCCCGGAAGCGACAGAGGCCTTGTTCTACGACCCGGTGCATCCATTGCTCGGGCAGCCGGTCAGTGGCGTGCACCCGACCTGGGAAGCCGAACTGAGCGCTGTTCTCAATGCCTTTCTCGCCGACCACCGCATACAGGGAAGTGTTGTCCTCCCAGGCGCGGTGTACGTCGAAATGGCCCTGGCCGCGGCGAAGCAGACCTACGGGTCGAACCACAGTGTGGACAACCTCATGCTGCACCGGGCCGTCATCCTGGACGAAACATGTGACCCCATCCTGCGGACCACACTCAACGAAGCCGACGGCTCGCTGGAGTTCGCGGCGTTCTCCGCCACGGCCGACGGGGAATCCAAGTGGGCGATCACCGCGACAGCTGAACTCAACACCATCCCCGTCGCGCCGCACCGCGAGGACCCGTCGCGAGGTGACGAGCCCATCGCCACGATCGGCGGCGACGACTTCTACGTCCGCACCCAGTCCATCGGATTCGACTACGGCGACGCGTTCAGATCGATCCGGGGCGTCACCGCCGGTGAGGACTGGGCAATCGCCGAGGTCACCGTTCCCCCGGCGATCGCGGGCGAGGTCGATCAATACCGATTCCACCCCGCGCTGATCGACGGCGCATTCCAAACGCTTTTCGGTGCACCGTTTCTCGGGCAGAAAGAGTACGAAGACCCATACCTACCCACTCGTATCCGGCGGTGCTCGGTGTACGGCCCGCCCGAAGAACGCATGATGGTCCACACCCGAGTCGTGTCGGCGACCAGCGAAGCGGTCGAGAGCGACATCACGATCACCGACGTGCTCGGCAACCCCCTTGCTGTCATCGACGGCTTCGTCGTGCAGTCGCTGAGCGCCTCATCTCGCATGTCGGTCGACCACATCGACAAGGGGCTGTACGAGATCCAGTGGCGCGAGAAGAGTAGCGATGCTGATCCAGCCGCACCCGCAGAGCGCGTCGATGCGGGCGACGAGGGATCGTGGCTCGTCCTGTGCGACACCTCCGGTGTGGGTGCGGCCGTCGTACACGAACTGCGTAGTCGCGGGCACCGCGTGCACGCCGTCGAACACCCCGAGCACATCGGCGACTTGTTCGTACGCCTCGGCAGCACAGGTGGTTTCGCGGGAATCGTCAACTGCTGGCCCCTGGACATCTCCGATCACGCCTCTGCCGACGAGAACCATCAGCTGGGCGCCTTCACGGTGCTGCGTCTGGTGAAGGCCCTCGCGGAACACAACACCGTCAAGCCCCGCCTCTACCTGGTCACCGCCAACGCGCAACCGGTGCCCGGTACGCGACTGGGTGCAGTCGACCAGGCCGCTGTCTGGGGCCTCGGTCGGGTCATCGGACACCAGGAGTTCTCCGAACACTGGGGTGGTCTCATCGACATCGACCTGGACACCGATTCAGCCCCCGACCGCGGACCAACCGCTTCGCGCATCTGCGAGCACCTTCTCGACGGTGAGGCCGAAGATCAGATCGCGATCCGCGGCAGCCTGACATTCGTTCCGCGCCTGCGCCTCTGCGACGGTCTGACGAAGCCGTTCCCCACCAAGCTCACCCCGGACGCAACCTACGTGGTCACCGGGGGAGTGGGAGCGCTCGGCCGCGTTGTCGCCGGCTACCTCGCCGAACACGGGGCACGACACATCACCTTGCTGAGCCGAAGCGTCATCCCGCCCAGAGAGCGCTGGGCAGCACTGACGGAAGACGACGCCCACTACGCCACCGTGAACACCATCCGGGCGGTGGAACGTCTCGGTGCCCGAATCACCACTGCGAGTGTCGATATCGCCGACGTCGGGCAGGTGACGACGTGGCTGGACGACCACGAGCGGCGCGGCGGGCGGCCGATCCGGGGAATCGTTCACGCCGCGGGCTCGGTCGCCGACCAGCTTCTGGTGAACATGACTGAAGACGATTTCGCCAGGGTGGTGCGACCCAAGATCACCGGAACGCGCGTGCTGCACGACGCCCTCAAGGATCACGACCTCGAATTCTTCGTCATGTTCGGATCCGCCGGTTCCACCATCGTCTCACCAGGACAAGGGAATTACGCGGCCGCCAACGCCTTCCTCGACGCCTTCGCCCATTATCGGCAGGCGCAGGGCCTTCCGGCGCTCACCATCGGGTGGGGGCCGTGGTCGGTCGGGATGGTCGAGGAGCTCAAGCTGGAGAAGATCTATGCGTCGCGGGGCATCGAGCTCATCACCCCCGCGGTGGGTGGGCGGATTCTCGATCGGCTCATCGGTCAGCAGACACCAAACGTCGTCGCCATCACCGCCGACTGGAGTCGAGCCCGCCATGCCGGACTCGGCGGGCGCCTGCCGATGATGTTCTCAGAACTCGAGACCGACGAATCATCGCCCTATCTAACCGATTCGGAGTCTTCGATACTCGATGTCCTCGCGGCCACTCCGGACGCTGACAGGCTGGCAGTGATCGCCGATCAGGTGCGGCGCATCGTCGCCGCTGTCTTCGACTGCGCCGCGACCGACATCGACCCCGACGACATTCTCGACGACATCGGACTGGATTCCATGATGGCGATGGACTTCAGGGTCAGGATCAATACGACGTTCTCGATCGACATTCCTGTTCTGGAGATCCTCAGGGGCGTCAGCGTGAACTCACTGTCCGAACGGGTGCTGGCCGAGCTTCGGTTTACCCACGGCGACGTGCCCGTGGCAGAAAACGCCGATGTGGATCGGCTGATGGGCGAGTTGTCGGACGCCGAGCTACGGGAGCTGCTCGCAGAACTCGAGGCGCAGACCACCGAGCCCGAAACCGGAGGGGCGCACCCATGACCGCCTCCGCAGTACACGTGCGAGGGTTGTCGAAGGCCTATGGGCAGTCACACGCGGTGCAAGATCTGGATCTCGACATCGGCTACGGCGAGATCTTCGCGATCCTCGGTCCGAACGGGGCAGGAAAGTCGACGACCATCGAGATTCTCGAAGGCAACCGGAGACGCGATTCCGGACAGGTGCAGGTGCTGGGCGAGGACCCGGCAGTGGCGGGCCGAGACTGGCGGGCACGGATCGGCGTGGTCCTGCAGGAGGTCAGTGACGCCGGAATGCTCACGGTGCACGAGACCCTGCAGATGTTCACCAGCTGCTATGGCACCGCCAGGAAGCCCGCAGAGGTACTCGACCTCGTCGGGCTCGCCGAGGTGTCCGGGTCGAGGGTGAGAAACCTGTCCGGTGGTCAGCGTCGCCGGCTCGACGTCGCCCTCGGCATCGTCGGCACGCCCGAGTTGCTCTTTCTGGACGAACCGACCACCGGCTTCGACCCCGAAGCCAGACGCCAATTCTGGGAGCTCATCAGGCTTTTGGCGGCTGATGGCACGACGATCGTGCTCACCACGCACTACCTGGAAGAAGCGTCCGCGCTCGCGCATCGTGTCGCGGTGCTCGCAGGCGGCAGGGTGGTCGCGGTGGACTCGCCGACGCGGCTGATCGGACACGTCGACTCGGCCGCCACCGTCCGTTGGATGGAGGGAGACGAGGTCCGCGTAGAGCAGACGGACTATCCGACCGACCTGATCCGGCAGCGGAGCAAGGACGGCGCAGAGCTGGCGCAGTTGACCGTCACGCGGCCCTCACTCGAAGACGCGTACCTGCTCCTGATCGGCCAGGCCTGATGTCGGTCGGCCATCAGGACAGGGCTGCACTGCCGCGGCAGCGGGCCCGCGGCTCGGCCCCAGCGGTCCCGTCCGTGTGGCGCATCGGGCTTTCGCGAGTCATCCCCGAGCTGAAGATGTTCTACCGCAGGCCCGAACAGGTGGCGTTGACGTTCTCGATGCCCGCGGTGATCTGCCTGCTGTTGGGTTCGATCTTCTCGACGCAACTGCCCGACGGTGGTATCACCACCGGTGCGGTGATCGCGGCGAGCATGCTCGCCTATGGAATCCTGTCGACGTCCTTCATCAATCTGGGCATCAGTATCGCCGCGGACCGCGACACCGGGGCGCTGAAGCGGCTCCGCGGAACACCGGCGACCGCAACGTCGTACTTCATCGGCAAGATCATGCTGGTCGCCATCGTCAGTTTCGCCGAGGCCGTAATCCTTTTGCTGGTAGGGGTTTTGGTCTTCGGGCTCCGGCTACCGACGGACGTATTCGGCTGGTTCACGCTCACATGGGTGTTCGTGCTCGGCATCATCAGTTGTTCACTCCTGGGCATCCTCGTCAGCAACTTCGCAAGCAACGCCGTGTCCGCCGCCGTCATCACCAATGGCCCGGCCGTCGGTTTGCAGTTCGTGTCGGGCACCTACGTGCCACTGATGCTGCTGCCGACCTGGATGCTGGTCATCGGCTCGATCTTCCCAGTCAAGTGGATGGCACAGGGCTTTCGATCGGCGCTGTTACCCGCACAGATGGTCGTTCTTGAACCGGCAGGCACCTGGGAGCACTGGCGGACGTTCCTGGTCCTGGCCGCGTGGAGCCTTGGCGGATTGATGGCGTGCCTCTACGTATTCCGATGGTCGGATCGGGACTGAGTCGAGGGTAGGAGCCCACATGCCGTCGTTGCTCGCGATCACCTATCACTTCTTCCTCCAGGTCGCCGTCGTCCTCGTGACCTATCGCCTCCTGTGGCCGTTATTCCGCCGACTCGCGCAGGTACAGGTTGTGGCGATGATGGTGGCCGGATTCCTGCTCGGCCCATCGGTATTGGGCTGGCTCTGGCCCGCTGCGCAGCAGTGGCTGTTCCCCACCAAGCTGACCATCGGCGCCGAAACGTTCACCCATCCGAACCTGGTGGTCATCTACGTCGTCGGTCAGCTCGGGCTCGTGCTCTACATGTTCCTGGTGGGCGCGTCGTTCAAACTCGACATCCTCACCGCGCATTCGCGGCAGGCCGGTTTCACCTCGGCCGCCGGCATCGGGATCCCGCTCATCCTCGGTGGCCTCGTCGGATGGTGGATGGTCAGCCTCGGCGGCTACTTCACGGAGAAGGTAGTGCATTGGCAGGGTGGCCTTTTCGTGGCGGCGGCCGTTGCCATCACGGCGTTTCCGATGCTGGCGTGGATCGTCTACGACTCCGGACTGCTCAATACGCGGCTGGGCACGATGGCGCTGTCCTGCGCCGCCGTCGACGACGCCTGCTCGTGGGTACTGCTGGCGACGGTGGTGGCGACGGCCAAGGGAAGCCTGTTCGGGGCGATCCTGGCCGTCGGAGGTGGGTTGGCCTATTTGGCGTTCATGGTTTATATCGGTCGCCCGCTTCTCGGCCGGCTTGAAACATGGACGCCACCTCGCTTCGACGTCGAACGCTCAGGCGGCCTGCCGATCGCGCATCTGAGCGTCATTCTCCTCGTCGTGCTGGCCGCGAGCTGCGTCACCGATGCGGTCGGAATCTATTCGGTGTTCGGTGCCTTTGTCGCAGGCGCCGTCATGCCACGCGGCGCGCTGCTCGACGCAATCCGCGACCGGTTCGAACCGCTGGTCGCCTACCTGCTGTTGCCCGCGTTCTTCATCTATTCGGGCCTGAATACGTCGCTCACGTTGATCTTCGACGGGCCGACTCTTCTGATGGCGGGTGTCGTGCTCGTGGTGTCGTTCGCCTCGAAGTTCGGGGCCATCGGACTGGCAGCGCGTTGGCAGGGCATGAGTTGGTATGAGGCCGGTTCGATGGGGGCGCTCGCCAACGCCCGCGGGCTCATGGAACTCATCCTGCTCAACATCGGGTTCGAGGCGGGACTCATCTCCGGAAAGCTGTACACCATCTTGGCGCTCATGACCATCGTCACGACCTTCGTCGCGACACCGTTGCAGCGGCTGTTCGAGCGCCGTCTGCACAAGTCGGGATCGAAGTTCGGCCCTGCCGGTGAGGAGCCCTTGAGGAGAGATCAGTTGGACGCGGAGCTGGCCTCGTAGAACGCGATCCGCCAGTCTTTGTCGGTGCGGGTGACGACAACCCCGATGTTCAGCTGCACGGAGTCCCGGTCGCGAAACCCAAACTCGGCGGCGAGGTAACCGAGCGCTAC
This sequence comes from Mycobacterium sp. 2YAF39, assembly GCF_052114565.1. Lineage (NCBI taxonomy): Bacteria > Bacillati > Actinomycetota > Actinomycetes > Mycobacteriales > Mycobacteriaceae > Mycobacterium > Mycobacterium sp. 2YAF39. The sequence continues at coordinate 453,118 of NZ_JBFREZ010000004.1, forward strand.
GTCAGCGCCGAAGCGACGCGACTCCAGGATGCGGTAGTGCACCGTCATGCCCGGCGGCTGTGCGTCGTAGTACTCGTAAACACCCCGCGGCCCTACGCTGAACGGCCGCAGCCCCTGAAAGATCGCGTCGTCGGTGAACACCGCGGCGACCAGCTCCGGATCGTGCGCGTCGATTCCGTTCTTCCACTGATCCAGCGCCGCGCGCAGGATCGCCTCAGTGTCCGGCACTTTGACCTCCGTCGACATGCAGGATTTCACCGGTGACGAAGCCGGCCTGCTCGAGATACAACACAGCATCGACGGCGTCGTGGACGTCGCCGAGCCGCCCCATGGGATTCAACGTTGCCAGGGCGTCGTGGGTGGACGGATCGTGCATCGGCGTGTCGATGACGCCCAGAGCAACGGCGTTGGCGCGAATTCCGCGTCCGGCGTACTCGACGGCCAGCGCCTTGGTCGCGGCATTGAGTCCGCCCTTGGTCAGTGACGCCAAGGCAGACGGCGCTTGCGAGTTGGCCTGATCGACCAAGCTGGTGGAAATGTTGACGATGTGGCCGCCGGCTTGCATCACTGTCAGCGCCGCGCGTGTCACCTCGAAGAAGCCGCGCAGGTTCACACCCGTGATGGCGTCGTAGTCCGCATCGGTATACGAGGTGAACGGTTTGGGGATGAAGATGCCTGCGTTGTTCACCACGGTGTCGACGCGGCCGAACCGCCGCATGGCCGCATCGATGATGCGCTGGCCGACGCCGGGCTCTGAGATGTCGCCCGCGACAGCGTGCACCATCGGATCGTCGCTCTCGCCGATGTTTCGGGAGTTGGCGACGACGGCATAGCCCAGTTTGCGATAAGCCTGAACCAGTCCGGCACCGATCCCCTGGGAGGCACCGGTGATGACGGCTACCCGTGTCGAAGTTTCCATGCCCGTTCCTTTCCTCGCTGTGTATCTGGCTCAACGTGTCCGGCGGGTTGGTGATGCCTGACAGGCCTGATGAATCGGCTCTCTGCTGGGAGGCTGGGCCTATTAGGATGACCCGATGGAGTTGCGGCAGCTGCGCTACTTCGTCGCCGTGGCCGAGGAACTGAACTTTGGCCGGGCGGCCGCGCGTCTACGCATTGCTGGTCCGTCGCTGTCCCAGCAGATCAAGGCTCTCGAACGCGATCTCAAGGTGACGCTATTCGACAGGGATCGCCGGTCCGTCGTCCTGACCCCGGCCGGAGCCGCATTGCTGCCCGACGCACGGGCGCTGGTCGCCGGAGCGGATGAATTACGCAGGCGGGCAATGGGTCTCGGGGTATCGCAGCCGGTGCGCATCGGATACGTGAACTGGTGTCCGACCGATTGGGCCGAACGCGCGGCGGGGGTCGCCCAGTTGCGGGTGGACACCTGGGTGATGCCCTCTCACGCGCAGGCTGCCCGGGTCGCCGAGGGCAGCCTTGACCTCGCGATCTGCTGGGTCCAGAACACTGATCTGGACGAGCTGTCGCTGGACGCGCGGCTTCTCGGAGTGGACCGGCTCTATGCGCTCGCCGCCGGTTCCGACGAATCACCGGTCGACGCAGCCGACACCGTCGTTCTGGTCGATGCCGATGCCGCCAGCTGGTCGTCGTGGAATCGTTACGGCGAGCAATTCGCCGCCGCCACCGGCGCCCGCATCATGCGCACCGATGACGGCGGTGTCACCGGCCCGACGTTCTTCGAACATGTACGGGGGTTACGTCGCCCCGTCCTCAACAACCCCAGAGGGCAGGACGAGGCGCTGCCCAGAGGCCTGGTGCGCCGTCCGATCGTCGACCCATCACCGTTGTGGACATGGTCGTTGGTGTGGCGACGCGGCGAGGACAACCCGGCAGTCCACGCCCTGGTCGACGAATTCACCCGTGGTAGAAGCGATTTCGGGCTTCACGACCCGTCCGTGTGGTTGCCTGCCGACGATCCGCATCAGGCCCGCGACCAGAGCAGCGGCTAGCACAACCGCGGTAGCCACCAGCAGGGCCGACCGGAACCCGTTGTGCAGCAACGGGCTCACCATCGCCGGTCCGACGATCTGACCAACCGAGTAAACGGCGGTCAGCAAGGCGACAGCGCGCGGATACGAGAGCAGCCGCCCGGCAGCCAAGGTGAGGGTGCTGATGCCGACGAAGGTGCCACCGAAGAGTGCCGCCCCGATCAGTGCCGCGGCCACTCCACCGAAGACACCGGCCGCCGCGATCCCCGCCGCCTGTACGCACAGCGCGATCACCAGGAGACCCGAGTGCGACCATCGCGAGCTGAGCGCGGCCCACAAGGCCGCGGAGGGCACCGTAGCCAGACCGACCACCAACCAGGTCCCGCCGCCGAGCCACGGGGGAGCGTCCGCAGCGACGGCTGCGACCAGGAACGTGCCGGCGATGATGTAGCCGATGCCTTCGAGGGTGTAGCTCGCCGCGAGCAGCGCGAAGGCACGATGCGGCAGCGGTCCTCGGACGCCGGTCGGCGACGTTCCCGACGCAATGACATCTTCGCCCGGTTGCATCGGCCAGGCGACGACAGCCAACGCAGCGGCCGCAGCTGCCGATACCCACCAGGCCAGCCGCCATTCTCCGCTGGCCAGCACCACGACTGCCGACAGTGCGATGCCGGCACCGACCCCGCCGAGTCCCCAGCCGGCGAGATGGGCCGGTCGCGCGTGCAGATGCTCCAGCAAGAGGTTGACGGCGATCACGAAAACCAGCGCGCTCGTGAAGCCGGCAAGCGCGCGCAGCGAGATCCACTCGACGGGGAGGGTGGCCCAGGACATTCCCGCGAGGCTCGCGACGAGCACCGCCAGCGACGCGCGGCAGACGGCGACCGAGCGTCCCAGTCGGGGCCACACAGTCCCGGCCAGCGCTCCGGCCAGGTACCCGCCGTAGTTGGCGGTCGCCAAGGTAGCGGCGGTGTGTGCGCTGATACCCGCCTGCGCGGTCATCAACGGCAGGATCGCGGTGTAGACGAATCGGCCTATGCCCATGGCGGCGGCCAGTGCCGCGGCGTTGCGCACGATGTGCCCGTGGTGCTGCATCTGCCCATCGTGGGACGCCGCCGGCGGCACGCGCCAGGATCGACGTGCTCGCAGCTGGTAGGCATTGCCTTCTGAAGGGCGATCACATTGACTGACGATTAGACATCGTCGGTGCCAGTTCATAACCTGTCCGAGGACATACGTAGCCGGACCACCATCGGTCCCTACAGCGAAGGATCGTGACAGTCCGAATGAGCCGGGTGCGCCACTCTCTTCGGGGAACGGCGTGCGGTGCTGCGGCCGCGATCCTGGTGCTGGCGGTTGCGATAGCGGGCAACGTGAGCGCGGACCCGCAGGCTGACGCACTTTCCCAGCTCGATGATCTGTCCCGGCAGGCGGTGCAGACTCGCGAAGCCGTCACCGCTGCCCAGCGGGATGCCGAGGACAAACTGGCCGCCCAGACTGCGGCCGAAGACCGCCATCGCGCCGATCAGGTGGCCCTCGACGCCGCGAATTCCCAGCTCGCCTCCCGTCAGGCCGCTGCCGACAAGGTGGCGGCGATGACGTACGTGAATGGGCGCACCGGCCAGTTGGCGTCGCTGTTGACCGCAAGCTCGCCGCAACAACTGATCGACCAGCTGTCTCTGCAGCGGGCAGTCACCGTTGAGGCGGCAGGTCAGATGAAAGCCTTCAACGCTGCCCGTCAGCAAGCGGCCGCCGCCGCTGAAGCGTCGAAGACATCGGCCGCTGACGCCCGCGTCGCAGCCGAGCAGTCGACCGCGGTGCGCGCCGACCTGCAATCGAAGTGGAAGGAACTGCAGCGTCAGATCGCCGCTGCGGAGAAGCAGTACGCGGCGCTGACACCGCCGCAGCGGGCGGTGGTCGACAACGCGGCCGCGCTGCCGCCACAGGCTGTGCCCGGGCCGCCGCCTGCGCAGGCGTTGCCGGCTCCGGCACCGCCACCGCTCGTCGCGATGCCCGGTCAACCGCCCGCCGAGGTGCCCCCACCCCCCGTGGCCGCTCTCATGAGCATCCCGGAGTCGCTGCCCGTCGGCGTCGCGAACGAGGGCGGGCTACAGCCCAACACAATCTTGGCCGCCCGCGCAGTCAGCGCGAGGTTTCCCCAGATCGGCGAGATCGACGGGGTACGGCCCGACTCGAAGCCGTGGCATCCGAGCGGACTGGCGATCGACATCATGATCCCCAATCCCGAGAGCCCGGAGGGCATTGCGCTCGGAGACGAGATCCTTGCGTTCGCGATGGCCAATGCGGGCCGATTCGGACTACAGGACGTGATCTGGCGCGACACGTACTACACGCCGGACGGTCCGCAGAGTACGGGTTACGGCCACTTCGACCACGTCCACATCACCACGACACCGCGCGGCTGACCGACGAATCGGTAAGCCCCGCAACGTTCGGTCGCGCACCAATGCTGACAGCGACCTCACAGCGAACAGTCAACTGGTCCACGCCGCGTTGTGCAGTACGGTCCGGTGTCGTACCGTCAATCTAGTTGATAAGCTCCGCTACAGAAATCGTCCACCGTCCGCGCCTGACGCAATCATGGAAAGGTAACGGATGCAGCGGGTTTCGGCCAGACGTCGACTCAGCCAGCGATGGATGGTTCTGGTCGCGGTGGTGGTGGTCGCGGTGGCCGCCTTCGCCGTGTATCGGCTGCACGGCGCCTTCGCCTCCGACGACGTCACCGCGACGCCCAACGACTCGAACAGCATCGTTCCGTTCAACCCCAAGCACGTCGTCCTGCAAGTCTTCGGGCCGCCGGGGACAGTGGCCACCATCACCTACCTCGACGTGGACGCCCAACCGCAGCGCGCCGACGCGGTGGCGCTGCCGTGGGCCTACGACACGACCACCACCCAACCGGCGGTATTCGTCAACGTGCAGGCCCAGGGCAACAGCGATTCGATCGGCTGCCGAATCAAGATCGATGACGCGGTCAAGGACGAGCGATCGATAACCACGCCCAACGCCTACACCTACTGCCTGGATAAGTCGGGATGAGCACCAACCGGATCCCGGACTTCATCCGGCGGTACTCAGTGCTCATCGCATTGTTCTGGCTGGGCCTGGCGGTCGTGACGAATGTTTTTGTCCCGCAACTGGAGACCGTTGCCGAGGCGCACAACGTGTCGCTGAGTCCCCAGGACGCGCCGTCGCTTCAGGCCAGTAAACGTATCGGCAAGAAGTTCGAGGAGTTCGACTCCGACAGTTCGGCGATGGTCGTTCTGGAGGGCGATGAGCCGCTGGGCGCCGACGCGCACCGCTTCTACGACGAGTTGGTCCACAAGCTTTCGCAGGACACCAAGCACGTCGAGCACATCCAGGATTTCTGGGGAGATCCGCTCACGGCGGCGGGCTCGCAGAGCTCCGACGGCAAGGCGGCGTTGGTGCAGCTGTATCTCGCCGGGAACCAGGGCGAGTCGTTGGCCAACGAGTCCGTCGATGCCGTGCGCGACATCGTCAACGACACACCGGCGCCGCCGGGCGTGCGGGCCTATGTCACCGGCGCCGCGCCCCAGGTCACCGACCAGTTCGAGGTGGGCCGCCACGGCACCCTGAAGACCACCCTGATCACCCTCGGCGTGATCGCGGTGATGCTGCTCTGGCTCTACCGCCGACTCTCCACGGTGCTGATGGTGATCTTCACGGTGATGCTCGAATTGACCGCGTCCCGCGGTGTGGTCGCCGTACTCGCGAACTCCGGCATCATCGAGTTGTCGACGTATTCGACCAACCTGCTGACGCTCCTGGTGATCGCCGCCGGAACCGACTATGCGATCTTCCTTCTCGGCCGGTTCCACGAAGCGCGGTACGGCGGGCAGGATCGGGTCTCGGCGTTCAACACGATGTACCACGGGACCGCGCACATCATCCTGGGCTCCGGCCTGACGGTCGCAGGCGCGGTGCTCTGCCTGACGTTCACGCGGCTGCCCTATTTCAGCAGCCTTGGTGTCCCCGCCGGAGCCGGTGTCCTCGTCGCCGTCGTGGCGGCATTGACCCTTGCCCCCGCCCTGTTGGTCATCGGACGCCATTTCGGTCTGTTCGAACCGGCACGGCCCATGCGCACCAGAGGATGGCGGCGCATCGGCACGGCCGTTGTCCGCTGGCCGGGGCCGATCCTCGTCGCGACCATCGGCATAGCCCTCATCGGACTGATCGCCCTGCCGGGTTACAAGACGAATTACAACAACCGCCACTACATGCCGGCCAGTGCTCCGTCCAACGTCGGCTACGAGGCGGCCGAGCGCCACTTCTCGGAGGCGCGGCTGAATCCCGAGCTGTTGATGATCGAAGCGGACCACGACCTCCGCAATCCCACCGACATGATTCTGCTGGAGCGCGTCGCGAAGGCCGTCTTTCACACGGACGGCATCGCGCAGGTGCAGTCGATCACGCGGCCGTTGGGCACTCCGCTCGACCACACGTCGATTCCGTTTCAGATCAGCGCGGGTAGCGCGGCGCAGATCGAGAACCTGCCCTACCAGCACGCCCGTGGTGCCGATCTGCTCAAGCAGGTCGACACGATCAACGACTCGATCAACATTCTGAGGCAGCAGTACGTGCTGCAACAACAGACCGCGGCGGTGACCGACGAGCAGACCAAGGCATTTCAGCAGACGGTCGCCACGAGCCAGGACCTGCGCGACAAGATCGCCAACTTCGACGATTTCTTCCGGCCGCTGCGCAACTACTTCTACTGGGAGCCACACTGTTTCGACATCCCGGTCTGTGCTGCGCTGAGGTCGCTGTTCGAGGCACTCGATGGCGTCGACGCGCTGACAGACCAGTTGTCCGACGTCGCGGGCAGCATCGCCAAGCTGGATGCGTTGCAGCCCAAGCTGGTTGCGCTGATACCGCCACAGATTGCCAGTCAAGAGACCAACCGCGACCTGACTCTGACCAACTACGCGACCACCTCGGGTATCAACGACCAGACGCAGGCGGCGCTGGAGAACTCGACCGCTCTGGGTAAGGCGTACGACGCGTCGAAAACAGATGACTCGTTCTATCTGCCGCCGGAAGCGTTCACCAACCCGGAGTTCCAGCGCGGACTCAAGTTGTTCCTTTCGCCGGACGGCAAGGCCGCGCGCCTGATCATTACCCACGAAGGCGATCCCGCTACGCCCGAGGGGATTTCACACATCGACGCCATCAGGCATGCCGCGGAGGAAGCAGTCAAGGGCACGCCCCTTGCGGGATCCAACATCTACATCGCCGGTGTCGCGGCCACCTACAAGGACATCCAGGACGGCGCCAAATACGATCTCATGATCGCAGGTATCGCCGCGATGAGCCTCATTCTGCTCGTCATGGTGTTCATCACCCGAAGCATCGTCGCCGCGTTCGTCATCGTGGGCACGGTGGCGCTGTCGCTGGGTGCCTCTTTCGGACTGTCCGTGCTGATCTGGCAGGACATCCTCGGCGTCGAGCTGTTCTGGATCGTGTTGGCGCTGGCCATCATTCTGCTGCTGGCCGTGGGGTCGGACTACAACCTGTTGCTGATCTCCCGGCTCAAGGAGGAGATCGGCGCCGGCCTGAACACCGGCATCATCCGGGCGATGGCGGGCTCCGGTGCGGTGGTGACGGCGGCGGGTCTGGTGTTCGCCGCGACGATGGCCTCGTTCGTGTTCGCGGACTTGCGGATTCTCGGCCAGATCGGGACGACGATCGCCCTCGGTCTGTTGTTCGACACGCTGATCGTGCGGTCATTCATGACGCCGGCGGTCGCAGCGCTGCTCGGCCGTTGGTTCTGGTGGCCGCTGAAGGTGCGTCCCCGCCCTGCGAGTCAAATGCTTCAGCCCTACGGATCGCGCCAGTCGGTTCGTCAACTGCTGCTGTGGGAAGACGGCGACCCAGCCGTGTCCGAAGGACCTCGGTCAGGCCGTTGAAAGCTCGTCGGAGGTATTGGGCTCCGACACCTCAACATCCCGCAGCCGCCCTTTCAGAACTGCGACTCTGCGCAGCTGAGCGGCGATGTTCATGGAGGTCAACATCGGGATGCCCCCGATGAACGTGCGAAATGAGGGATGGCCGCCGTGAAACTGCAGCATGAACAGGCAGCCGACGACGTAGAAGAAACCCATGGTGAACAGGGCAGCGGGTATCGCGTAGGCGAGGGGTGATCGCGCGTCGGCAACCAGTTCGGTCGCGTAGTCGAATTCGGTCTGGGACATCGGTTCGCGCTTGCGCACTTTGGCGAGCACCGCTTTGTGCGCGCCCACTTTTTCGCCGAGTGGAGCGGGTGTTCGATTCTCCAGCCGACTGATGTACACGAATACGCAAGTGGCGAAGGCGAGTTCAGCGGCGGCAGCAAGGATTGTGAGGTCGCCCCAGAGACCGAGTCCGAATGTCACCCTGCCGACGCTACCCGAATCAGGGCTCGGCCCCCGCCGTAGACGGGGGCCGAGCTCGCGCAGGGGCTCAGCGATTGCGCACGGAACCGCGTGCGCCGACGCGAGTCCAGATGAGCAGCACGATGATTGCGCCGATGACGGACCCGATGATTCCCGCCGGTTGGAGCAGTCCTTGCGATGCGTCCTTGTGGAACAGAAGGTAACCGAGGAAGCCGCCGACGAACGAGCCGACGATTCCCAGGACGATCGTGGTGAGGACCGACATGTGTTGTTTCCCGGGAACGAGCAGGCGGGCGAGCGCTCCGGCGATGAGTCCGACGACGATGATGGTGAGGATGAGTCCGATCATGGTGTGAGCCTTTCGGAAACGCGCCCATGGGGCGCTGATACCGCGTGGCCGGGCGGTTGCCCGACATGAATACAGTTCACACCCCTTAGGGGTGTATCGCTACACCCCTAAGGAGGTAAGTTCATCGAGCATTGGCGCCGCGGCCCGTAGGCGCGCTACGACGCCTGGGAGTTGTCGTCTGGCGCGCGGTTGCCCTGGTGTACCGGCGACTCCCAGGTGTAGGGCTCCTCGGGATGGCCGGATCCGCCGAGGATGAACGAGCGATCGCTCCGATTCGCACGCGCAATGGTCGCCATCCACGTCGCGACGGTGCTGAAACGGTTGCGCACGCCGGTGAGGAATGCGATGTGGATGAACCCCCAGCCGAGCCATCCCACGACGCCCGCGAGCTTGACCGGCCCCGCCTGCAATACCGCGTGGCCTCGGCTGATGTACGCCGCTGATCCGAGGTCGCGGTAGTGGAAATCCTTGCGCCTGCTGCTGCCGATGTCGCGCCGAATGCAGGCCGCGACGTGCCAACCGCCCTGCATGGCGTTCTCCGCCACCCCCGGCAGTCCCGCGCGGCCGGCCAGGTCGCCGATGACAAACGTGTCGGGGTGCCCGGACACCGACAGGTCGGCGTCCACGGAGATGCGTCCTGACCGGTCGGTGTCGGCGCCCAATACCTCCGCGGCGTGCTTCGCGAACGGGACGGCCTCGACCCCCGCCGTCCACAGCACCGTGCGGGTGGCGTATTTCTCGGTTTCGCCCTCGCCTTTCGGGCTCACGGTGATGCCGTCGCGCCTGACGTCGGAGACGTGCACGCCGAAGTGCATCTCGACGCCCAGGTCTTCGAGTATTCGCGAAGCCCGTTCGGAGAGTGCAGGCGCGAAACTCTTGAGCACACGGTCTCCGCCGTCGAATAACAGCACTCGGGCGTCTTCGGGCTCGATGCTGTGAAACTCGTTGGCCAGCGATCGGGTCGCGAGTTCGCGTATCTGCCCGGCCAATTCGACACCCGTCGGTCCCGCGCCCGTCACCGCGAACGTGAGCCATTGGTCCCGCTCCGGCCCGGGCGGCAGGGTCTCGGCGATCTCGAAGGCGGCGAAGACTCGACGGCGGATGCTGAGCGCGTCGTCGAGCGTCTTCATGCCGGGTGCCCAGGTGGCGAACTCCTCTTTCCCGAAGTACGACTGACGCATGCCGGCGGCGATCACGAGGTAGTCGTACTCGACGTCGAACTTCGATTCGTCGGGCCGCCGCGCCGTGACGCGGCGTGCGTCGGGGTCTAGCCGGATGGCCTCACCGAGCAGCGTCGTGACGTTGCGGTGGCGCGAGAGTTCTTCGCGCAGCGACCGGCTGATCTGCCCGATGCTCAGCGTTCCCGTCGCGCATTGGTAGAGCAGCGGCTGAAACACGTGGCACGCTGCGCGGTCGAGGAGCGTGACGTCCACATCCACGCGTCCGAGACGGCGCGCACAGAACAGGCCGCCGAATCCGCCGCCGATGATGAGGACCCTGGGCCGTCCGTTGCTCATGACCAAGCCGTACCCGTTTCAGGGCGTCATACGCATCTGCCGATCGCCCTCGAGACGCTCAGCTGCGCAGTGTTCTCGGCAGCCCGAACCAGGGCAGCACATCGTTGTCGAAGCGGGTCAGGCCGCAGATTCGATCCCCGGCAACGCTGAGCACCAGTAGGCCCGCAGCGCGGCGGGACGCGCCGCCGTTCGTCGGGAGATAGGCCCCGAACGCAGGCTGACCATTGGCACGGGTCGGCACCAATTTGTACCTTCGGTGCTGAAACACGCTGGCGTAGAAACGCCGCACCGCATCTCGGCCGTGATACTCGAGCGGTATCGGCGGCATGGACACGCGCACATCGGATGTCAGCAGATCGATCAGGGCATCGACGTCGCCGGACTGGTAGGCGCCGACGAACCTGTTCACCAACGCCTGCTCCGCCGCAGACTTCGGCGCCACCGGGACATCTTCGTCGAGCCGACGGCGGTCGAGCGTCACGCGGGCGCGTTTGAGTGCACTGTTGATGGAAACGACCGTGGCATCCATCATCTCGGCCACCTCGGCGGCGGAGTAACCGAGCACTTCACGAAGGATCAGTACGGCGCGCTGGCGCGCCGGAAGTATCTGCAGGGCGGTCACGAAGGCCAGCGAGATCGACTCCTGCTGTTCGTAGCGCGCCTCCGGGCCCAGCGCCCAGGACTCCGTCGTTTCCAGCATCGCATCGGGAAACGGTTCGAGCCAGACGATTTCGCCCCTATGCGTCGGTTCGGGCAGATCGATCCTGGTCATGTCGACCTCCTTGGTCGGCCGCCTCTTCGCCGCACGCAGCGCGCTCAAACACTGATTTGTGGCGATGCGATACAGCCAGGTGCGGATGGAAGCCCGACCCTCGAAACCGGCCAGCCCCTGCCACGCCGCCAGCAACGTGTTCTGCACCATGTCCTCGGAATCCTGCAGTGACCCCAACATGCGATAGCAGTGCACCTGCAGTTCTCGACGAAACGGCTCGGTCAACGAGCGGAACGCCTCGCTGTCGCCGGCGCACGCTCGTTCGATCAACTCCGCTGTCATTGCTCCCCACTATTCGCCTCACATGGCGTCGCCGACGGCGCGCCCAGTGAATTAGACGCCGCAACGGGCCCGAACTGAGCGCAGAATCCGCGCCCAGTTTCGTCGCCGCGCCGCATCTACCCCTGTGACTGCAGGCGGCCAAGACACTCGAACGGCTGCATTCAGCGGTCAACAAGTAGCCGCCGACACGAAAGGTATTGGAATGAAGAACACATCGAATGCGAGCACCCTCGTCGTCGGGGCCAGCCGTGGACTCGGCCGAGGAATTGCGTTGGCCTTCGCAGAGTCCGGGGCGGATGTTGTCGCCGTCGCGCGGACCGAGCCGGCGCTGACCGAACTCGCCGCCACCCACCCGGGCATCCGCATCGAGGTCGCCGACGCCTGCGACGAAGCGACTGCGTCCAAGCTGATCGACGAATACCAGCCAGCCATCCTGGTGCTGGTGGCCGGCGCGACGCCGGTGATGCGTGAACTGCAGCGCCAGAGTTGGGAGACGTTCTCTACCAACTGGAATGCCGATGTGAAGATCGCCTTCACCTGGCTGCGTGAAGCGCTGACCAAGCCACTGGCACCTGGTAGCCGGGTGATCGTGGTCAGTAGCGGCGCTGCTCTGAACGGGTCACCGCTCAGCGGCGGCTACGCTGGAGCCAAGGCGACGCAACGGTTCATCGCGGAGTACGCCCAAAGCGACTCGGCCCGAGCGAATTTGGGCATTACGTTCACGACGATATTGCCGAGGATGACTCCCTTCGGCGACGTCGGCCGACAGGGTATACGGGCTTACGCGAGCCTGAGCGGTCAATCCGAAGACGACTTCGTGCGTCAGCTGGGACCACTCGCCTCCGGCGAAACCGCCGGCGCAGCGCTTGTCGACCTGGTCCGGGCCGATCCTTCGACAGCAACGCCCGCTTACGTGTTGACCGGCAACGGGCTGCAGGCTCTGTAGTGATCGTCCAGCAGTCGCGCTGTCATGCATGGGTGTCAGACTGAGGCGGTGACCTCCACCAATGACATCTATGAGCGGCTCGGAGTGCTCGAGCAGCTCGTCAAGCATCTATACGCGCAGATGAATGTGCCCATGCCAGATCTGCGGGCGATCGCGCGCAACGAAGCGTCGCCGCGCGTGCGGGAGCTGGTCGCCGCGGGCAACAAGATCGGCGCGATCAAGGCCTACCGCGAGGAGATGAACGTCGATCTGGCCACCGCAACCCGCGCCATCGAGGCGCTGTACGCCTAGAACGGGCTGCTGTTGGACTGCCGGCGGGCGTCTTCCGGGCGCGGCCCGTACTTCTTGATGTAGGCCTCGTGGATGTGCGCGTCCCTCTTGCGCTTGATCTCGTCCACCAGGTTGGGGTCCAGGTTGTGTTGGGCGAGCCGGTACCGGCGCCATACCTTGTTCAGCGCCAGCGACATCAGGATCGCCCAGATGTAGATCGGCGCCGTCATCTCCAGATGCACATACAGCGACGCGGGCAGCAGCCAGAACGGCGCGAGAATCAGCAGCGGCGGTATGGCCATGCGGATCATGTGCCTGCGGACGGCGCCGTGATCGGCGAGGTCGTGGGCCACCCACTCGCGCATCGAATCGGGAAGACGCCGCCCGTATATGTAGGTGAGGTACTGCAGAGGGCCTGGCTTGTTCATCGCGAATCCCTTCCTTCGTCGAGCGCTCCCGCAGCCACCGCAGCAGCGTTGACGCGGGTCAGTACTTGGTGCAGCTGCTCGAGCTCGTCAAGGCCGACGCCGAGCTGTGCCACCACCGCGGGCGGGATCTTGAGGGCGCGCCTGCGCAGCTGAATACCTGCCTTGGTCAATCTGATATCGGTCGCGCGCTCATCGGTGGCGCTGCGCGTCCTGGTAATCAACCCGATCGCCTCCAGGCGCTTGAGCATCGGAGACAAGGTCGCCGAATCCAGCTGCAGCACCCCGGCTATCGCCTTGACCGACAGCGGCTGATCGGCATTCGATTTCTGGTGGTCCCATAGCGCGAGCATCACCAGATACTGCGGGTGGGTGAGGCCCAGCGGCTCGAGGAGCGGACGGTACACCGCCAGCACGGCACGATTGGTGACCGCGAGCGCGAAGCACACCTGCCGTTCGAGGGCGAGGGGATCGACGTCGGTCGCGACCATGGTCATGACAACATCCTACTCAACTAATTAATGCCCTAACTAATAGGGTGCTATGTATCACACATTGCTAGCATCACCACGCCATGCCTGACGAGCCTATCCGCGATGACCATGCCGAGTTGTTGCAGCGCCGCGCGCTGACGGAGGATGCAGCGCGGCCCGACGCGGTCGAGCGCAGGCGCTCGAGGAACGGACGCACCGCCCGGGAGAACATCGCCGACCTCGTCGACGCGGACTCGTTCGTCGAATACGGCCGCTTCGCGATCGCGGCGCAGCGACACCGCCGCGACCTCGCCGACCTGATCGCCAGGACGCCCGGCGACGGTCTGGTCGCGGGCACGGCGCGCGTCAACGGCGACCTCTTCGGCGATCAGAACTCCGCCTGTGCGGTGCTCTCCTATGACTACACGGTGCTGGCAGGCACCCAAGGCGCACTGGGCCACCGCAAGAAGGACCGCCTGTTCGAGCTGATCGAACGCATGCGCCTGCCGACCGTGTTCTTCGCCGAGGGCGGTGGAGGGCGTCCGGGCGACACCGACTATCCCACCGTCTCCGCGCTCGACGCCCGCGCGTTCAAGCTCTGGGCCGCACTGTCGGGTCTCGTGCCGCGCATCGCCGTCGTCAAGGGCCGCTGTTTCGCGGGGAACGCCGTGATCGCTGGCGCGTCGGATCTGATCGTCGCCACCGAGGACACCTCGATCGGCATGGGCGGCCCTGCGATGATCGCCGGAGGCGGGCTGGGTGACGTCCACCCCGACGAGGTCGGGCCGATCCGCGTGCAGGAACCCAACGGCGTGGTCGACGTCGTCGTCGCCGACGAGGCCGAAGCGGTCGCCGTGACCAAACGCCTGCTCTCCTACTTCCAGGGCACGACGACACCGGGAAATGCCGGCGACCAAACACCCCTTCGCACAATGGTTCCCGAGCGTGCCCGGCGAGCCTATCCGGTGGCCCCGATCATCGAGACGCTTGCCGACGACGGGTCGGTGACGTTTCTGCGGCCGCGTTTCGCCGCCGAGATGGTGACCGCGCTGGCCCGAATCGACGGCCGGGCCGTCGGCATCGTCGCGAACAACAGCATGGTGATGGCGGGAGCGATCACGGCGGCGGCGTCCGACAAGGCGGCGCGCTTCCTGCAACTGTGCGAGGCGTTCGGGCTGCCCGTGGTGTCGCTGGTCGACTGCCCGGGTTACATGGTGGGGCCGGCGGCGGAGGCCGAGGCGCTGGTACGACGTGCGTCGCGGATGCTGGTCGCCGGCGCCGCGCTGACCGTGCCCCTAGTCGCGGTGGTGCTGCGCCGCGGCTACGGACTTGGCGCACAGGCGATGCTGGGCGGCAGCCTGCACGAACCCGTGCTCACCGTGGCATGGCCGGGTGCACACCTGGGTCCGATGGGACTCGAAGGTGCGGTCCGGCTGGGACTGCGCAAGGAACTCGAGGCGATCGCCGACGACGAGGAACGAGAAGAGCGGGTGCGTCAGGCGACCGCGGCGGCACAGGAAAATGCCAAGGCGCTCAACGCCGCCCAACTCTTCGAGATCGACGATGTGATCGACCCGGCCGATACGCGCAGGCTGATCGTCGACACCTTGACCGCGGCCACCATGCACGAGCAGCGCCGCACCGAACGGCGCTTCATCGACACCTGGTAGCCGCCCGCCGCCTACCCCCCGATGCGGCGGCGGGCGACACGATCAGGCGGATTCGGCGTAGTAGCGACGAGCACGCACGACCTGGCCGTTGCGTTCGGCGAGCGATCGCAGCTGTCGCAGGGCAAACGTCCGGCCGCGGCCGCCCTCCGGGATTACGATGCCTGCCCAGAGGCCTTCTGCCCGCGGCAGCTCGCATGCTTCGCGGGCACATAGCCACCGGCGTGGGCACGCCCGGCAGATGGCCTTGGCGTCGTCGTCAGCCGACGTCGTCCACCGCTCGGGATCTCGCGTGCAGGCACCTACCGGCGTCTCGTCCCAATGTGTTGTGTTCATCCCCGTCGCTCCTCCGTGCGCTGAGCGGCAACTGCGCCGCGCGATGTCGCAAAGCTAACCCATAAACCGTAGCGATGCAACAGTTAGCGCTACGAAACCGATGCAGCCGAGTGACTGACAGAGCCTTATGTCGCGGCTAGAATCGCGTTGAAGTGCGAAAATGAACCGCAGGATGGCCGACGAGATCAGCGGTCAACCGTAGCGGTGCCCATGTTAGGAAGATGCCAAAGGCATAGCTTTGCCACGGATTGAGGGGCACCACGCGGGCCCAAGTCGTAGCGCAGGTCGCCATGGCCGCTACGATTGCCACGCCGCTGCGTCCCGTGAGTCTCGAGGAATGCCCGTAGATGACTGATCCGGAGTCGACCGAGCAGGCGACCGAGGTGTTGGACCAGGGGATGCTGCGCGCGGGTGCCGCAGCCGCGGCCCGCCGTCGCGAACTCGACATCAGCCAGCGCAGTCTGGCTGCCGACGGAATCATCAACGCCGGGGCGCTGATCGCGTTCGAGAAGGGCCGGAGCTGGCCGCGTGAGCGAACGCGAGCAAAGCTCGAAGAGGTGTTGAGATGGCCGGAAGGCACGATCGCGCGGCTGCGGCGGGGCGAGTCGGTCGCCGTCGAGCATCGCGTCGAATCACGAGCGCGCACGCACGACGACGTTCCGCTGATCGCGCAGGCGGTGCTCACCGCGGTGAACACCTTCGGCACGGCGGTCGAGGCGCTGCCACCCGTCGAGGATCCGGACTTCACACAACGCGCCACGAAGATCCTGGCGGATCTGCGTCAACTCGAGGCAGTCGCAGCGAGAGCGGCGCGGATCAGCAAGGTGTCGCCGGCATTGATCAAGGCGCTGAGCGCGGTGCGCACGCGCTACGACGAGCTCATGCTGCGTGCTGCCCGCGCGCCGCAGGCCACCGTCGGTCAGCGACTGTATGCGGCCCGCCGGGGCGCGAACCTGTCGATCCTCGAAACCGCCCAGGCCGCAGGCGTTTCCGAAGAGGACATCATCGGCGCCGAGGCGGAGGAGCCTGTGTCCGACGACGCCGTCCGCGAGATCGAATCGCTGATCGACCAGCTGCGCTGAGGTCGCTAGTGGCGCTCCCGGCTTCGGTCGTCGTGCGATGGGTAGTACTCGGCGAGTGCGGCAGCGACTTCGATGAAACGAAGCCTCGTCGCAGCTGACAATTCGCCGGTGCGGTCGATCACGCCTCCCGGCCGCAGATGGCCGTCGAAGGGTACCTCGACGACCACCTGGCCCTGACCCGAAAACTGTTGCGCCAGAATGGAACGCGTCCGCTTGTCGGCGTGTCCGTCGGAATCGTTGAGAACGACGACCGTGCGTTGCAACAGCGAATTCAGTCCACGTGCGGCCAGCCAGTCCAGTGTCTGCCCGGCAACTGCCGCGCCGTCGACCCACGGCGAAGAGACCACCACCAAGGCGTCGAGATCGCGCAGCACCTCCTGGGTGACCGGGGTGTCCATGGTGGAGCTGCAGTCGACGATCGAGATCGTGAAATACCGGTCGAGCCGCGAGGTCGCTTCGCGGTAGATCGCCGGATCCAAAACCCGTCGGCGAGCCGGGGTTCCCTCGCCGGCGAGGACGAACAGACCGGCCGCGTTGTTACCCACCCGGTTGCGGATGTCGGCGAAGGTCTCGAGGTGCTGGTCGGCGGCCAGCTCCCAGTACGAGCCCTGCGCCCTGGGATCGACACGGCTGCCCAGCTTCCCGAACGCGGTGTCGGCGTCGATCGCCACCACGCGGTCGTCTGGCCGCAGCTCGGCGAAAACCGATCCGATGCTGGCCGACACAGTCGTCTTTCCGACGCCGCCCTTGCCCATGACGCCGACCTTGAAGTGCCCGCGAAGCCCCGAGCGGACCTTCGCCTCGAGTTGGGCCTGCCGGATCTCCTCGGGACCCTGGCCGAGATTCACGAGTCCGAAGGTGGCCTTGAATACCGCGAGGCGCCATCCGCGACCCGGAGGAATGCGACGTGGCCGAACCAATTCCTCGGGCCGGATCCGCTCCGCGTAGGAGCCCGGCGGTTGCGCCATTCGATTATCGGGACCGTATCCGCCAGGGAACCACGGTTGGGCCGGCGGCTGTCGCGGGTGGCCGCCGGGGAACGGCGGATGCTGCTGGCGGGGCGGCTGATGACCAGGCTGCTGGGGCCACGGCTGATGGGCGAGACCAGGCGGGGGCAGCACCGGCCCGGTGTCGCGGGGCGTCCCCGGAGGGGGGCCGTACCGGTGAGGCGGCTGGCGAAAGCTGCCGCCCGCCCGATCAGGCTCCCTGAAATACGGGGGAGGGCCCGACGGTGGTGAGTCCGGCTCCGGATCCTCGTCCCACGCGACGAGGGGAGGAAGTGTGGGGAGCTGCTGCGTGGGCGGCGCCGTCGGTTCCGATTCGTCAGCTGACGGTTCGTACTCGGTTTCCTCGGGGCCGGTCCATCCGAGCTTTCTCCGCAACTCGTCATCGCGGTCGGTCACTGCTTGTCTCCTCGGATGTCCTGGCGTGCGGGTTTCGGCGCCCTGTCCAGTATCAACCAAACCCGGACGGGTGCCGCAGACGCGTCAGCGCCTGAGCGCACCGATGTAGCCAGCAAACATGGGTCAGCGTCGGCCGGCCTGTATGTCGGACCGCTGGGTGGGGTCGTCGGAGACGCATCGCAGGCGCCTCAACCGGTGCGTCTCTGCCCATGTGCCGGGTCGAAGCCACGACCGCGAAGACCTCGCAGTCACCCTGTAGAGAATTCGCTGAATCAAGGTCAAGTAGCTCAGAGGTGGCCGTATCTGCCACAAGCCCATTGCTGCGTGCGTCGAGCCCCATACGTCCCAAAGGGGTGGCCAGGCCGAAAATTGGTGACATAAGGGCCACTTCTCCGCTGGTACGCTTTGACGCAGCGAAGGGGATGGCGTGGAGGAATCGAATAGCATGCGTGTGGTTTGTGGCAAAGTATCGGCGGCCGGAGTGCAGTGAACCTGATGGACGTCACCGCAGGATACGAAGTTGGGAGAAGGGGTTCATGTCGGGGGATGACTTGCGCGTCACTGCGGCGCATCTAGTCGAGGGCGTCGACTCCGCTGAAGCACTGGAAGGGCAGGTGCTACCGGGATGACCATTGGCAGTGCACAATCCGCGCGCCCCGACGCCACGCATGTCGACGACGTCGTCGGAGTCGAGGTGACGATCGACGGGATGCTCGTCATCGCTGACCGTCTGGCCCAGTCGGAGTTTCCGACTGCGTTGGGCATCCGGCTCAACATTCCGCAGCCCGAACTGCGTGACATCGTCTGGGAACAGGTGACGCGCGACCTGACAGCGCAAGGCGTACTGGATGTTTTCGGTGCACCCCATCCTGAGGTCGCCGCGATGGTCGACACCCTCAGCCGGCCCGACCGGACTCTGGAGGCCAGATGGTGGCGCCGCGATGTCGGAGGCAAGATGATCCGCTTCGTGGTGTGTCGCAAAGGAAATCGGCACGTGGTCGCCGCGCGTGACGGTGACCTGCTTGTGTTGCAGCGCGTCGCCCCACAAGTCGGTTTGGCAGGCATGGTGAACACGGTGCTGGGGAGCGCCAACGCTGCCGACGTCGAACCGCTGACGGGCGTCGCGGACCAACTGGCCCAGTGCCGAGACGCGAGCCAGCTCCTGAAATACGGCTTGGCACCCACGTCGGCACGTGCCTACGCCGAGATCATCGCCGACCCCGCAAGCTGGGTGGAGATCATCGCGGTCGAACGACATCCCGGCGGAACGTTCACGCAGGCCGATGTAGCGGCCGGAGTACTCGACTCTCGGCAGGGTCGCATCGTTTCCATACCGCGTCGCGTGAACGGTGAGCTGTACGGCAGTTTCCTGCCGGGTACTCCGGAGAACCTCCAGCGGGCGCTCGACGGCCTGATCGAATTCCTGCCGTCCGGCACGTGGTTCGAGCGGAATTCGACCGACTCAGCCGATACCAATGGAGCTGAGCTGCAGTGAGGGAAGCACCCTTCGACTCCGGCGAGCGCGACGATATGGCCGCGCTCGACTTCTCGACTCCCGACGCATATGAGGGCGACGAGAAATCAGTTCCCCTGTTCGCCGTGACCAATCCGCCGGGCACCGTGACCGTCACGACTTTCATGGACGGCCGGGTCAAGCAGATCGACTTGTCGGCAGGCACCACAGACATGACCGAACCCGAACTCGCCGACGAGATCGTCGTGATCGCGGGTCTTGCCATGCAGGAAGCCAAGTCGGCGCAGTACGCATTCATGCTCGAGGGCATGCGCGAGCAGGGCCACGACGATGTGGCCACCCGCGATTTCCTGTCACGCGACCTGGACCTGCCGACTCCAGACGAGGCCAGGCAGGCGCGGGCGCTGCTCTTCGCGACGAGGTATTCCGGTGATCATGTCTGAACACCTCACCAGCCTCTTCGGTAGTGCAGTCGGAATGCTGCCCAGTGCCCCCGCGCGGTCCCTCGAGATCTTTTCCGAAATCACGTCGATGGACGAAACCGCCTGCGACGCATGGGTAGGCCGGATCCGTTGCGGCGATACCGACCGGGTGACCCTGTTCCGCGCGTGGTACTCCCGCTCGAACTTCGGAAAGCTGGCCGGATCCGCCGAGATCTCGATGAACAGCGTCAACGCCAGGATTCGGATCGGCGGGCAGTTCGGCGACATCACGTATCCGATCAATTCGCCGCTGGCCATCACGATGGGCTTCGCGGTGAACGAGGCCGCGGTCGGCAATTACGGCGATGCCATGGAGGCGCTGGACGACGTACCCGCCGTCGGCGCAGAGCATTTGGTGTCGTGGGTGAAGGCCGTGATCTACGGAGCGGCCGAACGCTGGACCGACGTCATCGATGAGGTCAAGGGTGCCGGCAGTTGGCCGGACAAGTTCCTCGCCGCCGCCGCCGGTGTCGCGCATGGTGTTGCGGCGGCGAACCTCGGTCTGTTCACCGAGGCCGAACGGCGTTTGACCGAGTCGAATTCGTCGCCGGCCGGTGAAGCATGTGCACCGGCGATCGCGTGGTTCCTCGCGATGACGAGGCGCGGACAGGGCAACGAAGAAGCCGCCGTGGCACTGCTGGAATGGTTGCAGGCGACGCATCCCGAGCCCAAAGCCGCTGCGGCGTTGAAGGATCCGAACTACCGAATGTCCACCACCACTGCGGAGAAGATCGCTGCCCGCAAGGATCCGTGGGATGCGGCCAGCGTCGAGGCCGACAATTCGGGCCGCGAGAAGCTACTTGCCGAGGCGCAGGCCGAACTCGATCGACAGATCGGGCTGACCCGCGTCAAGGAACAGATCGAGGCGTATCGCGCGGCCACGCAGATGGCCAAGATCCGCGCAGCGCGCGGTATGAAGGTCGCGCAGGCGTCCAAGCACATGATCTTCGCAGGCCCGCCAGGGACCGGTAAGACCACGATCGCCCGTGTGGTGGCCAACATTCTCGCCGGGCTCGGCGTCATCGGCGAGCCGAAGCTGGTCGAATCGTCGCGTAAAGATTTCGTAGCCGAATACGAAGGCCAGTCCGCGGTGAAGACCAGCCGGACGATCGACCGTGCCGTCGGCGGGGTGCTGTTCATCGACGAGGCGTACACGCTGGTGCAGGAGCGCGACGGACGTGCCGACCCGTTCGGCACGGAGGCGTTGGATACGTTGCTCGCCCGTATGGAGAATGACCGGGACCGGCTGGTGGTGATCATTGCCGGGTACAGCTCCGACATCGACCGTCTGCTCGAATCCAACGACGGTCTGCGGTCGCGTTTCGCCACCCGTATCGAATTCGACTCCTATCAGCCGGACGAAATCGTCGACATCGCAAAAGTGCTTGCGCAAGGTAGTGATTCGACGCTGTCCGACGAAGCAGCCAAGCGTGTGCTCGAGGCGGCGACACTGCTGTGCCAGCGGACGCTGAACGGTAAGCCGGCGTTGGACATCGCGGGTAACGGCCGGTACGCCCGCCAACTTGTGGAGGCAGGTGAGCAGAACCGGGACATGCGGCTGGCCCGCTCGGCGGACTTCGAGAGCCTCGGCGTCGATGAGTTGAGTGAGGTCAACGGGGACGACATGATGGCGGCGATCACCTCCGTGCACTCCCGACTGAGCATCGGCGAGTAGGGACATGGCGAGTTTTCGGCTAACCACCAAGGTTCAGGTCAGCGGCTGGCGTTTTCTGCTGCGCAGGGTCGAGCACGCGATCGTGCGACGCGATACGCGCATGTTCGACGATCCACTGCAGTTCTACAGCCGTGCCGTGTCGGCAGGCATAGTCATCGCCGTGTTGGTCTGTCTGGGCGCGGCACTGCTGGCGTACTTCAAACCACTTGGAAAGCGTGGCAGCGACACACTTCTCGTCGACCGCACGACCAATGAGCTCTATGTCGTGATCCCCGGCACCGATCAGCTGCGGCCCGTCTACAACCTGACCTCGGCGCGGCTGGTGTTGGGTAACGCGGGCACTCCGGTCGCGGTGAAGTCAGATGAGTTGAACCGGATGTCCAAGGGACAACCGATCGGCATTCCGGGCGCGCCCTATGCCACGCCCGTCGGCGGTGCCAGTTCGATGTGGACGTTGTGCGACACCGTGACCAAGCCCGAGAGCGTGGTCCCCGATGTCGAGACATCGGTGATCATGCAGCCGCTGCTCCCCGATGCTTCGGTCGGCCCGATCCGTCCTGACGAGGCCGCGTTGGTGAGCTTCAAGAACGACACGTGGCTGGTGACCGATACCGGACGACATGCGATCGACCTGGCCGACCGCGCATTGACCTCGGCCGTGGGCATCCCCGTCACCTCCAAGGCGACGCCGATCTCGGAGGGCCTTTTCAACGCACTGCCCAACGCCGGACCGTGGAGCCTGCCAGAGTTACCCCGCTTCGGTGAGCCGAACAGCGTTGGGCTGCCAGCGAATATGATGATCGGCGCAGTGTTCAAGGCGCTCACCGAAGACGGTGAACAACAGTTCGTGGTCCTGCCCGATGGCGTCGCGCAGATCAACGGGACCACGGCGGCCGCCCTGCGCGCCACCAATTCCTTCGGACTGGTCACGCCGCCCTCTGTTGAGGCGAGCACGGTCGCCAGGATCGCGGAGCAGGTGTACGACTCTCCGCTGCCGGACGAGCCGTTGGAGATCCTGCTGCGTGAGGACGCCCCGACGCTGTGCTGGTCGTGGCAGCGGGAGGCGGGCGATCAAGCGCCGAAGACGACGGTGATCACCGGCCGCCACCTGCCGATCGCGCCTTCGGCGATGAACTCCGGGATCCACCAAATCGGTGGCGATGCAACGGTTTACATCGACGGCGGGAAGTACATCCGGCTGCAGTCGCCCGACCCGCGGTATGGCGAGAGCCTCTACTACATCGATCCACAGGGCGTGCGCTACGGGCTGCCGAACGAGGAGACGGGCAGCACCATCGGCCTGAACGCCCCGGTGACAGCACCGTGGCAGGTCGTCAGCCTCCTGGTCGACGGTCCTGTGCTGTCCAAACAGGCAGCCCTGCTCGAGCACGACACACTTCCGCCAAATCCCAACCCGCGCAAAGTCGACGACGGTTCCAACTCCGGCGCTCAACCCGTGACGGCGAACACCGGAGCCGGCCGATGACCACCAAGAAGTTCACCCCCATCATCAAGCGGGGGCCGCGGCTGACGCCCGGCGAGATCAACGTGACGCCCCCCGACGACCTCGGTGTCGAGATCCCACCCTCGGGCATCCAGAAGGCGCTGCCATGGGTGATGGGCGGCGGCATGCTCGGCATGATCGCGATCATGATCTTCACCGGCGTCAGGCAGTTGTCGCCGTACATGCTGATGATGCCGCTGATGATGGTGATGGGCACCGTCGGCTTCATGGCGGGAGGTGGTCCCGGCGGTAAGCGGGTGCCCGAGATCAACGCCGACCGCAAGGAATACCTGCGATATCTCGCGGGGCTTCGCACCCGGGTGACGTCATCGGCGGCGGCTCAGGTGACCTTCTTCAACTACCACGCACCACATCCCGACGATCTGCTCTCCATCATCGGGACCAACCGGCAGTGGTCGCGTCCCACCAACGCCGATTTCTTCTCGGCCGTCCGGATCGGCCTCGGCACCGAGCCCGCTGTCGACCGCTTGCTCAAGCCTGCCGTCGGTGGTGAGCTGGCCGGGCCGCAAGGAGCTCCGCAGCCCCATCTCGAGCCCGTCAGTCACATGTGGGTGACCAAGTTCCTGCGCACGCACGGGTTGATCCACGACTGTCCGAAACTGGTGCAGCTGCGCACCTTTCCGACGATCGCCGTCGGCGGAGACCCGGACGGGGCCGCAGGGCTGCTCACGGCGATGATCTGTCATCTCGCGGTCTTTCATCCGCCGGACCTGCTGCAGATCCGGGTGCTCACCGACAACCCGGAGGATCCGGACTGGGCCTGGCTCAAGTGGCTACCGCACGTGCAACATCAGACCGACACCGACGCCGCTGGTGCCACGCGTCTGGTGTTCACGCGCCCCGACGGGCTCAGCGACCTGACCGCCCGCGGCCCCCACACGCCCGACGCCACCCCCGCCGGACCGTATGTCGTCGTCATCGATCTGTCGGGTGGCAGGGCCGGGTTCCCGGTCGACGGCCGTGCCGGCGTCACCGTCATCACGCTCGGCAACCACCGCGGCTCGGCGTATCGCATCCGCGTCAACGCCGACGGCACCGCCGACGACCGGCTGCCCAATCAGACGTTCCGCCTCGTCACGTCGGACTCTGACCGGATGACATCGGATCAGGCGACCCGCATCGCCCGTAAGCTCGCCGGTTGGTCCATAACCGGCACGATCATCGACAAGAGTGTGCGGGTCCAGAAGAAGGTCGCCACCGAGTGGCACCAACTGGTCGGTGCGCAGACGATCGAAGAGGTCAGTCCGAACCGGTGGCGCATGTTCACCGACACCGACCGCGACAGGCTGCGTATTCCGTTCGGCCACGAACTGAAGACCGGCGACATTATGTACCTCGACATCAAAGAGGGCGCGGAGTTCGGCGCGGGGCCGCACGGGATGCTCATCGGTACAACGGGTTCCGGTAAGTCGGAGTTCCTGCGCACGCTGATCCTCTCGCTGGCCGCCACCCACCATCCGGATCAGATCAACCTTCTGCTCACCGACTTCAAGGGCGGCTCCACATTCCTGGGCATGGAGCGGCTGCCGCACACCGCCGCAGTCGTCACCAACATGGAGGAAGAAGCAGAACTCGTCAGTCGTATGGGCGAGGTGCTCACCGGTGAGTTGGACCGCAGGCAGTCCATCCTGCGTCAGGCGGGCATGCAGGTCGGCGCCGCGGGTGCGCTGTCCGGTGTCGCCGAGTACGAGAAGCACCGCGAGCGCGGCGCGGAACTGCCGCCGTTGCCAACGCTTTTCGTTGTCGTCGACGAGTTCGCCGAACTGCTGCAGAACCACCCGGACTTCATCGCCCTCTTCGACCGGATCTGCCGCGTGGGCCGTTCGCTGCGGGTGCACCTGTTGCTCGCGACCCAGTCGCTCAACACCGGCGGCGTGCGGATCGACAAGCTGGAACCCAACCTGACCTACCGGATCGCGCTGCGCACGACGAGTTCCGCAGAGTCCAAGGCAGTGATCGGAACGCCTGAGGCGCAATACATCACCAACAAGGAAAGCGGTGTCGGCTTCCTCCGCGTCGGCATGGAAGACCCCGTCAAGTTCCACAGCGTGTATACCGGCGTCAACTATGTCCCCACGGCGCCGGTGCAGGACAACGGTGAAGTCAAGCCGCGAACCCAGGGAGAGGACCGGATCCGTATCCGCCCGTTCACCGCGGCACCGATCTTCGATACGGCGGTGGTGTCATGACGGTAGAACCCGAACAGCGGGTGCTGCGCGAGGTCATCATCGACCAGCTCGACACCGGCGAGACCCGCGCATACCGAATGTGGTTGCCGCCGTTGACCGATCCGACACCGGTGAACGAGCTCGTCGAACGCGACCACCAGTGGCAGCCCCTGCGAATCGGCCTCGGAATCATGGACGAGCCGCGGCGGCACCGCCAAGAGGTCTGGGGGATAGATGTCGCGTCGGCAGGCGGCAATATCGCCGTGGGCGGCGCGCCGCAGACCGGCAAGTCCACCTTCCTGCAGACTCTCGTACTCTCCGCCGCTGCGACGCACACCCCACGGCAGATGCAGTTCTACTGCGTCGACCTCGGCGGCGGCGGGCTGATGTACCTCGAGGATCTTCCGCATGTCGGCGGTGTGGCGACAAGGTCGGAACCCGACCGGGTGAATCGTGTCGTCGCGGAGATGAAAGCCATTCTGCGTCAACGGGAAGCGCTGTTCAAGCAGCTGCGTGTCGGTTCGATGGCGGCCTACCGGCAGATGCGGGAAGATCCGAACCATCCCGCTGCCGTCGACCCGTTCGGCGATGTGTTCATGGTCATCGATGGATGGCCTGCATTCGTCGCGGAGTTCCCCGACCTCGAGCCCATGGTTCAGGATCTCGCGGGGCAGGGTCTGCAGTTCGGCGTGCACACGGTGATTTCGACGCCCCGGTGGACCGAGCTGAAATCACGTATTCGCGACTACCTCGGCACGAAGATCGAGTTCCGGCTGGGTGACGTGAACGAAACCCAGATCGACCGCATCACCCGTGAGATCCCCCAGAATCGGCCCGGCCGCGCGGTCTCGATGGAGAAACACCATTTGATGATGGGGGTCCCGCGACTCGACGGCGTGCACAGCGCCGACGACCTGGTCGGGGCGATGTCACAGGCGGTGGAGATCATCGCTGCGCAGACGACCGAGGAGGCGCCGAAGGTACGGGTGCTGCCCGAGCGCATCTACCTGCACGAGCTCGATCCGAACCCGCCAGGCCCGGACAGCGACTACCGCACCCGGTGGATGGTTCCGCTCGGCGTGCGCGAGTCGGATCTGTCGGTGGCCTACAACCCGATGCACATGACGCCGCACCTGCTGATCTTCGGAGCGCCGAAGTCGGGCAAGACACGCATCGCGCATGCGATGGCGCAGGCCATCTGTGCGCGTAACAGCCCGTCGCAGGTGCGGTTCATGCTGGCCGACTTCCGTTCGGGGCTCCTCGATGCGGTACCGGAGAGCCATCTGCTGGATGCCGGGGCGGTCAACCGCAACACCACAACGTTGGACGAAGCCATCAAGGCGCTCGCCATCAACCTGAAGCAAAGGCTGCCACCGCCGGACCTCACCACCGCCCAACTTCGGGCACGGTCCTGGTGGAAGGGCCCCGACGTCGTCCTGCTGGTCGACGACTGGCACATGATCGTCGCGGCGAGCGGTGTGGTGCCCCCGATGGCGCCGCTGTTCCCGTTGTTGCCGGCTGCCGCCGACATCGGCCTTCACATCATCGTGACGTGTCAGATGAGCCAGGCGCACCGGGCCACCATGGACAAATTCGTGGGCGCCGCCTACGGCGCCGGGACTCCCACCCTGTTCCTGTCCGGCGAGAAGGCGGACTTCCCGTCACGGGAGATCAAGGTGCAGCGCCGGCCTCCTGGCCAGGCATTTCTCGTCTCACCGGACGCGAAGGAGGTCATCCAGGCGGCTTATGTGGATCCACCGGAAGAAGAAGTGTTCTGACCACTCCGCAGGCGCGGTTAAGATATATCGAGACGCCTAGCAAACAGGGCTTTTTGCGCTAGCTAAGGGGTCGGGGGAATAATCTAGATGCACCGGCAATCTTTGTCGGATCCTTCATAATTCAATGACCAGGCAATTCTACGTATGTAAGGAGATGTCGCAAATGCAACCTATGGAGCATAATCCGGGGGCCGTGGGAATCGGTGCGCAGGTAGTCGCAAACGGCGTCAGGGGCCTTGCCGCCGGCACCACGGCCTCTGCCGCGGTATCGGCACTGGTGCCTGCGGGTGCCGACGAGGTTTCCGCCCAGGCGGCTGTGGTCTTCGCCAAAGAAGGCATCGAGGCCTTGGCGCTGAACACCTTCGCGCAGGAGGAGTTGTCCCGCGCGGGCGCGGCGTACATGGAGATCGCGGGCATCTACGAAGCGGTCGACGGCGCCAACGCCACCAACTTCTGATATTTCGCGAACCGACTCCACAGGCGAGGAATCGATAAGCGATGTACTGGCATGGGATGCCGCCGGAGCTGAACACCGGGCGGTTGATGCTGGGTGCCGGACCGGCACCCATGCTTCAGGCTGCCGCGGGGTGGGAAGCCCTTGCGATTTCCCTCGAGGCCCAGGCCGACGAATTGGCGGGGAGTCTGGCTTCGCTGACGTCGGTATGGAGTGGTTCGGCGAGCGAGAAAGCCGTGTCGTCGACGATGCCCATGGTCATCTGGTTGCGAACGGTTTCCGCTCAAGCGATGAAGAGGGCTCTGCAGGCGATAGCGCAGGCGAACTCCTATACCGCCGCGATGGCGGCCACGCCGCCGCTGGTCGAGATCGAGCAGAACCACGTCACCCACGCGGTGCTCGAGGCCACCAACTTCTTCTGGGTCAACACGATCCCGATCGGACTGAACGAGGCCGACTACTTCGTCCGGATGTGGAATCAGGCGGCCGGAGCGATGGACGTCTACCAGGCCGAGACGTTGTTGAACCTGATGTTCGAGATGATCGCGCCACCGAAGCCGATCGTCGTGCCCGGCGTCGGCGAAGGCGTGGTGGGCGCGGCAATCGGCGCAGCGGCGGCCATGGCGCCGGCGGCGGCAGTGCGTAACGCGGCGATCGCACAGGTCAGCACCGTGTCGAAGATGGAGTCCATCAGGCTTAATTCCGGCAACGCGGTATCGCAGGGCAACATGGTCGCCCAGCGCGCAGAAGGCCAGGCGCAGAAGGCCAATGACGCCGCTCCTCAGGGGCAGCAGATGCAGCAGGGCATGCAGATGGGCATGCAGATGGCCTCGCAACTGGGATCGACGCTCGGGCAGCTTCCGCAACAGGCCAGCCAGATGGTCATGCAGCCGATGCAGCAGCTGACGCAGCCGCTCCAGCAGGTGACATCGATGTTCAGCCAGTTGGGCAGCATGGGCGGCGACAAGGCCCAGATGGGTCTGATCGGCACCAGCCCGCTGTCCAATCACCCGTTGGCCGGCGGGTCGGGGCTCGGCGCCGGAGCGGGGCTGGTGCGCGCGGCGTCGCTGCCGGGCGCGGGTGGCACCGCGGCGCGAACCCCATTGTTGGCCAACCTGATCGGCGAGACGAAGCCGGTGGCCGTCGCACCCGGTGCCGCCGCGGGCGGCAATGGCATGGGTCTGGCACCGGTCGGTGCGGGCGGCGGTGGTACGGGGCCGATGCACGGCGTGGGTCAGCGCGGCAAGAGCGGGGGCTCGAAAACGGGACTGACGGCACCGCGCGTGCTGCCGCAGGACCTGGGCGAAGACGAGGACGACGGCTGGTGACGAATTCATCACGCCCACAACAGACTTCCCGGCCAACTGGCCGGAGAGACTCGCCATCACATGGTGAGGACACAGGAAGAGAGAAAGAGTATCCAGCATGGCAATGAATACAGACGTTGCTGTCCTCGCCAAGGAGGCAGCTAACTTCGGACGGATCTCCGGTGAGCTCACAGTCGTCATCGCGCAGGTGGAGGCGACCGCGGGTGCGCTCGCGAGCCAGATGGTCGGTCAAGCAGGAACTGCGGCGCAGCAGGCGCTGATCCGCTTCCAGGAGGCGGCCGCGCAGCAGACCAAGGAGCTCGACGACATCTCGGCCAACATCCACACCGGTGGTGTGCAGTACACGACGACCGACGACGACCAGGCCGGCGCGTTCGCATCGTCGATGAACCTCAACCACTAGTTCGCACCCAAACGACTCAAGACACGGAGAAATCAATGACTGAACAGGTATGGAACTTCGCAGGGATCGAGGGCGGCGCCGGGGAGATCGGCTCTGCCGTCCAACGGACCGACAGCCTGCTGGACGAAGGCAAGGCGTCGCTCGCGGCGCTGGCCTCGGTGTGGGGCGGCAGCGGTTCGGATGCTTACCAGGCTGTGCAGGCGCGCTGGGATGCCACATCGGCGGAACTGAACTCGGCTCTGCTGAATCTCGCACACACCGTCGGCAACGCCGGCCAGTCGATGGCGCAGACCGAAGCCGGCGTCACCGGAATGTTCTGATCGTTCGACGGTGCGCGCAGGTGGGCGGATCGCCAAGGCGGATCCCGCCCACCGCGTGCGTCATCGACTTCTAGTAATGAGAGGTACTCATGTCGGCAGACTATGACCGGCTCTTCCACGCTCCAGGCCCCTCAGGGGACGCTGTGCGGACAGTCGACGACGACGCGGATCGCGATACCGTCGTGACCACCAGCGGCCCGGGCCGAAGCGAAGTGACGCCGCCCCCAATGCCCGTGGCGCCGAGCGCGACTCAGGCCACCCCTGCACCGCCACCGCGTCAGACTGAGCTCACGACTCAGATCCCCCCGACGCGTTCGGTCCCTCCGCTGCGGCAGCAGCCCAACGGGATGATGAGGACGCCGCAGGCGACCGGACCGGCCGGTGCTCGGTTCGAGCAGCAGCGGCCTGCGCCCACGCCGGCACCGCGGTCCGCGCCTGCGCCCGCGCCCTCGCAGCACTTCGCGGAGGCGCAGTCGGACATGGACGCGATTCACCGCGCGGGGCAGCCCGCGCCCACTTCCGCGGCGACGATCGGCAACCACCGCGCCATCGATGCCCTCTCGCATGTCGGTGTGAAGTCCGCGGTCAAGATGCCGTCGGAGCGTGGCTGGCGGCATCTGCTGTACGTGTTGACACGCATCAACCTGGGCCTGTCGCCCGACGAGCTCTACGAAATGGATCTGCATACCCGGATCCGGCGAAATGCACGGGACTCGTACCAGATTGGGGTGTTCGGGCTGAAGGGCGGTGTCGGGAAGACCGCCATCGCAGTCTCCCTCGGTTCTGCGTTGAGCAAGGTCCGCGGCGACCGGATCCTGGCGATCGACGCGGATCCCGACGGCGGCAACCTGGCCGACCGTGCGGGACGCCAGTCGGCCGCGACGATCGGAGATCTGCTCTCGGACAAGGACCTCGCGCGGTACAACGACATTCGGGCGTACACGAGCATGAACGGCTCGAACCTCGAGGTCCTGTCGTCCGAGGACTACAGCGGTGCGCGTCGCGAGTTCAACGACGAGGATTGGAAAGGCGCGACGAGTATCGTGTCGCGCTATTACAACCTGGTGCTCGCCGACTGTGGAGCGGGACTGTTCCAGCCCGCCGCGCGTGGCGTGCTGTCCACCGTCTCCGGTCTGGTGATCGTGGCAAGCGCATCGATCGACGGCGCGCGTCAGGCCGCTGTGACCATGGACTGGTTGCGGCAGAACGGGTATCAGGATCTGCTGGGTCGTTCATGTGTGGTTATCAACCACGTGGTGCCCGGTAAGCCGAACATCGACATCGAGGATCTGGTGCAGCAGTTCGAGCGCCACGTCCCGCCGGGTCGGGTGATCGTGCTTCCGTACGACAAGCACATCGCGGCCGGCACCGAGATTCAGCTGAACCTGCTCGGCAAGGACTTCCGGCGCCGGATCATCGAGTTGGCCGCGGCGTTGTCCGATGACTTCGACAGGCTCGAGCGGCGTTGACCTCCACTGCCGCTGCAGCACCAGCGTCGTCGGGCGTCACGCCCGGCAGGCCGTCGACCACGCGCGTGACGATCCTCACCGGTCGACGGATGACGGATCTGGTGCTGCCTGCGTCGGCGCCGATCGAAACGTACGTCGACGAGACGGTGTCGGTGTTGGCCGAACTCCTCGAGGACACCCCGAAGGATGTGCTTGCAGGGTTCGACTTTTCGGCACAGGGGGCGTGGGCTTTCGCGCGGCCGGGTGCGCCGCCGCTGAAGTTCAGTGAGTCGTTGGATGACGCAGGTGTGGTCGACGGGTCCTTGCTGACGCTGGTCTCCGTGAGCCGGACCGAGCGGTATCGCCCGCTTGTCGAGGACGTGATCGACGCGATCGCCGTTCTCGACGAGTCGCCCGAGTTCGACCGCTCTGCGTTGAACCGCTTTGTGGGCCTTGCGATCCCGTTTGCCGCGCTGGCGGTCACTGTTATGTCGCTGGTGGCGTGGACGCAGACTGGGCACCCTTGGTGGTGGGCGGTCGCCCTCGGCGTGCTCGGTCTCGGTCTGCTCGGCGGCAGCATCATGGCGACCAACCGCTACCAGAACATCGACATGGCGGAGAGCCTGCTCGTCGCAGCGTTGCCTGCGCTGGCCGGTGCGGCAGCGCTCGCCGTTCCGCTACCGGAGGGCTACGAGTCGCTGGGCGCACCGCAGGCCGCGGGCGCGGGTGCAGTGGTGTTGTTGTTGACGTTGGCTACGCGCGGCGGACCGCGCAAAAGAGCCGAGTTGGCCGCGTTCTTCGCGGTGGCATCGATCGCCGCGACGGCAGCGGCGGTCGCATTCGGGTACGGGTGGCAGTACTGGGTGCCAGCTGGAGCGATCGCGTTCGGATTGATCGTCGTGACCAACGCGGCCAAGTTGACGGTGGCGGTCGCGCGTATCGCGTTGCCGCCGATCCCTGCGCCCGGGGAAACCGTGGGCAGCGAAGAGCTTCTCGATCCGGTCGCGACGCCCGTCGGCGATGAATCGCCGACCTGGCAGGCGATCATCGAGTCGGTGCCGGATTCCGCTGCCCGGCTGCACGAACGCAGTCAGTTGGCGACGAGGTTGTTGATCGGCTTCGTGACCGCGGGTGCGCTGACGCTGTCCATCGGCGCGATCACCGTTGTGATGCAAGGACATTTCTTCATTCACAGCATGATCGTCGCCGGGCTCGTGACGTCGATCTGCGCATTCCGGTCCCGGCTCTACGCCGAGCGGTGGTGCGCCTGGGCGTTGTTGGCGGCGGTCGTGATCGTTCCCACGGGTGTGATGGTGAAGCTGTCGCTGTGGACACCCGATAGTGCGTGGCTCGTGCTCAGCATCTATACGGCCCTCGGAATCGTGGCGTTGATCGTCGTCGGCGCGACGAGCGGTGTGCAGCGGGTGTCGCCGGTGACCAAGCGGATCCTGGAACTGCTTGACGGAGCGGCGATTGCCGCGGTGATCCCGTTGCTGCTGTGGATCGCCAGCGTCTACGACCTCCTGCGAAACCTTCGGTTCTGATCGCGTGAGGGGCCTTTCATGAGCGGTGACACGCTGAAGGTGAATCCTCAGGTGCTGCAGGCTGCGGCGGCGACTTTCGGCGACGTGGCCGAGGGCTTGGCCCGCTTACAGAGCGGTGCGGCCATCGGCCATGCGGCGACCGCGGGCCAGTTGTTGACAGCAGACTCCTACCGAAAAGCGCAGCAGGGCATAGCGGTAGCGGTCGCCGCAGCGGCGCAGAGTGTGCGCATGTTCGGTGAAGACCTGGATACCGCATTGCGCGCGTACACCGCAGAGGGCGAGTCGGGCGCCGCCACGATTGTCGGCCTCGATATCCCCGGCTGACGCCGTACTCACCGGTCCGCCCTCAGAAGGGCGGTGGTCTGTTGCGTTCGGCGAGGTGGTCGTCGTTGAGGCGGCGTTGTTGTTCGATGTATTCGCGCCGCGACTGTGCGCGGGTCTGTGTGCGGCGCGGCATCATCAGGCCGCGGTTCGGTTGAGCGGCAGCCCCATTGGTCGGTACACAGACGGATGCGGT
>NZ_JBFREZ010000005.1:0-465076 GCF_052114565.1 Mycobacterium sp. 2YAF39
GGGTCGTAGCGGTCGACCCAGTAGTCGATGGCCTGCTCTGTCTTGGCTACCGACAGCGAGCCCCACCCGGTGAGGTGGGCGGCGATCTCGGTGTCCACCTTGGCCACAGCATCGCGATCGTGGATGAGCCGGGTCCGTGCGGACACCGCGGCCACCAGCCGGTAGTTGATGGCGCCGGCGGCGAACACCTCAGCCACCCGCGGCAGGCGATGCCGCAGGTCGTCGGCGACCACCAGTTGATGGGCGGCCACCCCCAGCGACACGTTCTGCGCGGCGGCCACCGATGCGGCGACGGCGTCCCAGTTGTCCAGACACCACTGCGCGCGTTCGTCGGACCCGTCCGCGGCGAGCATCCGTTCGAGTTCATCGGCCATCGCCGCCAGCCGCCGCGCGCAGGCTGCATTCTCCACCCGCGCCCACGCCCCCACCGCGGCAGCGTGCCGGGAGGCTTCAGCCGCTGCGACCAATGAATCGAACATACATTCGACACTAACCGTGAAGCCGACACGAACAAGCAGGTCAAACCCAGCCTGTGGATAAAAACACGATTGGGGATAACTCGGGACAGCTAGAGCTTGGACGCCGCGCCCTCGTCGAGCAGCCATACCGTCGCCTCGCGACCCACTCCGCCGGCAGCGGGCACGTCGACAGGCTTGGCGCCGCCGATCGCCGCGGCAACAGCATCGGCCTTCCCGTCGCCCGACACCACCAACCACACCTCACGGGACCGCTGAACAGCTGGCAATGTCAACGTGATTCGTCGTGGCGGCGGTTTGGGGGAGTCCGTCACTCCGATGACCATCCGGCTGGTTTCCTGCACCGCGGGCGTGTCCGGGAACAGCGAGTTGATATGCCCCTCGCCGCCCATGCCCAGGAGATGGACGTCGAAATCGGGCACGGACTGGCCGTCGTCGGCGACGTCGGCCAGCTCCTGCCCGTACGCCGCGGCCGCGGCGTCGAGGTCGTCCCCGAACGCGCCGCCGCTGGGCGCCATGGCATGCACATTCGCCGCGGGGATGTCGACGTGGTCGATCAGCGCCTCACGCGCCTGCTTCTCGTTGCGCTCGTCGTCATCGGC
Source organism: Mycobacterium sp. 2YAF39 (assembly GCF_052114565.1). NCBI lineage: Bacteria > Bacillati > Actinomycetota > Actinomycetes > Mycobacteriales > Mycobacteriaceae > Mycobacterium > Mycobacterium sp. 2YAF39. The sequence continues at coordinate 1,079 of NZ_JBFREZ010000005.1, forward strand.
GGGCACGAAACGATCGTCACCCCAGAACAGGTGCACCTTCGACCAGTCGATCGCCTCGGCCTGCTCGCGGACCCGTTTGAGCAGTCCCGTCCCTGTCCCGCCGCCCGTGAGTACGATCAGTGCACGGCCGCGTTCGTTGATCGCCGAGGTGATCGCCGCCACGAGCCGATCGCCGGCGGCCGCCACCAAAGCGTCTGTGTCCGCATACTTCTCGACGCAGATGCTCATACGTACTGCACCTTCTCGATTCCCTTCAGTGCCTCGTGGTAGATCTCGTCGGCGTCGAGCCTGCGCAGATCCTCGGCGAGGCATTCCTTTGCCTCCCTGCGGGCCAACGGGATCAGAGAGTCCGGCTTGGCGGTTCTGCTGATTGTCGCCGTCACACCGGTCTGCGGCCTGCGCAATGTGATGGTCTCGGTTTTGCGGATCAACTCGACCTTCAAGTCGCCCACCTCCCGCTGCACGGGACCGTCGATCCGCGCGGCCAGCCACCCGGCGAGGACATCGAGGGACGGTTCGTCGCGAAGCCCGGAGACCACCGCCGAGGTGACCGGCTCGAATGGCGGCTGATCTAGCGCGGCCGTCAGCAGCGCGCGCCAGTACGTGATGCGGGCCCACGCCAGATCGGTGTCACCCGCCGTGTACCCGGCAAGGCGTCCCTTGATCGCCGCCATCGGGTCGGCACAATCGGTCGCATTGGTGATCCGGCGAACCGCCAACTGCCCCAGTGGGTCCCGCGAAGGATCATCGGGACCGCCGGCCGGCCACCATGCCACCACGGGGGTGTCCGGGAGCAGGAACGGCAGCACCACGCTGTTGGCGTGGTCGGCCATCTCGCCGTGCAGATGCAGGGCGACCACTTCGCCCGCACCCGCGTCCCCGCCGACCCGTAGCTGTGCATCGAGGCGCGGTTCTTTCGCATCCCGATCGCCTGCCACCACAACGATGACGCGGCAAGGGTGTTCACGGCTGGCGAAGTTGGCCGCCTCGATGGAATCCTCGAGCAGGTCATCGGTGTGCAGCGAGATCACGAGTGTGAGCACGCGGCTCAGCGTGATCGCGCCGCCCTCTTCACGCAGCCCGGTGATCTTCTTGCTGATGTCGTTGGTGTTCGTATCCGGCAAGTCGACGATCATGGCCGCCTCCATTCCCGACCCATGCGTTGCAACATCTCGGCGGCCGACTCGGGCCCCCAGGTACCGGACTCGTAGGCATCGGGTTTACCGTGCGAAGCCCAGTACTCCAATACGGGATCGAGTATCTCCCAAGAGAATTCGACCTCTCGATTGACCGGGAACAGCGACGGCTCACCGAGCAGCACATCGAGGATGAGTCGCTCGTAGGCTTCGGGGGAGTCCTCGGCGAACGCCGAGCCGTAGGAGAAGTCCATGTTCACGTCGCGGACCTCCATGGCGCTTCCTGGCACCTTGGATCCGAACCTCGTGGTGATGCCTTCATCGGGCTGCACCCGGATCACCAACGCGTTCTGGCCGAGTTCCTCCGTCATCGTCTTGTCGAACGGCAGATGCGGTGCCCTCTTGAAGATCAACGCAATCTCGGTGACCCTGCGCCCCAACCGTTTTCCGGTCCGAAGGAAGAACGGCACACCTGCCCAGCGGCGGGTGTCGATCTCCAGGGCGATCGCCGCGTATGTCTCGGTGGTGGACTCTTTGGAGAACCCCTCCTCTTCGAGCAGCCCTACGACCTTCTCGCTGCCCTGCCATCCCGCGGAGTACTGTCCGCGCGCAGTTGTCTGATCCAGCGGCTGCATCACCTGGGTGGCCGAGAGAATCTTGATCTTCTCCGCCTGCAGTTCACCAGGTCCGAAGCTCACCGGCTCCTCCATGGCGGTCAGCGCCATGAGCTGCAGCAGATGATTCTGGATGACGTCACGGGCGGCGCCGACACCGTCGTAGTAGCCACCGCGGCCGCCGAGGCCGATGTCCTCGGCCATGGTGATCTGGACACTGTCGACGTAGTTGTTGTTCCAGATCGGTTCGTACAGCTCGTTGGCGAAGCGCAGAGCCAGGATGTTCTGGACCGTCTCCTTGCCGAGATAGTGGTCGATGCGAAACACCGAGTCCTCGGGAAAGACGCTGTTGACCACCGCGTTGAGATCTCGTGCGCTCTGCAGATCGTGGCCGAACGGCTTTTCGATGACCACTCTGCTCCAGGAGCCGTCGGGTTTGTTGGCCAGCCCGGACTGCTTGAGCTCCTCGCACACCACCGGAAACGCATTCGGTGGAATCGACAGGTAGAAGGCGTGGTTACTGCCGGTTCCGCGTTCGGCATCCAGCTTCTGCAGTGCCTCGGCCAGCCTCTCGTACCCCTTCGGGTCGTCAAAGGTGCCCTGCACGAACCGGATTCCCTCGGCAAGGCGGTCCCAGACCTCCTGCCGGAACGGTGTCCTAGCGTGCCCTTGCACGGATTCGAGGACCAGCTTGGCGAAATCCTCATCCACCCAGTCGCGCCGGGCGAACCCGACGAGGGCGAAGTTGGCCGGAAGCAGTCCGCGGTTGGCGAGGTCGTAGATCGCGGGCATCAGTTTCTTGCGCGCCAGATCACCCGTCACACCGAAGATGACGACAGCACACGGACCCGCGATGTGCGGCATCCGCTTATCGCGCTTGTCGCGCAGCGGATTACGCCATCCACTCATTTCTTAGCGGAGTCGAGCTGTTCCTGCGTGGCGTCGAGCAATTCCTGCCAGGACTTCTCGAACTTCTCCACGCCCTCGTCCTCGAGCACCTTGAAGACGTCCGGAAGATCGATGCCGACCGCCGACAGCTCGTCGAACACCTTCTGCGCCTCGGCACCCTTGCCGGAGACGGTGTCACCGGTGATCACGCCGTGATCGGCCACCGCGTCGATCGTCTTCTCCGGCATGGTGTTCACGGTGTTCGGCGCGACCAGTTCGGTGACGTACAGCGTGTCGGAATAATCAGGGTTCTTCACGCCGGTCGACGCCCACAGTGGCCGCTGGACGCGCGCGCCGTCGGCCTTCAGCGCCTCGAAGCGCTTGCCGCCGACGAACACCTCTTCATAGGCCGCGTAGGCGAGGTGGGCGTTGGCCACGCCGGCTTTTCCTCGTAGTGCGAGCGCCTCGTCCGATCCGATCTTCTCCAGTCGCTTATCGATCTCGGTGTCCACCCTGGACACGAAGAACGAAGCGACGGAATGGATCTTGGAGATGTCGTGGCCCGCCTCCTTGGCCTTCTCCAGGCCGGCGAGGTATGCGTCCATGACGAGACGGTGACGCTCGACGGAGAAGATCAGCGTGACGTTCACCGAAATGCCTTCGGCGATAACGGCGGTGATCGCCGGTATGCCCTCTTCCATAGCCGGAATCTTGATCAGCAGGTTCGGTTGGTCGACGATCTTCCACAGCTCGATGGCCTGCGCGATGGTCTTGTCCGCATCGTGGGCCAGTCGCGGGTCGACCTCGATCGAGACGCGGCCGTCGACGCCGTCGGACGCCTCCCATTGCGGTCGCAGCACGTCGCAGGCATTGCGCACGTCGTCGGTGGTGACGGTGCGGATCGTGGCGTCGACGTCGGCTCCGCGCTCGGCCAACTCCTTGACCTGATCGTCGTAGGCGTTGCCCTTCGACAGCGCGGCCTGGAAGATCGACGGGTTCGTGGTGACCCCGACGACGCTGCGGGTGTCGATGAGCTCCTGCAGATTGCCGGTCTGCAGCCGATCACGCGACAAGTCGTCGAGCCACACCGATACGCCGGCGGCGGACAGGGCGGCCAGATTCGGGTTCTGCGTCATGATTGATGCCCTTCTTCGTTGAGATCTAGTTGTCTATGGATCGCTCTGCGGCAGCCGCGACGGCCTCAGGCGTGAAACCGAACTCGCGGAACAGCGTCTTGTCGTCGGCCGATTCGCCGTAGTGCTCGATCGACACGATTTCCCCGGTGTCGCCCACGAGCTTGTACCAGCTCTGTGCGACGGCCGCCTCGACCGCCACCCGTGCCGAAACCGAAGGCGGAAGCACGGAATCGCGATACTCCTTCGGCTGCGACTCGAACCACTCGACACACGGCATCGACACCACATACGCCGTGATGTCCTTCTCGGCCAACAGCTTCTTGGCTTCCACCGCGAGCTGAAGCTCCGAACCGGTACCGATCAGGATCACGTCGGCGTCATCGGCGGGATTACCGCCGCCGAGCACGTAGCCACCCTTCGCGACACCCTCGGCGTCGGTGCCCTCCAGCACTGGGATGCCCTGGCGCGTGAGAATGAAACCCACAGGACCGCTGCCGTTTCCGCGCGACAAAATGCTGCGCCACGCGTACGCGGTCTCGTTGGGATCACCCGGCCGCACGACCGACAGGTTCGGGATCGCGCGCAGCGCCGCCAGATGCTCGATCGGCTGATGCGTCGGTCCGTCCTCACCCAGACCGATCGAGTCGTGGGTCCAGATGTAGATGGTGTCGATGTCCATCAGCGACGCCAGCCGAACCGCCCCGCGCATGTAGTCGGAGAACTGCAGGAACGTTCCGCCGAAGGCACGTGTCGGCCCATGCAGCACGATGCCGGACAGGATCGAGCCCATCGCGTGTTCGCGGATGCCGAAGTGCAGCACGCGGCCGTACCAGTCCGCGGTGAAGTCCTCGGTCGAGATCGACGGCGGCCCGAAGGACTTGACGCCCTTGATGGTGGTGTTGTTACTGCCCGCCAGGTCGGCCGAACCACCCCAGAGTTCGGGCAGCTTCGGCGCCACATCGTTGAGTACCTGGCCGAACGCGGCCCGCGTGGCGAGCGGCTTGCTGCCCGGCTCCCAGTACGTCATGTCGGCATCCCAGCCGTCGGGCAGCTCCTCGGCCAGAAGGCGATCCAGAAGGGCCTTGCGCTCGGGTTCGCGTTCGGCCCATGCGTCGAAGGTCGGTTGCCACTTCTCGCGGGCTTCCTTGCCCCGCTCCACGAGCTTGCGGGTGTGCTCGATGACCTCGGGGCGCACCTCGAACGTCTTGTCCGGGTCGAAGCCGAGGACCTTCTTGGTGGCCGCGACCTCTTCGTCGCCCAGCGCCGAACCGTGCACACCGCCGGTGTTCATCTTGGTGGGTGCGGGGTAGCCGATGATCGTCCGTACGGAGATGAACGACGGCTTGTCGGTGACCTTCTTGGCCTCGACGATGGCCTGCTCGATTCCGACGACGTTCTCGCCGCCCTCGACCTCCTGGACATGCCAGCCGTACGCGCGATAACGCGCCGGAACATCTTCGGAGAGAGCGATGTTCGTGTCGTGCTCGATGGAGATCTGATTGTGGTCGTAGAACACGATGAGATTGCCGAGCTGCTGTGTGCCTGCCAGCGAGGAGGCTTCGCTGGTGACGCCCTCCTCGATGTCGCCGTCGGAGGCGATGACATAGATGAAGTGATCGAACGGGCTCTCACCAGCGGGCGTGTCCGGGTCGAACAGCCCGCGCTCGTAACGCGATGCCATCGCCATGCCGACCGCAGAGGCCAGACCCTGACCCAGGGGACCGGTGGTGATCTCCACACCCTTGGTGTGGCGGAACTCGGGATGGCCGGGCGTCTTGGACTTCCACGTCCGCAGCGACTCGATATCGGAGAGCTCCAGGCCGAAGCCACCGAGGTAGAGCTGGATGTACAGCGTCAGGCTGGAATGCCCGCACGACAGGACGAAGCGATCGCGGCCCAGCCAGTGCACATCGCTGGGGTCGTGGCGCATCTGGCGCTGGAACAGCGTGTACGCCAGCGGCGCCAGGCTCATGGCCGTGCCGGGGTGACCGTTACCCACCTTCTGCACCGCATCCGCTGCCAGCACCCGTACGGTGTCGACGGCTTCGGAGTCCACGTCGGACCAGTCGTCGGGGTGATGGGGACGGGTAAGAGTGGAAATCTCTTCGAGCGTGGTCACAGGCGCCCTCTCCTGGTCGACGGTTGAGCTCGGCAAGCTGCCTCTTCGAACAGCCTAGTGCGGGATCGACATCCGTTGCAGGCTGCTTGGGGGACGATTAGGCGGCCGTTCAGCCGCGGTCTACCATCCTCTGTAGTAGACGCCGCGCGCGCTGCAGCCATTTCAAGGAGTACTGCGTGGATATTCGCGAGAGCCAGCTCCCCGCCGGGGCGCACGGCCGAGTGCGTACCACGCTGCTGGGCTACCTGTCGCTGACGAAACCGCGCGTCATAGAACTGCTCCTGGTCACCACGATTCCGGCGATGTTGCTCGCCGACCGCGGCACCGTCGACCCGCTGCTGATCCTGAACACACTGTTCGGCGGGCTGCTGGCCGCGGCGGGCGCCAACACGTTGAACTGCGTGGCCGACGCCGACATCGACAAGAAAATGAAGCGCACCGAGCGCAGGCCGTTGGCCAGGGACATCGTTCCGCGCAGCCATGCGCTGGTCTTCGGGCTCGCGCTGTCGGTCGGCTCGTTCTTCTGGCTCTGGTGGACGACGAACATGCTGTCGGCCCACCTTGCCGGGGCGACGATCGCGTTCTACGTCCTCGTCTACACCCTGCTGCTGAAGCGGCGCACGACGCAGAACGTCGTCTGGGGCGGCGCCGCCGGCTGCATGCCGGTGATGATCGGCTGGTCGGCGGTCACCGGAACCATCCAATGGCCCGCGCTGGTCATGTTCGCCATCATCTTCTTCTGGACGCCGCCGCACACGTGGGCGCTGGCGATGCGTTATAAGGAGGACTACGCGGCGGCCGGGGTCCCGATGCTGCCCGTCGTGGCCACCGAGCAACAGGTCACCAAGCAGATCCTCATCTACACATGGCTGACGGTGGTGGCCACCCTCGCTCTCACGCTGGCCACCGGCTGGCTGTACGCGGCGGTCGCCATCCTGGCCGGAGCGTGGTTCCTGGTGATGGCACATCAGCTGTACGCCGGCGTGCGTCGCGGCGAACCGGTCAAGCCGCTGCGGCTGTTCCTGCAGTCGAACAACTACCTGGCCGTGGTGTTCTGCGCGCTGGCAGTCGACTCGGCGCTGGATCTGCCCACACTGCTGCACCTGTAGCCCTAGCCTCGGGTTCATGCCCGATGTTCTGGTGAGCCCCGACAATTTCGTCCGCGCCGAGAGCGATCTCTACTTCGGAAACATCGTGAGCAACGGCGGGTTCGGCGAGTACTTCCACATCCGCGAGCTCACCCCGATCGACCACCAACTTGTCATCCGGGCCAACCGCGACACGCTGTACTCGGCGGCCGTTTTCGATCTCGATGCCGGGCCGGTGACCATCACCCTGCCCGACTCCCGCGGCCGGTTCATGTCGCTGCAGGTGATCGACGAGGACCACTACACACGTGACGTCGTATACGGCGCGGGCGAGTGCATCCTGACCCGGGATCAGATCGGCACACGATACGTCGCCACGCCGGTGCGCATTCTGGTCGACCCCAACGATGCGGCCGACGTCTCCGCGGTGCACACCTTGCAGGACGCGATCACGGTGAAGCAGGAGAACGTCGGCGCCTTCGAGATACCAAACTGGGAACCGGCGAGCCAGAAGACGGTTCGCGACGCCTTGGTCACATTGGCGACGACGCTGCCCGACACCAGGGAAACATTCGGCACCAAGGAGAACACCGACCCGGTGCGCCACCTGATCGGGGCGGCCAACGCCTGGGGCGGCAATCCGGAGAAGGACGCGCTGTACCTCACCGTCGTCCCGCCTCAGAACGACGGCACGACAGCGCATCGATTGGTCGTCGGCGAGGTGCCGGTGGACGGTTTCTGGTCGGTGACGGTCTACAACTCCGACGGTTACTTCACCCTGAACGAGCAGAACGCCTACTCCTACAACAACCTCACCGCGCAGAAGGGCCCCGAAGGGAACACCACCATCCATTTCGGCGGGTGTGACGGCGCGACCAACTGCCTGCCGATCACACCCGGCTGGAACTACACCGTGCGGCTGTATCGGCCACGGCAGGAGGTTCTCGACGGCACGTGGACCTTCCCGGTCGCCGAGACCGCCTAGGGGATCAGCACCACCGAGCCGACCGTCTTGCGGCCCTGGAGGTCGCGATGGGCCTGCTCGGCATCCTCCAGGCGGTACCGCTCGCTGACCGTGACGGTGATGGTGCCGTTGGCGATGGCATCCAGTAGTTCTCCTGCGCGCCAGGCGAACTCGTCGGGTGTGCGGGTGTAGTGCACGAGCGTCGGCCGCGTGAGGAACAGCGAGCCCGCCGAATTGAGCCGTTGCGGATCGAACGGCGGCACCGGGCCGCTGGACGCGCCGAAGAGCGCCAGCGTGCCGCGGATGGCAAGGCTGGCGATGCTCGCGTCGAAGGTGTCGGCGCCGACGCCGTCGTAGACCACGGCGACGCCACCGTCGGTGAGGTCCTTGATCTTGGCGCCGAACTCCGCGGGATCGTCGGGGTAGTCGAGTACCTCGACGGCGCCCGCCTTCCGCGACAGCTCTGCTTTTTCGGGGGTTGACACCGTGGTGATCACCCGGGCTGCCAGGCTGGTGGCCCACTGCGTGAGGATCAGGCCCACACCTCCCGCGCCTGCGTGCACCAGAACGGCGTCGCCCTGCTGCACCGGGTAGGTCGAGGTGATCAGGTAATGCGCCGTCATTCCCTTGAGCAGCGCCGCGGCCGCCACGTCCGAGCCGACGCCGTCGGGCACGTAGGCGCAGAAATCCGCTCTCGCCAAGGCGTATTCGGCGTAGGCGCCGTTGGCCTGGGCGGTGACCACCCGGTCGCCGACAGCCAGCGCCGCGACCTCGTCGCCGACGGCCTCGACGGTCCCGCACACCTCGTTGCCGAGGACGAAGGGCACCTCGCGTGGGTACTGCCCGGAGCGGAAGTACGTGTCGAGGAAGTTCACGCCGATGGCCTCGGCCTTGATCAGCACCTCGCCGGGGCCGGGGGCCGGCTGCTGCTTCTCGACGTAGGTCAGGACTTCTGGTCCGCCGGTCTCGGCGACTTCGATGGCATGCATGCTTCTATCCTGCCTTGATATGAAACTCGCCCGCCCCGACATCCTCCATCCGCGCATCGTGCTGGCCGGATGTGCGGCCTTGCCCGAGGGGGACGGGGACGACGCCGAACTGGTCGCCGCGCTGCGCGGACGCGGTCTGCATGCTCGCTGGCTGCCCTGGGACGACCCGGACACTTTGAAGGCGGACCTGGTCATCCTCCGGGCGACGTGGGACTACATCGACCGTCTCGACGAGTTTCTGGCGTGGACCAGGAATGTCGGCAACCTCGTCAACGCCGCCGAGGTCGTCGCCTGGAACGTCGACAAGCGCTACCTCGCCGACCTCGCCGCCGCCGGTGTGCCGGTCATCACCAGCCGGTTCTTCGCGCCGGGTGAGCAGGCGCACGTGCCTGCCGGTGAGGTTGTGGTCAAACCGGCCGTCGGGGCCGGATCCGTTGGTGCGCAACGATTCACCGACAGCGATGACGCGCGTGGCCACGTTGCGGCGCTGCACGCCGACGGCAGCACTGCGCTCGTGCAGCCCTACGACGAGCGGGTCGAGAATGGTGAAACCGCGCTGGTCTTCCTCGGCGGCCGTCAATCGCACGCGTTCACCAAGGGCCCGATTCTGCCGGCGCCGGGCGGGCGGCCCGACTTCGACGACTCGGGCACATTCGCCGCCGAGTCGCTGACACCGGCAGACCCGGACTTCGAGCTGTGGGATGTCGGTCATGCGGCGCTGGCCGCTGCCGCCGCACACCTCGACGTCGACGTGGCCGAACTGCTGTACGCCCGCGTCGACGTCATCGGCGACGCGTCCGATCCGCAACTGCTGGAACTCGAACTCGTCGAACCGTCGCTGGGGTGGCGGCAGCTAGACGACGCCACGCGGGCGCGCAGGCAGCGCGACTTCGTCCTCGGCGTCGAGGACACCCTCGAGCGCCGCGGGCTCGGCCCTCTCTCGCATCGACGCCCATAGCGCGGCGGTGGCAGCGGTGCACGCGGCCGCACCGGCGACGTGGATGGCCACCAGCGCGGCGGGGACGTCGTTGAAGTACTGCACGGTGCCCACCAGTCCTTGAGCGCACACCAGCGCGATGAGCACCCCGAGCCGCAGCATGACCGGCCGTGGCGCGCGGACGGCGAGCAGTGCGAAGCCGAGCGCGACGAGAAGGGACAGGTACGCCACGAGCAGAGTCGAGTGCATGTGCACGAGCGTCGTGATCTCGACTTGTAGCCGGGGTACCGGTTGGGTGATGCTCTTGTCGCCCGCGTGCGGGCCTGCGCCGGTGACCAGTGTGCCGGTCACGAGCATCGCGGCCAGTGCGACCGCGCTCAGAATGGTCAACTGGCGCAATGGTTTCGGAACGCGGTGGTGGACGACGCCGGCTGTGTCTTCGTCGGGCTCCCCGATCTTGACGTAGAGCAGCACCGAAACCCACACCATCGTCATCGACGCCAGCAGGTGGATCGCCACCGTCCACCACAACAGGCCGGTCAGCACAGTGATGCCGCCGATCACGGCTTGAATCACCGTCGATGCCGGCATCAGCCACGCATAGATCAGAACCTCGCGGCGCCTGCGGGCACGCGTGACGGCCAGTACCGCCAGCGCTGCGGTGAGCACCACGAGGAACGTGAGCATCCGGTTGCCGAACTCGACGGCCTGGTGAATGCCGGCGACCTCAGGGTGGGGGATCGGCGTGAAACTGCCGGGGAAGCATTGGGGCCACGTCGGGCAGCCCAGGCCCGAGGCCGTGACGCGGACGATCGCGCCGGTCACTGCGATACCGCCCTGGCTCAGGATGACGGCAGCGGCGATGACGCGCTGGACCCGCAGGCTTGGCAACGGCAGAAGGTCGACCAGCCGCAGGAAGATTCGTCCGACGGGCACGGATCGATGGTAGAGCAGATTTAACTACACGCTGTAGTAGGGCCGGCTTATGCGCGAGGCGCGACGAACGGCACCAGGACCTCATCGACCAGCTGCACCACGAGATCGTCGGTGATCGGGTCGCCGGTGATCAGCAGCCGGTGCCACAACACGCTCTGTCCCAGCTCGCGGGCGATCTCGACGGGGACGTCGGCGCGCACGTCGCCACGTTCGATGCCGCGGGCCAACAGCGCGGCCATCTCCTTCTTCCGCCAGCCGATCACGTCCTGCTGAAACGCCGCCGTCAACTCGGGGTCGTGGGCCGCGGCCGCGACGGCGGCGCGAAGCACGGCGGCCTGGGGACCGGTGAACAGCGCCGCCCACCCACGCAGGATCGCGAGCATGTCGCTGCGGTAGCTGCCGGTGTCGTCGTGGGGGATCGCCGCGGTCGCGATCCGCAGCAGGGTGTCGCGCAACAGCGCGGCGCGATCGGGCCACCTTCGGTACAGCACGGGCTTGCTGGTCTGCGCGGCCGCGGCGACGGCTTCCATGGTCACTCCGGAGGGCCCGTGTTCGGCCAGCAGATCCAGCACCGCGGTACGGATCGCCGCGTCCAGTTCGTCGCCGTGGCGCCGCCGCATCAGACCTCCCAAGAGAAACGCTTGCGTATCTTAGTTGCAAAGTCTAACCTGCCGATATAAGAAACGCTAACGTATCTTGGAGGCTCCGATGACCCGTCCGGTGCTCTACCCACTCCGCGCCGTCGGCACGGCGACAGTTCGATGCAGCGACCTTCCGCATGGCCGGCGCCGCATCACCATCGACCATCGGCCGCTGGCCGGATTGACACCCGCCATGCTGCTCGAGTGGTTCACCCACCTCGGCGGGACGATGTCGTACGGAGGTGAGGTCATCGACCGCTATCTCGCATGGCATCCGATCGACCACATCAGGTGGGAACTCGAGCGGCCCGCCCGGGATGGGGGTGCGGCCGAAGGTGCGCGATTCCGCATGGTCGAGGCGTTCGGCGGCAGGCCCGAATACAAGATCGACGAGGTCGCCCGCGTCGAGAAACTCGACGAGACCGGTATCCGGCTGGTCAAGCGGGTGGTCGGCATTCCGGTCTTCACGCTCGAGCACACCTGGTCGGCAGGCAGCGACGGCGCACACTACGTCACGGTGATGGACCTCGGCGTCCGGTCGCCGTGGCTGGCGGCGATCAACCGCATCGTGCGCCGCCGGTTCTACGACGACAAGGTCCAGGCGTGGATCAAGCACAACATCGAAGAGGTCGGGCAGCTGGAATATCTTCTGCCGCAACTGTCGTCGTCAGGTGAAACGGAACCAGCGCAAGGCGCAGAGGGCCGCAACGCCGCCCCACACCGCGAGCACCGCCAGGCCGAACCAGTCAACTGACGGCGTCATCGCCTGCGACAGCGCTTCGGTCAGTGCGCCCGACGGTGTGAGTCGCGCGACCCATGCCAGCGCGGTCGGCGCCATACCGCCCTCGAGTGTCAGCGCGCCGAGGCCGGCGAAGACGAACCACAGCAGGTTGGCCACCGCCAACACGATCTCCGCGCGCAGCGTTCCGCCAAGCAGCAGGCCGAGCGCGGCGAAACCGGCCGTTCCCAGGGCGATGACCACCGCGCCCAACGCCAGGCCGGCGATGTCCGGTCGCCAGCCGAGCGCAAAACCGATGGCGCCCAGGATGATCGACTGGAGGAACACGACGGCCAGCACGGCAAGCGACTTGCCCGCGATGATGCCCCACACCGGCAGCGCGGTCGCGCCGAGTCGTTTCAGCGCGCCGTAGCGGCGGTCGAATGCCACGGCGATGGCCTGCCCCGTGAAGGCGGTCGAGATCACCGCCAGGGCCATGATCGCGGGAACGAACGTCGCGGCACGGTTTTCGCCGAACGAGCCGAAAGGCAGAAGGGTGAGGCCGACCAGCAGGGTGATCGGGATGAACATCGTCAGCAGCAGCTGTTCGCCGTTGCGCAGCAGCAGCTTCAGCTCTAGGCCGAACTGCGCGGTCAGCATCTTCTGCACCGTGGCCGGGCGTGGGTCAGGCGCGAAGGTGCCTGGCGCAAAACGATTCACGAGCGCAGCTCCCGGCCGGTGAGTTCGAGGAAAACATCTTCGAGGCTGCGCTGCTCCACCCGCATGTCGGTGGCCAGCACGTTGACCCGCGCGCACCACGCGGTCACGGTGGCCAGCACCTGAGGGTCGATGTGACCCTCGACGAGGTATTCACCCGGCGCCGTCTCGGTCGCGGTGTAGGTCTCCGGAAGAGCCGACATCAACAGCGTCAGGTCGAGCATGCGTGGCGCACGGAAACGTAACTGGTTCTCCGCGCCACTGCGCATCAGTTCCTCGGGCGTTCCGGAGGCCACCGCGACACCATGGTCGACGATGACGATGCGATCGGCCAGCTCCTCGGCCTCGGCCAGCTGATGGGTCGTCAGAACCACCGTCACACCGTCACGGCGCAGTGCATCGATCAACTCCCACACCACGATTCGGGCGTGGGCGTCCATGCCTGCGGTGGGTTCGTCGAGGAACACCAACTCCGGGCGGCCGACCACGGCGCACGCCAGCGCGAGTCGCTGCTGTTGCCCTCCCGAGAGCCTGCGATACGTCGTGCGCGCCGATTCGGTCAGGCCGAGCGTGTCCATCAACCACTTCGGGTCGAGCGGGTTGGCGGCGTACGCGGCGACGAGATCGAGCATCTCGCCCGCCCGCGCCGCGGGATACGCGCCGCCGCCCTGCAGCATCACGCCGATGCGTTCGCGCACCGCGGCGTTCTCGCCGAACGGATCGAGTCCGAGGATCTCGATGGTGCCCGAATCGGGTTTGATGAATCCCTCGCACATCTCCACAGTCGTGGTCTTGCCCGCGCCGTTGGGGCCGAGCAACGCGAGCACCTCGGCGGTCGCCACCTCGAGGTCGAGGCCGGACACCGCCGTCGTCGACCCGTACCGCTTGCTGACCCCGCGCAGGCGCACGGGGACGGGGGAAGTCCCCGATCCTGTGTGGGTCACGGGGATTCAGCGTAGGCGTCGGGCTTCACCGGTGGTGTCGGCGGTGGCGACGGCTGCTCGGCGGGGGGAGCGACATCGTCGGTGGTGTCGTCGGTGCCCTCGGTCGGCATGCGCCGCCACGGCAGATGGTTGGAGGTGATCATGATGAGCAGCGCGACGATCACCGTGCTCGCGACGACGGCCAGCAGGATCTGGAACAACGTGAACCGGTCGCCGTTGGCCGTCGGACCGAAGATGCCCACCACGAGCGTCACCACGATGGTCGTCGTGCGGAATGCGGGGCGGGTGGCCCACGCCGCGAGCGGGATGACTGCCCAGAGCACGTACCAGGGCTGGACCACCGGGAACAGCAGCACGGTCAGTCCGAGCGCGACGCCGAGGCCGCCGACCGGGTGCAGGCGTCCGCGCAGTACGGCGAGCAGCAGCCAGGTCACCAGGATCGCGATGATGACGACACCGATCGCACGGGTCAGGCCGAGCACCGCGGTGGTGTGGTCGCCCAGCCCGAGCAGAATCCCGACCTGCCCGGTGCCAAGGGCCGCCAGCGTCGGCAGCGACATCCAGCTGCGGACGACGTTCGCGGTGCCCAGCGTGAAGAGCCAGCCGAATCCCAGGCCGCTGACCCAGCCGATCAAAGCCATCACCGCCACCGATACGGCGGTGAGTGATCCGCCGGCGAGGATGAACGCCTTGAAGGTGCCGCCCCATCGGCAGGCCAGCGCCATCGCGACGAAGCCCAGCGCGAGCAGGGACGGCAGCTTCACTTGCGAGGACAGCGTGATCAGCACAACGCCGATCAGGAGCATCAGCGACGGCCGCCACCGCGCCCAGGCTTCTGGTCCCTGCGGCCAGGCCAGTGGCTTCGGGATCAGCGGGCGGGCCGCATCGATTCCCCGCAACGCGAACTCGGTGCCCGCGAGCATCAGGCCGAGCATCAGCGCCTCGTTGTGGATACCGGCGACCAGATGCATGATCAGCAGCGGGTTGGCAGCGCCCAGCCACAGCGCGCTCACCTCGGCGACGCCGCAGCGTCGCGCCAAACGCGGTGTGGCCCAGACGATCAGGCCGACACCCAGCAGAACCACAATCCGATGGCAGAGCACCGCCGCCACGATGTCCTCGCCGGTGATCGCCGATATGCCCTTGCCGATCCACAGGAACAGCGGTCCGTACGGCGCGGGCGTATCGCGCCACATGTTCGGCACCGACAGCGTGAACACGTGGTCAAGGCCGAGGCCGGGCGCGGGACCGACACGGTACGGGTCGAGGCCCTTCATCGCGATCTCGCTCTGCGCCAGATAGGAGTAGACGTCGCGGCTGTACATCGGGGGCGCCATGAGCAGCGGCAGCACCCACAACAGCAGAGTGCGGTCCAGCTGGCTGCGGGACATGCGCCGCCGGCCAAGGGCGAACCGTCCGAGCATCAGCCAGGCGAGCGCCATCATCACTGCGCCGGTGGTGGTCATGGTCAGCGAGACCGTCTGGATCCGTGACGGCAGATTGAGAAGGCGAACACCGAACGTCGGATCCTGCACCACGGGACGGGCACCCACGCCCAGCGCGCCGATCGCCATCAGCACGGTGCCCGTCGCACCGAACAGGCGCGTCCGCCGCATCGCGATGACCTCGGCGTCGTTGAGCGGCGAGCCCACGGCGCGCTCGTCGGCATGCCAACGGGCAATCGACGAGCTCAGGGAGCCGGGGCGGGCGGCCATCAGTGCAGCGTAGCCGTCAGAGCGAGACGATCACTTTGCCGGTGTTTCCGCCGCTGAACAACAGGTTCAGCGCGTCGGGCGCCTTCTCCAGACCCTCGACGATGTGCTCGGACGACTTGATCTTTCCCTCGGCGATCCAGCCCGCCATCTCCATCTGCGCGGCTCCGAAGCGGTCGAGGTAGTCGATGATGATGAAGCCCTCCATGCGTCCGCGGCGCACCAGCAGGGTCAGGTAGTTGCTCGGTCCCGTCGGCGGGCCGTCATCGTTGTACGTGGAGATCGCCCCGCACAGCACTACCCGGCCGCGCAACGCCAGGTTGGCGAGGCAGTCATTGAGGATCGAACCGCCGACGTTGTCGAAATACAGGTCGATACCGTCCGGGCACGCCTCGCGAAGACGGGCCGCCACGTTGTCGTTCTTGTAGTCGATCGCCTCGTCGAAGCCGAGCTCGTCGACGATGTAGGCGCACTTCTCGGCGCCGCCCGCGATGCCGACGACCTTCTTCGCGCCTTTGATCTTCGCGATCTGTCCCGCGGCCGAACCCGTGGCCCCCGCGGCGCCGGAGATGACCACGACGTCGCCGTCCTTGATCTGGCCGACGTCCGTGAGACCGAAGTAGGCGGTCATGCCGGTGACGCCGAGGATGCCGATCGCGATCCCCGGCGGCACACCCTCGGGCAGTACCTGCATCGACTTCTCGCCCGCGTCGGCGATCACGTAGTCCTGCCAGCCCGTCATGCCGAACACCAGCTGGCCGGGCTGATACGCGTCGGTGCGGCTCTCGACCACTTCGCCGACACCACCGCTGCGGACGACCTCGCCGATCTGGATCGGCGGGAGATAGCTCGGCACATCGTCCATCCACGTACGAATGGTCGGGTCGATCGACAGATATCGGACCTTCACCAGGGCCTCACCGTCGGCGGGCGTAGGTGCCGGTTCGGACTCCATGCGCACTGTTTCGTCATCGACCAGGCCGGAGGGGCGCTTGGCCAGGACCACACGTCGGTTCGTATCGCTCACCAGGCGATCCTATGACGGCGCTCACGTAAGGGTCCCCTTGCTAGACCCGGTTTCGGAATTCGGACACAATAGTGTTGTGAAATTAAATCCGGACCATAGCGATCGCCACACGCGTGGCGCTATCGTCCAGCATCTGCTGGAGTCCGGACCCGTCACTGCAGGTGAGATCGGCGAGCAGCTGGGAATTTCTGCCGCGGGCGTGCGCAGGCACCTCGACGCCCTGACGGACGCGGGTGACGCGCAGTCCAGCGCCGCGGCGGCATGGCAACACAGCGGACGCGGCAGGCCGGCCAAGCGGTACCGGCTCACCGCGGCAGGGCGGGCCAAGCTCGGCCACGCGTACGACGATCTGGCGGCGGCTGCCATGCGCCAGCTGCGCGAGATCGGCGGCGACGAGGCCATCCGCACCTTCGCGCGCCGTCGCATCGACACCATTCTCTCGGGAGTAACCGAGGGATCCGATGACGTTGAATCGACTGTCGATCGCATGGCAGAGGCACTGACCGACGCCGGGTACGCGACCACCGCCACCCAGGTGAGCGGTCCGCTACACGGAGTCGAGCTGTGCCAGCATCACTGCCCGGTGTCGCACGTCGCAGAGGAGTTCCCGGAATTGTGCGAGACGGAGCGGGAAGCCTTCGCCGAGATCCTGGGTACGCACGTACAAAGGCTCGCCACGATCGTCAACGGTGACTGCGCGTGCACGACGCACGTGCCGCTCGCCGAGAACACCACCCTTCGGCACACAGCCCACGCCGAAGCCACCACGAAGCTAGGAGCGTCGACATGACGACCACCCCCGAGGCCCTGACTCAGGAGCAGACCATCGAGTCGCTGGGTCGCTACGGTTATGGCTGGGCGGATTCCGACGTCGCGGGCGCCAGCGCCCAGCGCGGACTGTCCGAGGCGGTGGTGCGCGACATCTCGGGCAAGAAGAGCGAGCCCGAGTGGATGCTCGAGATGCGGCTCAAGGCATTGCGCACCTTCGACAAGAAGCCGATGCCGAACTGGGRCTCCAACCTCGAGGGCATCTACTTCGACAACATCAAGTACTTCGTGCGCTCCAGCGAGAAGCAGGCAGCGACGTGGGACGACCTGCCCGAGGACATCCGCAACACCTACGACAAGCTGGGCATCCCCGAGGCGGAGAAGCAGCGTCTGGTGT
The DNA here is from genome assembly GCF_052114565.1 of Mycobacterium sp. 2YAF39. Lineage (NCBI taxonomy): Bacteria > Bacillati > Actinomycetota > Actinomycetes > Mycobacteriales > Mycobacteriaceae > Mycobacterium > Mycobacterium sp. 2YAF39. The sequence continues at coordinate 18,810 of NZ_JBFREZ010000005.1, forward strand.
CCGGCGTTGCCGCGCAGTACGAGTCGGAGGTCGTCTATCACTCGATCCGTGAGGATCTCGAGGCCCAAGGCGTCATCTTCCTCGACACCGACACCGCGTTGAAGCAGCATCCGGAGCTCTTCAAGCAGTACTTCGGGACGGTGATCCCCGCTGGTGACAACAAGTTCTCCGCGCTGAACACCGCGGTGTGGTCGGGCGGTTCGTTCATCTACGTGCCGAAGGGTGTCCACGTCGACATCCCGCTGCAGGCCTACTTCCGGATCAACACCGAGAACATGGGCCAGTTCGAGCGCACGCTGATCATCGTCGACGAGGACGCCTACGTGCACTACGTCGAGGGCTGTACGGCGCCGATCTACAAGAGCGACTCGCTGCACTCCGCGGTGGTCGAGATCATCGTGAAGCCCGGCGGCCGTTGCCGATACACGACCATTCAGAACTGGTCGAACAACGTCTACAACCTGGTGACCAAGCGGGCCCGTGCCGAAGCGGGCGCCACGATGGAGTGGGTCGACGGCAACATCGGCTCGAAGGTGACGATGAAGTACCCCGCCGTGTGGATGACCGGTGAGCACGCCAAGGGCGAGGTGCTTTCGGTGGCGTTCGCGGGCGAGGGCCAGCATCAGGACACCGGCGCGAAAATGCTTCACCTGGCGCCCAATACGTCCAGCAACATCGTGTCCAAGTCCGTCGCGCGCGGCGGCGGCCGGACGTCCTACCGTGGCCTGGTTCAGGTCAACAAGGGCGCACACGGTTCGCGCTCCAGCGTGAAATGCGATGCGCTGCTTGTCGACACCATCAGTCGCAGTGACACCTACCCGTACGTCGACATCCGTGAGGACGACGTCACGATGGGTCACGAGGCCACCGTGTCGAAGGTCAGCGAGGATCAGCTGTTCTATCTGATGAGCCGCGGTATGGCCGAGGACGAGGCGATGGCGATGGTCGTCCGCGGCTTCGTCGAGCCGATCGCCAAGGAACTCCCGATGGAGTACGCGCTCGAGCTGAACCGTCTGATCGAGCTGCAGATGGAAGGCGCGGTCGGCTAGTGACTCAGAACCTCACCAGTGCGGTCGAGGGCGCCAACAAAGGCGAGCTGTTCACGTCGTTCGACGTCGACGCTTTCGAGGTGCCCGGCGGTCGCGACGAGATCTGGCGCTTCACCCCACTCAAGCGCCTACGTGGGCTGCACGACGGCTCAGCGCCCGCAAACGGCACCGCCCATATCGAGGTGTCGGAATGCACCGGTGTCACCGTGGAAACGGTGCGCCGCGGCGACGAGCGCCTCGGGCAGGCCGGCGTGCCGGCCGATCGAGTTGCTGCGCAAGCATTCTCGTCGTTCAACAGCGCCACCGTCGTCACGATCCCCAAGGGTGTCGTGTGCGAACAGCCCATCGAGATCAACGTCACGGGGCCCGGCGAGGGGGCGACGGCATACGGCCATCTGCAGGTGCGGGTGGGCGAGCTCGGTGAAGCCGTCGTCGTCATCGATCAACGTGGCAGCGGAACCTACGCCGACAACATCGAATTCGTCGTCGAGGACGCCGCACGGCTGACCGTCGTCTCGATCGCCGACTGGGCCGACGACGCGGTGAGCGTCAGCAGCCATCACGTCGCACTGGGTAAGGATGCCGTGCTGCGGCACGTCGCGGTGACCCTCGGCGGCGACGTGGTGCGGCTCACGGCGCGGACCAAGTTCTGTGCGCCCGGCGGCGACGCCGAACTCCTCGGCCTGTACTTCGCCGACGACGGCCAGCACTTCGAATCACGCCTACTGGTCGACCATGCACAGCCGAACTGCCGCTCGAATGTCACGTACAAGGGTGCGTTGCAAGGCGATCCGGACTCCGCCAAGCCCGATGCGCACACGGTGTGGATCGGCGACGTGCTGATCCGGGCCGCGGCGACGGGTACCGACACCTTCGAGACCAACCGCAACCTGGTGCTCACCGACGGCGCACGCGCCGACTCGGTGCCCAACCTCGAGATCGAGACCGGTGAGATCGCCGGTGCCGGCCACGCCAGTGCCACCGGACGTTTCGACGACGAGCAGTTGTTCTATCTGCAGGCGCGCGGTATCCCCGAAGACCAGGCCAGGCGCCTCGTGGTGCGCGGCTTCTTCGGCGAACTGATTCAGAAGATCGCGGTGCCCGCGGTGCGAGAACGCCTCACCGAGGCCATCGAACACGAACTAGAGATAACGGCTCAGGCCCAATCAACAGACAAGAGGACAGCCACCTCATGACCACACTGGAAATCAAGGACCTGCACGTCAGCGTCGTGTCCAAGGAGGACGGGACCGACATCCCGATCCTGAAGGGCGTCACACTCACCGTGAAGTCGGGGGAGACGCACGCCCTGATGGGCCCCAACGGCTCCGGGAAGTCGACGCTGTCCTACGCCGTTGCGGGACACCCGAAGTACACGGTGACATCGGGCTCGATCACGCTGGACGGCCAGAATGTGCTCGAGATGAGCATCGACGAGCGCGCCCGCGCCGGGCTGTTCCTCGCGATGCAGTACCCGGTCGAGGTGCCCGGTGTGTCGATGTCGAACTTCCTTCGCACCGCCGCCACCGCCGTGCGGGGTGAGGCGCCGAAGCTTCGGCACTGGATCAAAGAGGTCAAGAGCGCCATGGAAGGCCTCGACATCGACCCGTCGTTCTCCGAACGCAGCGTCAACGAAGGCTTTTCCGGCGGTGAGAAGAAGCGCCACGAGATCCTTCAGCTGGAAGTGCTCAAGCCGAAGATCGCGATCCTCGACGAGACCGACTCGGGCCTCGACGTCGACGCACTGCGGGTGGTCAGCGAGGGTGTGAACCGGTACGCCCAGGCCGCTGACGGCGGGTTGCTGCTGATCACGCACTACACGCGCATCCTTCGCTACATCCAGCCGCAGTTCGTGCACGTGTTCGTCGGCGGGCGCATCGTCGAGTCCGGCGGTCCCGAATTGGCCGACGAACTCGACGCCAACGGATACGAGCGCTTCACGCAGGCGGTCGGAGCCTGACATGACCACGTCGGTCGAGAAGTCGGCGAAGGCCCTCGATCTCAACCTGGATGTCAGCCGGATCAGGGCGGACTTCCCGATTCTGCATCGCGTGATGCGCGGCGGAAACCGGTTGGCGTATCTGGATTCCGGTGCCACCTCACAGCGGCCGCTGCAGGTACTCGACGCCGAACGTGACTTCCTGACGACCTCCAACGGCGCGGTGCACCGCGGTGCGCACCAGCTGATGGAGGAGTCGACCGACGCCTACGAGCAGGGCCGCGCCGACATCGCCGCCTTCGTCGGCGCCGACACCGACGAGCTGGTGTTCACGAAGAACGCCACCGAGGCCATCAACCTCGTGTCCTACTCGGTCGGTGACGCTCGATTCCCCCGGGCGATCGGCCCTGGCGATGTCATCGTCACCACGGAGCTGGAACACCACGCAAACCTCATCCCGTGGCAGGAGCTGGCGCGTCGCACCGGTGCGACGCTGAAGTGGTACGGCGTCACCGACGACGGGCGGATCGATCTCGATTCTCTGCAGCTCGACGAACACGTGAAACTTGTTGCCTTCAGCCATCATTCCAATGTCACCGGCGCCGTCGCACCCGTGGATGAAATCGTCTCCAGGGCCAAAGCCGTCGGTGCGTTGACCCTGCTGGACGCCTGCCAGTCGGTACCGCACCAGCCGGTCGACTTCCATGCACTCGACGTCGATTTCGCCGCCTTCTCGGGCCACAAGATGTTGGGGCCCAACGGTATCGGTGTGCTCTACGGTCGGCGCGACGTGCTGGACCAATTGCCGCCGTTCATCACCGGCGGGTCGATGATCGAGACGGTCACGATGGAGCAGACCACCTACGCTCCGGCGCCGCAGCGATTCGAGGCGGGCACGCCGATGACCTCCCAGGTCGTCGGGCTCGCCGCGGCCGCGCAGTACCTGACGGAGATCGGCATGTCCGCCGTCGAGGCGCACGAGGCCGAATTGGTGGCCGCTGCGCTCACGGGTCTTTCGGCCATCGACGGTGTGCGCGTCATCGGGCCAGCGTCACTCGAGAACCGCGGTTCACCGGTGTCTTTCGTGCTCGACGGTGTGCACGCGCACGACGTGGGCCAGGTCCTCGACGACGAGGGTGTCGCGGTGCGCGTCGGGCACCACTGCGCATGGCCTCTGCATCGCCGGTTCGGGATCGCCGCGACCGCACGCGCGTCATTCGCGGTCTACAACACGCTCGACGAGGTTGACCGCCTCGTCGCAGGCGTCAAACGGGCCGTGGAGTTCTTCGCATGAGGCTCGAGCAGATGTATCAGGAAGTGATCCTCGATCACTACAAGCACCCGCACAACCGGGGGCTTCGCGATCCGTACCACGCGCAGTCGTATCAGGTGAACCCGACGTGCGGTGACGAGGTGACGCTGCGGGTGACGCTGTCCGACGGCGGCGAGCAGGTGACCGACATCTCGTACGACGGGCAGGGCTGTTCGATCAGCCAGGCCTCGACCTCGGTGCTCACCGATCAGGTGATCGGCCAGGACGTCGGTGCCGCGCTGAAGACGGTCGCGGCGTTCACCGAGATGATTTCGTCCCGCGGCGCGGTCGAGGGCGACGAAGATGTGATCGGAGACGGCATCGCATTCGCGGGTGTCTCGAAGTACCCGGCGCGGGTGAAATGCGCGCTGCTGGGTTGGATGGCGTTTAAAGATGCGCTGGCCGCGGCCAGCGACGAAAAGGATGCGTTAGCGCAGGCCAGTGAGGAGTACTCAGATGAGCGACACCGCAGTGCCTAGCGAGGAGATGCTCGCCGACCTCGAGGAGGCGATGCGTGACGTCGTCGATCCGGAACTCGGGATCAACGTCGTCGACCTCGGTCTCGTCTACGGCTTGAACGTCGAAAAAGGGGAGCAGGGTGACGTCGCGTTGATCGATATGACGCTGACGTCGGCGGCGTGCCCGCTCACCGATGTGATCGAGGACCAGTCGCGGACCGCACTGGTGGGCAGCGGTCTGGTCAAGGAGATCAAGATCAACTGGGTCTGGAACCCGCCGTGGGGCCCGGACAAGATCACCGAGGACGGCCGCGAACAGCTTCGGGCACTGGGCTTTACGGTCTAGCGGGTCTACGTCACCGATCAGCAGACAATCGGTCCACCGAACAGGCCGTAGCCGCAGTCATAGGCCGAACCCGGCGGTATGTTCGGGCCGTCCCAGACATTGCTGTTGGGCTGAATCTCCCAGCCCGTCGGCTGAAAGGTGTTCGGGTCGAAGCCGCTGGGCACCTTGACTCCGACATTGCCCATGCCGGAGCGGACGTACTGCCAGGTGTGGCACACGTTCATATCCCAGACATAGTTGGCTCCAGGGCCCGTCGGGGAATACATCGATTGCCCCGGACACCATTGATGTGGCACCGATGGCGCGGCCACAGCGGTGTCCGTGGCAAGGCCAAGGCCCGCCGCCGCGAGGCCGGCCGACGTCAGTGCTCCCGCGAGTATCCGTTTGGTCGACATGCGGACTTCCCATCGCTCGTGCGCCGCCTCGATGGCGGCGTCGTCGCAAGAAGTACATCGTCGCCGGCGCACTACCGATCCCAAGTTGAGAACAGCTACCGACGCGCCCGCACGGTGACGACCATCTTCCCGCCGGCTTCACCGGCTCCCATCACGCGATGGGCCTCGCGGATCTCGTCGAACCGGAACACCCGCGACGGTTCGACGGCCAGCCGGGGGTGCCGAAGACGAAGCTGCCGAAGAAACTCAGGTTCACCCCGCTGGACATCCGCAACAGCGGGTTGAACTCGGCGATGGGGTCGAGGCCGCCCAGCCCGCCTGCGAGGCACGCGGTACCGCCGCGCCGGAGCATGTCCAATGAGTCCAGAATCGTGCTGTTGCCGACGAGGTCGAGCACGACGTCAATCTGTTCGTCGGCCAGTTCAGCGGCCAGCCGGGGGTTTTCGGCCACGGACCGCGACACACCGAGTTCCTCGAGCATGCCGAACCTGTCACGGTTGCGCGCGGTGGCGATCACCTTGGCGCCCGCGCCGACGGCCATCTTCACCGCGGCCTGCCCGAAAGATGATGTGGAGCCACGGATCACGATCGTCCGCCCGGGTTGCAGGTCGAGGTTTCGGAACAGGCACGTCCACGCGCTGGAGTAGGTCTCAGGCAACGCGGCCAGCCGTGACCACGGCCGGTCCGAGTCGATGAGCGCGACATTGGCGGTGCCGACGCATTCGATGCCGCTGACTTCGGCCGCTGCGGCCCACTCGCCTTTGCGCATGTGCATTTCGGCATGGTTGAGCCCGAACGCCTTGACCTCGATGACGACCTCGCCGGCTTTGGGTAGCGGTTTCGGAATGTCGGTGTAGACGAGGCCGTCCAGACCGCCGAAATGCTCGAGCACGATCGCCCGCATCGTCTGCCCGTTCTCCTATTCACGAACCACGGCCGGACCGGGCGGCGGCGCGGCGGGAGATGCCGGTCCGAGTCGGTGCGCCAGGTCCCGCAGGTCCGCGGCGAGCACGTCGGGCTGGGGCAGTTCAGGCGTGGGCAGTGGGGCGTTACCCGGTCGGGTGATCAGCGCGCCCCGCAATCCGGCGGCCTGTGCACCGATGGTGTCCCATACGTGGGCGGCGACCATCATGCAGTCCGAGGGCGCCACCCCCAGTTGTTCGGCGACGCCTGTGTACAGCTGCCGGGACGGCTTGAACGCCCGCCATTCGTCGACACTGAACTGTTTTTCGAAGAAGTCGGCGAGGCCCGCGTGTTCCAACGGCGTCGGCGCACCGGGCTTCGTCGGCGAATTGGTCAGGGTGACAAGGCGATAGCCCTGAGCGCTCAGTGCTTTGAGGCCGCCGGCGACATCGGGGTGCGCGGGCATCGTTCGCATGCCGTGTGCGAGCTCGTCGAGATCACTCTCGGTGATCTGCGCGTGGCGACTGTCGCCGATCATCCGCAGAACCGCTTGTCCGAGAGTGAAGAAGTCGACGTAGACGTCCGACACGGTGACCGTCATCGAGTACATGACGAGCTGGTTGAACCACTCGCGCAGCACCGAGCGGTCGCCGAAGATCCTGTCGAAGTACGGCTCGAGCGACGTGATGTCGATCAAGGTCTCGTTCACGTCGAACACCAGAACCGACGGGCCCTCATCCATTGCTGTGGTTCCTCTCCTGCAGGACCCACGTGTTGCCGTCGGGATCGCCGAAGTCGGCGAAGCTGGCGTAGTCGGACCTGTGCGGATCCACACCCAGATTGAAGCGACCACACCACTGCCCGTTGTCGAGGTCTTTGTGCCGGATGGACGTCACGCCGACGCCGTGGTCGATGAGCTCGTCGCGCACCGCGGCGACGTCGTCGACGACGAGGTACAGGCCCTGCACCGATCCGGGGTGCGCATCGGTGAGTCCGACGCCGAACTGTATCGAAGTGCTCGACCCGGGCGGAGTGAGCTGGACGACCCGAAAGTGCGGTGTGGGTGCGTAGTCCACGTCGAGGGTGAACCCGAGTCCGTCCCGGTAGAAATCCAGGGACTTGTCGACGTCGGAGACGGGCAGGATCACGACTTCCAGTGTCGCGTTCACGATGCGCTCCGTGCGCGGCTGTGGAGAACCTCGTCGGAGTCGAGGTCGCGGTCGACGCCGTGGGCGACGACGGTTTGCCCCGGTTCGAGATCCAGGCGTCGATCGTCGAGCCAGACCTCGATCTTGTCGGGCTCGAAGGACACCAGGTTGCCGATGCGAGCGGACTCCTGCCACGCGTCGATGTAGGACCAGGCTGCCCGCTTGTGGTCTCCGATCGTGTAGTAGTCGGCCAGCCCCTTGTACGGGCAGAACGTCTGACCCCCAACGTGTTCGAGTTGTGTTTCATCGATGTCCTCGCGCGGGACGTACCAGCGCGGCGCGAAACCCGATTCGTACAGGACCACCGGCCGGTGGCTGTCCGCTATCACGCGGTCGCCGTCGCGGACGACCAGATGCCGCGAGGTGCTGCGGATGTCGATTCGGTGGTACGGGTCCGCCGCGTGCCCGACGATGCGGTCGTCCTCTTCGTAGAAGCCGTCCATCGCCCGCCAGGCGAACGCGACGCGGTGCGTCAGCTCGGTGGCGTAGGCAGGCAACGCGGTGTGCTGCCATGCGGCATGGGGGAGGCGCCGATCCCCGACCACCACGGTGTACCACTGCATATCGCCGAGTTCACCGTGGCCGGTGATCCGGTCCTCTTCGACCAGAACCCCGGCGGCGATGTCGTTCAGCGGAAAGTACGCGACGGGGTAGCGACCCGGTTCGTGGAGCGCCAACACGTTCTCGCTGTCGGCGATCCAGTCGTCGCCGACACGCACCCGCATCCGCCGGCGCAGCGGCTCGGCGAACAGCAGATGTTCGGGCAGCGGTTGCGCAGTCAGGAAACGTCCGATCGCTCCCGCGCCCAGCGGGCCTTGTTGCCATGCCAATCCCATTGTCCTGTCCCTTGTCTCGATACCTATGGGTTGATTCGATACATGAAGCCACGGATGAGGTCGGCGACCTCGTCGCCTGCGGACTCCAGCAGGAAGTGGCCGCCGTCGAGCAGATGGATCTCGGCGTCCGGTGCGTCCTTGCCGAATGCGCGCGCACCGTCGGGCCCGAAGATCGGATCGCCCTGACCCCATACCGCAAGGACCGGCACCCCGCTGGTGCGCAGGTAGTCGTGCAGCGCCGGATACATCGGCGCGTTGGTCGCGTAGTCGCGGAAGAGCGCGAGCTGGATCTTGTCGTTGCCAGGCCGGTTCACCAGTGCCGCGTCGTGGATCCACGTGTCCGGGCTCACGAGCGATTCGTCACTGACGCCGGTCAGGTACTGCCACCTGATTCCCTCGAGGGACAGCGCGGTGCGAACGGCGGCTTCGGTGTCGGGGTTCTGCTCGCGCTGGTACTCGGTGACCGTCGTCCAGAAGCTCTCGACGAAGCCCTCCTCGTAGCCGTTGCCGTTCTGCGTGACGATCGCGGTGATCGCGTGCGGACTGCGCAGGGCCAGCCGCCATCCGATGGGAGCCCCGTAGTCCTGGACGTAGATCGCGTACCGGGTCACGCCCAGCTGGTCGAGCAGTCCCTCGGTGAGATCGGCCAACGCGTCGAAGGTGTATGAGAACTCCTCTGCGGAGGGAGAGTCGGAGAACCCGAAGCCGAGGTGATCGGGTGCGATCACGTGATAGCCGTCGGCCAGCCGGGGGATCAGGTCGCGGAACATGAACGAACTGGTGGGGAAGCCGTGCAGCAGGACCAGCGTCGGTGCGTCCTGCGGACCTGCTTCTCGGTAGAACAGCCGGTGGCCGTCGACGGTGGCGTAGCGGTGGTGGACCCGAATGTTCATATCTAACTCCTTTGTTTAGTTTTATCGGTTAGTGACAGTGAACCCCTCCTGATGTAACCTGTCAATATCGATTTGGAGGTTAGCTATGGATTTGGTGGCGGTGGACCCGGCGGACGAGTCGATGTTGCTGGACCTGCTGAACACAACGCCTGTGGTCGACGGAATCGTGCACGACGGCCTCACCGATTCGTCGGCGGCGAAAGCCTGGATGCGTGCGCACGGAATCGCGACCACCAACGAGGAGGCGGCGGCACTGCTGCACGCGCGGACCGCGCTGCAGAAGGTGGTGCGTGGTGAGGCGGGGCCGAAAACACTGAAGCGGTTCGTCGACGACATCCGGTTGCGGCCGGTCGTCGGCGGCGACGGACTGGACTGGCGCCTGGACGTCGGCGGCGGTGCCACCGGCGCGGCCAGGGCAGTGCTGGCGTGGGACGCCTTGCGGATCTCCAGTCCGGGCCGCCTGCGGCCGTGTGCGAACTCCGAATGCCGGTTGTTCCTCATCGATCGCAGCAAGCCCAACACAGCGAGGTGGTGTTCAATGGCCATCTGCGGCAATCGGATGAAGGCCCGTAGGCACTACCAACGCGCCCGCACGGCCGAGACATGACCAACCGTAGGACGACCGCCTGGAGGTGAGGAGTGCGTGCCCTGCTGGTTTCCGTCAACGTCGGGATGCCCGCCGACGTGGCATGGCGAGGTAAGACCGTGCACACCGGCGTATACAAGAACCCGGTGCAGGGCCCGGTGATGGTGCGCCGGCTGAACATCGACGGTGATGGACAGGGTGACCTCAGCGGTCACGGCGGCGAACAACGCGCGGTCATGGTCTACCAAACAGAGTCCTACGACCATTGGCAGCGACACTTCGGGCGCGACGACCTGGTGCCCGGCATGTTCGGCGAGAACTTCACGATCACCGGTCTCGGCGATGACGAGGTATGTATCGGCGATCGGTACCGCATCGGGGCGGCCGAGTTCGAGGTCACCCAGCCGCGGGTCACGTGTTTTCGGGTGGGGATGCGCCTCGGCGAACCCGAGATGCCCAACCTTCTTGTCGCCCACCATCGCCCGGGATTCTATTTCCGCGTCATCGAAGAAGGGTTCGTCACGGCGGGCGACGAGATCGTGCGGACGCGGCGCGGCCGCCACGAACTGAGAGTCGCCGATATCGATGCGTTGTTGTACCTACCCGACCGTGACGTGGACATGCTCAGCAAGGCGGTCGATGTTCCTGCGCTGAGCCCCGGCTGGCAGCAGTCCTTCGCTGAATTGCTCGCAGCCCACGAGAACCGTGCGGGGGCAACGCCACCGGCAGTCGGCGTCGAACCGGGCTGGAACGGATTCCGAACACTTCGCGTCGCCGAAACCCGCCGCGAAAGCCCGACCGTCTTGTCGATCGAGCTGGAAGCCGCCGATCGCGGGACACTGCCCGTCGCTCGCCCGGGTCAGTTCCTGACACTGCGGCTTCCGTCAGGCGATCCGGCGCCACTGCGCAGCTATTCGTTGTCGAGCACGGGCCCGCGATATCGGATCAGCGTGAAGCGCGAAGACCATGGCTTTGCGAGCAGGTGGATACACGACAACGTCCGCGCTGGGACCGTCATGGAGGCCGCCGCCCCCCGCGGTGATTTCTACCTCGGCGACGAGGCGGATCCTGTTGTGCTGGTTTCGGCCGGTATCGGCATCACACCCGTGCTCGCGATGCTGCACGCCCTGGCCGCGCAGCACAGCGAGCGTGAGATCTGGTGGCTTCACATCACGCGTGACGCGCACACGCTGGCCTTCGGCGGAGAAGTCGGCGAGCTGATCGAGTCGCTGGCCCGTGCCCGTCAGCACGTGTTCTACACGGCCGAGGCCGGAAGACCCGACGCGGCGGCGATCGCCGCGCTCGGTCTGCCTCGCGAGGCAATCGCTTATCTATGCGGCCCCGAATTGTTCATGACCGGAATGCGTAACGCACTGGAGGGGGCGGGGATCGACGCGGCCCGGATCCACTCCGAGCTGTTCGGCGCGTTGCCCCCCATCAACCCCGGGATCAAAGATGTGCCGCATCGGACGCCACACTTGCCGGACGGACCGCCGGACACCGGGGCGCCGGTGTCCTTCGCGCGCAGCGGGATCACCGTCAACTGGTCGGAGCGCTACGACAGCATTCTCGAACTCGCCGAGGCGTGCGACGTGCCGACGCGCTTTTCCTGCCGCAGCGGCGTATGCCATATCTGCGTCACTCCGCTGGTGGACGGTGCCATCACCTACACGCAGCGCCCCCTCGAATTGCCCGCGGAGGGGACCGTGCTGATCTGTTCGGCCCAACCGTGTTCCGGTGTCGTGTTGGACCTGTGAACCATCGACATCCGTCACACTGTGACGCGTGGTCACGATTCCAGCGGCGGTGTGGCGAGGCGGATTCACCCTTCGGGCGCTGACGGCCGGCGGTGCCGTCGGACTCTGCGCAGCTGCGCTGGCATGGCTTGATTCGGGCTTCTGGATCTCAGGTGTCGTAGTGCTCGTCGTTGTCGGCACGTTCTACGGAGTCTGGATGGCCCGCCGCATGGCGCGGTACTGGCCGGGGGCGAAAGACCTCACCGGCGAGCAGCGCGTAGCGGTGGCCCGGGCGGCGCGGCGGGGTGAGCACATCGATGACGCTCGACTGTCGCAGCCGGTCATCGACTACAGCCGTGCCCTGCATGCCGCGGCCGAGACGGGCCGGTGGTTGCGCTGGGTACTCGTGTTCGTTCTCGCCGTCGGGGTAGGGGTGGCGGTGTGGGATTTCGAATTCGGCACGTGGGGCAACGCGGCGGCGTCGGCCATCTATCTGGTGGCCATCGCGGGTGAGCTGTTCTTGATGCCGAAATGGCAGGCGCAACTGCTGGCCAACGCGGACCGGGCTGCCGACAAAATGCCGCGGTCAGACCCTGCCGATCAGCCGCCCGAGATCGAGTAGCCGCCTACGCTAGTCATCGCCTCGGGGGTACGCGATGCTGTGTCCAGTCGCATCCGTCACAGAGGTGCCGAGAAAGGCGTCGATAATATGAGTGTGACCACTGAACCCATTGTCCCGCTGAGCAATACGGATAAGTTCTTCATCGGCGGTGAGTGGGTCAAGCCGAGTTCGGATGCCGTGTTGGACGTCATCGACTCGGCAACTGAGCAGCTGTACTACCGGGTTCCGGAAGCGCAGGCCGCCGATATGGACCTCGCCATCGGTGCCGCGCAGCGGGCGTTCCACACGGGCCCGTGGCCGAGGATGACACACGCCGAGCGTGGCGGCTATCTGCGGGCGATGGCCGACGCGCTCCAAGCACGAGCGTCGGACTACAGCGCGATGTGGCCCCGGGAGTCGGGGGTGGTGCACGCCTACGCCCAAGCCAGCGAGGGGGGCAGCGCCGACACGCTGCGGTACTACGCCGGGCTCGCCGACGACTATCCGTTCGAGGAGCCATTCCTCCCGAGCACGACATCCCTTGCGGGTGGCGGATACGGCCTTCTGGTGCGGGAGCCCGTCGGTGTGGTGGGTGCGATCATCCCTTGGAACGCCCCGCTTCCTCTGATCCTGTACAAGGTGGCGCCCGCACTGCTGGCCGGCTGCACCGTGATCGTCAAGGTTTCCCCCGAGGCTCCTGGCGCGGGATATTTGATCGCCGAGATTGCCGAGGAGGTGGGGCTGCCCGGCGGAGTGATGAACGTGATCACCGCCGACCGCGAGGTATCCGAACTCATGGTGCGTGACCATCGCGTCGACAAGATCGCGTTCACCGGTTCGACGGCGGCCGGCCGCAAGATCGGGGCGATCTGCGGCGAGCGCATCGCGCGGTTCACTCTGGAGCTGGGCGGCAAGTCGGCCGCGGTGATTCTCGACGACGCCGACATCAATGTCGCGGCGATGACGTTGGCCGGCGCGGAATGCTTTCTGTCCGGCCAGGTATGCGCCTCGCTCACCCGGATCGTGGTGCCGCGCCAACGCCACGACGAGTTCGCCGACGCGCTGGCGGCGGCATTCTCCGCAGTCCAGGTCGGCGACCCGTTCGATGTCTCTACGCAGATGGGGCCGCTGGCGATGGAACGCCAACGCGACCGCGTTGAGCACTACATCGCCAAGGGCATCGAGCAGGGCGCGACCCTGGTGACCGGGGGAGGCCGGCCCAAACACGTAGATCGCGGCTACTACATAGAACCGACGGTGTTCGCGGGAGTGGACAACAAGCACGTCATCGCGCAGGAGGAGATCTTCGGCCCAGTTCTCAGCGTGATCCCCGCCGACAACGACGAGCACGCGGTCGATATCGCCAACGACACCGTCTACGGGCTCAACGCGGCGGTTTTCACACCCGACGCGGCGCGGGCACGAGAGGTTGCGGGCCGACTGCGTTCGGGCACCGTCGGACACAACGGTATGAGGATCGATTTCGACTCCGCATTCGGTGGCTTCAAACAGTCCGGTATCGGCCGGGAAGGTGGCCGCGAAGGCCTGCTCCCTTACCTGGAGACCAAGACGGTGCTGCTCGACGCGGCGCCCTGAGTGGCATTGGTCCGAAAGCCGCTGTAACGCTCGGGGCAATCTGGTAACTCAGTCAGTGTGAGCTTCGAGGCGATTTATGTCGGCACCCGCCGCCAGCTGCGCGGGGTGGCCGAAAGCCTGGTAGCCGGCCCCCAGTACCGGTCATCGGGCACGATCCGGCTGGCGGTCCGTCCCGACGGCTTCGCCGCGGTGACGATCCCGATAGCGGTGCACGGAACGGAACTGGTCGTGCCGAACGACGCGGTGCGATTGGACGGCCCGATGAGTACGGTCGCCGACGCCGCAGGCATCGTCGCGGGTCCACCGGAGGGGGCGTACACCATCGTCGATCCCTTGCCGCCCGACGCGGACCTGAGACTCAACGCCGAAGCCGCCGAATGGGTCAACCGAAGTCACTACGCGGGTGGGTACGCGCTGAAGGGCTTTCTGCCCGACTGCCATCCGGTGCTGTGGCCCGAACACTTCGATGTCGCCGTCACAGAGGGCGAAGTGAACTACGGCGTATCCGCGGGCGACGACGGGCATCCGATGCCGTACGCATACGTGGGACCGTGGACCGTCCCCACCGGTTCGTTCTGGAACGCGTCGTTCGGTGCGGTCTACCCTCTCGACCACGGCACCGACGTCGATGGCCTCACCGGCAGCATCGTCGACTTCTTCGAGCGCGGTCGGCGTGAGTTGTCGAAGCAACCATGACTACTGCGGTCGACGAGTCCGGTCTCATCGCCGCACTGCGCGACGGCGACGAGACCGTGTTCGCGCAGCTGGTCGATCAGCACACCCCGTCGATGCTGCGCGTCGCCCGCGGCTATGTGCCCAGCCGCGAGATCGCCGAAGAGGTGGTCCAGGAGACGTGGATCGCCTTGGTCAAGGGGCTAGCCGGGTTCGAGGGCCGATCCTCGCTGCGCACTTGGCTTTTCAGCGTGATGATCAACATCGCGAAGGCGCGGGGCGTGCGGGAGCGCCGTGATGCCGATGCGGCGATCGCGGCGTACACCGGCGGCACCGTCGACCCGGCCCGCTTCCGCGGGACCGACGACCCGTACCCGGGACACTGGAAGCCCGACGATGTGCCGTCGGCGTTCCCCGAAACCCCGGAGGGTTCCGTGCTGGGCAACGAGCTCATCGACGTGACCCGGCGCGAACTCGACAGGCTGCCGGAGCGGCAGCGCATCGTCGTCACGATGCGCGACATGCTGGGGTTCGACTCGTCAGAGGTGTGTGAGCTCCTCGACATCAGCACAGCCAACCAGCGGGTGCTGCTGCACCGCGGCAGGGCCGCGGTCCGGCAGGTGCTCGAGGACTATCTGGCGGAGGCGGCGTCATGACCGAGTACTCGATGGACTGCAATGAGCTCGTCGAGCTGGTGACCGCCTACCTCGACGGCGCCCTGGATCCGGACACCAGGACGCGCTTCGACATGCACCTGCTCGAATGCGACGGCTGTGAGAACTACCTGGCGCAGTTCCGTGAGACCGTCCGTACCGTAGGCAGGATCCGCGACGACGAACTCGATCCGGCGTACCGGAAACGCCTGCTCGACGCCTTTCGCGACTTCCACTGACGTGAGATTGCCCTGACCACATAGTGGGAACAGACCGGTAGAGCCTGACGTTAGGAGAAACGTGGCTACAAAAGACATCACCGCCGAACAATTCAACGACACCATCACGGAGAACGACATCGTGCTGGTGGACTTCTGGGCGTCGTGGTGCGGCCCCTGTAAGGCATTCGCGCCGACGTTCGCGGCCTCCTCTGAGCAACATCCCGACGTCGTGTTCGCCAAGGTCGACACCGAGGCCGAGCAGCAGCTCGCCGCCGCTGCGGATATCCGCTCCATCCCCACGCTGATGGTGTTCAAGAAGGGCAAGCTGGTGTTCAACCAGGCAGGAGCCCTTCCGCCCGCCGCGCTGGAGGACCTGGTCCAGAAGGTCAAGGAGTTCGATGTGGACGCCGCGATGGCCGCGCAGGAGAACGGCCAGCCGGAATAACGGCCGCACGCGATAGCGTGCTGTCCGTGACTGAGCATTCAGGCCCCTCGGAAGAACAGTTCGTTCTGGTCGACCATCCGCGCCCCGGTGTCGCACTGGTGACCCTGAACCGCCCCGAGCGAATGAACTCGATGGCGTTCGACGTCATGGTGCCGCTCAAGAAGGTGCTCGACGAGCTGACCTATGACAATTCCGTGCGGGCGATCGTGCTCACGGGTGCGGGCCGCGGATTCTCCTCGGGCGCTGACCACAAGTCGGCCGGCTCGGTACCCCACATCGACGGGCTGACCCGGCCCACGTTCGCGTTGCGCTCCATGCAGGTGCTCGACGACGTCATCCTGTCGCTGCGAAAGATGCATCAGCCGGTCATCGCCGCGGTCAACGGCGCTGCGATCGGCGGGGGACTGTGCCTGGCGCTGGCCTGCGACATCCGCGTCGCCTCGGCCGGGGCCTACTTCCGCGCCGCGGGCATCAACAACGGGCTGACGGCCAGCGAGCTCGGGTTGTCCTACCTGCTGCCCCGCGCCATCGGGACCTCGCGGGCATTCGAATTGATGCTGACCGGGCGCGACGTGGACGCAGAGGAAGCCCAGCGCATCGGGCTGGTGTCGCGCGCCGTACCCGACGACGAACTGCTCGACGCCTGCTACGAGCTCGGTGAGCGCATCGCGTCGTTCTCCCGGCCGGGCATCGAGTTGACCAAGCGCACGCTGTGGAGTGGACTGGACGCCGGTAGCCTTGAGGCACACATGCAGGCCGAAGGCCTGGGACAACTCTTCGTCCGACTGCTCACCGCCAACTTCGAAGAAGCGGTAGCCGCGCGCGCAGAACAGCGGTCCCCGGTCTTCACCGACGACAAGTAACTAGGAGAGCAGCGTGATCACCGCAACGGACCTCGAGGTCCGCGCCGGCGCGCGCACACTGCTCTCCATCGACGGGGCCGCGCTGCGGGTGCAACCCGGCGACCGGATCGGACTGGTCGGGCGCAACGGCGCGGGCAAGACGACCACGATGAGGATCCTGGCGGGCGAGGGTGAGCCCTACGCGGGCACGATCGCGCGTACCGGCGAAATCGGTTATCTGCCACAGGATCCCAAAGAGGGTGACCTCGAGGTCCTGGCCCGTGATCGGGTGCTGTCGGCAAGGGGTCTTGACACGCTGCTCGCCGACCTGGAGAAGCAGCAGGCATTGATGGCCGAGGTCGCCGACGACACCGCACGCGACAAGGCCGTGCGACGCTACGGCGTTCTCGAGGAACGGTTCGCCGCACTCGGCGGATACGCCGCGGAAAGCGAAGCGGGCCGCATCTGTGCCAGTCTGGGCCTGCCCGAACGTGTTCTGACCCAACCGCTGCGCACGTTATCCGGCGGACAACGGCGACGTGTCGAACTGTCGCGGATCCTCTTCGCCGCATCCGAGTCCGGTGCAGGTTCGGGGACCACGCTGCTGCTCGACGAACCCACCAACCACCTCGACGCCGATTCGCTTGGCTGGCTGCGCGAATTCCTTCGGAGCCACACCGGCGGGCTCGTGGTGATCAGCCACAACGTCGAACTGCTCGCCGACGTCGTGAACCGCGTCTGGTTCCTGGACGCGGTGCGCGGCGAGGTCGACGTCTACAACATGGGCTGGCAGAAGTACCTCGACGCCCGTGCCACCGACGAACAGCGGCGCAGGCGCGAACGGGTCAACGCCGAACGCAAGGCCACCGCGCTGCGCACCCAGGCCGCCAAAATGGGGGCGAAGGCCACCAAAGCCGTTGCCGCGCAGAATATGTTGCGCCGCGCCGACCGAATGATGGCATCCCTTGATGCGGAACGGGTGGCCGACAAGGTGGCCCGGATCAAATTCCCGACGCCTGCGCCGTGCGGCCGCGTCCCGCTGGTCGCGAAGGGCCTCACCAAGAATTACGGGTCGCTGGAGGTGTTCACCGGTGTCGACCTGGCCATCGATCGCGGGTCGCGCGTGGTGGTGCTCGGACTGAACGGCGCCGGCAAGACGACGCTGCTGCGACTGCTGGCCGGGGCCGAGACACCGGACGCCGGCGGGCTGGAGCCCGGACACGGCGTGAAGATCGGCTACTTCGCGCAGGAGCACGACACGCTCGACGACCGGGCAACGGTGTGGGAGAACATCCGTCACGCGGCACCCGATACGGGCGAGCAGGATCTACGAGGGTTGTTGGGCGCGTTCATGTTCAGCGGTCCGCAGCTCGATCAGCCCGCGGGCACGCTGTCGGGTGGCGAGAAGACCAGGCTGGCGCTGGCCGGTCTCGTCGCATCGACGGCGAATGTTCTTCTGCTCGACGAGCCGACCAACAATCTCGATCCCGCCTCGCGTGAGCAGGTTCTCGATGCGCTGCGAAGTTACCTCGGCGCGGTGGTGCTGGTGACCCACGATCCGGGAGCGGCCGAGGCGCTGGACCCGCAACGAGTGGTGCTCCTGCCCGACGGCACCGAGGACTTCTGGTCCGCCGACTACCGGGATCTCATCGAGCTCGCCTGAGCCGAGGAAAGCGACACCGTTTCGCCGAAATTTCTCCGCGCTGGTGTAGGCCCTTCCTACGCTGGGTATGCGTCGGAGAATCAAACGCGTGGGGAGGTGCCGATGAAAAAACTGACAAAGGCCCGAGATGAACTGCTCACAGAGCTGAAGTCTGCATACGAGGGGGGTGCGAGTATTCGCACATTGGTCGCGTCGACCGGTCGTTCATATGGGTCGATTCACAGCATGTTGCGTGAATCTGGCACCACGATGCGAAGCCGCGGGGGGCCGAATCACCGAAGCCGAAGGCACTACGCCTGATCCGGTTGCGCCTGCCGTAACGATGCTTCGACCAGGTCCAGTACGCCACTGAGCTTTTCGGGATCATCGCCCGAAGCGAGCCGCGCGACCAGACCGTCGAGCACGAGATCGAGGTACGTCTGCAACACCGCACTGGGCACGTCGTCGCGTAGGCGGCCTGCCTGTTTCTGGCGGCGCAGGCGCGCGGTGGTGGCCGCCGACAGCTCGGCCGAGCGCTCCATCCAGCCTCGATGGAACTCCGGGTCGTTCCGCAGCTTGCGGGCGATCTCCAGCCGCGTCGCCAGCCAGTCGAATTGTTCCGGCGCCGCGAGCATGTCGCGCATCACCTGCACAAGACCCTCGCGCGACGCCACATCCGCCATCCGCTCTGCGTCTTCGCGCGCCAACTCGAAGAACAGGGTGTCCTTGTCGCGGAAGTGGTGGAAGATGGCGCCGCGCGACAGCCCGATCGTCTGTTCGAGCCGCCGCACGGTCGCCTTGTCGTAGCCATACTCCGCGAAGCAACGCCGGGCACCGTCAAGTATCTGACGGCGGCGCGCCGCCAAATGGTCCTCGGTGACCCGGGGCATTTTTTTACGACCGCAGCATGTTGCGCAGGACGTACTGCAGGATGCCGCCGTTGCGGTAGTAGTCCGCCTCGCCAGGTGTGTCGATGCGCACGACCGCGTCGAACTCGATGGTCTTGCCGTCCTCCTTCGAAGCCTTCACCTTCACCGTCTTCGGAGTCTTACCGTCGTTGAGCGCCTCGATGCCCGTGATGTCGAACGTCTCGGTGCCGTCGAGCTTGAGCGACGCCGCCGATTCGCCTTCCGGGAATTGCAGTGGGATGACACCCATCCCGATCAGATTCGAGCGGTGGATGCGCTCAAACGATTCGGTGATGACCGCGCGCACACCCAGCAGGCTGGTGCCCTTGGCGGCCCAGTCACGCGAGCTGCCCGACCCGTACTCCTTACCGCCGAGCACGACCAGCGGGATGTCGGCTTCCGCGTAGTTCTGTGCGGCGTCATAGATGAACGCCTGCTCTCCGCCGTTGGTGAAGTCCCGGGTGTACCCGCCGGACACGTCGTCGAGCAGCTGGTTGCGCAACCGGATGTTGGCGAACGTGCCCCGGATCATCACCTCGTGGTTACCGCGGCGTGAACCGTAGGAGTTGTAGTCCGCCTTGTCCACGCCATGGCTGTCCAGGTACTGCGCAGCGGGGGTCCCACCCTTGATGCTGCCTGCGGGGGAGATGTGGTCGGTGGTCACCGAATCGCCAAGCAGCGCGAGCACTCTGGCGCCCGCGATGTCGGTTACCGGCTCCGGCTCGGCAGGCATCCCGTCGAAGTACGGGGGCTTGCGCACGTACGTCGACTTGTCGTCCCACTCGAAGGTGTTGCCGCTGGGTGTCGGCAGGTTGCGCCAGCGCTCGTCACCCTTGAAGACGTCGGCATAGTTGTCGACGAACATCTCGGTGTTGATCGCGCTGGCGATGGTGTCGTCGATGTCCTTCTGCGTCGGCCAGATGTCGCGCATGAAGACGTCGTTGCCGTCGGAGTCCTGCCCCAGTGGGTCGTTCTCGAAGTCGAAGTCCATGGTGCCGGCCAGCGCGTAGGCGATGACCAGCGGAGGCGACGCGAGATAGTTCATCTTCACGTCGGGATTGATCCGGCCCTCGAAGTTGCGGTTACCCGACAGCACCGCGGTCACCGAGAGGTCGCAGTCGTTGATGGCCTTGCTGATCTCGTCGGGCAGCGGTCCCGAGTTGCCGATGCACGTCGTGCAGCCGTAGCCGACCAGATAGAAGCCCAGCTTCTCCAGGTACGGCCACAACCCGGCCTTGTTGTAGTAGTCGGTGACGACCTGCGAGCCGGGCGCCATCGTGGTCTTCACCCACGGCTTGGACACCAGGCCCTTCTCGACGGCGTTCTTGGCCAGCAGCGCCGCGCCCAACATGACCTCGGGGTTGGACGTGTTGGTGCACGACGTGATCGCCGCGATCACCACTGCACCGTGGTCGAGGATGAACTCGCCGCGTCCCTCGCACTTGACGTCGACGGGATTGCTCGGCCGCCCATTCGAGTTGACGGCCGCCGACGGGACCGGCACGTCGCTGTCGTCGAACGAGAGCACCGCGGGGTCGCTGGCTGGGAACGACTCCTCGACCGCCTCGTCGAGCTTGGTGTGCTCGGCGGGCATGTTCTCTTCGACATAGTTGTGAATGTCCTTGCGGAAGGCCGTCTTTGCGTCGGTCAGCGCGATGCGGTCCTGCGGGCGCTTGGGCCCGGCGATCGACGCGACGACATCGCCCAGATCCAGCTCGATGTACTCGGAGAATTTCGGCTCCCGCGAGGGGTCGTGCCACATGCCCTGCTCTTTGGCGTACGCCTCAACCAGCGCCAGCTGCTGATCGCTGCGTCCGGTCATCTTCAGGTAGTCGATCGTCACCTCGTCGATCGGGAAAATCGCTGCGGTGGAGCCGAATTCGGGGCTCATATTGCCCAGAGTGGCGCGGTTGGCCAGCGGCACCTCGGCGACGCCGTCGCCGTAGAACTCGACGAACTTGCCGACCACGCCGTGCTTGCGCAGCATCTCGGTCACGGTGAGCACCACGTCCGTGGCGGTGACGCCGGCCGGACGCTCGCCGCTCAGCTTGAACCCGACAACCCTGGGAATCAGCATCGACACCGGCTGCCCCAGCATCGCGGCCTCGGCCTCGATACCGCCGACGCCCCAGCCCAGCACGCCGAGGCCGTTCTCCATCGTGGTGTGGCTGTCGGTGCCCACGCACGTGTCCGGGTACGCGACCCCGTCGCGCTCCATCACGACGCTCGCCAAGTACTCGATGTTGACCTGGTGCACGATGCCGGTGCCGGGCGGCACCACCTTGAAGTCGTTGAAGGCGCCCTGACCCCAACGCAGGAATTGATACCGCTCACCGTTGCGCTGGTATTCGATCTCGACATTGCGCTCGAACGCATTCGCGGTACCGAACAGGTCGGCGATCACCGAGTGGTCGATCACCAGATCGGCGGGTGCCAGCGGGTTCACCTGGTCCGGGTCGCCGCCGAGCTCGCCGACGGCCTCACGCATCGTGGCGAGGTCGACGATGCACGGCACGCCGGTGAAGTCCTGCATGATCACGCGCGCGGGGGTGAACTGGATCTCCACGCTGGGGTCGGCCGACGGATCCCAGTTCGCGATCGCCTCGACGTGGTCCTTGGTGATGTTGGCGCCGTCCTCGGTGCGCAGCAGATTCTCGGCGAGCACCTTGAGGCTGTAGGGAAGTTTCTCGGTTCCGGGTACCGCGTCCAGGCGGTAGATCTCGTAGCTCTCGTCCCCGACCTTCAGCGTGTCGCGGGCTCCAAACGAATTGACCGAATCTTTGCTGCTCACATCAACTCCCGGTTAGATATCGCCGCGACGGGCTGTGTCGGCGGCGCTCTCGATTCTAACAGTACGCTTGTCCTGTAAACCACCCCATGGGCGATCCAAGTCTTCTCCTGCCGTGCGCGTGCTGCCACCCGGACGGATACCCATCACGTACGGTTCACCTGTGATCGGACCGCAAGTCATGCCGTTTCCACCGACGTATATCCCGCCCGATGTCTGCGGGCCGGTCGGGCAGGACCCCGCGACGACGCCGGTCGACACGTGCATGAACATGGTGATCGCCGATATCAAGGACGACGGCGTCAGCGCGGCGCCGACCCCCGAGAACGCCGGCCTGACCGATGTCGTGGCCGAGGCCAAAGAAAAGGGCATCGACCTCAAGATCGTCGTCGTCGAACAGAACCCGCCGATCGACACACCGCTGCGCGACATCGCCACCGAGGTGGGGGAGGCGTTTCCGGGGTCGACCGTGCTGGTGCTCAGTCCGACGGACGCGGGCACGTTCAGCGCGACCTATGACCGGGTCACGCTCGAGGCGGGACAGGACGTCGCCGAAGGGCGCGGTTCCGTGCAGGGTTCGAAGAATTTCGTCAGTGAGTTGACGACTCAACATTTCCCGTGGACGACATTCACGATTGTGGTCGTACTAGCAGTGATTGCCGCCGTGGCGGCAACGCGAATGTTGCAAAATCGCGCCAAACGGCTGAACGCCTGACAACCCCCAAAAAGCCGCGTGTCGCTGCGGTTTTGCGAAATTCGTTGTGGCGCAAAGTCACAGCCGCATAACGCTATCCGCAATTACAAACTTGTAGTTTGTGACTAAAGTTTCTTTGGCGTCAGTTGTGACGTACGGTGCAATCTGTAGCTGATGTTGCAGATGTGACTTCTGTGACTTCACGTAGCCATAGGAGACCTTGTCCAATGAGACGCACCCCTAGCGCCTCTGCTTCGCAGCTATGCGGGCGGGTCTGCGCGATTCCGCTCACCGCGGGCATGCTGTTCGTCGCACCGGGATTGGCCGTCGCGCAGCCCGGCAGCTCGGACACCCTCGGGTCACTGGTCGCCGAAGTAGCCAACGTCAATCAGAAGCTGCAGGATCTCGGCGCCGCGATTCAGGAGAAGCAGGAAAGCGTCAACAAGGCGATCGTCGACGTGCAGACCGCACGCGACAACGCGGCCGCCGCGCAGCTCGAAGTCGATGCCGCCGCGCAACGGGTGAAGGACGCCAACATCGCCATCGACGCGGCGCAGGATCGCTTCGACACATACGCCGTCGCAACTTATGTCCACGGTCCGTCGAGCTCGTATCTGACCGCATCGGATCCGAGTGACATCCTCAACACCGCGACGACCGCGGAGACGCTGCAGGTCAGCACGCAGCGCGTCATCTCCGATCTGCAGCGCGCGCGAACCGAACAGGTGAACAAGGAGTCGGCTGCGCGGTTGGCCAAACAGAACGCGGATCAGGCGGTCGTCGACGCCGAGGCCAGCCAGCAGACCGCGGTGTCGGCACTCACCGATGCCCAGCAGACCTTCAAGACTCAGCAGGCCGAGCTGGACAAGCTGACGGCCGATCGCGCTGCGGCGCAGGCCAAGCTCGACGAGGTCCGCACGGCGTCGGCGCCTGCCGGCGGTGTTCCGGCTCAGCCGGCCGCCGCGGTGACAGGACCGTCGAACCCCGCCGCCGACTGGGATCGTGCGCCACAGAAGATCGATCCGGCCACCGGCAACTGGGCCACCGCGTGGGATCCGTTCCTGCCGGCCATCCCGAGCGCATTCGTCAGTGGCGATCCGATCGCGATCATCAACCAGGTCCTCGGGTACGCGTCGACCTCGGCGCAGGTCACCCAGGACCTGGGACGCAAGTTCCTGCAGAGTATCGGCCTGCTGCCCACCCCGAGCGGCTACACCAACGGCGGTGCGATTCCCAACGTCCGGGGCCAGCAAGCCAGCGAATACGTGATCGCGCGCGCCATGGCGCAGCGGGGCGTGCCGTACTCATGGGGCGGCGGCAATGCGGCGGGGAAGAGCACCGGCATCGATTCCGGTTCCAACACAGTCGGATTCGACTGCTCGGGGCTGACGCTCTACGCCTTCGCCGGTGTCGGCATCAAGCTGGACCATTACACGGGTTCGCAGTACAACGCGGGCCGCAAGATCCCGTCGGCACAGGCGCGCCGAGGCGACTTGCTCTTCTGGGGGCCCAACGCCAGTCAGCACGTCGCGATCTACCTCGGTGACGGCCAGATGCTCGAGGCGCCCTACACCGGCTCGGTCGTCAAGGTCTCTCCGGTTCGGACCAGCGGCATGACTCCGTACGCGACACGTCTCATCGAATGGTGACGAGAAGGAATACTTTGCACTTCAAGCGTTTTCGCCTCTTCGCCGGCTTTCTGACGATGGTCGCGGCGCTCGCCGTTGCCATCGGTGCGGCCATGCCCGCCAATGCCGCTCCCGACGACGGCCAGTGGGACCCGACGCTGCCGAAGATTCTCAGTGCGGGCGCACCTGGGGATCCGCTGTCCGTCGCCAACGCGTCACTTGCGGCGACTGCACAGGCCACCGAGGCCACGATGAACCTCGGCCGCTCGTTCCTGTCCTCGCTCGGTTTCGGTCCGCCGGCAGGCGCGGCCAGCGTGGCGCCCGGCAGGGTGCGCGGCCCGGAGGCCATCGAGTATGTGATCAGGCGCGGCGGCTCCCAGATCGGTACGCCGTATTCGTGGGGCGGCGGCAAGCCGACCGGCCCGAGCACCGGCATCGACTCCGGTGCCAACATCGTCGGCTACGACTGCTCCGGTTTCACCCAGTTCTCGTTCGCAGGCGTCGGAGTGCTGATCCCGAAGTACTCCGGTGATCAATACAACACCGGCCGCAAGGTTCCACTCAATCAGGCCAAGCGCGGCGATCTGCTGTTCTGGGGCCCGGGCGGCAGCCAGCACGTGGCGATTTACCTCGGCGGCGACAAGATGCTGGAATCCGGGGGCACCGCGGGCGGGGTCGCAGTCGGCCAGGTGCGTACCGCGGGCCTGCAGCCGTACGTGGCGCGCATTATCGAAACCTGAGTGTGGTCTGAGTTAAACCTGAGCACCAGTGGTGAATTTGCGTGTGCGGCGCGGCCAACGCCGGGCAACGTCGACGGATTCCGAAGTGCCTGGAATAGTTGACGACGAGCGTGCGGCGGACAAGGTGTCGCAGAGGCCGGATATAGGCCATACACAGATGTGGGAGGACCGTTGATGACGTCACCGAGTGGGCCGCCGCAGGGCGCCGGAGGGTTCCCTGGACAGGCCCCGTCCGGGCAGGGCCCCGCGCAGGGTTATGGCCCCGGCCCGACCGGAACGCATGCCGCACCGGCCAACAACGGGGGCCTCCAACAGGAGGTGCACACCCTGGAGCGGGCGATCTTCGAGGTCAAGCGGATCATCGTCGGTCAGGATCTGCTCGTCGAGCGGATGCTGGTCGGACTGCTGGCCAAGGGCCACGTCCTGCTCGAAGGTGTCCCCGGAGTGGCGAAGACGCTGGCTGTCGAAACCTTCGCCAAGGTCGTGGGCGGCACCTTCGCACGTATCCAGTTCACCCCCGACCTCGTGCCCACCGACATCGTCGGTACTCGCATCTACCGCGTGGGCAAGGAGGAGTTCGACATCGAGCTCGGCCCGGTGGTGGTGAACTTCCTGCTCGCCGACGAGATCAACCGCGCACCCGCGAAGGTGCAGTCGGCGCTGCTCGAGGTGATGGCCGAGCGGAAGATCTCGATGGGCGGCAAGACGTTCCCGCTGCCCGCGCCGTTCCTGGTGATGGCCACGCAGAACCCGATCGAGCAGGAGGGTGTGTACGCGCTCCCCGAAGCTCAGCGCGACCGCTTCCTGTTCAAGCTCAACATCGACTACCCGACGCCGGAGGAAGAGCGCGAGATCATCTACCGGATGGGCGTGAAGCCGCCGGAGCCCAAGCAGGTGCTCGCCCCCGGCGACCTGCTGCGTCTGCAGGACGTCGCGGCTAACAACTTCGTGCACCACGCGCTGGTCGACTACGTGGTCCGCGTCGTCACCGCGACGCGCACGCCCGAGAAATTCGGCATGCCCGATGCGAAGGCGTGGATCGCCTACGGTGCATCGCCGCGTGCGTCCCTCGGCATCATCGCCGCCTCTCGCGCGCTCGCGCTGGTACGCGGACGTGACTATGTCGTCCCGCAGGACGTCGTCGAGGTCATTCCGGACGTGCTGCGCCACCGCCTCGTGCTGACGTACGACGCGTTGGCCGACGAGATCACGGCGGAGACCGTGATCGACCGGATTCTGCAGACCGTGGGCCTGCCGCAGGTGAATGCCATTCCGCAGCAAGGCCATTCGGTGCCGCCCGTCATGACCGCCGCAGCGGCTGCGGCGGGCGGTCGGTGACTCAAACACCAGGCCGACCGACGCGCCAAGTCGATCTGCCGTCGCTCAAGCGCGGGGAGATCCGTGACCCCGCGCTGACGGCGGCGCTGCGCAAGCTGGAGTTGACTGTGCGCCGCAAGCTTGACGGCGTGCTGCACGGCGACCACCTCGGCTTGCTGCCCGGACCGGGTTCCGAACCGGGCGAATCACGGCTCTACCAGCCCGGCGACGACGTGCGCCGGATGGACTGGTCGGTGACGGCCCGCACCACGCATCCGCATGTGCGGCAGATGATCGCCGACCGCGAACTGGAGACCTGGCTGGTGGTCGACGTTTCGGCGAGCCTGGACTTCGGCACCGTGGGCTGCGAGAAGCGCGACCTGGCCGTGGCGGCCGCTGCGGCGATCACGTTCCTCAACAGCGGCGGCGGCAACCGGATCGGCGCCATCATCGCCAACGGCGACTCTGTCCGGCGGGTGCCTGCGTTGTCGGGCCGGATGCACGAGCAGGAGATGCTGCGGGCCATCGCCACGATGCCGAAGGCGCCCGCGGGGGTGCGCGGCGATCTGTCCGCGACCATCGACGCCCTGCGCAGGCCCGAACGACGGCGCGGTATGGCGGTGATCATCAGCGACTTTCTCGGCCCCATCGACTGGATGCGCCCGCTGCGGGCCATCGCAGGGCGGCACGAGGTGCTCGGGATCGAAGTGCTGGACCCGCGCGACGTGGAACTGCCCGCCGTCGGCGACGTCATCCTCCAGGACGCCGAGACCGGCCGCACCCGCGAGTTCACCATCGACGAGCAGCTGCGTGACGACTTCGCCAAGGCCGCAGCCGCGCATCGGGCCGAGGTGGCGCGGACGCTGCGACGCTGCGGTGCACCGCTGCTGTCGCTGCGCACCGACAGGGACTGGATCGCCGACGTGGTCCGATTCGTCGCCACCCGCCGTTTGGCCCTGGCTGGCCGCGCCTAAGAGCTGACTTGTTCCGAAAGACTAGGCGTACATGACATTACCGCTCCTCGGACCGATAACGCTTTCGGGGTTCGAGCACGCATGGTTCTTCTTGTTCCTGTTGGTCGTGCTCGGCGTCGTCGCGCTGTACGTCTTCATGCAGCTCGCTCGGCACCGGCGGATGCTGCGGTTCGCCAACATGGAATTGCTGGAAAGTGTTGCGCCAGCGCGGCCGACACGGCGGCGGCATCTTCCCGCGATCCTGCTCGTGATCGCGCTCGTGTTCTTCACGGTGGCGATGGCAGGCCCGACAAACGACGTCCGCATTCCGCGCAACCGTGCCGTGGTGATGCTCGTCATGGATGTCTCGCAGTCGATGCGGGCCACCGACGTCTCGCCGAATCGCATGGCAGCGGCCCAGGAGGCATCCAAGCAGTTCGCCGACGAACTCACCCCCGGCATCAATCTCGGGCTGATCGCGTACGCAGGCACGGCGACCGTGCTCGTGTCACCGACCACCGGCCGCGAGGCCACCAAGGCCGCGATCGACAAGCTCCAGTTCGCCGACCGCACCGCCACCGGCGAAGGCATTTTCACCGCCCTGCAGGCGATCGCCACCGTGGGGGCGGTGATCGGCGGCGGCGATGAACCGCCACCGGCGCGCATCGTGTTGTTCTCCGACGGTAAGGAGACGGTGCCGTCGAACCCGGACAACCCCAAGGGTGCCTTCACAGCGGCCCGCACCGCGAAGGATCAAGGGGTGCCGATTTCGACGATCTCGTTCGGCACGCCCTACGGATACGTCGAGATCAACGACCAGCGTCAACCGGTGCCCGTCGACTCCGAGATGCTCAAGGAGATCGCCGATCTGTCCGGCGGCGAGGCGTTCACGGCGTCCAGCCTCGAGCAGCTGCGCGAGGTGTATGCGAACCTGCAACAGCAGATCGGCTACGAAACGATCAAGGGCGATGCGAGTATCGGCTGGCTGCGTCTCGGCGCGCTGGCGCTCGCGCTGGCCGCGTTGTCGGCGCTGGTCATCAACCGTCGGCTGCCGAACTAGGGACGACGAACTGATATGACGCTTCCACTACTGGGTCCGGTCTCGCTCACCGGATTCCAACATATCTGGTGGCTCCTGCTCTTCATCGTCATCGTCGCGGGGCTGGTCGCGCTGTACGTCGTCGCGCAACTCTCGCGGCGCAAACGGCTACAGCAGTTCGCCAACACCGAGCTACTCGACAGCGTGGCGCCGAAGCGACCG
This sequence comes from Mycobacterium sp. 2YAF39, assembly GCF_052114565.1. NCBI lineage: Bacteria > Bacillati > Actinomycetota > Actinomycetes > Mycobacteriales > Mycobacteriaceae > Mycobacterium > Mycobacterium sp. 2YAF39. Next base: position 47,432 of record NZ_JBFREZ010000005.1, read on the forward strand.
AGCCCGTGGCGTCACGCACCGGCGGCGCTTCTGGGAATCTCGTTGCTGCTCTTCACTATTGCCCTCGCCGGACCCACCTACGATCAGCGCCTGCCGCGCAACCGCGCGGTGGTGATACTTGCCATCGATGTGTCCCAGTCGATGCGGGCCACCGATGTTGATCCCGACCGGCTGACCGCAGCCAAGGAAGCATCCAAGAAGTTCGTCGACGAGCTCACCCCGGGGATCAATCTGGGAGTCATCGCCTACGCAGGCTCCGCGACGGTGTTGGTTTCGCCGACCACCAACCGGGATGCGAGCCGACGTGCCATCGACAATCTTCAGGTGGCCGACAAGACGGCCACCGGCGAAGCGATATTCACCGCACTCTCGTCGATCGCCACGGTCGGCGCGGTGATCGGTGGCGGCGACACGCCACCCCCGGCCCGCATCGTGCTGTTCTCCGACGGCAAGGAAACGGTGCCGAACAACCCGGACAACCCCAAGGGTGCGTTCACCGCTGCACGCACCGCCAAGGATCAGGGCGTGCCGATCTCCACCATCTCCTTCGGCACCAAAGGCGGTTCGGTAGAGGTCAACAACGAGCGTGTGCCGGTGCCTGTCGACGACGAGATGATGAAGAAGATCGCCCAGCTTTCCGGCGGCGAGTCCTACACCGCTTCCAACGTCGAAGAGCTGAACAAGGTCTACTCCACGCTTCAGGATCAGATCGGCTACGAGACCGTCCGGGGTGAGGCGACCACCGGCTGGCTGCGACTGGGCGCACTGATCGCGGCCGTGGCGGCCGTGGCGAGCCTGTTGATCAACCGGCGACTGCCACTCTGAGGCGATTTCTTAAGAATGCTGTCGAGGCGATAGGTTGGCGGGCATGCCGGAATTCGTATCGCGCTCCGTACTCGTCACCGGTGGCAATCGCGGCATCGGACTCGCGATAGCTCAGCGGCTCGCGGCGGACGGCCACAAGGTCGCGGTCACGCACCGGGGTTCGGGCGCGCCGGACGGCCTGTTCGGCGTGGTGTGCGACGTCACCGACAGCGAGGCCGTCGACCGCGCTTTCAAAGAGGTCGAAGAGCACCAGGGCCCCGTCGAGGTGCTGGTGTCCAACGCGGGCATCTCCCAGGACGCGTTCATGATCCGGATGACCGAGGAGCGCTTCGAGAACGTCATCAACGCCAACCTGACCGGCGCGTTCCGGGTGGCCCAGCGGGCCTCGCGAAGCATGCAGCGCAAGCGGTTCGGCCGGATCATCTTCATCGGGTCGGTCTCGGGTATGTGGGGCATCGGAAACCAGTCCAACTATGCGGCCGCGAAGGCGGGCCTGATCGGTATGGCCCGCTCGATCTCGCGCGAGATGTCCAAGGCCGGCGTCACCGCGAACGTGGTCGCCCCCGGCTACATCGACACCGAGATGACCCGCTCGCTGGACGAGCGGATTCAGGCCGGTGCGCTGGACTTCATTCCCGCGAAGCGGGTCGGCACCGCCGAGGAGGTCGCGGGCGCGGTCAGCTTCTTGGCGTCCGAGGATGCGAGTTACATCGCCGGCGCGGTGATCCCGGTCGACGGCGGCATGGGCATGGGCCACTAGAAACAACAAGGAGACTCCACATGACACTTCTGGAAGGCAAGCGGATCCTCGTCACGGGGATCATCACCGACTCCTCGATCGCGTTCCACATCGCCAAGGTCGCCCAGGAGGCGGGCGCGGAGCTGGTGCTCACCGGGTTCGACCGCATGAAGCTGATCCAGCGGATCGCCGACCGGCTCCCGGAGAAGGCGCCGCTGCTGGAACTCGATGTGCAGAACGAGGATCACCTGAGCACGCTGTCGGACCGCGTCGCCGAGGTGATCGGCGAGGGCAACAAGCTCGACGGCGTGGTGCACTCGATCGGCTTCATGCCGCAGACGGGGATGGGCATCAACCCGTTCTTCGATGCGCCCTACGAGGACGTCGCCAAAGGCATCCACATCTCGGCGTTCTCGTATGCGTCGCTGGCAAAAGCGGTGCTGCCCATCATGAATCCGGGCGGTGCGATCGTGGGGATGGACTTCGACCCGACGCGCGCGATGCCCGCCTACAACTGGATGACGGTGGCCAAGAGCGCGCTGGAGTCGGTCAACAGGTTCGTCGCACGCGAGGCGGGGCCGCACGGTGTGCGATCCAATCTCGTTGCCGCAGGCCCGATCCGTACCCTCGCGATGAGCGCCATCGTCGGTGGCGCGCTCGGCGAGGAAGCCGGCGCGCAGATGAAGCTGCTCGAGGAGGGCTGGGATCAGCGTGCGCCCATCGGCTGGAACATGAAGGATCCGACGCCGGTCGCCAAGACGGTATGCGCGCTGCTGTCGGACTGGCTGCCCGCCACCACCGGCACGATCATCTACGCCGACGGCGGCGCCAGCACCCAGTTGCTGTAGTGCAGACCCTCTGATGCAGATCGACGCCCTCCTGCTGTTGTCCTTCGGCGGTCCGGAGGGTCCTGAGCAGGTGATGCCGTTCCTCGAGAACGTCACACGGGGACGCGGGATTCCGCGGGAGCGGCTCGCCGCCGTCGCAGAGCACTACCTGCATTTCGACGGCGTCTCGCCGATCAACGGCATCAACCGTGCGCTGATCGATCAGCTTCGGGAGCTCATCGACATCCCGGTGTACTTCGGGAATCGCAACTGGGAGCCGTATATCGAGGATGCGGTCACCGCGATGGCCGCCGACGGCATCCGCCGCGCCGCGGTCTTCGCCACGTCGGCGTGGGGCGGCTACTCGGGCTGTGCGCAATACGTCGAGGACATCGCGAGGGCGAGGCGGGCGGCGGGCGAGGCGGCGCCGCACCTGGTGAAATTGCGCCAGTTCTACGACCATCCGCTGTTCGTGCAGATGTTCAGCGACGCCATTACCGCGGCGGCTCAGGGCGTTCCGGACGATGCGCGGTTGGTGTTCACCGCGCATTCCATTCCGCTCTCAGCCAGATCTCGTTGTGGCACAGAGCTATACGAGCGACAGGTGGCGTATGCGTCCAAGCTCGTCGCCACCGCCGCGGGCTATGACGACTATGACCAGGTCTGGCAGTCGCGGTCGGGGCCGCCGCAGGTGCCGTGGCTGGAGCCCGACGTCGCCGATCATCTCGCCGCGCTTGCCGAGGCGGGCACCGACGCGGCGGTCGTCTGCCCGATCGGCTTCGTGGCCGACCACATCGAGGTGGTGTGGGATCTCGACCACGAACTGAAGCTGCAGGCGCAGGAATCCCATATCGCATTCGCGCGGGCGTCGACACCCAACGCCGACCTCGCGCGTGTCGTCGCAGACCTCCTTGACGAACTGCGCTCAGAGCGCGAGCCGGTTCGCGTGCCTGGTCCGGATGCTCCACCGCTGCAGGGGTTCTCGCTTGACGGGGTGGTCTGCACACCTAGGTGCGATACCAGGTAGCCGGGGGCCCGCATTGGGTGTCTCCCACAAGGACACGGGCGCTTCGGCGCGCAACTCTGGAAGTGCAACGGAAACATAGGTATTCAAAGGAGTTTCACGATGCGACCAGGGTTGAGACAGATGACGGCAGCGATTGTGGCGGGCGCCGCGGCGGTGAGCATCGCGGCGGCTCCCGTCGCGGTCGCCGAACCCGCGCCGAGTGCGCCTGCCGTGGTGCCGGCGGCCGGGCACGGGCACGGCGGTCATGGCGGCGGGTATGGCTACGGCTACGGCGGTCATGGCCACGGCGGCCCCGGATTCCGCGGTTACGGTGGCCCGGGCTACGGATTCGGTGGATTCGGCTACTACAGGCACTGGTGGCCGTGGCGTTGGTGAGCGTCGCGGCCCACCGCGCGGTCAGCCTTGCCAGGCGGAATGCAGGATCGCGCTGACGGCTGCCAGCCGTGCCGATCGCACAACACTGTTCAGCGGACGCAGCGCCTCGCTCGCGGTCTGAACATCCGCGGAGCTGTTCAGCCCGATCGGGATCAGTCCCGAGCTGACCGTGATGATCGCGTCGATGTACGCCGCGTTCTCGAGCACACGCAGGGCGCGTGTCGGGGCATGGTCGGGAATGCTGTGCCGCCGTTCGGATTCCACGACCTGCTCGACCAGACTCCGCGGATCCTCGATGTCCCGGCCCGCCGCCTCGGCGTGCAGAGCCCCCAACGCATCAGCGGCCGAACGAACCGCGGAACGCATGGCGTACTCCGCCTCGCCGAGGTCCAGGCCCTCGGTGGGCACCGCACCGGGCACCGAGTACACCGTCCACGACAGCCCGCACGGATCGGGTGCGCTGTCGGGGTCGTCGACGTCCTCGTCCATGTCCGGATATTCGTAGTCGGGCACCAGGCCGATGGCCTCGGTGGGGTCACCCGCCACGATGAGTGCCTCGCCGGCGGTGACGGCGTCGCGCTGAAACTGTGTACCTGCTGGGAGTCCGCGGACGTCACCGGGCACCGGTAGGGCGACGCCCATCGCGGGAGCATCACCGCCGCGGCCCGCGCTGGTGCGCAGTGTCTGCAGCAGCGAGACCGCGCCCGCGTCGGTCAGATCAGGCCACGGCAGGCCGGTGCGACCGGCCGCGACCGAGTCGTATGCGGTGACGGAATGTCTTGGCGCCCACTGTGATAGCGCGTCCAACACATCATCGGGTGCGGCAACGCCTGCAAGCCAGGCATTCGCCCAAACAGACAACGAGACACTCGGACGCCACATGATTCCCGCAGTGTAGTTGTTAGCCGCTCATCGGGTCGGCTACGCGCTAGGCTGACGTCATGCCTGCAGCGCTGATCTGGCTAATCGCCGCGCTGGCCCTTGCCGGGGCCGAGGCGCTGACGGGCGATCTGTTCCTGCTCATGCTCGGCGGCGGGGCCCTGGCAGCCGCGGGGTCCAGCCTGATCTTCGACGACCTGTGGGTCCACGGCGCCGTTTTCGCCGTCGTATCGGTGCTGCTGCTCGTCGGTGTCCGGCCGGCACTGCGCAGGCACTTCCTGTCGGGTAAGGGCCTTCCCGAGCCTGTCAGGGCGTTGGAGGGCAAGAGCGCACTGGTGCTCGACCGGGTCGGCCGCCACGAGGGACAGGTGAAGCTCGAGGGCGAGGTCTGGACCGCGCGCCCGCTGAACGACAACGATGTCTACGAACCGGGCGATCACGTCACCGTGGTGCAGATCGACGGCGCAACGGCGGTCGTCCAAAAGGTCGTCTAGAGAAGCCTGGACAACGAGGGAAGGAACGTTTCATGGATGGTGCTGTCGCCGGCCTGGTTCTGGTGGCTGTGCTGGTGGTGTTCGCCGCCATCATCGTGGCCAAGTCCATCGCGCTGATCCCGCAGGCTGAGGCCGCGGTGATAGAGCGGCTCGGCCGCTACAGCAAGACGGTGTCGGGGCAGCTGACGCTGCTCCTGCCGTTCGTCGACAGGATCCGCGCCCGCGTCGACCTGCGTGAGCGGGTGGTGTCCTTCCCGCCGCAGCCCGTGATCACCGAGGACAACCTGACGGTGAACATCGACACCGTCGTCTACTTCCAGGTGACCAATCCGCAGGCCGCCGTCTACCAGATCAGCAACTACATCGTCGGCGTCGAGCAGCTGACCACCACCACACTTCGCAACGTGGTCGGCGGTATGACGCTGGAGCAGACGCTGACGTCCCGCGACTCGATCAATGGTCAGCTGCGCGGCGTGCTCGACGAGGCCACCGGCCGGTGGGGGCTGCGCGTCGCGCGCGTCGAGCTGCGCAGTATCGACCCGCCGCCGTCGATTCAGGAGTCGATGGAAAAGCAGATGCGCGCCGACCGCGAGAAGCGCGCGATGATCCTGATGGCGGAAGGCAACCGCGAGGCCTCGATCAAACAGGCGGAAGGCCAGAAGCAGGCCCAGATCCTCTCGGCCGAGGGCGCCAAGCAAGCGGCGATCCTGGCCGCCGAGGCCGACAGGCAGTCCCGCATGCTCCGCGCCCAGGGTGAACGAGCCGCGTCCTACCTGCAGGCCCAGGGCCAGGCCAAGGCCATCGAGAAGACGTTCGCCGCGATCAAGGCCGGCCGTCCGACGCCCGAGATGTTGGCCTACCAGTACCTGCAGACGCTGCCGCTGATGGCCAAGGGTGAAGCCAACAAGGTGTGGCTGGTGCCCAGCGATTTCGGGACGGCGCTGCAGGGCTTCACCAAGATGCTCGGGGCGCCCGGCGACGACGGCGTGTTCCGCTACCAGCCGTCGCCGGTGGAGGGGGATCTGCCCAAACCCGAGGATGACTCGGCCGAGGTGGCCGAGTGGTTCAACACCCAGACCGATCCGGAGATTGCCCAGGCGGTCGCGCAGGCGGTGGCCGAGGCGCGTACTCCCGTTTCGGGCACTCCGCCCGTTCCGGAACCGGCGATCGACCCGCCTATGCAGTATCCGCCGCTGTCGCAGCAGTCACAGAATTATCCGCCGCAGGATCCACAGGGTCCTGGTCGTCACGGCGGCTGACGCGGTGCGCGCGGATCTCGTAGACCAGCCCGGCCGCGCCGACGCACGCGGTGCAGAACGAGACCAGAATCAGTAGCGGGCTGACGTTTCCGGTCAGCGCATCGCCGAGGATCACCACCGCCGCGGTGCCGGGCACCAGCCCGACCAGAGTGGCGAGCGTATAGGGGAGTACTCGTACGGCCGACGCGCCCGCCGCATAGTTCAGCACCGAGAACGGCACGGCCGGGATCAGGCGCATCGACACGATGGTGGGCCAGCCGCGTGCACGCAGCCGGGCGTCCAGCGCGTCGATCCGGGGATGGTGCACCAGCTTGTTGAGCTGCCACCCCGCGGCGCGGACCAGAAGCAATGCGATGACAGCACTGACGGTGGCCGCCACGACGGCGAGCGGGATCCCGAGGACCGGACCGAACAGCAGGCCCGCGGCCAGCGTGAAAGCCGTGCGCGGGAACGGAAAGACCGTCACCACGATGTGTGCGCCCAGGAACGCCAACGGGAACCAGGGGCCGACGGAATTCGCCCAATCGCGCAGTTGAACCGCGGTGGGCAGGTCCACGAGCAGCGCGACTGCGACGAGAATCACAATGGCGGCAAGGATCGCGAACACCCGTCGTCGCGGGACCGCGGATGCGGTCGCGATCACCGAGCCGCGCAGGGCGCGCAGGGTGCTGACGACGGTATTCACGGCTACCAACCCTACGTGGCGGCGCCGCGGTCCACCGACCAGCGCGAGCGTGAGTCGGCTGCCCGGCGGTCAACACCGTGACCGGGATCATTTAGCCTGGTGAACGGTCGTGTTAGACACAGAGGTCACACACTGCGACAACAGGAGATAGCCGGTGTCGGTAGATACGTCCGTGGGATCGGAGTCGGATCGCGAGCAGTGGCGCGCCGCCGTTGCCGGAGTGCTCGCCAAGAGCAGCCGCAAGGATCCCGCGGAACTCGGCGAAGCGCCCGAGCACCTTCTCGACTCGCCGACCTACGAAGGCTTCCCGATCCGGCCGCTCTACACCATCCTCGACTCCCAACCCGAGGCACCGCTTCCCGGCCGGTGGCCGTATACCCGCGGTTCCGATGGGTTGCGTGACGTCAAGTCCGGCTGGAAGGTCGCCGAGTCCTTTCCCGCGCCGGGGCAGGTCTCGGTGGTCGACGGAAACGGTGCGGTGCTGTCCGCGCTGACCGAGGGCACCAGCGCGCTGATCCTGTCGGTCGGGCCGGACGGCGTACGTGCGGACGAACTCGACCGGCTCCTCGAGGGTGTCTTCCTCGAACTGGTTCCGGTAGTCCTCGATGCGGGGCCCGACTTCGCGGCCGCCGCCGACGCGGTGCTGGCGCTGGTGACCGACCTCGACGACGAACGGCGGGCACGCCTTTCGGTTGATCTGGGCGCCGACCCGCTCACTGCGGCCCTGTCCGGGCGCGTTGCTCCCTCGACCGATGACGTGGTGGCCACCGCGGTCAAGACCGTCGCCTACGACGGTGGCATCCGTGTGATCACCGTCGACGGTCCCGCGTTCCATGACCTCGGGGCGAACGCGTCGTGGGAGCTGGCGGGTGCGATCGCCGCGGGTGTCAGCTATCTGCGCCTTTTGACCGACGGCGGAATCCCGGTGCCGGAAGCGTTGCGTCAGATCAGCTTCCGCTTCGCCGCCGATGACGACCAGTTCATGACGATCGCCAAACTGCGCGCCGCGCGTCAGATCTGGGCGCGCGTGGCCGAGGTCGTCAACGCCGCCGACGCCGGCGCCGCCACCGTGCATGCCGTTACGTCGAAACCGATGATGACGCAACGTGATCCGTGGGTGAACATGCTCCGCACCACCGTTGCCGCCTTCGCGGCGGGCGTCGGGGGAGCCGACACCGTCGCGGTCCACACGTTCGACAGCGCCATTCCCGGTGGATGGCCCGGCACCGCAGCCAGTTTCGCCCGACGGATGGCCCGCAATACCCAGCTGTTGCTGCTGGAGGAATCGCACATCGGGCGCGTACTCGACCCTGGCGGGGGCTCGTGGTTCATCGAAGACCTCACCCGCTCGCTGGCCGCGGCGGCGTGGGAGCACTTCCGCGACATCGAATCCCGCGGCGGTTTCACCGCCGCACACGACTATCTGGTGACGCAGATCGCGGAGGTGCGCGAGAAGCGCAGCGACGACATCGCCCACCGGCGCACGGCGCTCACAGGTGTCAACGAGTACCCGAACCTCGCGGAAATGTCGCTGCCCCAAGCTGATCCGGTCCCGGGCGTGCAGCGCTACGCTGCGGATTTCGAAGCACTCCGAGACCGCTCTGATGCGTATCTCGAAAAGCACGGTCAGCGGCCCACCGCCTTGCTTCTGCCGCTCGGACCGCTCTCCGAACACAACATCCGCACGACGTTCGCGGCGAACCTGCTGGCATCGGGCGGCGTCGAGACAGTGAACCCGGGCCCGGTCGATGCAGCGGGGATCGCGCAGGCGGCTTCGGATGCCGGAAACGTCGTCGCCGCGGTGATCTGCGGTACCGACGCCCGCTACGGCAGCGAGGTGTCCGGGGTCGTCGACGCGGCCAGGGCGGCCGGTGTCACGCACGTGTATCTGGCCGGGCCCGAGAAGGCGGTCACCGGAGCCGCCCCGGCGGCGACATCAGACGCTGAGGCCGCCAGCAAGCCGGACGAATACCTGACCGCCAAGATCGACGTGATCGCCGCGCTGTCGACCCTTCTCAGCCGCTTGGGGGCGTGACCATGACCAGTGTGAAACCCGGCATTGCCAACTTCGCCGACGTGCCGCTCGACGGCGAGAAGACGGCCGAACCCGCGACCGCGGCCGCCGTGGGCGAGCATGTCGCGGCCGCCGCGGCGGCCCACGGGTACACCGCCGATCAGCTCAACTGGGCCACCCCCGAAGGTATCGACGTCAAACCGGTGTACATCGCCGCCGACCGCGATGCGGTGGTCGACGCCGGTTACCCGCTGGACAGCTTCCCCGGCGCACCGCCGTTCGTCCGCGGCCCGTATCCGACCATGTACGTCAACCAGCCGTGGACCATCCGCCAGTACGCGGGCTTCTCGACCGCTGCCGAGTCCAACGCGTTCTACCGCCGCAACCTCGCCGCGGGGCAGAAGGGTCTGTCGGTCGCGTTCGACCTCGCAACGCATCGTGGCTACGACTCCGACCACCCCCGGGTGGCGGGCGACGTCGGAATGGCCGGGGTGGCAATCGATTCGATACTCGATATGCGGCAGCTGTTCGACGGTATCGACCTTTCGACCGTCTCGGTGTCGATGACGATGAACGGCGCCGTGTTGCCGATCCTCGCGCTCTACGTGGTCGCCGCCGAGGAACAGGGGGTACCGCCGGAGAAGCTGGCGGGGACCATCCAGAACGACATCCTCAAAGAGTTCATGGTCCGCAACACCTACATTTATCCGCCGAAGCCGTCGATGCGGGTGATCTCCGACATCTTCGGCTACACGAGCACGAAGATGCCGAAGTTCAACTCGATCTCGATCTCCGGTTACCACATCCAAGAGGCCGGAGCCACAGCCGATCTCGAGCTCGCCTACACGCTCGCAGACGGCGTCGAATACATCAAGGCCGGCCTGGATGCGGGCCTCGACATCGACAAGTTCGCACCGCGCCTGTCCTTCTTCTGGGGCATCGGCATGAACTTCTTCATGGAGGTCGCCAAGCTGCGGGCCGGCCGGCTGCTGTGGAGCGAGCTGGTTGCCGAGTTCAATCCGAAGAGCGCGAAATCACTGTCGCTGCGTACGCATTCGCAGACCTCGGGATGGTCGTTGACCGCGCAGGACGCGTTCAACAACGTTGCCCGCACCTGCATCGAGGCCATGGCCGCCACCCAGGGGCACACCCAGTCGCTGCACACCAACGCACTCGACGAGGCGCTCGCCCTGCCGACCGACTTCTCGGCGCGCATCGCCCGCAACACCCAGCTGCTGTTGCAGCAGGAGTCCGGAACGACGCGTCCGATCGACCCCTGGGGCGGTTCGTATTACGTCGAATGGCTGACCCACGAGCTGGCGACGGCCGCGCGCATGCACATCGGTGAAGTGGTCGCCCACGGCGGCATGGCGCAGGCGATCGGCGAGGGCATTCCGAAGATGCGTATCGAGGAGGCCGCCGCGCGCACCCAGGCGCGCATCGACTCGGGCGCACAGACCGTGATCGGCGTGAACAAGTACCAGGTCGACGAGGACCAGGAGGTAGAGGTCCTCAAGGTCGAGAACAGCCGGGTGCGCGCCGAACAAATCGCGAAGCTGGAGAAGCTGCGCGCCGAGCGCGACGAAGCCGCGACAGAGGCTGCGCTGGCCGAATTGACCCGCGCGGCTGGTGAATCCGGACATGCGGGGGAGGACGGCCTCGGCAACAACCTGCTGGCGTTGGCGGTCAACGCGGCCCGTGCGCATGCGACGGTCGGCGAGATCTCCGATGCGCTCGAGAAGGTGTACGGCAGACACGTTGCCGAGATCCGCACCATCGCAGGCGTCTACCGTGACGAGGTGGGGAAGGCCAGCAACGTGTCCACTGCAACCGAATTCGTCGAGAAGTTCGCCGAGGCCGACGGCCGCAGGCCTCGAATCCTGGTCGCCAAGATGGGCCAGGACGGTCACGACCGCGGACAGAAGGTGATCGCAACGGCGTTCGCGGACATCGGCTTCGACGTCGACGTCGGCTCGTTGTTCTCCACGCCCGAGGAGGTCGCGCGCCAGGCCGCCGACAACGATGTCCACGTGGTCGGCGTGTCGTCGCTGGCAGCAGGCCATCTGACACTCGTGCCCGCACTGCGCGAGGCGCTCGCCGAGGTGGGCAGGCCCGACATCATGATCGTCGTCGGCGGTGTGATCCCACCGGGAGACTTCGACGAGTTGTACGCGGCGGGAGCGACCGCGATCTTCCCGCCCGGCACCGTGATCGCCGACGCCGCCATCGGCCTGCTGCAGAAGCTCGCCGAGCGGCTGGGCTACAACCTGAAGTAGTAGATGAACCTTCCGGTCTCTGAACTAGCCGAAGCCGTTCGCGGCGGCGACCGAGCGGCGCTGCCGAAGGCCATCACACTGGTCGAGTCCACCCGCGCCGATCACCGCGAACAGGCGCAACAACTGCTGCTGGACCTGATGCCGGACGCCGGCAACGCCATGCACGTCGGGATCACGGGGGTACCGGGCGTCGGCAAATCCACCACTATCGAAGCGCTCGGCATGTACCTGATCGAGCAGGGCCACCGTGTCGCGGTGCTGGCGGTCGATCCGTCGTCCACCCGCACGGGTGGTTCGATCCTCGGCGACAAGACCCGCATGGCGAGACTGGCGGTCCACCCCGACGCGTACATCCGGCCGTCGCCGACCTCGGGCAACCTGGGTGGGGTCGCCCGGGCGACCCGCGAAACTATCGTGCTGCTGGAGGCGGCCGGGTTCGACGTCATCCTGGTCGAGACGGTAGGGGTCGGGCAGTCTGAGGTGGCCGTCGCCAACATGGTCGACACTTTCGTGTTCCTGACCCTGGCGCGGACCGGCGATCAACTCCAGGGCATCAAGAAGGGCGTGCTGGAGCTCGCCGACATCGTGGTGGTCAACAAGGCCGACGGTGAGCACGCGATCGAGGCCAAGGCCGCCGCCCGCGAGCTGACCGGTGCGATCAGACTGATCTATCCGCGTGAAACACTTTGGCGCCCACCGGTTCTCACGATGAGCGCCCTGAACGGCGAAGGCCTCGTCGAGCTGTGGGAGACGGTGCTCAAGCACCGCCAGGTGCTCACCGACGCCGGCGAGTTCGAGGCCCGGCGGCGCACGCAGCAGGTCGACTGGACGTGGTCGATGGTCCGCGACACGGTGCTGGATCGTGTGCTGTCGCACCCCGCGGTTAAGAAGATCAGGGCCGAGGTGGAGCGCCAGGTACGCGACGGTGAGCTGACCCCCGCGCTTGCTGCGCAACGGATCCTGGGCGCATCTGACGTGCGATAACCTAACTTTTCGGTAACGCCGGGTATATTTGCCGGGGGTCCAGGTAAATTCAATGCATTGTGACGGGTGTCAAATCCGCGGAGCGCAGCGCAGCGCTCCCGCACGGGATCCAAGGCGCAGCGGACTCCAGCTTTGCCTGCACCCTGCGGGCCTTCTCCAAACTGTTCCCGGGACGCCGGTTCGGCGGCGGCGCACTCTGCGTCTATCTGCACGGTGAACCCGTCCTCGACGTCTGGACAGGCTATTCCGACCGCCGCGGCACCGAGTACTGGACGGCCGACACCGGCGCGATGGTCTTCTCGGTCACCAAGGGCCTGGCCTCGACGGTGATCCACCGGCTCGCCGACCGCGGCCTCGTCGACTACGACACGCCGGTCAGCGAGTATTGGCCCGAGTTCGGCGCCAACGGCAAGGCCGACATCACGGTGCGCGAGATCATGCGGCACCGCGCCGGGCTGTCCCAGCTCAACGGCGTCACCAAGGCCGAACTGCTGGACCACGTAGAGATGGAGCAGCGGATCGCCGCGGCGCCGGTCAACCGGCTGCTGTACGGCCACCAGGCCTACCACGCGTTGACCTATGGCTGGCTGATGTCGGGGCTTGGCCGCGCCATCACCGGCAAGGGGATGCGGGACCTGATCCGTGAGGAACTGGCGGAACCACTCGATACCGACGGACTGCACCTGGGCCGACCGCCGGTGGGCGCGCCGACCCGCGCTGCGCAGATCCTCGCGCCTCAGGGCACCTTGGCCAATCCGGTGTTCAACTTCGTGGCGCCCCGGCTGGCCGCGCTCGGGGTCTCCGGGGTGTTCGGATCGATGTACTTCCCCGGCATGAAGGCCGTCGTGCAGGGCGACACCCCGTTTCTGGACGCCGAGATCCCGGCTGCCAACGGTGTGACGACCGCGCGCGCACTGGCGAAGATGTACGGCGCGATCGCCAACGGCGGCCGCGTCGACGGCACGCAGTTCCTATCCCGCGAAAGGGTGGAGGGACTTACCGGCGAGCCGAGCTACGCGCCGGACCGCAACATCTGGGTGCCGCTGACGTTCCACCTCGGATACCACGCCGTGCCGATCCCCGGCGTGATGCCAGGCTTCGGGCACGCCGGGCTGGCAGGCTCGGTGGGCTGGGCCGATCCGGAGTCGGGGATGTCGTTCGGGTTCGTGCACAACCGGCTGCTGACGCGGATGGTGCTCGATCAGGCCACGTTCGCCGGCCTGCAGACGCTGATCCGTCGAGATGCCGCCCGCGCCCGCAGGCGGGGCTACGAGACGATGCCCGCGCTCGGCGCACCCTTCAAGAAGGTCTCACGCTCCGCCGCGGGTTAATTCGACTCAGCGACCTGCCGTCGAGAACCACTTGGTCTTCTTGCGCCAGGATTCCGCCGAAGTGATGGCGAAGCCGGCGCCGCACATGCACGCGAACACCCACACCAGCGTGGTGCCGGCGTCAATCGCCTGCAGCTGCGGGATGAAGGCCGTCGCCAGCCGCACCAGACACGCTGCGATGCCCGCGGCCGACGAGACAAGGTAGATGTTGGCCACCGTCCGCGAGCGCGGATCCTTGCGCAGGACCAGCAGGGCGCGGGCGCCGTATCCCAGCAAGTAGATGAGGATGCCGCACAACAGCAGCCAGTAGATGTTCAGCCACAAGTCGGTCGGCACCTGGAAGAAGTCGGCCTTGTAGATCTTGGCGCCGTTTCCCAGGGTGAACGCGACCAGGAGCAGTGGTATGCACAGCGTCGCGGGTAATTCGACGTACTGCTTGAACGAGCGCCGCAGGTCGTGGTCCTGCTGCAGCCTTCCGAGCGCGTTGTAGACCACGGCGGACGCGGCGACGATATAGAGGTCGTGTCCGATGTAGTCCTCGAGATTCCACTTACCTGTCAGTGAGTGAAGGAAGACGCCGAGAGTTTCCGAGGCCCAGGGGGACATGAGGAGCACCGCGCCACCCTGTAGGGCGATGTTCAACGTTGCGGCGAACTCCCACCGAGACGACCAGGTGACACGGCGAATCCACAAACTCCACGCGATACAGCAAAGTGTGATCGCGATGAGCGAAGTGAGTGCCATGAGTATCGCTTTCCAGCCGCGGTGTACTCAGCAAAGTATAGAGCTACAGCGGGGGTGCGTCACTGCGCGGTTTCAGCTCCGAAAGCTTCGGCGCGCGAGTCCTGTGGGTGGTTTGGAGAGTTGTGGTCTCTCGCAGTGCGGTTCTGCCTGCCGGCATGGATTCGATGTAGCTCCACACCTCTTGTTCGCTCATCAGGCCGAACCGAATCTGTAGATCGGGATAGCTGAGACCGAATCTGTCTGCCACGCGGCGCAATTCTTCTGCGTGCGGATAGTCGGTCTCCTTGATACGCCGGTAGTACGTGCTGCTCGATGTGCCGAGCGCGTCGTAAATATCCTTGGCGTCAATATCGCCGTCGAGTAGGTAATCGAGCAGGGCTTTTAGCTGTCTGCCATTCTCGTCGGTACGGGGCATTCACTTACGATAGTGCAAATTCCTTCATATGGGCAGGGGTAACCGCAAACTGTAAGCCTTTGCCTTAATTGACACTGGCGTCACAGTTTCGGGAGCGGTATCCCATATTTGGGACACTTGAGCTATCGTTGGCAACATGGTTGCTCCCCAGTTGCCGATGACGGCTACAGAGGCCTTTGAATCCGTTACTGAATTCGCGTTGTCGACGATCCACATCGTCGATTACGCCACTCCCGACGCGAGCCGTCCCGCGGGCATGGTGCGGGTGTCGACGCCGGATACCGAAGAACTCACAGCGGAGCTCGACGGCGCCACCGAGTGGCTCGGCGTCGCATCCGACGAACTTCTCCTCGCGGCACTGTCGCGCACGATCGCGAAGACGCTCGGTGACGGCATCGTCCCGGTCGACGTCGCCAGCGAGCGCGGCAGCATGCTCGACGCGGTCCCGCTACTGTGCGCGACGGCCCAGCAGGCCGACGCCACCGAGGTGCTCCGCGGCGTCCACCTCCTCCTGGCCTCGGCCACGGAGAGCGTCGTCGACGGCATGTCTGAGGTGTACTTCAACTATCTGGGCGAGGTTCCCGAAGAGTCGATTCCGGTGCCCGTTCAGGAAGCGCCCCCCGGGCTGGGACATGCCCTCGAGCTGCGGGTCTACCGCACCGAGGAGCAGGTACACCTCGACTGGTGGTACGACACCAGCCACTTCGAGCCCTACACCATCGAAGAGCTCGCCGAGCAGTTCCCGCGTGCGCTTTTCGAGATGACCTCGGACGCGCAGCCGACTGCGTAAGTAGAATCCACCACTAAGGGCGTTGATCCGGCCATCACCGGGGAGTCTTCGGAAGAACGGCTGAACCCAGCTCAGTAGACCCGAACGGGTGGGCCCGTCATTGCCTGAATGAGCGGCGCACGTCATGTGCGCAAGCGGGGTGGTACCGCGGCGCTCGCGCAACCGCGCGTCGTCGTCCCCGTGCCTTTGAACTTGGGCCTCCGATGCCGGAGGCCGCAATTGGGCACAGGAGACACGTGACCGCGTATCCGAAGCCGGCCGCAGGCGCGCCGAACTTCCCGGCGACCGAAGCCGGCGTCCTTGAGTACTGGGACTCCGATGACACGTTCCGCGCCAGCGTCGAGCAGCGCGACGGATCGCCGGAGTACGTGTTCTACGACGGTCCGCCGTTCGCCAACGGCCTCCCGCATTACGGCCACCTGCTGACCGGCTACGTCAAGGACATCGTGCCGCGCTACCGGACCATGCGCGGTTACAAGGTGGATCGCCGCTTCGGCTGGGACACCCACGGCCTGCCCGCCGAACTCGAGGTCCAGCGCCAGCTCGCGATCACCGACAAGGCGCAGATCGAAGAGATGGGCATCGAGAAGTTCAACGACGCCTGCCGCGCATCGGTGCTCAAGTACACCGGCGAATGGCAGGCCTATGTCACCCGGCAGGCGCGCTGGGTGGACTTCGAAAACGATTACAAGACACTGGACCCCGGCTTCATGGAGTCGGTGATCTGGGCGTTCAAGCAACTGTGGGACAAGGGCCTGGCGTATGAGGGCAATCGGGTGCTGCCGTACTGCTGGAACGACGAGACTCCGCTGTCCAGCCACGAGCTGCGCATGGACGACGACGTCTACCAGAGTCGTCAGGACCCGGCGATCACCGTCGGGTTCAAGGTCTCCGAGGGCGATCTGGCCGGCGCCCATCTGCTGATCTGGACGACGACGCCGTGGACGCTGCCGTCCAACCAGGCCGTCGCGGTCAACCCCGACGTGAGCTACGTGATGGTGGCCGCGCCGGACGGCAACCGGTATGTCCTGGCGGAGGCACGGCTGGCCTCCTACGCGCGCGAGCTCGGCGAAGATCCGCAGATCGTCGGCACCTACACGGGGCGCGACCTGCTCGGCGTGCGGTACCTGCCGCCCTTCCCGTACTTCTCCGACGCTGCGAACTCATTCCAGGTGCTGCCCGCCGACTTCGTGTCGACCGAGGACGGCACGGGCATCGTGCACATGTCACCGGCGTACGGCGAGGACGACATGGCGACCGCCTCGGCGGCAGACATCGTCGCCGTCACCCCGGTCGACACCAAGGGCCGCTTCGATACGACGGTGCCCGAATACGCGGGCCAGCACGTGTTCGACGCCAATCCGCAGATCATCCGCGACCTCAAGAATCAGGCCCGCTCCGCGGCCGCGAACGGGGCGGTGCTGCTGCGGCATGAAACCTACGAACACTCCTACCCGCACTGCTGGCGGTGCCGCAACCCGCTGATCTACCGAGCGGTGTCGTCCTGGTTCATCAAGGTCACCGAATTCCGTGACCGCATGGTCGAACTCAACCAGGAGATCACCTGGTATCCCGAGCACGTCAAGGACGGCCAGTTCGGGAAGTGGCTGCAAGGTGCCCGCGACTGGTCGATCTCTCGAAACCGGTACTGGGGCAGCCCGATTCCGGTGTGGAAGTCCGACGATCCGGCCTATCCGCGCATCGACGTGTACGGCAGCCTCGACGAGCTCGAGCGTGACTTCGGCGTGCGCCCGACCGATCTGCACCGCCCATACATCGACGAGCTGACCCGGCCCAACCCCGACGATCCCACCGGCCGCTCGACGATGCGCCGCATCGAGGACGTGTTCGACGTGTGGTTCGACTCCGGGTCTATGCCGTATGCCCAGGTGCACTACCCGTTCGAGAACGAGGACTGGTTCGACACCCATTTCCCCGGCGATTTCATCGTCGAATACATCGGCCAGACCCGCGGCTGGTTCTACACGATGCATGTGCTCGCCACGGCACTGTTCGACCGGCCCGCCTTCAAAACCTGTGTGGCGCACGGCATCGTGCTGGGCAACGACGGCCAGAAGATGAGCAAGTCGCTGCGGAACTACCCCGACGTGAACGAGGTGTTCGACCGCGACGGCTCCGACGCGATGCGCTGGTTCCTGATGGCGTCGCCGATCCTGCGCGGCGGCAACCTCATCGTCACCGAACAGGGCATCCGCGAAGGTGTGCGCCAGGTGCTGCTGCCGTTGTGGAACGCCTACACATTCCTGGCGCTCTACGCGCCGAAGAAGGGGACGTGGCGGACCGATTCGGGCAACGTTCTGGACCGGTACATCCTGGCCAAGCTCGCCGAACTGCGCGACGACCTCACCGCGTCACTGGATGTCTGCGACATCTCCGGAGCCTGCGACGAGTTGCGTCAGTTCACCGATGCGCTGACCAATTGGTATGTGAGACGGTCACGTTCGCGGTTCTGGGAAGAGGACCCCGACGCCATCGACACACTGCACACCGTGCTGGAGGTGACGGCCAGGCTGGCCGCGCCGCTGCTGCCACTGATCACCGAAGTGATCTGGCGTGGAGTGACGGGGGAGCGCTCGGTGCATCTGACCGACTGGCCGGCCGCCGACGTGCTACCCAAGGATCCGCAGTTGGTCGCCGATATGGACCTGGTCCGCGTGGTCGCGTCGGTCGGCTCGTCCCTGCGCAAGGCCAAGAAGCTGCGGGTAAGGCTTCCGCTGCCGAAACTCACTGTCGCCGTAGATAATCCGCAGCGCCTTGAGGCATACCGGGACCTCATCGCCGACGAACTCAACGTCAAGGAGGTCGTCCTCACCGAGGACATCGCCGCCTACGGCCGGTTCGATCTGACCGTCAACGCCAAGGTGGCGGGACCGCGCCTCGGCAAGGACGTTCAAGCCGCGATCAAGGCCGTGAAGGCTGGCGAGGCGGTCGTCAACGACGATGGGACGCTGACCGCCGGACCCGCTGTGCTGCAGCCCGATGAGTACAACTCCCGGCTGGTTGCCGCCGACCCCGAGTACACCGCCGCGCTGCCCGACGGCGCGGGGCTGGTGGTGCTCGACGGCACCCTCACCGAAGAGCTGGAGGCCGAGGGCTGGGCCAAGGACCGCATCCGCGAACTGCAGGAGCTGCGCAAGTCGACGGGGCTGGACGTTTCGGATCGCATCTCCGTGGTGATGTCGGTGCCGCCTTCGCACCAGGAGTGGGCGCGTATCCACAGCGAGCTCATCGCACGCGAAATCCTGGCCACCAGTTTCGAATTCGGTGAACCCGCCGACGGCAGCGAGATCGGCGACGGTGTGCAGGTGAGGATCGCGAAGGTCTGAGCGCGGGGCGGCTGAATCAGCTCACCCGTGCGCGACGGCCGCCGAACTCCACGGTGTCACCCGAGCGGAGCTGTCGGCCCCTACGGCGCTCGACTGTGTCGTTGACGGTGACCAGCCCGTCGGCGATGACCGCCTTGGCGTCTGCTCCGCTGTCGATCAGCCCCGAGAGTTTCAGGAATTGGCCCAGGCGGATCGTCTCGTCGCGGATCGGCACATCGTCTGAGCCGGTCATGCTGGTGTCCACGACGCGAACTTCCGGCGCAACAGCACCGCCGCCGACAGTTTCGCGAAATCGGCCAGCACGTCGCGGATGAATCGGGTGCGTCGATATCCGATCGCGTCGAGAAGCCCACGATGATCGATGGCGACCACCACGGTCGCGCCCATCGCCACGCCCCACCACAGGACCAGGGCGAGGATCCGCGACGCCGCCGGCGAATCGGCGAAACCGGCGTGCAGGCGGTCCCGCTGAAACTGCACATGCGCGCGCTCGTCGTCGACGATGCGCGCGGCGACCGCGCGTGTCACCGGGTCGAGTCCAGACGCCGACAATCCGCCGTAGTAGGACAGCGCGACGACCTCGGCGACGGTCAGCACCATCAACTCGGTGCGCAGGCCGAGCACCCGGCGAAAGCGCACGAACACCGAGTCCGACCAATGCTTGCTCATCGGAGTGCCGCCGAGGTGACCGAGCAGGCGCAGCAGCAGTGCCGCGTGTTGCTGCTCTTCGGCGACGAAATGACCGATCGCGTCGGCGTCGAAGTCGATCGCCGCGTCGAACTCGGCGTGTACCGCCGCGTTCGCCTCGAAGTGCTCGACCATTGGCCGAAACCACTTAGTTGACCGACGGGTTGCGCCACGGAGTCAGGCTAGCGAAATAGCATCGGCGGGTGTGGAAGGTCGATGGGTGCTGCACCTCGACATGGACGCGTTCTTCGCGTCGGTCGAGCAGCTGACCCGGCCCACCCTTCGCGGCCGTCCGGTGCTGGTCGGCGGGCTGGGTGGCCGCGGTGTGGTGGCAGGCGCCAGCTACGAGTCCCGGGTGTTCGGCGCCCGCTCCGCGATGCCCATGCACCAGGCCAGGCGAATGGTGGGGGCGGCCGCCGTCGTTCTGCCGCCGCGCGGCGTCGTCTACGGCGTCGCGAGCCGCCGGGTCTTCGAAACCGTTCGCGGCTTCGTGCCCGTGCTCGAACAACTCTCGTTCGACGAGGCGTTCGGTGAGCCTGCCGAACTCGCAGGCGCCCCGGCCGACGACGTCGAAGCGTTCTGCCGCATGTTGAAGGCCAGGGTCCTCGACGAAACGGGACTGGTCGCCTCCGTCGGCGCCGGATCGGGCAAACAGGTCGCCAAGATCGCCTCCGATCTGGCCAAACCCGACGGTGTTCGGGTGGTGTCCGCCAGCGAAGAGCGCACGCTGCTCGACGCGTTGCCCGTGCGGCGGTTGTGGGGCATCGGGCCCGTCGCCGGGGAGAAGCTGCACCGGCTCGGTATCGACACCATCGGCGCGTTCGCGGCGCTGAGCGACGCCGAAGCCGCGGACATCCTCGGCGGCGCCGTCGGCGCGGCGTTGCACCGGCTGGCCCGTGGCATCGACGAGCGGCCCGTTGCCGAGAATTCACCCGCCAAGCAGATCAGCGCCGAGTCCACGTTCCCCGAAGACCTGACCACCCTGGACCAGCTGCGTGAAGCGGCGTCACGCATCGGCGAGCACGCTCACACCCGGCTGCAGAAGGACGGCCGGGGTGCACGCACCATCACCGTCAAGTTGAAGAAGTCCGATATGAGCATCCTGACCCGGTCGGCGACCCTGCCGTACGCCATCACGGATGCTCCCACCCTGATCGCCACCGCGCGGCGGCTGCTGCTCGACCCGATCGAAGTAGGGCCGATCCGGCTTGTCGGCGTTGGCTTTTCGGGTCTCTCCGAGGTTCAGCAGGAATCGTTGTTCCCCGACCTCGAGTTGGTCGCCGAGGAGGTGTCCAACACCAGCCTGCCCCCGACGGTCACCGAGGCCGCCGCCACTCCGCCGGCCTGGCGCATCGGTGACGACGTCGTTCACACCACGCACGGGCACGGGTGGATCCAGGGTGCGGGCCACGGTGTGATGACGGTGCGGTTCGAAACGCGCGGCACCGGACCCGGGCCGGTGCACACGCTGCCCGAGCGTGATCCCGACGTCGTCAGGGCCAATCCGGTCGACAGCCTGGACTGGCCCGAATACGTCGAAGAGTTGTCAGCCCCAGCGCGCGAAGACGTCCGCGACGGGTGAGCCGGTCGCCAGCGCGGCCATGAGAAGGACCCGTGCCTGCGGTGGGCGCAGCCGAGGCACCACCACGGCGCCGGCGTCCGCAAGCTCGCGACCGGGGCCGTATCCGGGACTGACTCGCCCACCGGGCACCCGCGTCGAGACCGCGACAACGACACCGTCGCGACAGTGCCGCCGCACGCCGTCGATCACCGCGGCGCCCGCGTTGCCCGATCCCAGTGCCTCCAGGACCAGACCCCGTGCGCCCGCGGCCACGCAGGCGTCCATCGCCACCGCGTCGCTGCCGGCATACACCGCAATGGTGTCGACCCGCGGCGCGTCCGCCGCCGACCCCGCGGCCAGGTGCGGGCGAGTCTTCGTCCCGTGCACGGTGAACCGCCCATCCGACACGGACCCGATCGCGGATCCGGTGAACGCCTGCAGATCCGCCGTGGCGACCTTGTGCAGGCCGAGGGGTTGCCACACCGTGCCCGCGAAACCGACGAGCACGCCCAGGTCCTGCGCTTGCGGGCTCGCGGCGACCGTCAGCGCATCGCGCAGATTGCCTGGGCCGTCGGCATCGGGTGCGTCGGCGCTGCGCTGAGCGCCGGTGAGCACGACGGGTACCCGCCCGTCATAGGTCAGCTCGAGCCACAGCGCGGTTTCCTCCATGGTGTCGGTGCCGTGAGTGATCACCACGCCGTCGGCGTCGGTCACCGCGCGCACGGCTGAGCCGATGCGGTCCCAGTCGGCAGGCGTGAGCATGGAGCTGTCCATTGCCAGCAGGTCGACCACCTGCACGTCGAGCCCCGAGGTCAGGTCGGCTCCGCTGCGGGTCGGGCGCTTCACGCCGCGATCGTCGGCACTGGTGGCAATGGTGCCACCGGTGGTGACGACGACGAGGCGAGCCATGGGTGGAATTCTCGCCCATTCCGGCCCTGGAATGATGGGGGAGTGAATGATCAACCCTCGGCGTCCGATGAGCCGGTGACAGGCACCGAGGCGCCGCCGGCCGAGGAGCATCTCGCGCCGAGGCGACGACTGCGCATGCTGCTGATCGTCGCGGGCATCGTGCTGGTCGCTGACATCGTCAGCAAGGTGCTGGCCGTCAGGTGGCTGACCCCGGGTCAGCCGGTGTCGATCATCGGGGACACGGTGACCTGGACCCTGGTGCGCAATTCGGGTGCGGCCTTCTCGATGGCCACCGGCTACACCTGGGTGTTGACGTTGGTCGCGACCGCGGTGGTCATCGGCATCATCTGGATGGGACGCCGACTTGTCTCGCCCTGGTGGGCGCTCGGCCTCGGTATGATCCTCGGCGGGGCGATGGGCAACCTCGTCGACCGGTTCTTCCGTTCGCCCGGCCCGCTGCGCGGCCATGTCGTCGACTTCTTCTCGGTCGGATGGTGGCCCGTGTTCAACGTCGCCGACCCTTCGGTGGTCGGTGGGGCGATCCTGCTTGTCGCGCTGTCGGTCTTCGGCTTCGACTTCGACACGGTCGGCCGCCGGCGGGGCGATCCGTCATAGTGACCACCCGCTCGATGCCGGTCCCCGAGGGGCTGGCGGGGATGCGCGTCGACGCGGGCCTGGCGCGGCTGCTCGGCCTGTCACGCACGGCCGCCGCCGCGCTGGCCGAGGACGGCGGCGTCGACGTGGACGGCGCGCCGGTGGGCAAGTCCGACAAGCTGACGGCGGGCGCATGGCTGGAAGTACGTCTGCCGGAAGCTCCTGCGCCCGTGGAGAATACGCCCGTCGAGATCGAAGGTATGTCGATTCTCTACTCGGACGCCGACATCGTGGCAGTCGACAAGCCGCCCGGCGTCGCGGCGCACGCCACGGTCGGCTGGAACGGACCGACGGTGCTCGGTGGTTTGGCCGCGGCCGGTTTCCGCATCAGTACGTCGGGGGTCCACGAGCGCCAGGGGATCGTGCAACGTCTGGATGTGGGCACGTCGGGCGTCATGGTGGTGGCGCTCTCGGAACGCGCGTACACGGTGCTCAAACGCGCGTTCAAACAGCGCACCGTCGAGAAGCGCTACCACGCCGTCGTGCAGGGCCACCCCGATCCGTCCAGCGGGACCATCGACGCGCCGATCGGGCGTCATCGCGGACACGACTGGAAGTTCGCGGTCGCCGAGGGCGGCAGGCACAGCGTCACCCACTACGACACGCTCGAGGCACATCGGGCCGCGAGCCTGCTCGACATCCACCTGGAAACCGGCCGCACCCATCAGATCCGCGTACATTTCGCGGCCCTGCACCATCCCTGCGCCGGGGACCTTACGTACGGCGCAGACCCCACCCTGGCGAAAAGGCTTGGCCTGGAACGTCAATGGTTGCACGCCCGGTCCCTGGCCTTCGCCCATCCTGCCGACGGGCGGCGCGTCGAGATCACCAGCCCGTATCCCTCGGACCTTCAGCACGCGCTCGAGGTGCTGCGGCAGCACGAATAGTGAGAAGAAGCGGGCTGTTCTACGGCATCGCCGCCTATGCGATGTGGGGCGTGTTCCCCGCATTCTTTCCGCTGCTGAAACCCGCGAGTGCGCTCGAGGTGCTGTCCCACCGGATCGTGTGGACGTGCGTCCTGATGGTCGTCGTCATCGCGGCGGCGCGCCGACTTCGCGACATCCGCGCGATCACACCCCGGCTGTGGCTGCTGCTGGTGTGCGCATCGGCGCTCATCTCCATCAACTGGGGTATCTACATCTACGCCGTCAACAACGGCCATGTCGTCGACGCCGCGCTCGGGTATTTCATCAATCCACTGGTCACTGTCGCGCTGGGGCTGTTGATCTTTCGCGAGCGCCTCAACCGCGCCCAGTGGGGTGCACTTGCCATCGCCGTGGCCGCCGTGGTCGTGTTCACGGTGGAGGTCGGCGCACCACCGGTCATCGGGCTCGGGCTGGCCTTGTCGTTCGGTCTCTACGGTGCGGTGAAGAAGGTGGTGCCGACCGATCCGCGGGTCAGCGTCGGTGTAGAAGCTGCAGTCGCCGCGCCCTTCGCCGTCGCGTACATCGTCGTGCTCGAGGGCGGCGGGCCGGGAACGTTCACCGACTTCGGCCCGCTGCACATCGCGCTACTCATACTTTCGGGCATCGTGACGGCGCTGCCGCTGCTGATGTTCGCCGCGGCCGCGCAGCGCCTGCCGCTGGTGACGATGGGCCTGATGTTCTATCTGACGCCGGCGATGCAACTGACCTGGGGCGTTTTCGTCGGACATGAACCCATGCCGCCCGCTCGTTGGCTGGGCTTCGCGCTCATCTGGCTCGCGCTGCTGGTGTTCAGCGCCGACGCCCTGTGCCGAGCGCGGGCCAATTCGGCAGCCGGTCGAGCCGACAAACGTAGGGAAACACCCGATTCCTCGGTGCCGCCCGCGCCCTAGCGTTACTTCCATGAACGGCTTCTGGTTCGCGGCGACCATCGCGGCCCTCGTGGTGGCCGGTGTTGTGGCCCAACTCGGTCTGCAGTTGCCGGAGAAAGCGGAGGTCAAGCGGGCGTTGGGGCTGGGCCGGCTGCGGTCCGAGCACCGGTCGGCGCGCGGGTCCACGCCCGCCGTGGTCGCAGATCCGCGATAACCGACATCGCGGTAAAGACACGCACCGCGACACGCCGAGATCTGTCGGGGCGCGGTCATAGACTGGCCACCCTATGAGCGGTTCCTCCTCGCAGTCCTTCGTGCACCTGCATAACCACACCGAATATTCGATGCTGGATGGCGCCGCGAAGGTGAAGCCGATGCTGGCCGAGGCGCAGCGGCTCGAGATGTCCGCGATCGGCATGACCGATCACGGAAACATGTTCGGCGCCAGCGAGTTCTACAACGGTGCGACCGAAGCGGGTATCAAGCCGATCATCGGCGTTGAGGCGTACATCGCCCCCGGATCCAGGTTCGACACCAAGCGCATTCTCTGGGGTGACCCTTCGCAGAAGTCCGACGATGTCTCGGGCAGCGGGTCCTACACCCACATGACGATGGTCGCCGAGAACGCGACCGGTCTTCGCAACCTGTTCAAGTTGTCGTCGATGGCCTCGTTCGAGGGCCAGCTCGGCAAGTGGTCGCGCATGGACGCCGAACTGATCGCGGAGAACTCCGAGGGCATCATCGCCACCACCGGCTGCCCGTCGGGCGAGGTGCAGACGCGCCTCCGTCTCGGCCACGAGCGCGAGGCTTTGGAAGCCGCCGCCAAGTGGCGCGAGATTTTCGGTCCGGAGAACTTCTTTCTCGAGTTGATGGACCACGGGCTCGACATCGAACGACGGGTCCGCGAAGGACTGCTCGAGCTCGGCCAGAAGCTGGGTATCCCGCCGCTGGCCACCAACGACTGCCACTACGTCACCCGCGACAACGCCCGTAACCATGAGGCGCTGCTGTGCGTGCAGACCGGCAAGACGCTGTCGGACCCCAACCGGTTCAAGTTCGACGGCGACGGCTACTACCTCAAATCGGCCGCCGAGATGCGCTCGCTGTGGGACGGCGAGATACCAGGCGCGTGCGACTCCACTCTGCTGATCGCCGAACGGGTGCAGAGCTACGCGGATGTCTGGACGCCGAAAGACCGGATGCCGACCTTCCCGGTGCCCGACGGGCACGATCAGGCCAGCTGGCTCAAACACGAGGTCGACGCCGGCCTGCAGCGGCGTTTCCCCGGTGCGACGGTGCCGTCTGATTACGTCGACCGGGCCGAATTCGAGATCAAGGTCATTTGCGAGAAGGGCTACCCGTCCTACTTCCTCATCGTCGCCGACCTGATCAACTACGCCCGCTCGGTGGACATCCGGGTGGGTCCCGGCCGCGGTTCGGCGGCCGGGTCGCTCGTCGCGTACGCGATGGGCATCACCAACATCGACCCCATCACCTACGGTCTGCTGTTCGAGCGCTTCCTGAATCCCGAGCGTGAGTCGATGCCCGATATCGATATCGACTTCGACGACCGTCGCCGCGGTGAGATGCTGCGCTACGCCGCCAACAAGTGGGGCAGCGACCGGGTAGCCCAGGTCATCACATTCGGCACGATTAAAACCAAAGCGGCGCTTAAGGATTCGGCCCGCGTCAATTACGGCCAGCCGGGCTTCGCGATTGCCGACCGGATCACCAAGGCGCTGCCGCCGCCGATCATGGCCAAGGACATCCCGCTGTCGGGTATCACCGATCCGAATCACGAGCGGTACAAGGAAGCCGCCGAGGTTCGCGGGCTGATCGACACCGACCCCGATGTGCGCACCATCTATGAGACGGCGCGCGGCCTCGAGGGCCTGGTCCGCAACGCAGGCGTGCACGCCTGCGCGGTCATCATGAGCAGCGAGCCGCTGGTCGACGCGATTCCGTTGTGGAAACGGCCGCAGGACGGCGCCATCATCACCGGCTGGGACTACCCGTCTTGTGAGGCCATCGGCCTGTTGAAGATGGACTTCCTGGGTCTGCGCAACCTGACGATCATCGGCGACGCGATCGAGAACATCAGGGCCAACCGCGGTATCGACCTGGACCTCGACAAGGTGCCGCTCGACGATCCGCTCACCTACGAGCTGCTCGGTCGCGGTGACACGCTCGGGGTGTTCCAGCTCGACGGCGGCCCGATGCGCGATCTGCTGCGCCGCATGCAGCCGACCGGATTCGAGGACGTCGTCGCCGTGATCGCGCTGTACCGGCCCGGCCCGATGGGCATGAACGCCCACAACGACTACGCCGACCGCAAGAACAACCGGCAGGCCATCAAACCGATCCACCCGGAGCTGGCCGAACCGCTCTCCGAGATCCTCGCCGAGACCTACGGCCTGATCGTCTACCAAGAGCAGATCATGCGCATCGCGCAGAAGGTGGCCTCCTACTCGCTTGCGCGAGCAGACATTCTGCGAAAAGCCATGGGCAAGAAGAAGCGTGAGGTCCTGGAGAAGGAGTTCGAGGGCTTCTCCGAAGGGATGAAGTCCAACGGATTCTCGGCAGCCGCCGTCAAGGCGCTGTGGGACACGGTGCTGCCTTTCGCCGACTACGCCTTCAACAAATCACACGCCGCAGGCTATGGACTGGTGTCCTACTGGACCGCCTACCTCAAGGCCAATTACCCGGCCGAGTACATGGCGGGGCTGCTGACGTCCGTCGGCGACGACAAAGACAAGGCGGCCGTCTACCTGGCCGACTGCCGAAGGCTCGGCATCACGGTGCTGCCGCCGGACGTCAACGAGTCGAGCCTCAACTTCGCCTCGGTCGGCGAGGACATCCGCTACGGTCTCGGCGCGGTACGCAACGTCGGCGCGAATGTCGTTGCCGCACTGATCGGTTCGCGTACCGACAAGGGCAAGTACGTCGACTTCTCCGACTACCTCAACAAGATCGATATCGGCGCCTGCAACAAGAAGGTCACCGAATCGCTGATCAAGGCGGGTGCGTTCGACTCGCTCGGGCATCCGCGCAAGGGCCTGTTCCTCATCCACACCGACGCGGTCGATTCGGTGCTCGGCACCAAGAAGGCCGAGGCGATGGGGCAGTTCGATCTGTTCGGCGGTGCGGATACGGCCACGGATGCGGTGTTCACCATCAAGGTGCCCGAGGATGAGTGGGAGGACAAGCACAAGCTGGCGCTGGAGCGCGAGATGCTGGGCCTCTATGTGTCGGGACATCCGCTCAACGGCATCGCCCATCTGCTGGCGGCGCAGGTCGACACGTCGATTCCCGCCATCCTCGACGGCGACGTCCCCAACGACACCCAGGTGCGGATCGGCGGCATCCTCGCATCGGTCAACCGCCGCGTGAACAAGAATGGGTTGCCTTGGGCCTCAGCGCAAGTGGAGGATCTCACCGGCGGCATCGAGGTGTTGTTCTTCCCGCAGACGTACTCGACATTCGGCGCCGAGATCGCAGACGACGCGGTGGTCCTGGTCGGCGCCAAGGTCGCCATCCGTGACGACCGGATCTCGCTGATCGCCAACGAGCTTGTCGTGCCGGACTTTTCGAGCGCACAGGCCAACCGTCCGGTGGCCGTCACCCTTCCGACGCGCCAGTGCACGGTCGACAAGGTCACCGCGCTCAAGCAGGTGCTGGCCCGTCATCCCGGAACCGCTCAGGTGCACCTGCGGCTGATCAGCGGCGAGCGCATCACCACACTCGAACTGGATGCCTCATTGCGGGTAACGGCGTCATCCGCCTTGATGGGCGATCTGAAGGCGCTGCTCGGCCCCGGCTGCCTGGGTTGATGTCGTTTCGCAAAATGCACGAGGCCGGTTGCTTCGTCATTCCGAACCCGTGGGACCGTGGGACGGCGATCGCATTGGCGGCCATGGGGTTTCCGGCGCTGGCCACCACAAGCGCGGGCGCGTGCTTCGCGCAGGGGCTGCCTGACACGCCCACCGCCCTGGGTGTCGACGGGGCACTGCGCAACATCGCGGAGATCGTCGGTGCGGTCGAGCTGCCGGTGAACGCCGATTTTCAGGCGGGCTACGCCCATGATCTGGACGGACTCGCGGCGAACGTCAGGCGTTGCGTGGCGACCGGTGTCGCCGGCTTGTCCATCGAGGACGCGCGGGGTGGTGCGCAGGAACCCCTGTATCCGTTGCCGGAGGCGGTCGAGCGCATCCGCGTGGCGCACGCCGCAATCGACGGTGCCGACGTGCTCCTGACCGCGAGAGCCGAATGCTTCCTGTACGACCACCCCGATCCGCTGCGGGAGGCGATAACGCGGTTGCAGGCCTTCGCCGAAGCGGGCGCGGAAGTGCTCTATGCGCCGGGTGTGCGGACGCCACAGGACATCGCCGCGCTCGTCGACGCGCTGCGGCCGTCACCGGTCAACGTGTTGATGTCGTCGGACACGGGGCTCACGGTCAACGATCTGGCGGAGCTCGGGGTGCGGCGGATCAGCGTCGGATCCGCGTTGACGCGCGTCGCGTGGGGCGCGTTTCTGTCGGCTGCCCGCACAATCGCGCTGGACGGTTCGTTCGCAGGGCTGGCCGATGGTGCGAGCTTCGCCGAACTCAACGGCATGTTCGAGACGCGCCGACGTTAGGCGGTCAGCCTAGAACCCGTAGCGCAGGATTCGCGCCTTGCGGGCACCGGATTTCGTCCTGCCCATCAGCCTCGTCGAAACCCGGATCCAGGCCGGGAAGAGATCGACCTCGGGCTCATGTGTCAGGCTGGCCTCCTCCAGCAGAGTCATCCGCGGATTCCACGTCTGTGGATGGTGCGCATCCTTGAAACCGGTGTAGCCCCACTGGCTTCCGACGTCTTTGAACATCTTCTGTGGGTAGAGCTTGACCGCCAGTTGACTTAGCCAGCCGATGTGGCCGTAGTCGTTGAACGCCAGTTCTCCGGAGGCGAAGTGGTCGGTGATGCGGCGGAAGATCGCGGCGATCTGCGATTCGGACAGGAATGCGAACAATCCGTCGGCAATCAGCACGGTCGGACGGTCGGCAGGGATGGCGTCGGGCCAGTGCCCGTCGGTCAGCGATACCGGCACGGAGTGCGAATGCGCATTCGAGGGCAGCACCTGGTCGCGAAGCGCGGTGATCCCGGGCAGGTCGACGCTGTACCAGTCGACCGACGGTGGGGGATCTACGCGATAGAAGCCGCTGTCGAGCCCTGCACCGAGATCGACGACAACCGCGTCGGGATGGTCGGCGGTGAATGCGCGCACCCGATCGTCGAGCATCTTGGCGCGTAGCGCCGTTTGGCAGGCCACGCTCGTCTGCACACCCAGCGCCGTGAAGTCGTAGTCGATCTTGCCGACGACCTCGTATGCGAGATGGTCGCCCAGAATCGGCTGCGGCCATCGGCTGTCGAGCGCACGGGCGTACTCGGTGAGAAAGGCGGTCTGCTCAATCGGTGACAGTTCGGCGGTCACAATTCCCATGAATGCGACCGTACTCCATTTGTTGGACTGAACGTTCAGCCCAAAACGTTCACCGCCCTTGCGATTACGAGTGCGAGCGTGGTGAACGAGATCATCGCCTGCACGGTCATCATCGCCTTCGCCCGATGGGTCATCGGCATGGTATCGGTCGGCGAGAACGCCACGACGTTGGTGATGCTCACGTACAGGTAGTCGAGGAACTCCGGGCGCCAGTCCGGCGGCGCCAGTTCACGTTCCGTCATCTGAGGGAACATGAAATCGGGGTAGGGCTTACTGCCTTCGCGCCGGGCGAACGGGCCACCGCGGTCCAACTCCCAGTACCAGATCCCGAAGACGATGACGGTGGTGACATAGATCGCGCCGCCACTGCCGAGCAGGACCGCGGGTTTGTTGCTCACCTCGCCGGACAGGATGCGGATGTCGAGGACCACCGCGGACAGCATGTTGTCCACGGTGATCGCGGCCAGCAGCACATAGCTGGCCCACTTGCCGAACGTCGTCTCCCGCGAGAGACGCAGCGGATTCAGGCCCACCAGCACCACGACGAGCAGGATCTCCATGGCGATCAGCGGCCACCGGGGCACCACCGTGTAGCTCTTGGGGATCGCGAGCTGCAGGGCGATCGCCACGATCAGCGCCGACAACATGGGCATCCGGTTCTCCGGGTCACCCGGGCGCAGCCATGAGGGTATGCGGGTTTCGGCGCCCGTGGACAGGCGCTCGGCGCGGCGGACGAACTCCTCGACCGGATTCGGGCGTTCAGGTGTGGTGTCCATCGGGCAAGTGTGTGCGCCACGATGGAGGTATGGAATCGCGACACGTCAGTATTTGGATCGACGTTGCACCCGAGGTGGTCTACGAATTCGCCGCGGACCCGCAGACCTGGCCGCGGTGGGCGGCCGGACTGGCGGAGGGCGGGCTGCGCCAGGAGGCTGCCGGCTGGGTTGCCGATTCACCGATGGGCACCGTCACCGTCGAGTTCTCGCCGCCGAATGCGTTCGGCGTGCTGGATCACGTCGTGCGGATGCCGTCCGGTGAAGAGGTGTACAACCCGCTTCGGGTGGTCCCCGGCGCGGTGGGCGCGGCGGAGTGCGAGGTGGTGTTCACCGTTCGGCAGCGTCCCGGGATGACCGACGAAGAGTTCGCCGCCGACGCCGCCGCGGTCGCCGCGGATCTGGCCACGCTCGCGCGACTGGTGGTCTCCTAGCCGGTTCCCCCGATCGGGGGACACGCGAATTCCCCCGGGTCGACGGCCGATCAGCGGACAGACGGTAGCGCCTGGCCACGGCATTCTTTAGTCATTGCCGGAACACCGGCCAAGAGGAACTCAAAGAGGAGAACTCAAATGACGAACACCACGATCACCCGCCGGATGGCCCGCTACATCGCCCTGCCGCTCATGTCGGCCGGCATCATCGGCGGAGCCGCCCTCGGTATGGCAGGCATGGCCAACGCCACGCCGACCGCGCCGAATGGTCCGGGCTACTCCTACGCACCGGCGGTCAAGGCCCCTTCCGCGGCAGCGGGACACACCCATCACCACAGCGGTGTCACCCACATCGCGGGGATGGTTCCCGGCTACCAGCGCTGAGCCCAGACGAGTCAGGCCCTCCCGATCACGGGAGGGCCTGATTTGCGTGCAGGCTCAGTCAGTCGATTGGAAGAAGATGCCCAGGCCCAGCCAGACGACGGTCCCGGCGGCAGCGGCGGCCAGTACGGAGGCCCCCGCGCTCGTCGTCGCGAACGCGACGATGACCAGCACAATCGCTGCCACGGCGAGTGCCAGCACCTTGTATACGGGCCACGGCACTCCGGCGATGCTGACTTGGTCGCGCACGGTCATGTTTTGACGATAGCTCGTAAGCAAGTTTTCGGGCAACCGAAACGCCGGATAAGGTCTATCACTTTTCTAGTCGGTCTAAGCTGTTGACATGCCACTTTCCGGAGAATACGAAGCCAGTCCGTGGGACTGGGTGCGCGACCACGCCGACAAGATCATGGAATCGGGCAGCACCGAGGGCGTCGAGATGAAAGACAAACCCCTCATCCTGCTGACCACCATCGGCGCCAAGACCGGCAAGATCAGAAAGACTCCGCTGATGCGGGTCGAACACGACGGGCAGTACGCCATCGTCGCGTCCCTCGGCGGCGCGCCCAAGCACCCGGTTTGGTACCACAACGTCGTCGCTCATCCCCAGGTCGAGCTGCAGGACGGCCCGGTCACCAAGGACTACGAGGCGAGAGAGGTCTTCGACGACGAGAAGGCCGTCTGGTGGGAGCGCGCGGTAAAGGCCTGGCCCGATTACGCGGAGTATCAGACCAAGACCGACCGCCAGATCCCGGTGTTCGTGCTGACCCCGATCAACTGACGGGTCCATTTAAGAGAATGGCCCGGTTGGTGGCACCATTGACCGGTGTCCGCTGAACTGAGCAATCCTCGGAGAACGTCGCCGCTGTGCGCGGCCGACATCGATGAGGCTGCTCGCCGAATTTCCGGCGTGGTCCAGCGCAGCCCGCTGCAATTCAGCGAGCGACTGTCAGAGGCCACCGGCGCGAACGTCTACCTCAAGCGCGAGGACCTGCAGGCCGTGCGGTCCTACAAGCTGCGGGGCGCCCACAACCTGCTGATGCAACTGTCGGCCGAGGAGATCGCCGCGGGCGTGGTGTGTTCGTCGGCGGGCAACCACGCGCAGGGTTTCGCGATGGCCTGCCGGTCGATGGGTATCCACGGCCGCGTCTACGTGCCGGGTAAGACACCCAAGCAGAAGCGCGACCGGATCAGCTATCACGGTCGCGAGTTCATCGAGCTGATCGTGGGCGGTCGCACGTACGACGAAGCTGCAGCGGCCGCGCTCGAGGACGTCGCGCGCACGGGGGCGACCCTCGTTCCGCCATACGACGACCTGCGCACGATCGCGGGGCAGGGCACGATCGCCGCTGAGATCCTCGACCAGCTCGACGGCGAGCCTGACCTGGTCATCGTTCCGGTCGGCGGTGGCGGCTGCATCGCCGGTATCACCACATATCTGGCGGAGCGCACCAACAACGCCTCGGTGCTGGGTGTCGAGCCGGCCGGTGCGGCGGCGATGATCGCCGCGCTGGCCGCGGGGCAGCCCGTGACGCTGGAGGATGTCGACCAGTTCGTGGACGGCGCGGCGGTGAACCGTGCAGGCAACCTGACCTACGCCGCGCTCGCCGCGGCGGGGGACATGGTGTCGATCACCACCACCGACCCGGGCGCGGTGTGCACCGCGATGCTCGACCTGTACCAGAACGAGGGCATCATCGCCGAGCCCGCGGGCGCCCTCTCGGTGGCCGCGCTGCTGGAAGCGCGGCTGGAACCCGGATCGACTGTGGTGTGCGTGATCTCGGGCGGCAACAACGACGTGTCCCGCTACGGCGAGGTGCTCGAACGCTCGCTGGTACACCTCGGGCTCAAGCACTACTTCCTGGTGGACTTCCCGCAGGAGCCCGGTGCGTTGCGGCGGTTCCTCGACACAGTGCTCGGCCCCAATGACGACATCACGCTGTTCGAGTACGTCAAGCGCAACAACCGCGAAACCGGTGAGGCCCTGGTGGGCGTGGAACTCGGTGCGGCAACCGACTTCGACCCTCTGCTCGAACGCATGCGGGCATCCGACATCCATGTCGAGGCGCTGGAACCAGGTTCGCCTGCGTATCGCTATCTGCTCTGAGAGCGGCGAAGGATCGCAAAGGTTCGGCCGGGCAACGTCGTCGCTTCCGTGCCGACGACCGGGTCGTCCCATGCCAGGACCACGTCGCCGGTGACGGGAATCTCGACGGCATCGGTCCCGAGGTTGGCCGCGATCGACAGCGCGCCGCGCTCCATTACGATCCACTGCCGTTCTTCGTCGAAATCGACGCGCATATCGTCCAGCCACGGGTCGGCGAGATCGGGTTCGGTGTGCCGCAACGAGATCAGCCGCCGATAGAGATCTCTCAGCCTGCCGTGGTCGCCCACGTCGATCTCCTGCCAGTCCAGCTTGGAGCGTTCGTACGTGGCGGGATCCTGCGGGTCGGGGATCTCGTCGGCATCCCATCCGTGCTCGGCGAATTCGCGTTTGCGGCCCTCAGCGGTGGCTCGGGCCAGATCGGGCTCGGGATGTGAGGTGAAGAACTGGAACGGAGAGGACGAGCCCCATTCCTCACCCATGAAAAGCATTGCGGTGTAGGGCGATCCGATCGCAAGTGCGGCCTTGACCGCCAACTGGCCGAAGGTGAGGTTCTGCGAAGGGCGATCTCCGCACGCCCGATTGCCCACCTGGTCGTGGGTCAGCGTGTAGGCCAGCAGCCGGGTTGCGGGGATCGTCGCGGTGTCCAACGGGCGCCCATGCCTGCGGTGCCGGAACGACGAATACGTGCCCGCATGGAAGTAACCGTGTTTCAGCGTCTGTGCCAGCGCCTCCAATGTCCCGAAATCCGAGTAGTAGCCCTGGCGCTCACCCGACACCGCGGCGTGAATCGCGTGGTGGATGTCGTCGTCCCACTGCGCGGTCATCCCCAGGCCGCCGCGATCGCGCGGGGTGATCAGCCGCGGATCGTTGAGGTCGCTCTCCGCGATCAGTGACAGCGGGCGGCCCAACTGCTCGGCCAGTGCGTCTGTTTCGGCCGTGAGTTCCTCGAGAATGTGGATCGCGGTCGTGTCGACGAGCGCGTGGACCGCGTCCAGGCGCAGGCCGTCGGCGTGGAAGTCACGCATCCACCGCAGCGCACACTCGAGGATGTAGCGCCGCACCTCGTCGGCATCGGGCCCGGAGATGTTGATCGACTCGCCCCACGGATTGCTTCCCGACGAGAGGTACGGGCCGAACCGCGGCAGATAGTTGCCCGAGGGGCCGAGGTGGTTGAACACCGCGTCGATCAGCACCCCGAGGCCGCGCCGGTGGCAGGCGTCGACGAATCGCACCAGCGCATCCGGACCGCCGTACGGTTCGTGCACCGCGTACCACAACACGCCGTCGTAGCCCCAGCCGTGGGTTCCGCCAAAGGCGTTCACGGGCATAACTTCGACGAAGTCGACGCCGAGATCGACCAGATAGTCGAGCTTGTCGATCGCCGAATCGAATGTCGCACCGGGGGTGAACGTCCCGATGTGCAGCTCGTAGATCACCCGGCCCTCGATCGACCGGCCCGCCCAGTCGCCGTCCGTCCACGCATCGGGATCCGGCCGCCACAGGGCGGAACGCTCGTGCACACCGTCGGGCTGACGCGCCGACCGCGGATCCGGCAGCACCGTCGGGTCGTCGTCGAGGACGAACCCGTAACGCGCACCGGGTGCGGCGTCGATGTCGGCACGCCACCAGCCGTCGTCAGCGGGGGTCATATCGTGCAATGTGCCGTCCACGTCGACCCGGACGCGATCGGGGATGGGCGCCCACACGGCGAAATCAGACATCGGTGCGCTCCAGCAGCGCCACCGGCAGGTCCGCGAATATCTCGGCGGCAAGGGTCCGGCCGCTGAACTGCCCGCCGGTGATGCGGTCGGTCCATCGTCCCTCCGGGAGCACCAATGCGGTGTCGCCCCAGCCGGTTTCCGAAAGGAGGACCGTATGCCGGCTCACGGCGGTCAGCACGTCGTCGCCGCGGAGAAACGCCACCAGATGGTCGGCCGCCGGACCGTCGCCCAGTACCGGCGTGTAGCCACCGTCGGTGAAGGTGGCGGCGCGTTCACGCCTCAGGTGCAGCGCGGCGGCCACGACCCGAATCTTCGGATGGCGCAACGCCTCGACCGCTTTCGCGCGGGTTGCGTAGTCCACCGGGCGCCGATTGTCGGGGTCGACCAGGCTGTCCTCCCACAGTTCGGTGCCCTGATACACGTCCGGTACGCCGGGGGCGGTGAGTGCGATCAGCTTCTGGCCGAGCGAGTCGCTACGCGCATGAAGGTCCAGCCGTGCGACGAGCGATGTCATCTCCGCGCCGACGTGGCCGTCGAGCACGGTGTCGATCCAGTGGTGCACCCCCGACTCGAACTCTTCGTCCGGGTCGTTCCACGTCGTGTGTGAGCCGGCCTCGCGAATGGCTTTCTCGGCATAGGCGTGCAGGCGCTCGCGTAATGGGTCACCGATCGATCCGTCGGCCGGCCACACCCCGAACATGTTCTGCAGGAGGAAGAGTCCCGTCGCCGCGTCGGGGGGTGGGGCGGCCAGCACCCATTTCGCGACGAGCTCGGCCCACAGCGACGGCACCTGCGACAGGATGCCGATCCGGGCCCGCACATCCTCGCCGCGTTTGGTGTCGTGGGTCGTCAGGGCGATCATTGCGTCCGGCCATTCACTGGCCCGCACCGCGGCACGCTGATGGAACTCGGCGACGGTGACGCCGAAGCGCCGCGGCTCGCCGCCGACCTCGTTGAGCGACACCAATCGGGCGTCGCGGTAGAACAGACAGTCCTCCATGGACTTCGCCGTCGCCGCGCCGCACAGCTGCTGCAGTCGCACGTTGGTCTCGGTGCTGACCGCCAGCGCCGACGCGACGATCGCGAAAGCCCTTGCGAGATCGGGTCGTTCGGCACCGGCGTCGGCGAATGCGACAGGCAGGATCGCCGAGAGCGCCTGGTAGTCGGACCGATAGACCTCGATATGGCTGATCAGCGTCGCCACGGCATCCGGAACGTCGGCGTGCTCAACGCCGGTGGCCGCCGTGATCGTCCGGCACAG
This sequence comes from Mycobacterium sp. 2YAF39, assembly GCF_052114565.1. Lineage (NCBI taxonomy): Bacteria > Bacillati > Actinomycetota > Actinomycetes > Mycobacteriales > Mycobacteriaceae > Mycobacterium > Mycobacterium sp. 2YAF39. The sequence continues at coordinate 84,205 of NZ_JBFREZ010000005.1, forward strand.
CCGGGCGAGTTCGCTCTTGAGGGTGTCGGTGACGGCTTCGGCCTTGAGCCGACGGGCGAGTTCGGGCATGCCGCTGTATGGCGGGCCCACCGAGTCGAACAGGTCGGTTAGTGGACCTGCGCCCGCAGGGTCGATGAACACGCCGCCGATCTCGCGCAGTGCGTCATAACCCGTGGTGCCTGCCACCGGCAGCGTGGGTTCCAGCGCCTCGTCGACGGCGAGGATCTTCTCGACGACAATCCAGGCCTGCGGTCCGACGAGTTCGCGCAGCCACGCGAGATAGCCTGCGGGGTCCGATAATCCGTCCGGGTGGTCGATACGGATCCCGTCGACGAGACCCTCGTCGAACCAGCGTTTGACCTCCGCGTGCGTCGCATCGAAGACGGCACGATCCTCCTGCCGCAACCCCGCCAGAGAGGTGATGGAGAAGAACCGCCGGTAGCCGCAGATGCCGTTGCGCCAGCCGATGGCCCGGTAGTTGGTGCTGTCGGCGGGATAGCCAGGGGGTGCGTCGTCGCCGTCGGCGCCAAGGACCGGCAGCACGATCCGGCCTTGCGGATCAAGATCCCAGTCGATATCAAAAAACGAGGAATACGACGACTCGCGGCCGTGCGTCAGCACATCCAGCCACCACTTGTTCTGCTGTGGATCGTCCACGCCGACGTGGTTGGGCACAATGTCGACAATGAGGCCGATGTTTCTTTTGCGTGCCGCCGATGACAACCGCGCCAGACCTTCGGCGCCACCGAGTTCGGCCGAGACGGTCAGGGGATCGGTGACGTCGTAGCCGTGCGTCGACCCACGCGCCGCGGTCAGGATCGGGGACAGGTACAGGTGTGAGACACCGAGCGTGTCGAGATAGTCGAGCAGGTTCTCTGCGTCGGCGAATGTGAAGGCGTCACCGCGCATCTGGAGCCGGTACGTCGAAAGCGGGCGAGTTGGCATGCGCTAGGCGGTCTTACGAAGCACCAGCAGTGACCGCGGTGCAAGCGTGAGCTTCTCGCCCGCGGCGACGACGACGTCGGTGTCGCCCTTGGGGTGGGCGGTGTCGATGTCCGCGGTCCATTCGGCGGCATAGCCGAGGTCGGGCGCGACGAACTCCACGGGCTTGCTGTGCGCGTTGAAGCAGAGCAGGAACGAGTCGTCGACCACGCGCTCACCCCGTTCGTTGGGCGCCGTGATCGCCTCACCGTTGAGGAATACCGCAACGCACTTGTCCAGGCCAGAACCCCAGTCCTGCGGCGTCATCTCGCTGCCTGCCGGGGTCAGCCACGCGATGTCGCGGAACTGGTCACCGCTGCGGATCGGCGTGCCCTCGAAGAAGCGCCTGCGCCGGAACACCGGGTGCCGCTTGCGCAACTTGCTCACCTTGCGGGTGAAGGCGAGCTGGTCGGCGTTCTTGTCGCACAGTGACCAGTCCATCCACGAGATGTCGGAGTCCTGGCAGTAGACGTTGTTGTTGCCCCGCTGCGTGCGTCCGATCTCGTCGCCGTGGGAGATCATCGGGGTGCCCTGCGACAGCATCAACGTGCCCATGATGTTGCGCATCTGCCGACCTCGCAGTGCCAGGATCTCGGGGTCGTCGGTGGGGCCTTCGATACCGCAGTTCCACGACCGGTTGTGGCTCTCGCCGTCGCGGTTGTCTTCGCCGTTGGCCTCGTTGTGTTTCTGGTTGTACGACACCAGGTCCGCGAGCGGGAAACCGTCGTGGCAGGTGACGAAGTTGATGCTCGCACCGGGACGCCGACCCGTCGCCTCGTAGAGGTCCGACGAACCGGTCAGCCGCGAGGCGAATTCACCGAGTGTTGCGGGCTCGCCCCGCCAGTAATCGCGCACAGTGTCGCGATACTTCCCATTCCATTCGGTCCACAAACCTGGGAAGTTGCCGACCTGATAGCCGCCCTCGCCGACGTCCCACGGTTCGGCGATCAGCTTGACCTGACTGATCACCGGATCCTGCTGGACGAGATCGAAGAATGCGCTCAGCCTGTCGACTTCATAGAACTCCCGGGCGAGCGCCGCGGCAAGGTCGAACCGGAATCCGTCGACGTGCATCTCGAGGACCCAGTACCGCAGCGAGTCCATGATCAGCTGCAGCGTGTGCGGATGCCGCGGATTCAGGCTGTTGCCGGTGCCGGTGAAGTCGCGGTACAACCGCTTGTCGTCGTCCATCAACCGGTAGTACGCCGCGTTGTCGATGCCGCGCATGTTGATCGTCGGCCCGAGGTGGTTGCCTTCGGCGGTGTGGTTGTAGACGACGTCGAGGATGACCTCGATACCGGCCTCGTGGAACGTCCGCACCATCGCCTTGAACTCCGCGACGGCCGCGCCTGCGTGCTTGTTGGCCGCGTATTGGTAGTGGGGGGCCAGGAAGCCGAATGTGTTGTAGCCCCAGTAGTTCCGGAGTCCGAGGTCGATCAGCCGGTGGTCGTGCATGAACTGGTGCACCGGCATGAGTTCGATCGCGGTGACGTTCAGCGACTTGAGGTGGTCGATGATCACCGGATGTGAGAGCCCCGCGTAGGTCCCGCGCATCTCCTCGGGAATGCCCGGATGGGTCTGCGTCATGCCCTTTACGTGCGCCTCGTAGATGACGGTCTGGTGGTACGGCGTGCGGGGCGCGCGATCGGATGCCCAGTCGAAGTACGGATTGATCACGACGCTGGTCATGGTGTGGCCAAGGGAATCGACCATCGGCGGCGTCCCACCGCTCGCCAGGTCGTCGGCCTTCAGGTCGTAGGAGTACAAGGCCTGGCTGAAGTCGAATTCGCCATGGAAGGACTTCCCGTAGGGGTCGAGCAGCAGCTTGCTGGGATCGCAGCGGTGCCCGGCGGCCGGTTCCCACGGCCCGTGGACCCGGAATCCGTAACGCTGCCCCGGTGTGACGGTGGGCAGATAGCAGTGCCAGACGTAGCCGTCGACCTCGTCGAGGTTGATGCGCTCCTCGCTGCCGTCCTTGCCGATCAGGCACAGCTCCACCTGGTCGGCGACCTCGGAGAACAACGAGAAGTTCGTTCCTGCGCCGTCATAGGTGGCCCCGAGGGGATAGCTCGTTCCCGGCCAGACGGTGTGTACCGACGCCGGCGCGTCGGATGCCATCAGTTGTCCCACCAACCGGTGGCAATCGCGATCTGACGTCCGAGTTCGGCGGTCATCGTGCGCATGTAGGTGGTCGAGATGTGGTGGGCATCGTGATACAGCAACACATTTCCCTCCACCGCACGGCAGATGTCTTTGCGGCACACCGCGTCGCTCATGTCCAACGGCTTGAGCAACGGGAACCGCGTGACGAAATCGAGTGTGGGGTTATAGGGCGACAGTACGTCGGATCGCTTGACTCCGCAGGAGATGGCATTGCCGCCCTCGGCCAGGCAGTCGGCGGGGAAGTACGGCTGACCGTTGCGCACCAGCCACGGGGTATCGCGCATCGCCAGGATCGGAATGTTGTTGTCGGACAACGCTTGCCAGATACCGACGTAGTTGCCCGGCATCACGTCGCCGGGCTTGATGTTCCACGGCCGTGTTGCGGTGGTGAAGACGTAGTCGGGGTGGTCGGCGATGAGCTTGTCCATCACCCGCTCGTTCCACTCGTGACACTTCGGGTAGGGGCGGTTGTCGCCCATGACCAGCGGGACTTCCTCGGTGGTCAGCGGGCAGCCCATCTTCAGATAGGTGACCACCTTGAAGTGGTGCATCCGGCCGAGGAGATCCAGGGCGGTGATCCAATGCTCGGCATGCGACCCGCCGGCGAGCGCGATGGTGCGGGTGGCGGATTCGTCGCCGTAGGTGCAGTTGATGACGCCGACGTTGTCGAAGTCACTGATGCACCCGTCCTCGGTGGTGCGGGGCAGGTCATTTCTGGCCTCGAGCACCGTCGGGCGCATCGGCAGCTTCGGCACCTTGGCCTTGTTGAGAAGTGCATGGGCACCGGGGTAATCGCGCGACGAAAGGCCGGTCAGCTCTTTGCCATTCGACCGTTCGATCGTCACGTGTTCGCGCCATGTGAACGACGTCGCCGTCAACGCCACCGCCAGCAGCATGACCACCGAGCCGAGCACCATCGTCGGCCTGCGCAACCGGGCCCGCAGCGGGATGGACGGGGTAGATGCGGCGCCCGCGCGATAGCGCAGCGGGTTCTCGACGTAGCGCGTGGTGAGCCAGGCCAGCACACCGGACACCGCCAAGACGGCGGCGCCTTCGACGAAGTTGACGCGCGGGAATCCCGTGTAGGACAGGTAGAAGATCAGCAGCGGCCAGTGCCACAGGTACAGCGAGTACGCCATGGCGCCCAACTCCACGAACGGCGCAGTGGCCAGCAGACGATTGGGCGCGGGCATGCGGCCGTTGGTGTGCGGATCGGCCATCCGGTTCGCGGCGGACAGGATGAACAGCATCGTGGCGCCGACGGGCACCAGCGCCCACGGCCCGGGGAACTCGTGGACCCCGTCGATCAGCGCACCGCACGCCAGGATCGCGGCCAGCCCGACGACCGCGGCCACCGTCCGCAGCCACATCGGCCAGCGCAGACGCGTTACCAGTGCGCCGACCAGAGCACCCAGGAGCAGCTCCCATGCCCGCGCGAAGCTGTTGTAGTACGCCGTGGCCTGATCGGCGTTGTGGGCGAAGATCGCGTAGACGAACGACGCGATGGTCAATGCGCTCAGCAGCACGATGAAGGCGATCCGCATGTGGCGGCCGAAGATTCGGCGGAAGAGCAGGGCGGCCCCGAAGATCAGCGCAAGGAATCCGATGTAGAACTGGCCCTGCACCGACATCGACCAGATGTGCTGGAGCGGGCTGACGGCCTCGCCGGCGCGCAGGTAGTCCGATGCGGTGCTGGCCAGCTCCCAGTTCTGGTAGTAACCCAGGCTCGCCAGACTCTGGTCGGCGAATGTCTCCCAACGGGTCTCGGGCTGGATGAGGATCGTCAGCACCGCGCCGGCCGCGAGCACGATCACCAGTGCGGGCAGCAGCCGCCGAACCAGGCGGGTGACCTCCGGCACGGGCCACAGCGATGCACCCGGCGTCATCGCAGTGCGCAGTATGCGACCGCCGAAGAAGAACCCCGACAGCGCGAGGAAGACGTCCACACCGCCGGAGACGCGGCCGAACCACACGTGGAACACCGCGACGAGCAGGATCGCGACGCCGCGCAGGCCGTCGAGGTCATGCCGGTAGTGATCCGATGCGCGCGCTCCCTGGGAAGCACGCACATCGCGCGACGGCGGTCCCGGTTTGGTAGCCGGTGCCGGCCGGGGAGGGGCGATGGTCATCATGGTCGACGGATAATCTACCGAAGGTGCCTGCATTGACGCCCGCCGAGATCGGCGCCATCGACGCCGCCCACGTCTGGCATCCCTACAGCACGATCGGCGCCGAGGCCCTGCCCCCGCTCGTCGCCCTGGGCGCCGACGGTGCCTGGCTGACCCTGCACCGCGACGGGGACGAGGTGCGCGTCCTCGACGCCATGGCGTCCTGGTGGACGGCGATCCACGGGCACGGCCACCCGAAACTGGACGCCGCGGTCATCGCACAGCTGGCCAACTTGAACCACGTCATGTTCGGCGGGCTGACCCATGAACCAGCGGCGCGGCTCGCCCAGCTGCTGGTCGCGCTCACGCCGGAGGGCCTGGACACCGTGTTCTTCAGCGACTCGGGGTCGGTCGCCGTGGAGGTCGCGGTCAAGATGGCGCTTCAGTACTGGCGCAGCATCGGGCGCGGGGTGAAGTTCCGCCTGATGACCTGGCGCGGCGGCTATCACGGCGACACGTTCACGCCGATGAGCGTCTGCGACCCCGACGGCGGGATGCACTCGATATGGACCGACGTCCTGGTCCACCAGGAGTTCGCCCCCGCGGTGCCGACCGACTACGACGCCGCCTACACGGCAGCCTTCGAGAAGCAATTGGCCGACCATGCTCATGAACTGGCGGCCGTCATCGTCGAACCGGTGGTGCAGGGTGCGGGCGGGATGAGGTTTCACGATCCGCGATACCTGCGCGACCTGCGGGAGATCTGCACCCGCCACGACGTGCTGCTGATCTTCGACGAGATCGCCACCGGCTTCGGTCGCACCGGCGAGATGTTCGCCGCCGATCATGCCGGGGTGAGCCCGGACATCATGTGCGTCGGCAAAGCGCTGACCGGCGGCTACATCACCCTGGCCGCGACGCTGTGCAGCCGCGAGATCGCACAGACGATCAGCAGCCACGAGCCGGGGGCGCTGATGCACGGCCCGACGTTCATGGCCAACGCGCTGGCGTGCGCGGTCTCGGTGGCGTCGGTCGAGCTCCTGCTGGCCGGGGACTGGCGGTCGTCGGTACGCACGATCGAGGCGGGTCTGCGCGAAGGATTGTCGCCCGCCGCGGAGCTGCCGGGGGTGGCCGACGTGCGGGTACTGGGCGCGATCGGCGTCGTCGAGATGGATGAGCCCGTCGATCTGCGTGTGGCGACGCCCGTCGCACTGGACCACGGCGTGTGGCTGCGGCCCTTCCGCAACCTCATCTATGCGATGCCGCCGTACATCTGTACGCCGGAGGAGATCGCACAGATCACCTCGGCGATGGTCGGCGTCGCGCGTGCACTAACCTGAACGGTGTTCAATTGGTCGGTTGAGTCGCTTTAGGAGTGCCGGGTGACACGTACGGGTCTTTCGCCGCTGGCGTGGCTCGACGCCGTCGAGCAGCACAGACGCCGCGCCGGTCTCCGGCGCTCCCTGCGCACCCGCCAGCCTGTCGGCGCCGAACTGGACCTGGCCTCCAACGACTATCTGGGCCTGTCGCAGCACCCTGACGTGATCGAGGGCGGCGTCGCCGCGCTGCGCACCTGGGGTGCGGGGTCGACGGGATCGCGACTGGTCACCGGCAACACCGAGATTCACGAGGGCTTCGAGTCGGCGCTGGCCGCCTTCATGGGCGCCGAATCGGCGCTGGTGTTCTCCTCCGGCTACACCGCCAACCTGGGCGCGGTCGTCTCGCTGTCCGGCGCCGGGTCGCTGCTGGTGTCCGACGCCCTGACGCATGCGTCCCTGGTCGACGCATGCAGGCTGTCACGGGCCCGGGTCGAGGTGACCCCGCACCGCGACGTAGCGGCCGTCGACGCGGCGCTGGCCGCCCGCAATGAGGAACGCGCGGTCGTGGTGACCGATGCGGTGTTCTCCGCGGACGGCGTGATTGCTCCGCTACGGGCGTTGCACGACGTATGCCGGCGGCACGGGGCGCTGCTCGTCGTCGACGAGGCGCACGCCCTCGGCGTCAGGGGGTCCGCCGGCCGCGGGCTGGTGCACGAGGTGGGCCTGGCGGGCGCGCCGGACGTGGTGGTGACGACGACGATGTCCAAGGCGCTGGGGAGCCAGGGCGGCGTGGTGCTCGGACCGGCCGCGGTGCGCGAACATCTGATCGACGCGGCGCGGCCGTTCATCTTCGACACGGGACTGGCGCCCGCCGCGGTGGGGGCGGCGTGGGCGGCGCTGAACGTGCTGATCGCCGAGCCGTGGCGCGCGCAGGCCGTGCTGGACCATGCGGCGGCGCTCGCCGAGGTTTGCGATGTCGTCGAGAGACCCGACTCTGCGGTGGTGTCGGTGATCCTTGGCGAGCCGGAGGTGGCATTGGCCGCGGCGGTGTCGTGTCTGGACCGCGGCGTCCGTGTCGGCTGTTTCCGCCCACCGACCGTCCCTGCCGGAACATCCCGGCTGAGGCTGACGGCACGCGCCTCGCTGTCGGAGGACGAAATGGCCTTGGCGCGCGAGGTTCTCGCCGACGTGCTGTCCGCCGGCGCGTGAGCACTCTAGTCGTCACCGGAACCGGTACCGGCGTCGGTAAGACGGTGGCGACGGCAGCCCTGGCGTGTCACGCGCGGCTCTCAGGCATCGACGTCGCGATCTGTAAGCCCGTACAGACCGGCAGCCCTCATGACGACGACCTGGCCGACATCGCCCGCCTCTCCGGCGTGACCGACCTGCACGGTTCGTGGCGATACCCGGAGCCGCTGGCCCCGGCCGCAGCGGCGCAACGGGCGGGCATGGCGTTGCCGACGCGCGCCGAACTGGCCGCGTCGGTGCGTGAGGCAGGCGACGGGGGCGCGAAGCTGGTGCTCGTGGAGGGTGCCGGTGGTCTGCTCGTCGAGCTGGGTCAGGACGGTGTGACGCTGCGTGACATCGCGACGGACGTGGCCGCACCGGTGCTGATCGTCGTCGCCGCGGGACTTGGCACGTTGAACCACACGGCGCTGACGTTGGAAGCCCTTGCTTCCCAAGGGATTCCGTGTGCCGGACTCATCGTCGGCGCATGGCCGTCCAATCCCGGGCCTGCCGAGGACGGCAACCGTGAGGCCCTGAGCAGGCTGGCGCCGCTTCGTGCGGTTCTCCCAGCGGGTCTCGGGACCGCGAGCGCCGCCGACTTCGAGACCGTCAGCGCGTCGGCGTTCGATCCGGCGTGGGTCGCCGGCCTTTCCTGACGATGGTGCACTCTGTCGAGCTGATCTTCGACGAGGACGCCGACGAGGCGATCCGCAGTATCTGGGACGGCCTCACCGAAGCCGGCGTCCGCAGTCAAGCCGCGCACACGGGCCCCAGCAACAGGCCGCACGTCACCCTGGCGGTGGCCGAGAGCATGACCGAATCGGTGAACGCCGCATTGCGGCCGGTGCTCCAACGTCTGCCGCTTGCCTGCACCATCGGCGCGCCGATGCTGTTCGGCCGCCGGGACTTCACCCTGGTGCGAATGCTCGTACCGTCAGCCGGCCTGCTGTCACTTCATGCCGAGGTGCACCGGCTCTGCCTGCCGCATATGCCGACCGGGCCGCTACCACATTCCGAGCCGGGTCAATGGACACCGCATGTCACGCTGGCGCGCCGGGTGTCTCCGGAGCAGCTGCAATCGGCCCTGACGGTCAAGGGGCTGGGTCAAAATCTGTCCGCGACCGCAGTCGGCATCAGGCACTGGGACGGCAACGCCAAGCGCGAATACCCGCTCTGAGGGCCTAAGGGACCGTCGCCCCAACGCTTTTGGGTACGCACATCCGCCAGCCGTCGATCACCAGCTCGCGGAGCTCATCGAGATCGATCGCGTCGAGTCGCACCAGGATCCAGTTGTATCGCATCTCCGATTTACGCGGGAGCATGAACTTGTCGGGTTCGGCCTCGACCATCGCGGCGCGCTCCTCCTTGGGGAAACCGACGCCCATCACCGTCTCGTCCCGTGAGAACGCGGCGTACACCAACCGTCCGGCGCGAAACCTGATCTCGTCGCGCACGACGGCCTCGTAGGACCTCGGCAAGGTCGAGGCGATGCGCCGAACGTCGTCGACGGTGATCACGTCTACTCGTAGATCGCCTGCGACACGTTGATGCCGTCGACGAACAGGCGCAGGCCGAACCCGAACCGCGCATTGGCGTCGTCGGTGAGCACGGATTGCCACTCGGGCAGCTCGGCGCCCGCGGCGTCCCACTGCAATCGGGACTGCTCGTCGACGGTGAAGCCGAGCACGTAGTAGACGACCGTGCGGGCGGCCAACTCGGCATGCGCCGAGTCCACGCCGATGCCGGACACCGCTTCGGTCAGCACCGCCAGGATCTGCTTCATCGCCGACGACTGGCCGGCCGCGAAGCTGGCGGACACCAGCTCGGCGCCATCGGTATGGGAAAGAAGCGCGTCGCGAAGGCGATCGCACACGTCGGCGATGCCGCGCGCGGACGACACTCCATCGAGGATGCGGTCGGAGATGGCGCCCAGGAGTTCCTGCTTGTTGGCGAAATGCCAGTACAACGCGCCGGGGGACACGCTGAGCTCGCGCGCGAGCCGTCGCATCGTGAGATCGGCGATCCCGTATTCGTCCAGCAGCGTCGCCGCCGCCTCGACCACGTCGCGTTTGTGGAGCTGCACGCCGGTAGCCTAACCTGAACGCTGTTCAAGTCACAGGAGGCTATTCACGTGAGCGACATTCTGGCGAAGGCACGCGACCAGGTACTGGAGCGCGGCGAGGGCCTCGACCAGGATCAGACGCTGCAGGTGTTGCAGCTGCCCGACGAGAATCTCGACGACCTCCTCGCCCTCGCCCATGAAGTCCGGATGAAGTGGTGCGGTCCCGACGTCGAGGTCGAGGGCATCATCAGCCTCAAGACCGGCGGCTGCCCCGAAGACTGCCACTTCTGCTCGCAGTCAGGGCTTTTCGCGTCGCCGGTGCGTAGCGCCTGGTTGGACATCCCGAGCCTGGTCGAGGCCGCCAAGCAGACCGCGAAGAGCGGCGCGTCCGAATTCTGCATCGTCGCCGCGGTGCGTGGGCCCGACGAGCGGCTACTGGCACAGGTGGCCGCGGGCATCGAGGCCATCCGCAACGAGGTCGACATCCAGATCGCCTGCTCACTGGGCATGCTCACCGCCGAGCAGGTCGAGCGCCTCGCGAAGATGGGCGTACACCGCTACAACCACAACCTGGAGACCGCGCGGTCGTTCTTCACCAACGTCGTCACCACCCACAGCTGGGAAGAGCGGTGGGACACGCTGCAGATGGTCCGCGAGGCAGGCATGGAGGTCTGTTGCGGTGGCATTCTCGGCATGGGCGAGACCCTGGAACAGCGCGCGGAGTTCGCCGCCAACCTTGCCGAACTCGATCCGCACGAGGTGCCGCTCAACTTCCTCAACCCGCGCCCGGGCACGCCGTTCGGCGATCTGGACGTGTTGCCTGCCTCAGAGGCGCTGAAAGCGGTTGCGGCGTTCCGGCTCGCGCTGCCGCGCACCATGCTCCGTTTCGCCGGTGGCCGCGAGATCACGCTGGGCGACCTCGGCGCCAAGCAGGGCATCCTCGGCGGAATCAACGCCGTGATCGTCGGTAACTACCTGACGACGTTGGGACGGCCTGCCGAAGCCGATCTGGAACTCCTCGACGATCTGCAGATGCCCATCAAGGCGCTCAACGCCACCCTGTAGCAGATGGCGTTCAACGTCTACACCGGCGAACCCGACGGCACAGCGCTGCCGACCGCTGCGCGGCTCGGCCTCGAGCCGCCGCGGTTCTGCGCGGAGTGTGGGCGCCGGATGATCGTGCAGGTGCGGCCCGACGGCTGGTCGGCCAAGTGTTCGCGACACGGCGTCACCGACTCTCAAGATCTGGATGAGCGATGAATGAAGTAGCTCCGCCACGTATTTCGCGCGGCCGCGCAGCGGTGACCGTCGTCGCCGGACTCGCACTGACCGGTGTCGCGATCGGCGTGCTATGGGCGTTTTTGGCGCCTGCGGTGCACGGCGTGGTGGCCCTGAACAGGGACGGTGAACGCGTCCGGGCGCACCTCGGCAGCGAGGCCGACCACTTCTTCATCGCCGCATTCCTGGTGGTCGGCATGCTGTCTGCGATGGCGGTCATCGCCGCGGTGCTGGTGTGGCAGTGGCGCGCGCACCGCGGCCCGCTGATGGTCGCGGCGCTCGCATGCGGAGCCGCTGCCGCAGCCGGCGCCGCGGCGGGAGTCGGTGCGGCACTGGTGCATTGGCGGTACGGCTCGATCGATGTGGCGGGCGCGCCGATTTCACCCGACCATCGCGTGCACTACGTGATCGAGGCGCCACCGGTATTCTTCGGGCACTCGCCGATGCTGATCGCCCTGACGCTGCTGTTTCCCGCGGCGATCGCGGCCCTGGTCTACTCGCTCATCGCGGTGTCGGTGCCACGTGACGATCTGGGTGCGTGGCCACCTGTCGAGGACGACGAACTCGGTCCGGTCCTTACAGCGGGGAACGTTCCACCGTCCGGCCAGTGACCACCTTGGCGACGATCTTCGCCAGGCGGGCCATGCCGACATAAGTCATCGGGTTCAACAACGTCGGCCACTTCGTCCGAACCATGTGCTCCGACAGCGGCTTTCCGGCGAACCGGTCGATGAGCCAGCGGAACGCCATCGGTGCGGACATCGGGTGCAGCAGCATGTGCTCACTGAACATGTCCCGGTGATAGGTCACCGAGGCGCCTCCGGACTTGTACGTGTCGGCCAGCTCGTCGATGTCCCCTACCGAGATCAGCTGGTCGTGCACCGCCTGGATGATGAGCACTGGCGGTGTCGGCACCGCCACGCCGAGCTTGATGTCGGCGAAGACGTGCTGCACCGCGGGGCTGCTGAGAATCTGCTCTAGGGGCAGGTCGAGCAGGTCGCCCATGTCTTTCTTGGCCATCCGCACCATCGCCTCGGCGGTCGTCATCGTGTGCAGGCGCTGCAGTAGCACCTTGCCCTCTTCGGTGGCGTGCTCCTGAATGAGCCGGTCGAGGTCGGGATAGATGTGGGCCAGCGCGGCGACGACGAGTGCAGGCAGCCCGGACGCGAAGGTGCCGTTGAGTCGGCGGAAGGTGTGGCCGAGATCGCCGACGGGCGATCCGAGCACCGCACCGACGACGTTCAGTTCCGGCGCGTAGGAGCCGCTCATCTCGGCGGCCCATGCGCTCGCCAGTCCGCCACCGGAGTAGCCCCAGAGGCCGACCGGCGCGTCCGGGGACAACCCCAGCCCCTTGGAGCCGAGCGCGGCACGCAAACCGTCGAGAACGTGGTATCCGGGTTCGTACGGGGCGCCCCACATGCCGAGACGGCCCTCGTGGTCGGGCACCGACACCGCCCAGCCCTCGGCGAGGCAGGCGGCGACGAGGAGGAACTCGAACTGCGCGACCGCACCCGTGGCGTGCGCGTGGCGACGCAGGGCGTACGACGGGAAGCAGCGTGACGTGACGGCGTCGATCGCGCACTGATAGGAGATCACCGGCGTGACGGCCGCGGGCACGCGCTCCGCGGGCACGATCACCGTGGTCGCGGCCGCATCGGGCTTACCGTGCATGTCGCTGGTGCGGTACAGCAGCTGGGTGGCCCGCACGCGCTGCGGGATCAGGCCCATGAACGCCAGCTCGACGTCGCGGCTGCGCAGTACGGTTCCCGGGTCGGCATGCTGGTAGCCAGTCGGAGGTTCGTAGAACGGATCGTCGGACGGCAGCAGCGGGCGGGTACCGCGCACCAGATCCTCGTGGGGGACGTGCCCGATCCACTCTGCACCTGCTGCTGGTGCGACGCTGCCCAGATCCATCTGGCCATTCTTACTTAAGAAAGCGTTAAGAAGCCAGCCCGACTCACCCCGGCGGACGTAATGCGGCGAATTCGTCGGTCACCCGGTAGTGGGAGTCAGTGAACCTGTACAGCGCGGCGGGCCGACCGCCGCTGCGACCTGAACGAGCGGTGGTGCCGGTGCGGGTGATGACGTTCCGGCGCTCCAGTACGCGTTGCAGGTTGGTCGCGTCCACCGGATGGCCGAGCGCGGCGCTGTAGATATCCCGCAGTGTCGACACGGCGAATTCGGTTGGCGCCAAGGCAAACCCGATGTTCGTGTAGGACAGCTTGGCGACAAGTCGAGTGCTTGCGTGCTCGACCATCGGACCGTGGTCGAAGGCCATCGGCGGCAGATCGTCCACCGGGTGCCAACGTGTGTCCGACGGCAGCTCCGGAGTTGCGGGGGAGGGCACCAGTCCGAGGAACGTCGATGCGATGGTGCGCGTGCCCGGAACCCGCTTGGGGTCGGAAAACACCGCGAGCTGTTCGAGGTGAGCAACCTCACGCAGGTCGACTTTCTCGGCGAGCTGACGCCGAACGGAGCTGGTCAGGTCCTCGTCGTCGCGCAGCCGGCCTCCCGGCAGAGCCCATTTCCCGGCCTCCGGTTCCAGTGCACGCTGCCACAACAGCACGTGAAGTGCGGGTTTCGGGGAGTCGACGGCGCGAACCTGGAACACGGCAGCCAGCACCTCGTGCTCGGTGCTAATATGGGCCATGTTTTCGATTATAAGTCGAAAACCTCGACGGAATGAAGGAGGCGGCTGTGACAGTTTTGGATCGCATGCCCGCTAACGATCTGGCGGACCACATCATTGCGGGTCCGAACGGCTTTTCCGGCGTCGACGGTGATCAGGAATGGGCCGACGAGGTGCGTCGCCTGGCCGATCTCCGCGGCGCGACGCTGCTGGCGCACAACTACCAGTTGCCGGCCATTCAGGACGTCGCCGATCACGTCGGCGACTCGCTGGCGCTGTCGCGCATCGCCGCCGAAGTCCCCGAGGACACGATCGTGTTCTGCGGTGTGCACTTCATGGCCGAGACCGCGAAGATCCTGTCTCCGGACAAGACCGTGCTCATTCCCGACCAGCGGGCAGGATGCTCGCTTGCCGACTCGATCACCGCCGAGGAACTGCGCGCCTGGAAGGCCGAGCATCCCGGGGCGGTGGTCGTGTCCTACGTCAACACCACGGCAGCGGTGAAAGCCGAGACCGACATCTGCTGCACCTCGTCGAACGCCGTCGAGGTCGTCGCGTCGATCCCGGCCGACCGCGAAGTGCTGTTCTGCCCGGACCAGTTCCTCGGCGCCCACGTGCGCCGGGTCACCGGCCGCAAGAACCTCCACGTGTGGGCCGGCGAGTGCCACGTGCATGCGGGCATCAACGGCGACGAACTGGCCGACCAGGCACGCAGCCATCCGGATGCCGAACTGTACGTGCACCCCGAATGTGGCTGTGCCACTTCGGCTCTGTACCTGGCAGGCGAAGGTGCGTTCCCTGAAGACCGGGTCAAGATCCTGTCCACCGGCGGCATGCTCGACGCCGCTCGCAACACAAGGGCGCGCCAGGTGCTGGTCGCCACGGAGGTCGGGATGCTGCACCAGTTGCGTCGCGCCGCACCGGAAGTCGACTTCCGGGCGGTCAACGACCGGGCGTCCTGCAAGTTCATGAAGATGATCACGCCTGCCGCGCTGCTGCGCTGCCTGGTCGAAGGAAAGGACGAGGTCCACGTCGATCCGGAGATCGCCCGCCTGGGGCGTGACAGCGTGCTGCGGATGATCGAGATCGGTCAACCCGGCGGCGGCGGCGAATGACGTCGCCTGCGGCCTGCGGCGGCCGCGGTTATTGGCAACAGCGCGCCGACGTCGTGGTTATCGGCACCGGTGTCGCGGGTCTGGTGGCTGCCCTTGCGGCGCATCGCCGTGGCCGCAAAGTCATGGTGCTCAGCAAGGCAGGCAACACGGCTACCTTCTACGCGCAGGGCGGCATAGCCGTCGTGTTGCCCGATGCCTTACGGGAAGACGGAGATTCGGTGGACGCGCATGTCGCCGACACCTTGGCCGCAGGCGCCGGACTGTGTGATCCGGATGTCGTGCGGTCCGTCGTCTCCGACGGCTACCGCGCAGTGCGCGACCTCGTCGACGACGGTGCGCGATTCGACGAAGCAACGCCGGGCCAGTGGTCGCTGACTCGCGAGGGCGGCCATTCGCGGCGGCGGATCATCCACGCCGGGGGGGACGCGACCGGTGCGGAGGTGCAGCGGTCGCTCGACGATGCCGCGGCGCGGTTGGACATCCGCCGCAACCACATTGCGCTGGAGATCCTTCACGACGACGGCGGGGTCACGGGCGTGCTCGCGCTCAACGACGACGGTCCTGGCATCGTCCATGCGCGATCGGTGATCCTGGCGACCGGGGGACTGGGGCATCTGTATTCGGCGACCACCAATCCCGAAGGGTCCACCGGAGACGGCGTCGCGTTGGCGATGTGGGCCGGACTGCCGGTATCCGACCTCGAGTTCATCCAGTTCCACCCCACCATGCTGTTCGACGGGCATGCCGGCGGTCGCCGGCCGCTGATCACCGAGGCAGTCCGGGGAGAGGGTGCGGTTCTTGTTGACGCTCAAGGTCGTTCGGTGACCGAGGGCGTGCACCCGATGGGCGATCTGGCACCACGTGACGTCGTCGCCGCGGCGATCGACGCGCGCATGACCGCGACCGGTGACCCCTGCGTCTACCTGGACGCACGGGGTATCAAGGGCTTCAAGAAGCGCTTTCCGACGGTCACCGCGGCGTGCCGGGAGGCGGGCATCGATCCGACGCGCCAGGCCATCCCCGTCGTCCCCGGTGCGCACTACAGCTGCGGCGGTGTGGTCACCGACGTGCACGGCCGCACCGACTTGGCGGGCCTCTTCGCCGCGGGTGAGGTGGCCCGCACCGGAATGCACGGCGCCAACCGCTTGGCCTCCAACAGCCTGCTCGAAGGCCTGGTGATCGGCAGTCGAGCCGGAAAGGCCGCTGCTGCACACGCTTCGGACGCCGGACCCTCGACTGCGACAATGCCGGAGCCCGCTGTCCGGCGCGCGCTACCCCGCGCGGATCTGCAGCGGGCGATGACGCAGAACGCGTCGGTGGTCCGCGACGACCGTGGCTTGCGCACGCTGTCGCAGGTACTGGAAACCGCCACGTCGCGAAAGCTCAGGTCGCGCAGGGACTTCGAGGATGTCGCACTGACGTCCGCGGCCGGCGCCGTCATGGCGGGCGCCTTGGCGCGAACGGAAACTCGAGGCTGCCATCATCGCTCCGACTATCCGGACACCGATCCGGCGATGGCCCGCAGCCTGGTCCCCGCGGTGGCGTGCGCCTGATGGAACTGAACGCCGATGAGCTCACCGAAGCTCGACGGGTGATCGCCCGCGCCCTGGAGGAGGATCTGCGGTACGGACCCGATGTCACCACGCTGGCGACCGTGGGCGCTGATGCGACGACGACGGCATCGATGGTCGTCCGGGAGCCGGGCGTCATCGCCGGTGTGGACATCGCATTGCTCGTACTCGACGAAGTGATTGGTTCTGGCGGATATGTCGTCAAGCATCGTGTCGACGATGGCGAACGACTGGAGGCCGGCGGTGTGGTGTTGGCCGTCGAGGCGCCCACCCAGGGACTGCTGACAGCCGAACGGACGATGCTCAACCTGGTGTGTCACCTGTCGGGCATCGCGACGACCACCGCGGCCTGGGTGGCTGCCGTCGAGGGCACCGGCGCCAAGATCCGGGACACCCGCAAGACGCTGCCCGGACTTCGGGCACTGCAGAAATACGCGGTACGCGTCGGTGGTGGAGTCAACCATCGGATGGGGTTGGGCGACGCGACGCTGATCAAGGACAACCATGTCGCCGCGGCAGGCTCGGTGGTCGCCGCGTTGCATGCCGTGCGCGCGGTGGCGCCGGAGCTGCCGTGCGAGGTCGAGGTCGACTCCCTCGAGCAACTCGACGAGGTGCTCGCCGAGAATCTAGAGGATGGGGCACTCGTGCTGCTCGACAATTTCCCCGTCTGGCAGACACAGATCGCCGTGCAGCGCCGCGATTCTCGGTCGCCGGCAACCAAACTGGAATCATCTGGCGGACTGTCGCTCGACACCGCGTCCGAGTACGCGGGCACCGGCGTGGACTATCTGGCCGTCGGTGCTCTCACCCACTCGGTGACGGTGCTCGACATCGGCCTCGATCTGTAGAGCCATCGTGAACGCAGAACCGCGCGCCATCAGCCCGCTAACCATCATCAGTTTGGTCGTTGCGGTCGTTGCAATCGTCCTGGCCGGCTGGGCGCTGTACCGGTCGGAGCCCTCCAAGCCGGAATACAGCTCCGATCAGATCGACGCCGCAAAGACCAAGGCCTGCACCGCAGTTGACGTCGTGCGGCGCGGCGTTTCGCTCAACACGAACCTCATGCCCGCGGGCGGGCCCTCAGACGTGACCGGCGCACAAGCGGTGGCCGCCAACGCCCGGGTATCGCTTTTCGACGGCGGGCAGTACCTGATCGCGCGGCTGGATCCGGCCACCCCGGAACTGTTGGCCGAGAAGGTGCGCGATTTCGCCAACAACCTGATGGACATCGGCGCCAATGCGACTGCGGGCGTTCCGAACAGCGATTCCGCGCAGACCGAGCGCCTGCAGGCCGCCGACCGGACCAGCAACACCCTGACCGAGTTGTGCAAGTAGCAGCTATTTGGTGGACAGCTTGCGCGTGAGCAGGGTGCGCGCACCCGCCTTGGCGGCGTCGAGCGCGGCACTGTCACCCGCGATGCGCGACAGGATCAGCGCGCCTTCGAGCAGCGCGATGACGGCAAGCGACGTCTCCTCGGATTCGGCTTCGCCCCAGCCGTCTTGGCGCAACCGGTCGGCGATGGCCTGACGCCAGGCGCGAAACGCGCGCGCCGATGCTTCGCGGACGAGCGGGCTCGCGTTCACTGATTCGGTCGCGATCGGTTCGATGGGGCAGCCGTCGCGGCGGTCCAGCGCCAGTCCCGACGACATCAGGTCGATCCAGCCGTCGACGATGTCGACCACCGGCAACCCGCTGTCGAGGAACTGCCGCAGCCGCGTTTCGATGTCGGTGCCCGCGTTGTCCACGACGGCGGCGGCCAGCTGCTGCTTGCCGTCGGGGAAGTGGTGGTACAGCGATCCGGCCTTCACGTCGGCGGTCTCCAGGATCTGGTTCACACCGGTCGCCGCGTAGCCCTGCCTGCGAAACAGCAGTGCCGCGGCGTCGACGAGCGCGGCGCGGCTGCGGTCTGGTCGGGGCATCCCTTGACTTTACTTGAAAGGTCACTCAAGAATAGTTGGACACTCGCTAAAGAAGGGCCGACGATGCAGCAGTTGATGTTCGAGGAGGCGGGCACTTATGCGTGGCGCGAGGCCGCCGAGCCCGAGATCCAGGCTCCTGAGCAGGCGATTGTCCGCCCGATCCTGGTGGCATGTTGTGACCTCGACGTGGCGGTCGCCGAGGGCAGGCTGCCGATGCCACCGGGACACGCCGTCGGGCATGAAGGCATCGGGGAGGTCGTCGCCGTCGGGGCAGCGGTACAGGGCGTGGCCCCCGGCGACCGCGTCGTGATCCCGTTCCAGATCAGCTGCGGGCAGTGTCGCGAATGCCGACGCGGCGTGACGGGGTCATGCGGCGCATTGCCACTGATGGCGATGTACGGCATGGCTCCGATCGCCGGGCTGGACGGCGGCGGGTTCATGGCGGATCTGGTGCTCGTGCCGTACGCCGACGCGATGCTGGTGCCGATTCCGCGCGGGGTAGATCTCGTCGGCATAGCGTCACTCTCGGACAACATCGTCGACGGGTGGCGGGGTGTTGGGCCGTACCGGAGCGAACTCGACGCGCTGGATGCCGCCGATCGCCGTGTTCTCGTGGCCGGACGGCAGTCGATCGGCCTGTACGCGGTGGGCTTGGCCGCGGCGCTCGGCTACGGGGTCGACTACGTCGACACGGATCCGCGACGGCTGGCCGCAGCCGAAAAGCTCGGCGCCACAGTGCATGACACGCCCAAGCCGGACAAGTCGATGGGACCGTATCCGGTCACCGTCCACACGTCTGCGGATCCAGCCGTGCTCGCGGCGACGTTACGCGTGACATGGCCGGACGGCGTGTGCACCGATACGGGGATCTATTACCAGGGAACGGTCGAGATGCCGCTGCTCCCGATGTACACGCGCGGGGTGAGGTTCGTGACCGGACGGGTCAATGCGCGCGCGGTCATTCCAGAGGTCGTCGAACTCCTCGAAGCGGGCTGCGATCTCGTGCCCGCCGTCGACCGCGTGGCGCCGTGGGACGCCGCCCCCGACGTCTGGCCGACGATGACGGGTAAGACGGTCTTCACGCGATAGCGCTCAGGCGATATCGGCGACGAAGATGGCCATCTTCTTCGCTTGTGCACGAGCCATGAACGGCAGCCCCTCGGTACCGCCGCTGCCCGCGGGCAGGATCCGGGGGTTGACGATGTGGACGGTGCGCGAGCCGTAGAGCACGTCTGCCTCGTCGGCGGCGAGCACGTTCTTCACCCAGTCCGTCTTGCCGTGGCCGAGTGCGATGGCGAGCACGTTGCCCTTGCGGAAAGGGGTGACCACGGTTTCGTAGGTCTTCCCGGACTTGCGGCCGCGATGCTGCACCTTGGCTAGCCCGGGCATGACGCCCGCGATGCGCTTGACCATGGGGTTCATGTACTTGATCTGCAGACGCTCGAACGTAGGCGGATAAACCATCGGGACGCCAGGAGCGTTGTTGGGGTGATCCTTTGCGGACATGAATCTGGACATTACGTGACGATGCCCGCCCCACGAGGGGACGGGCATCGCCATGTGTAATGCGGTGTCAGACGTTTTGACGTTTACGGATTGTCGTCGCCGTCGTCGCCGTCGCTGCCACTGCTGCCGCCGAATCCACCGGAGCCGCCGTCGCCGGCGCTGCCACCGGTGCCGGTGCCGGCGCCGCTGGCGTCGCCGCCATTTCCGCCGTTGCCACCGTCGGATGCGACGAAGCCGCCGTTGCCTCCGTCGCCCCCGTCGCCGCCGGACCCGGTGCCGCCGACAGCGGTGGTTGTGGAGTCGCCGCCAGTGCCACCGTTGCGGCCGTCACCGAATACGACGCCACCGCTACCACCATGTCCGGCGTCCCCGCCGTTGGCAACGCCAGTGGCGGTTTGGGCGTCACCGGCGTCTCCGCCCGTGCCCCCGTGACCGACGAAGTCGGCGTCTCCGGCGTCTCCGCCCTCGCCGGACGTGGCGACACCTGCGACCGTGGTGGCGTCGCCACCCTGGCCGCCGTCTCCGCCGCCCGTGCCACCGCCGGCGCCTGCGCCGCCGTCGCCGCCGTCAGCAGCGTCAGTCCCCACGGCCGTTGCCTCGCCGCCGTCGCCGCCGTCGCCGCCGATTCCGTAGTAACCGCCCGCGCCGCCGTCGCCGCCCTCACCGGCGTTCGCGGTGTCAGGGGCCAAAGCTCCGCCAGGACTGTTGTCGTCGCCGCCGTCGCCACCGGCACCGCCGTTGCCAACCGCGCCGGCCCTGCCGCCGTCGCCGCCATCCTGCGCGGCGTTTAGCTGAACCCCTGCCAGGTAGGTCGCGTCGGCGCCGTCGCCGCCGCGTCCGCCGTTGCCGCCGAAGAAGCCGGCGTTGCCGCCATTGCCCGGTTTCACACCGAGCGCGGCCTCCGCTGCCGTCGGGCTGTAGCCGTCACCACCGCTACCGAACAGCCATCCCCCGCTATAGCCGTCTGGGTGAAGCGCATTGCCGTCGGCGCCATTGCCAATGGCCCCGAAGGTGAAGAGGCTGACCAGCGGATTGTCAAGGAACGGATCTCCCATGGACACAAACGCGCCCGGGTCGAAGATGCCTCCACCGGAGCTAGATTGAGCGGACCCACCGATCAAGTTGCCTGGCAGGAAATCGCAGATGATTGGGCAATCGATCGGCGCTGCCTGCGCCGTACCGACCGCGCCGGCCGTACTGAAACCGATGAACGCGGCGGTCATCGCTCCTCCGAGCATCGCGCCCCCGACAGCGCGCCGGGCGACGGTACCTCGTGCCGAGGCCGCCCGGTGTTTACCGGCAAAACTTGTGTAGGACATTCTTCTCCCCTTCTGACGACCTGGATCGGGCGACCCAGTTACCCCGAAATCTCTGACCTTGGTTCGCGAAGCCTGTGGCCGAGTGGTTGGACCCCAGTGATCGCTCTCGTAGTCAGCTAATCAGTTGATACCGACCACAGACATATTGACATGTGATTCACAGATTCTCTAGCAACTTGCCGAAAAATGAGAAAAAAGATTTTTCTGATCATGAGGTTAATACTAACGGTGGCGTGAATAATCGCCCGGAAGCTTGCCTCACGAGAGGTACTCGTCCAGCGAACGGCGCCCGTACGGCAACCTTGTTTTGCTGTCGCCGCCGGCCGCAAGATCCCAGCACAAACACGGTAAAAATCGCGCGCAAGGCTGCTTAAAAGCCCCTGTCAGCTACTGGATCGGTCCACGGGCACCACCGAGTGGGAACGTGCTTACCCGATCTTGAATTCGTTTTTTTTACTTCACAGTAAATAAACAGATTGGCACGATCGATGTGCTCGGGAGCTTCCATTTCCAGCTAACTATCAAGATCATATTGTTGAGAAATCAATTGTCTCGTTAGCAACAACTTTCGGCGAAAGTATTTGATATCGGGACTAAACCACCACGTAATCCGTAGTTTGCTGTGCTGAGCGATGGCCCGATGGGGCAAAGCTATGGCAGCGACGCGGTCGCAAACTTGGGTGCAAATCTAGGGTTTGCTGCGGAGGTCGGCGCTAGATGGCTACTATCGGCCGCATGTCTGAGCATTCCGATTCTTCGCGGGGGTCCATCGTTTCCGTTCTGGCGTTAGTCGTGGCGGTCGCCGCCGTCGGGCTGGCCGTCTGGGCATTGGTAAAAGGGCCGTCGGCGTCGTCGTCGCCCTCGGAGTCGGCTCAGCCGTCCGAGTCGATTCAGTCGGCGTCGGTCTTCACCGGCACCGCGAGCGATGACCCCAAGGGCAGCGTCTGCGAGGCGTTCGCCGTCGTCCGGAACGGAGTCCACCTCAATACGAATATGCAGGCCCCCGGTGGGACGGCGGACGTCAACGGCACGTTGGCGGTAGCGGCCAACGCGCGACTGTCGCTCTTCTCAGGTGGGCAGTACCTGCTCGCCCGTCTGCAGCCGGATACGCCGCCGGAGCTGGCGGACGCCGTGCGCAAGTTCGGCAACCAGCTCATGGACATCGGTGCACGCTCGATCGCGGGCATTCCGAACGCGGATGCCGCCCAGTCCGCGCGGCTGAAGGACGCCGACGCCTCCAACGCCACGATCACCAATCTGTGCAAGTGAACGCCCGCCTGGCCTGACCTGAGACGCGTCGCCGCTGGCCGCGGCAATATCGATTTGGCCTGTTCTGGGACAATGGCTGCGTGAGTGCATCGAAGATGGCCCGCATCGACCTGCGGGGCGCCGAGCTTTCGGCTGCCGGCCTGCGGTCGGCCCTGCCCCGGGGTGGAGTGGACGTCGATGCCGTGGTGCCCACGGTTCGCCCCATCGTCGATGCCGTGGTCGCACGCGGTGCCGAGGCCGCCCTCGAGTTCGGTGAATCGTTCGACGGTGTGCGCCCCGCGCAGGTTCGTGTGCCGGTGGGTCATCTGCAGACCGCGCTCGATGAGCTGCCCGACGCTGTCCGCACCGCCCTAGAGGTAGCCATTGAACGTGCCCGTACGGTGCACGCCGACCAGCGTCGGACCGACACCACCACGACGCTCGCCCCTGGTGCCACAGTGACCGAACGCTGGGTACCGGTCGAGCGTGTCGGCCTCTACGTGCCGGGCGGCAACGCCGTCTACCCGTCCAGCGTGGTAATGAACGTCGTGCCCGCGCAGACCGCAGGTGTCGATTCGTTGGTGATCTCCAGCCCACCGCAGCGCGACTTCGGCGGACTGCCGCACCCGACGATCCTTGCCGCGGCGCGGCTGTTGGGTGTCGACGAGGTATGGGCGGTCGGCGGTGCACAGTCGGTGGCGCTGCTGGCATACGGCGGCACCGACACCGACGGTGCCGAATTGGCGCCGGTCGACATGATCACCGGGCCGGGAAACATCTACGTGACGGCGGCCAAACGAATCTGTCGTTCGCAGGTCGGCATCGACGCGGAGGCGGGCCCGACCGAGATCGCGATCCTCGCCGATCACACCGCCGACCCCGTGCACGTGGCCGCCGATCTGATCAGCCAGGCGGAGCACGACGAGATGGCCGCCAGCGTGTTGGTCACCCCCAGTGCAGATCTGGCCGACGCCACCGACCGGGAGCTGCAGAACCAGCTGGCCACGACCGTCCACCGCGAGCGGGTGACGGCGGCACTGAGTGGGAAGCAGTCCGCGATCGTCCTCGTCGACGACCTGGACGCTGGCATCCGGACCGTCAACGCCTACGCCGCCGAGCACCTGGAGATCCAGACCGTCGATGCGCGCGATGTTGCGAGCCGAATCCGTTCTGCCGGTGCGATATTCGTCGGTGCATACTCTCCGGTGAGTCTTGGCGACTACTGCGCCGGGTCCAACCACGTGCTGCCTACCGCCGGCTGTGCCCGGCACTCCAGCGGGCTGTCGGTGCAGACGTTCCTGCGCGGCATCCACGTCGTCGACTACGACGAGGCGGCCTTGAAGGACGTGTCCGGCTATGTGATCACGTTGGCGGAAGCCGAGAATCTGCCGTCGCACGGCGAAGCGGTTCGGCGGAGGTTCGAGGCGTGATGAGCCGCTTGCGCGAAGAACAGAAAAAGGGGCCGCTTGGTCGATCAGTAACCCTGGACGATCTGCCGCTGCGTGACGATCTGCGCGGCAAGTCGCCCTATGGGGCCCCGCAGCTGGCGGTTCCGGTGCGGCTCAACACCAACGAAAACCCGCACCCTCCGACCCAGGCGCTCATCGATGACGTGACGGCCTCGGTCCATGCGGTGGCGGGGGAGCTGCATCGTTACCCGGACCGTGATGCGGTGTCGCTGCGCACCGACCTGGCCGCGTACCTCGCCGCGCAGACCGGTGTGGACCTCGACGTCGAGAACCTCTGGGCCGCAAACGGTTCTAACGAGGTTCTGCAGCAGCTGCTGCAGGCGTTCGGGGGACCGGGTCGCATTGCGATCGGATTCGTGCCGTCCTACTCGATGCACCCCATCATCTCCGACGGCACGCAGACGAAATGGTTAGCGGCCAATCGCGCCGACGATTTCAGCCTTGACGCCGATGTCGCGGTGCAGGCGATCAAGGAGCACAACCCGGACGTCGTGTTCGTCGCCAGCCCGAACAACCCGTCGGGACAGAGCATTTCGCTCGACGATCTGCGACGCCTCCTGGAGGCGATGACGACCGGGCTGCTGATCGTCGACGAGGCGTACGGCGAATTCTCGAGCCAACCCAGCGCGGTCGGTCTGATCGACGACTATCCGAGCCGGCTCGTCGTCACCCGCACGATGAGCAAGGCGTTCGCGTTCGCCGGTGGGCGGCTCGGGTATCTCATCGCTGCGCCCGCGGTGATCGACGCCATGCTGCTGGTGCGGCTGCCGTATCACCTGTCGTCGGTGACCCAGGCCGCCGCCAGGGCCGCACTCCGC
Source organism: Mycobacterium sp. 2YAF39 (assembly GCF_052114565.1). Classification (NCBI taxonomy): domain Bacteria; kingdom Bacillati; phylum Actinomycetota; class Actinomycetes; order Mycobacteriales; family Mycobacteriaceae; genus Mycobacterium; species Mycobacterium sp. 2YAF39. Next base: position 108,938 of record NZ_JBFREZ010000005.1, read on the forward strand.
CACGCAGACGACACGTTGGGCAGCGTCGCCAAACTCATCGCCGAGCGTGAACGAGTCACTGAGGCCCTGATCCGGATGGGCTTTCGCGTCATCGACAGCGACGCCAACTTCGTGCTCTTCGGCGAATTCGCCGACGCACCGGCCACCTGGCAGCGCTACCTGGAGTCCGGCGTCCTGATCCGCGACGTCGGCATCCCCGGGTACCTGCGGGCCACCACCGGACTTCCCGACGAGAACGATGCGCTGCTCGATGCCAGCGCTCGCCTCGCGCCGACCGAACTCGTATCCATAGGAGCACAGTGACGAAATCCCGTATCGCGAAGATCGAACGCAAGACCAAGGAATCGGACATCGTCGTCGAGCTCGACCTCGACGGCACCGGCGTCGTCAGCGTCGAAACCGGTGTGCCGTTCTTCGACCACATGCTGACCGCCCTTGGCAGCCACGCGAGCTTCAACCTGCTCGTCCGCGCCAAGGGTGACACCGAGATCGAGGGCCACCACACCATCGAGGACACCGCGATCGTGCTGGGGCAGGCACTGGCCAAGGCGCTCGGCGACAAAAAGGGCATCCGGCGTTTCGGCGATGCCTGGATCCCGATGGACGAGTCTCTCGCGCATGCCGCTGTCGACGTGTCGGGCCGGCCGTACTGCGTGCACACCGGCGAGCCGGACCACATGCTGCACTTCACCATTGCGGGATCCGAGGCGCCGTACCACACGGTGGTGAACCGGCACGTGTTCGAAACCATCGCGATGAACGCACGCATCGCGCTGCACGTTCGGGTGCTCTACGGCCGGGATCCGCATCACATCACCGAGGCGGAGTACAAGGCGGTCGCCCGCGCTCTGCGCCAGGCCGTCGAGTTGGACCCCCGCGTCACGGGAGTGCCGTCGACGAAAGGCGCACTGTGACGGCGAGAGTCGTCGTCCTCGACTACGGCTCGGGAAATCTTCGATCGGCTCAGCGCGCGCTGGAACGTGTCGGCGCGGACGTCGAGGTGACCGCTGACCCGGATGCGGCGATGAACGCCGACGGTCTCGTGGTGCCAGGAGTCGGCGCTTTCGAGGCCTGCATGACGGGCCTGCGAAAGATCGGTGGCGAGAAGATCATCGCCGAGCGCATCTCCGCGGGGCGCCCGGTACTGGGGGTCTGCGTCGGTATGCAGATCCTGTTCGCACGCGGGGTCGAGTTCGGCGTGGAGAGCACTGGCTGTGGCCAATGGCCGGGTTCGGTGATCCGGTTGGATGCCCCGGTGATCCCGCACATGGGATGGAACGTCGTCGACGCGCCCTCGGACACCCGGCTGTTCAAGGGGCTGGAGCCCGACACCCGGTTCTACTTCGTGCATTCCTACGCCGCCCAGCAGTGGGAAGGTAGTCCGGACGCACTGCTGACGTGGGCCACGCACACGGTGCCGTTCCTGGCCGCAGTCGAGGACGGTCCGCTGGCAGCCACCCAGTTCCACCCGGAGAAGAGTGGCGACGCGGGGGCATCTCTTTTGGGCAATTGGGTGGAAGGGCTCTAGGTTGACCGCCGTGAGATTGATACTCCTTCCCGCTGTTGACGTGGTCGAGGGTCGTGCCGTTCGGCTCATGCAGGGCAAGGCAGGCAGCGAGACCGAGTACGGCTCGGCGCTCGACGCCGCGATGACCTGGCAGCGCGACGGCGCAGAGTGGATCCACCTGGTCGACCTGGACGCCGCATTCGGCAGGGGCGACAACCGCGAACTGCTCGCCGAGGTGGTCGGCAGGCTCGACGTCGCGGTGGAACTCTCGGGCGGAATACGTGACGACGACTCGCTGAAGGCGGCACTGGCGACCGGCTGCGCCCGGGTCAACCTCGGGACCGCAGCGCTGGAGAACCCGCAGTGGTGCGCGAAGGTCGTCGCCGAGTATGGCGAAAAGGTGGCCGTCGGTCTGGACGTGAAGATCGTCGGCGACGACCACCGATTGCGTGGCCGCGGTTGGGAAACCGACGGCGGTGACCTCTGGGAGGTACTGGAACGACTTGACCGCGAAGGATGTTCACGCTTCGTGGTCACCGACGTGACCAAGGACGGCACACTCAACGGGCCGAACCTCGAACTGCTGGGCAAGGTCACCGAACGCACAGAGGCACCGGTGATCGCGTCGGGTGGGGTCGCGAGTCTTGACGATCTGCGGGCGATCGCGACCCTGACCGACCGCGGCGTCGAAGGTGCGATCGTCGGAAAGGCGCTGTACGCACAGCGTTTCACGCTTCCTGAGGCGCTGGCCGCGGTGGCGGGATAGATGGCACTCGATACGGCCGACCTCAATGCGATGGTCGCCGTGGCCGCCAAGATCCTCGACGATGCGGCCAAGCCGTTCATCGAGGGCCACCGCGCGGATTCTGCAGTTCAGAAAAAGGGCAATGACTTCGCGACCGAGGTCGACCTCGCGATCGAGCGCCAGGTGGTCGAGGCGCTGACGCGCGAGACCGGCATCGGGGTGCACGGCGAGGAGTTCGGGGGAGCCGACGTCGAATCACCGCTCGTGTGGGTGCTCGATCCGATCGACGGGACGTTCAACTACGCGGCCGGCTCGCCGATGGCAGCCATTCTGCTCGGCCTCCTGCGCGACGGCGAACCGGTGGCGGGCCTGACCTGGATTCCGTTCTCCGGCGAGCGGTTCACCGGCGTCGTCGGTGAACCATTGCGCAGCAACGGTGTCGAGCAGCCGGCGCTGCAACCCGTGCAACTGGCTGAGTCCGTCGTCGGGGTGAGCACGTTCAACGTCGACTCACGCGGCAAGGTGCCGGGACGGTATCGGCTCGCGGTGATCGAGGACCTGAGCCGCAAGTGCTCCCGGATGCGTATGCACGGCGCCACCGGGATCGACTTCGCATACGCCGCGTCGGGCGTTCTCGGCGGGGCCATCAGTTTCGGCGCACATGTATGGGACCACGCCGCCGGTGTCGCGCTGGTGCGGGCGGCGGGCGGCATCGTCACGAACTTGGACGGCAGCGAATGGAGCACCGAGTCGCGCTCGGCGCTGGCCGGGGCGCCAGGCGTGCACGGCGAGCTGCTCGAGTTGCTGAATGCCGTCGGCGCACCGGAGGATTTCTGATGGACCTCGCGGTTCGGATCATCCCGTGTCTGGATGTCGACGACGGCCGGGTGGTGAAGGGCGTGAACTTCGAGAACCTGCGCGACGCCGGTGATCCCGTCGAACTGGCCGCTGCTTACGACGCCGAAGGCGCCGACGAGCTCACCTTCCTGGACGTCACCGCATCGTCCGCGGGCCGGGCCACCATGCTCGAGGTCGTCAAGCGCACGGCCGAGCAGGTATTCATCCCGCTGACCGTCGGCGGCGGCGTGCGCTCGGTGGCCGATGTCGACGTGTTGTTGCGTGCGGGCGCGGACAAGGTCGCGGTCAACACCGCCGCCATCGCCAGACCTGAACTGCTCGCCGAGTTGTCCCGCCAGTTCGGTTCGCAATGCATCGTGCTTTCCGTCGACGCGCGCACCGTGCCGGAGGGCCAGGACCCGACACCGTCGGGCTGGGAGGTGACCACGCACGGCGGCCGGCGGGGCACCGCAATCGACGCCGTCGAATGGGCAACTCGCGGTGCCGAACTCGGTGTCGGAGAGATCCTGCTGAACTCGATGGACTTCGACGGCACCAAGGCGGGTTTCGACCTACCGATGATCACGGCAGTGCGCGGGGCCGTCAACGTTCCTGTGATCGCCAGCGGTGGCGCAGGTGCGCCGGAACATTTCGCACCCGCCGTTGTTGCAGGTGCTGATGCGGTACTGGCCGCGAGCGTGTTCCACTTCCGCGAGCTGACGATAGGCCAGGTGAAGGCGGCGATGGCGGCAGAAGGGATTGTCGTGCGATGAGCGTATTGGACGCTAACATCGCCTCGCGGCTCAAGCGTGACGCCAACGGGTTGTTCACCGCGGTGGTGCAGGAGCACGGTACCGGCCAGGTGTTGATGGTCGCGTGGATGGACGACGACGCGCTGGCGCGGACGCTGGAAACCCGTGAGGCGACGTACTACTCACGTTCCCGCGGTGAGCAGTGGGTCAAGGGCGCCACCTCGGGCCATACGCAGCACGTGCATTCGGTGCGGTTGGACTGCGACGGCGACACCGTGCTGCTGGAGGTCGATCAGGTGGGCGCGGCATGTCATACCGGCGACCACACTTGCTTCGATGCGGACGTGTTGCTGGCACACGAGGCCTAGGCTCGCCGTGTGCGGAAGGCTCTTGCATTTGCGGCGTTGACAATGGTCGCGCTCGTCGCGCGTGGTCGTCTCAAGGTTCGTGATGCATGGGCGGACGTTGCTCCCGAATTGCGCAGTCCGGTGCTGCCGCTCGTCGCCACGGGGTTCACCCAGCGCAAACTGTGGTTCGGTCGGTTGCTGTTGGGCATTCCCACCAAGCCTGGCCCCGGCGTGACCATGACCAAACGGCAGGTCGCTGATCCACCGGTACCCGTGCTGATCTTCACTCCCGATCAACGTTCCGAGCCGGCCCCCGGGGTGTTGTGGCTGCACGGCGGTGGGTACATCGTCGGGTCCCCGGAGTTCGAGGCGGCGGGTTCGGGGCCCCTCGCCCGCGCTCTCGGCGCCGTGGTCGTGTCGCCCGCCTACCGCTTGGCCCCCGAGCACCCGTTTCCGGCGGGACTCGACGACTGCATGGCAACGCTGCATTGGATGCGCGAGCATGCAGGCGTGTTGGGAATCGACCCGGACCGGATCGCGGTGGTCGGGGCAAGCGCCGGTGGGGGAATGGCGGCTGCGGTCGCTCAGCGTAGCCGCGACGAAGGCATCGCGCTGCGGGCGCAGATCCTCGTCTATCCGATGCTCGACGACCGCAGCGCGCTGGTCGAGGACCACGCGGGCCGCGGCCGTTTCGCCTGGACACCTGCCTCGAATCTGTACGGATGGACGGCATACCTTGGTCGCCCACCGCGAACGGCCGACGCGCCCGAGTATGCCTCTCCGGCAAGACGATCCGACCTGTCCGGGCTGGCTCCGGCTTGGGTCGGTGTCGGCGAACTCGACGTGTTTCACGATGAGGATGTCGACTACGCCGAACGATTGAAATCGTGCGGTGTGCCGTGCGAGCTCGTGACGGTACCGGGGATGTATCACGGCGCCGACGGGGTTCGGCCGAATGCGCAGTCCATGAAGGACTTTCGCGCAGCCCAGAAGAAATTCCTGGCGAAGCACCTCGGTTTGGCGGAAGAAGGTCTCCGGCCATGAGGAAAGTCCTAGCGCTCGCGTCCGTAGGGCTTGCCGCGGTGGCGGGGCGCCGTTACCTCGGGATGCGCGCCGCGATGGAGCAGGCCGCTCCGGAACTCCGCAGTCCCATCCTGCCGTTCGTCTCGGTCACATACGATGCGAGGTCCTTGCCGGTGATCCGGCGTCTGTACCAGATCAAGACGCCGGTGGGACGCGGCGTGACCGTCACCGAACGCAACGTCGGTCAGCCGCCGGTGCGCGTCCTGGTGACGACGCCCGACGGGCAGCAAGCGGCGCGGCCGGGTGTGCTGTCGATTCACGGCGGCGGAATGGTCGTCGGGTCTCCGCAGTTCGAAGTGGGTTCTCACGGGCGACTGGCGCGGGAGCTCGGTGCGGTCGTCGTCTCGCCCGACTACCGGCTCGCACCTGAAAACCCTTTCCCCGCAGGCCTCGACGACTGTATGAACACGCTTTACTGGATGCGGGAGAACGCCGACGAATTGGGTATCGACGCAGAGCGCATCGCCGTCGTAGGCGCGAGTGCGGGCGGCGGGCTTGCTGCGGCCGTCGCGCAGCGCAGTCATGACGAGGGCATCGCACTTCGCGCTCAAGCGCTCATCTACCCGATGCTCGACGACCGTGCCGTGTTGCGCAGCGATCACGAGGGTCGCGGCCAGCTCGTATGGAGCCCTGCGTCGAACCGGTTCGCATGGACGGCGTATCTCGGTCATGAGCCCCGAGTCTCGGATGCGCCGCCGCCCTACGCGGCGCCGTTGCGACGTGACGATCTGTCCGGTCTTGCGCCGGCATGGATCGGCGTCGGCGAGCTGGACCTGTATTACCTCGAAGACATCGAATACGCCGAGAAGCTACGCGCTTGCGGGGTGCCCACCGAGCTGATCACCGTTCCCGGGATGTACCACGCGGCCGACGGTTTCGCGGCGAAGGCCCGGTCGATGAAGGAGTTCACCGCCGGAGCCGACAATCACCTCAGGACGTACCTGTGATGCGGGTCGCCAGCCTCGACACCTTGGCGCGGGCGGTCCACCGGCCTTCGTCGTAGCCGACGACCACGGGGTGGGCGAACGCGGCGCTGACGTTGTCGGTCGTCACCGTCGCACGCGCCGCACCGACGGCCACAGTTCGTCCCTCGGCGATCAGCAGGGCGTGCGTCGTGGTTGTCGGCAGCTCTTCGAGATGGTGCGTGACAAGGATCGATGCGACTTCCGGATGCGTTTCATCGAGCGAATCGATGGTCTCCAGCAGCTGCTCCCGCGCGGCCACGTCGAGCCCCGTCGTGGGCTCGTCGAGCAGCAACAGCCGCGGCTCCGACACCAACGCGCGTGCGATGAGCGTTCGGCCCCGTTCACCCTGGGAGAGTGTGGGCCACACGTCAGTGGCCTTGTGCGACAGGCTAACCGCGTCGATCATCGCCTCGGCGCGATCACGTTCCTCGGCACTCGCCGTCCAGCGCATCGGGGTGTCGATGGTCGCGGTGATACCCGTCAGCACGACCTCGCGGACCGTCAACGAATACTGCAGCCGGTGGCGGGGATTCACATGACCGATGAAGCGGCGTAACTGCGCGAGTTCAACGCGGCCCATCTGCTCGCCGAGGATGCGCACCGTGCCCGAACTCGGGAACATGACGGCCGCGCAGAACCCCAACAGCGTGCTCTTGCCTGCACCGTTCGGGCCGAGCAGCGCCCAGTGCTCACCGGCATTCACGGTGAGCGAGACGCCGTCGATGATCTGCTTGCCGTCGCGACGGAACGTCACATCGGCGAGTTCCAGAACTGGCGTCACGCCGACTGCCGTTGCCGCAGCACCTCCAGCGCCTTATCGGCGTGAGTGTCCATGTTGACCTCGCTGGAGATCACCTCGAGCACCGTGCGGTCGGTGTCGATCACGAACGTCGTCCGCTTGACCGGCGACAGCTTGCCCAGCAGACCGCGCTTCACTCCGAACTGCGAAGCGACGGCGCCGCCGACATCCGACAGCAGCGGATAGTCGAAGCTCTGCTTGTCAGCGAACTTCGCCTGCTTCTCGACGGCGTCGGTGCTGATGCCGACCCGGCTCGCCCCCACCGAGGCGAACTCCGACGCCAGATCGCGGAAGTGACAGGCCTCCTTCGTACAACCGGGCGTCATCGCCGCGGGATAGAAGAACAGGGCGATGGGGCCACCCGCGAGCAATTCTGTGAGGCTCCGAACTGTGCCTGTCTGGTCCGGCAATTCGAACTCTGCAACCTGGTCACCACGTTTCATGGCTCCACGCTACCTCCACCGAAAATCGTTGGCGCCGCCTGCCGTTTCCATGAGAGCGTGCCTTGGATGCTGGATCTCGACGCCTTCGTGACCGACGGCTTCGCCAAGATCGAGAGGGCGGCTCCCCGCCACGTCGCCGATGAGGCGCGAGCACTTCTGTGGCGGCAGTTGGGTCTTTCACCCGACGACCTCGACCAATGGACAGAAGCCGTGCGATGGGCGTCAGATCTGATGGGCCACGGGCCCTTTGGTGGACTCGTTCGAAGCCGCGCGCTGGCTGCGGCGCTCGACGCGGTCTGCGGCAGTGGCGGCTGGGTGCCGCGGGGTTCGCTGGGCAATATTCCCGTGCGCTTTCCGGTGTCCCCGCCCAATGACGATCGCGGATGGCACATCGACGCGAATACGCCGCTGCCGGACGGGTCGTGGGCGGTCACCGGTCGTCCGCATACCGTGCTGTTGCTCACGCTGCTTTCCGACGTCGGCCCGGACGACGCTCCGACGCGAATCCGCCCCGGGTCACACCACGACGTGGCGCGGGTACTGGGCCCCGACCCGGTGGAGCCGACCGAACTGGGGCGTCTGGTTGACAACGCCAGTGCACACCGGCCGGTCGTGCACGCCACTGGTGAGCCCGGCGACATGTACGTCGTTCATCCCTTCACGGTGCACGCCGCCGACGAGCATCGCGGCACCACGCCGCGCTTCATGGCGCAGGCGCCGATCGTGCTGACGGACCCGCTGACGCCTGCGTCGTCGTCGCCGCTGGCACGCGTCTGGGAGAATCGGTGAGTGCAAACGACCGCCAACCTCGCCGGAGCCGCCCCGGCGGCGACATCTGGCACGAGCACCACGTCGCGCGAGGACTTCAGGGCGCTGGCCGCCGAGCACCGCGTGGTGCCGGTGACCCGCAAGGTGCTCGCCGACAGTGAGACCCCGCTGTCGGCGTACCGCAAGCTGGCCGCCAACCGGCCCGGGACGTTCTTGCTGGAATCGGCCGAAAACGGCCGGTCCTGGTCGCGCTGGTCGTTCATCGGTGCCGGTGCCCCGTCGGCGTTGACGGTCCGTGACGGCGAAGCGGTGTGGCTGGGCGCAACCCCGCAGGACGCGCCCAAGGAGGGCGATCCGCTGCAGGCGCTACGCGCGACTCTCGAGCTGCTGAAGACCGAGCCGGTGCCGGGGCTGCCTCCGCTGTCGTCGGGCCTGGTCGGGTTCTTCGCATACGACATGGTGCGACGCCTCGAGCGCCTACCGGAGCTGGTTGTGGACGACCTCGGGCTGCCGGACATGTTGTTGCTGCTGGCCACGGACGTCGCCGCTGTGGACCACCACGAAGGCACCATCACGCTGATCGCCAACGCCGTGAATTGGAACGGCACCGACGAGCGCGTCGATTGGGCCTACGACGACGCGGTCGCCAGGCTCGACGTGATGACCGCCGCGCTCAGCGAGCACCTGCCGTCGACCGTTGCGACGTTCGGCAGGCCCGAGCCGATGCACCGTTCACAGCGGACTGTGGAGGAATACACAGCGATCGTCGAGAAGCTCGTCGCGGACATCGAGGCGGGCGAGGCTTTCCAGGTGGTGCCGTCGCAGCGGTTCGAAATCGACACCGACACCGATCCGCTCGACGTGTACCGGATGCTGCGGGTGAGTAACCCCAGCCCGTACATGTACCTGCTCAATGTGCCTGATGATGCTGGCGGACTGGACTTTTCGATCGTCGGCTCGAGTCCCGAAGCGCTGGTGACCGTCAAAGACGGCCGCGCGTCGACGCATCCGATCGCGGGTACGCGGTGGCGCGGTGAGACCGAGGAAGAGGATGTGCTGCTCGAGAAGGAGCTGCTGCACGACGACAAGGAACGTGCCGAGCACTTGATGCTGGTCGATTTGGGCCGCAACGACCTTGGCCGCGTCTGCCGGCCGGGCACCGTGCGCGTCGAGGACTACAGCCACATCGAGCGCTACAGCCACGTCATGCACATCGTGTCGACGGTGCACGGAGAGCTGGCGGAGGGCAAGACCGCGCTGGATGCCGTGCTGGCGTGCTTCCCGGCAGGAACGTTGTCCGGGGCACCGAAGGTGCGCGCCATGCAGCTCATCGAGGAGGTCGAGAAGACCCGTCGCGGCCTGTACGGCGGCGTTCTGGGCTATCTGGACTTCGCGGGCAACGCCGATTTCGCCATCGCGATCCGCACGGCGCTGATGCGCGGGGGTACGGCGTATGTACAGGCCGGCGGGGGAGTAGTGGCCGATTCCAATGGGCCATACGAGTACACCGAGGCGGTGAACAAGGCCCGCGCGGTGCTCAATGCGATCGCCGCGGCGGAAACCCTGACCGAACCATGATCCGGATCGCCCAGCTCGGGCTCGTGCTGGCCGCGGCGGCGCTGTGGATCGCGTCGCGGATGACATGGGTCGAAGTCACGTCGTTCGACGGGCTGGGGCAGCCCAGGACCACAACATTGTCGGGCGGCTCGTGGTCGACGGCGCTGGTGCCGCTGGCGGTGTTGCTCTTGGCGACCGCCGTCGCCGCGCTGGCGGTACGTGGCTGGCCGCTGCGGGTGCTGGCCGTGCTCGCGGCGATGACCAGCGCAGGAACCGCCTACCTGGCGATCAGCCTGTGGGTGGTCCGCGATGTCGGCGTCCGTGGTGCACATCTGGCCGACGCGCCGGTGGCCGATCTGGTGGCGACTCAGAGGCACTACGGGGGTGCGATGACCACGATGGCCGCCGCCGTCGTCACACTCGCGTGCGCCGCGCTGCTCCTGCGTTCGGCCACCAAAGAGAGGTCAGGCCCGGCTCGCTACGCACGTCGCAGTGCTGCTCCGAGGGACCAACCGGACGACGCGATGTCGGAGCGTCAGCTGTGGGATGCACTCGATGAGGGACGTGACCCGACCAATACGGACAACAAGGGGCGGTGACACCCGATTACGCGGCGACGGTTACCCTTCGTTTAAGACTGAAGGCAGCATCGAGGGGAATCGACAAGCCATGAGTTCGGCAACCGTGCTCGACACCATCATTGAAGGTGTTCGCGCTGATGTCGCCGCTCGTGAGGCCGCTCTTCCGTTTGCCGAGATCAAGGAAAAGGCCAAGGCAGCGCGGTCCCCGCTGGACGTGTTGGCCGCATTGCGCGAACCGGGCATCGGTGTGATCGCAGAAGTGAAGCGCGCCAGCCCGTCGCGAGGAGAACTGGCCACGATCTCGGATCCGGCGAAGCTGGCCCGCGCATACGAGAACGGTGGCGCGCGCGTCATCAGCGTGCTGACTGAAGAACGTCGCTTCAACGGTTCGCTGAAGGATCTCGACGCTGTGCGTGCAGCGGTGTCAATCCCCGTGTTGCGCAAGGACTTCATTGTCGGGCCGTATCAGATCCACGAGGCACGTGCACACGGAGCAGACATGTTGTTGCTGATCGTCGCGGCGCTCGAACAACAGGCGTTGGAATCGATGCTCGATCGCACCGAATCCCTCGGTATGACTGCGCTTGTCGAGGTGCATACCGAGGAGGAAGCTGATCGCGCTCTGCAAGCGGGTGCCAAGGTGATCGGGGTCAACGCACGAGATCTCAAGACACTGGCAGTCGATCGGGACTGCTTCGCGCGCATCGCGCCCGGGCTACCGAGCGGTGTCATCCGGATCGCTGAGTCGGGTGTGCGCGGAACGGCCGATCTGCTCGCATACGCCGGGGCAGGCGCCGATGCCGTGCTCGTCGGCGAGGGACTGGTCACCAGTGGTGATCCCCGCGGCGCCGTTGCCGATCTGGTCACCGCAGGTACGCATCCGTCCTGCCCGAAACCCTCGCGCTGACACGGCGATGAGCCGCTTGCGCGAAGAGCATCGTTGATGGCCGACCTCGCCGGGCCGGAGTTGCCGCGTTCCAGCGCGGCCGTCGCCGAACCTACAGTCCACGATCCCGATGCGGGCGGCCACTTCGGTGTCTACGGCGGAAGATTCGTGCCCGAGGCGCTGATGGCGGTGATCGAAGAGGTCACCTCGGCTTACGAGAAAGCTCGTGGCGATCAGGCGTTTCTCGATGAGCTGGACCGATTGCAGCGCCACTACACCGGCCGGCCGTCGCCTTTGTACGAGGCCTCGAGGCTGTCCGACCATGCGGGTGGCGCCCGGATCTTCCTGAAGCGAGAAGACCTCAACCACACCGGATCTCACAAGATCAACAACGTCCTCGGTCAGGCGCTGCTTGCGCGGCAGATGGGCAAGTCACGCGTGATCGCCGAGACGGGCGCGGGACAACACGGCGTGGCCACCGCGACGGCGTGCGCGCTGCTCGGCCTGGAGTGCATCGTCTACATGGGTGCGGTCGACACCGCGCGCCAGGCCCTGAACGTCGCGAGGATGCGCCTGCTCGGCGCGGAAGTCGTGTCCGTCGAGTCGGGTTCAAAGACTTTGAAGGATGCGATCAACGAGGCTTTCCGGGACTGGGTCACCAACGCCGACAACACCTACTACTGCTTCGGGACCGCGGCCGGACCCCATCCGTTTCCGACGATGGTGCGCGACTTCCAGCGGGTGATCGGCCTGGAGGCGCGTGCACAGATTCAGTCGCAGGCGGGACGACTGCCCGATGCGGTGACGGCGTGTGTGGGCGGCGGGTCGAATGCGATCGGTATCTTCCACGCGTTCATCGACGATCCCGGCATTCGACTCGTCGGCTACGAAGCGGCAGGCGATGGTGTTGAAACCGGTCGCCACGCAGCGACTTTCACGGGCGGATCGCCTGGAGCCTTTCAGGGGTCGTTCTCATACCTGCTTCAGGACGAAGACGGGCAGACCATCGAATCCCATTCGATTTCAGCCGGTTTGGACTATCCCGGCGTCGGCCCAGAGCATGCGTTCCTGAAAGACATCGGTCGTGCGGAGTACCAGCCGATCACCGATGCCGAGGCCATGGATGCATTCGGTCTGTTGTGTCGCACCGAGGGAATCATTCCGGCCATCGAATCGGCACACGCCGTCGCGGGCGCGTTGAAGCTGGGTCGGGAACTCGGCTCCAACGCGATCATCTTGATCAACCTGTCGGGGCGCGGCGACAAGGACGTCGAGACGGCGGCTAAGTGGTTCGGCCTGATGGACGGTGAGCCGTGAGCCGGTTGGCAGGAATGTTCGACGCGTGCCGGGCGGAAAATCGCTCGGCGCTGATCGGTTATCTGCCGACAGGCTTTCCCGATGTGCCGACCTCGATCTCGGCGATGACGGCGTTGGTCGAATCCGGCTGTGATCTGGTCGAGGTCGGTATCGCGTACTCGGACCCCGGTATGGACGGCCCGACGATCGCGGCTGCCACCGAAGTGGCGCTACGTGGCGGTGTGCGAGTGCGTGACACGCTGACAGCTGTCGAAGCGATCAGCAACGCGGGCGGCCGGGCTGTGGTGATGACGTACTGGAACCTTGTGCTGCACTGGGGTGTCGACGCCTTTGCGCGTGACCTCGCGGCGGCAGGCGGGCTGGGGATGATCACGCCCGATCTGATCCCGGATGAGGCATCGGAGTGGATTGGGGTGTCGGAGGCTCACGATCTGGACCGCATCTTCTTGGTGGCGCCGGCGTCGACTCCGGAACGGTTGGCCGCAACAGTCGAGGCGTCGCGCGGATTCGTCTACGCCGCTTCGACGATGGGTGTGACCGGTGCACGAGACGCCGTGTCGACGGCCGCACCCGAACTGGTCAACAGAGTGAAGGCGGTGTCTGACATTCCAGTCGGTGTGGGACTCGGTGTGCGGTCGCGCGAGCAGGCCGCGGAGATCGGCGCGTATGCGGACGGCGTGATCGTTGGGTCGGCGTTGGTGTCGGCATTACAGGACGGGGTGCACGCGGTGCGGACGCTGACTGCTGAGCTCGCCGACGGAGTGCGGCAGAGGATTACCGCGTGACGACAACGGTGCTCGCCTCGTTTCCGAGTCCGTCCCAAGGCGTGTGGTATCTCGGTCCGGTTCCGATCCGTGCCTACGCGTTGTTCATCATCGTCGGGATCGTCGCGGCGCTGATCATCGGTGATCGGCGCTGGGAGGCCCGGGGTGGCGAACGTGGAGTCATCTACGACATCGCACTATGGGCGGTGCCTTTCGGTCTGATCGGCGGCCGGCTGTACCACGTCATCACCGACTGGCCGAAGTACTTCGCCGAAGGCGGTGCCGGATTTCTCGGCGCGTTGCGGATCTGGGACGGTGGCCTGGGAATCTGGGGTGCCGTCGCGCTCGGCGGCGTCGGCGCGTGGATCGCATGCCGGCAACGCGGTATTCCGTTGCCCGCGTTCGGTGATGCGATTGCGCCGGGAATCGTGCTGGCGCAGGCGATTGGCCGGTTGGGAAACTATTTCAATCAGGAGTTGTACGGACGCCCGACGGACGTGCCGTGGGCTCTGGAGATCTACGAGCGCCGAGGCGCGAACGGTGTGGTCAGTCCCGACCTGGCCAACGGTGTTTCGACGGGTGAGCTGTATGCCACCGTCCATCCGACGTTCCTTTACGAATTGCTGTGGAATGTCCTGATTTTCGCTGTTTTGATCTGGGTCGATCGACGCTTCAAGATCGGTCACGGTCGATTGTTCGCCCTGTATGTCGCGGGCTACTGCCTGGGCCGGTTCTGGATCGAACTGCTGCGCAGCGACCACGCCAGCCTCATCGCCGACATCCGCGTGAACTCGTTCACGTCGACCTTCGTGTTCATCGGCGCTGTCGTGTACATCATGGTCGCGCCCAAGGGGCGTGAGGATCCGGCGGCACTCAAGGGCAAGCCGCGCGATGGGTCGGTCATCGACGAAGTAGCCGACGAGCTCGTCGCGGTGGCTGCGACATCGGGTGTGGTGGCCGCGGCCAAGGCGGCTGGCGCAAACGAGGCTGAAGACAGCAGCCCCAACTTGGATGAACAGGTCGCCGACGATCTGGAAGAGCCCGGCGCGGAGGACGATTCGACCACCGAGACGGAGTCCGCTGAACTGGCCGAACTGCTCGCGGCGGCTGCAGCGAGTGACGAATCCGAAGCCGAGTCCGAGTCTGTGGGTGGTGTGGGTGCCGTCGAGGGTGAGGATGCCGTCGAGGCCCAGGAAGCCGCGCCGGAAGTGCACGAGGCCGCCGTCGAGGACGCTGCTGAAGCCGAGCAGGTAGCCGACGAGGTCGCCGAAGAACCCGAAGACGATGACACCGACGCCGAAGCCGAAGCCGATGAGGATTCCGACGCCGAGCCTGTCGGTGGCGTGGGTGCTGTCGAAGGTGAGGACGCCGTCGAGGCCCAGGAAGCCGCGCCGGAAGTGCACGAGGCTGCCGTCGAGGACGCTGCTGAAGCCGAGCAGGTAGCCGACGAGGTCGCCGAAGAACCCGAAGACGATGACGCCGATGCCGATGAGGATTCCGAGGCCGAGGCTGTCGGTGGCGTGGGTGCTGTCGAGGGTGAGGACGCCGCCGAGGCCCAGGAGGCTGCGTCGGAGGTGCACGAGGCTGCCGTCGAGGGCGCAGCTGAGGCCGAGCAGGTAGCCGACGAGGTCGCCGAAGAACCCGACGAGGCTTCCGAGACCGACGCCAACGCCGATGAGGATTCCGAGGCCGAGGCTGTCGGTGGTGTGGGTGCTGTCGAGGGTGAGGATGCCGTCGAGGCCCAGGAGGCTGCGTCGGAGGTGCACGAGGCTGCCGTCGAGGACGCAGCTGAGGCCGAGCAGGTAGCCGACGAAGTGGCCGCCGAATCCGAAGAACTTGAAGACGATGACCTTGAAGACGAAGCCGATGAGGATTCCGAGGCTGTCGGTGGCGTGGGTGCCGTCGAAGGTGAGGACGCCGTCGAGGCCCAGGAAGCCGCGCCGGAAGTGCACGAGGCCGCCGTCGAGGACGCAGCTGAGGCCGAGCAGGTAGCCGACGAAGTGGCCGCAGAACCTGAGGCCGACGGACTCACCGAAGGCTCAGCCGAGGAAGCCGCAGAAGGAGATACCGCCGCTCCGGTTTCGGATACCGCGGCGACGGTTGTGCGGCCAGTGGCCCAAGCACCTGAAGCCCCGGCAGAAGAGCGCGGCGGTCGTCTTCGTCGGATCTTGAGGCGCCGCAACCGCTAGGTCTCCAACTCGCCACATCGGAGTTGTCGGAGGGTCGCGGTAGAGTCGAACATATGTTCGATATAGCAGCTGTAACCGCGGTTGATCCGCTCGCCGATGAGGCTCACTTGATCGCGCGTATCGCGGAGTTGGAGGGCCTGAAGTCGGCCGCCGCGGCCGGCCAGGCATATGCCACCGCAGCGTTGGATGCGTGCCGACGCGCTGATGAAGCCGCAGCGGGGATGCCGTCCGCCAAGCGCGGTAGAGGCGTGGCCAGCGAGGTGGCATTAGCTCGTCGCGATTCCCCCTCGCGAGGTAACCGGCATCTCGGCTTCGCCAAGGCGCTGATTTATGAAATGCCGCACACGCTCGCGGCATTGGAGAGCGGTGTGCTCTCGGAGTGGCGGGCCACCTTGGTTGTACGCGAGTCAGCGTGTCTGGAGGTCCGGCACCGACGAGCTCTCGATGCCGAATTATGCGCTGATGCAACCAAGCTCGACGGGATGGGTGACGCCCGTGTCGCCGCGGAAGCCAAAGCGATCGCGTACCGGCTCGATCCGCAGGCGGTAGTCGACAGAGCCGCCAAGGCCGAGACCGACCGGACAGTGACGTGCCGTCCAGCCCCAGACACCATGACCTACGTGACCGCGCTGCTACCGGTGGCGCAGGGCGTCGGGGTGTATGCGGCGCTGAAACGGGCGGCCGACACCACCTTCGACAGTCGGTCACGTGGACAGGTGATGGCCGACACACTGGTGGAGCGGGTAACCGGAAGGCCAGCCGAGGTTCCAGAACCCATTGCGGTCAATCTCGTCATATCGGATGAGTCGCTGCTAGGTGCGGGGAACACCCCGGCGCTGGTCGACGGTTACGGGCCGATTCCCGCCGCCGTCGCACGCCAAATGGTCGAATGCGCCGGTGGCGACAGGAGGTCGAAGGCCACCTTGCGGCGGCTGTACCGGCGGCCGAAGAGCGGCTCTCTGGTGGGGATGGAATCGCGATCGCGGTGCTTCCCTAAAGGATTGGCCATGTTCATCGGCCTGCGCGATCAACGATGCCGAACTCCATATTGCGATGCGCCTATTCGGCATCGCGACCACGCTGTGCCGAGAAGCCGCGGCGGGCCGACGCATGCACTCAACGGACTCGGGATGTGCGCACACTGCAACTTCACCAAGGAATCACCGAAATGGCAGGTGTGGCCCAGTGAGCAGAACGGTGTCCACGTAGCCGAATTCGTGACGCCGACAGGTGCGCGTTACCTCTCGACCGCCCCACCGCTGTTGCCGGGTCAGCCGGAGATCTTGATCAGTGAAGTCGAGGTCAGGATCGGGATCGAGCTCGCGGATCTACACGCCGCGTAGGTGGTAACGACGCTCGGGTCTGCCGGCGCCGTATTGCAGCCGTAGGTTTAACACCTCGGCGTTCAGGTAGTGCTCGAGGTAGCGGCGCGCGCTGACTCGCGAAATCCCAACCATGTCCGCGCATTCTGCGGCCGACACCTCGGTGGCACTGCGCACGGCATCCAACACCAGTCGGCCCGTTTCGGCGCCAAGCCCCTTCGGCATTGGCTGCGCCGTACCGCCCGGCCGGCCGAACAACGAGTCGACGAGCGACTGGTCGATGCCACCCGCTGACTCCAGCGTGTCCGCCCGTGCCGCGAATGCCTCCAGCTTCGTCTTGAACTGACTGAACTCGAAGGGCTTGATCAGGAAGTCGGCTGCGCCACCATCAAGAGCGCCTTTCACGGTGTCCAATTCGCGCGCCGCGGTGATCATGATGACGCCGACGAGGTTGCCGCTCGACCGCAGCCGCTGCAGCACGTCCAGGCCGGTCATGTCCGGCAGATACACGTCCAGCAGCACCAGCTGCGGCTGCAGATCCTCCACGGCGGTCAGCGCTTCCGTGCCTGTTCGGGCGACCCCGATCGCGCGGAAGCCGTCGACCTGTTCGACGAACCGCCGATGGATCTCCGCAACCATGAAATCGTCGTCGACGATCAGCACGTCACGCATGTGCGGCCTTCTCTGCCACGTCGGTCGCCGGCAGCCGCGCCACGAAAAGTGCCCCGCCGGAAGGACCGTCGCTCACCTGAACGGTGCCCCCGTGTTGCGTGGTGACGATCCGCACCAGCGCCAGGCCGATACCCCGTCCGCCGGGGGCGTCCGGTTTGGAAGTCACGCCACGAGCGAATATCGACTCCCGAAGATGTTCGGGTACACCGGGTCCGGAGTCGGCGACGGAAATGGTCAGACCGGCATGGTCGTCGATGCTGATCGTGACCCGTGCCGGCCGCGAGCCCACCGACACGTCGACCGCATTGTCGATGAGGTTGCCAAGCAGGGTGATCACGTCGGTCGCCAGCGCGGGCGGCAGAGTTGCCAGATGCGAATCCGGGGCGATCTCGAGAGAAACCCCGCTCTCGGCCGCCAGCGTCGTCTTCGCGATCAGCAGCGCTGCGACTGCGGGATCGGAAATACGCTGCGTGACAGCGTCACTGATCTCTGCTCGCCGTCTCGTCAGGGTGCCCACGAGATCACGCACGGAATCATATTCGCCCAGCTGGACCAGGCCGGAGATGGTGTGCAATTGGTTGGCGAACTCGTGGGTCTGCGCACGCAGCGTGTCCGTCACACTCTTGTGCGACGACAGCTGTCCCTGCAACGCCGCGAGTTCGGTGCTGTCACGCATGGTCGTGACCGTGCCGATCCGCTGGCCCTGGCTCGTCGCCGCCCGCCGGTTCAGAGCCAGCACCCTTGTGCGGGTGACGATCACAGTGTCTCCGGCGGACCGGCCATCCTCGCCCGAGAGCAGGAAATCGACCACCGCGGGATCCAGGCCGACACCGTCGACCGGGCGACCCACCGCATCGTGGGCCACGCCGAGTAGCTCCTGTGCGCTGTCGTTGAGCAGCGTGATGTCTCCATCGTTGTTCACCGCGACCACGCCCTCGCGGATGCTGTGCAACAACGCCTCCCTGTGATCGGCGAGACCGGCGATCTCGGCGATCTCCAAGCCGCGGGTATGCCGTTTGATCCGCCGCGACAGCAGCCACGACGCCAGCAGTCCCAGCAGCGCGCCGAGGCCGAGGTAAAACAGCAGGCGCTCACCGGATGCGCCCATCAATTCCCACACCGAGGGATAGCGCTCACTGACCGATGCGATGGACACGACGTTGCCGCTGTCGGCGAGGATCGGCACCTCGCCGACGAGGCTGTGAACCCCGTCGATGTTCAGGTCGCCGAACCACGCTCGCCCCTCGTCGGCGCGGGTCAGACCCATGTCGACCTGCTTACCGATGCGCGACGGGTCCGATGACACACGCACCGTCCCGCCGGGGTCGACGATCTCGGCGAGTCCGGCTCCCGACAGCGCCACCGCACGGTCGACCTCGGGCGCCAACACCTTCGAAGCCCCGGGGTCGCTGTACCTATCGCGCACGACCGGTGTGGAGGCCATGTTCTCCGCGACCGCGATCATCCGCGCTCCGCGCACCTCACGGAACTCCCGCGTCGACTGCGCCACCGACACCGCGGCGACCGCGATCAGCACGATCGCAACGACCAGCAACTGGAAGACCAGGAACTGGCCCGCCAGGCTGCGAAAGCCCCGCGCTGGAGACCGGAGAAGTTTCACAACGACCAAAACGTCCTTTGCGTACTCATGCGTGACCTGGATCACTCGGGGTACCAGTATTGCTGAGCATCACAACTGACGTGATTGGGGAGCGACGTGAAGAGCACGCACACACGGCCGGTGCTCGTCATCGCCGTGATCGTGGCACTACTGGTGACGTCATGCGGCGTCACCCGTGACAGCGGCGAATTGGGACTGCACCGGCTGCGCATGATGGTGCCGAACAGTCCGGGCGGTGGTTACGACCTGACCGCGCGCACTGCGGTGAAGATCATGGAGGAAGACGACATCACCGGTCGCGTCGAGGTCTTCAACGTGATCGGCGCAGGCGGCACCGTCGCGATGGCCCGGCTGATGAACGAAAAAGGCAACGACGACCTCATGATGACCATGGGGCTGGGCGTCGTCGGCGCGACCTACACGAACGGGTCAAAGATCAAAGCTTCCGACGCGACGGCCCTGGCGAAGCTGATCGAGGATCCCGGCGCGATTTTCGTTCCCGCCGATTCTCCGTTCAAGACGGTGCAGGACTTCGTCGCGGCATGGAAGGCCGATCCCTCCAAGGTGACGATCGGTGGCGGTTCGTCACCGGGCGGACCCGACCATCTCTTCCCGATGGAAGTGGCGAAGACCGTCGGCGTCGACCCCAAGTCGGTCAACTTCATCACCTACGACGGCGGTGGTGACCTGCTGACCGCATTGCTCGGCAAGAAGGTCACGGTCGGCACATCGAGTCCCGGTGAGCTCATCGACCAGATCGAGGCCGGCCAACTCCGGGTGCTCGCGGTGTCCAGCGAGGAACGCGTCGAGGGTGTCGACGCCCCGACGCTGAAGGAGTCGGGCATCGACATGACGTTCGCCAACTGGCGCGGAGTCCTTGCACCGCCTGGCATTTCCGATGAAGCCAGGCAGTCGATGATCAAGGTGCTCGAGGACCTGCACGCCACTCAAGGGTGGAAGGACGCGCTGGTGAAGAACGGCTGGACCGACGCGTTCGTCACCGGCGACGCCTTCGAGCAGTTCCTCAAGGACCAAGACAACCGGGTCTCGTCGACCCTGACCGAGCTGGGGCTGCTATGACGACGACAGACGATGCGGTGACGCCGACGCCCGAGAAGCGCACCGACAAGGCGCAGTACCTCGTGTGCGTCGTGCTCGTCGCGGTCGGCGGATTCGTGATCTATGACGCGCTCACCCTCGAGGCGGGCTTCGCGAAGGTCGATCCCGTTGGGCCCAAGTTGTTCCCGGTCGTCATCGGTGTTGTGCTTATCGCGCTGGCGATCGTGTTGGCGATCGCGATTCCGCGCGGGTCGGTGGGGGAGGCCGACGCCGGCGAGGACGTCGACCCCGATGCGCCAAGCGACTGGCGCACCGTCGGCTTGCTGGTCGGCCTATTCGTCGCCACGATCCTGCTGGTACAGCCGCTCGGCTGGGCCATCACCGGCGCCCTGCTGTTCGCCGGCACAGCAACGGTGCTGGGAAGCAGGCATTACGTCCGGAACATCGTCATCGGTGCGGTGCTTTCGGTCGGCAGCTTCTATGCGTTCTATTCCGGGCTTGGAATCCCTTTGCCCGCAGGCATTCTGGATGGAATCCTCTGACATGGAAAATCTTGACTGGCTGATCCAGGGCTTCGAACAGGCCGCTACCCCGATGAATCTGCTGTACGCCGTGATCGGCGTGCTGCTGGGCACCGCCGTCGGCGTGCTGCCCGGTATCGGGCCGGCCATGACGGTGGCGCTGCTGCTGCCCGTCACCTACAACGTTCCTCCCAGCGCCGCGTTCATCATGTTCGCCGGCATCTTCTATGGCGGCATGTACGGCGGTTCGACGACCTCGATCCTGCTGAATACGCCGGGGGAGTCCTCGTCGGTCATCACCGCGATCGAGGGCAACAAGATGGCCAAGGCCGGACGCGCGGCACAAGCGTTGGCGACGGCCGCAATCGGGTCTTTCGTGGCGGGCACCATCGGCACCGCATTGCTCGCGGCCTTCGCCCCGGCGATCTCGCGGTTCGCGGTCACCCTCGGTGCGCCGTCGTACCTGGCGATCATGCTCTTCGCACTCGTCGCCGTCACTGCGGTGCTCGGTTCGTCGAAGCTACGCGGCGCGATCGCACTGTTCCTCGGTCTGGCGATCGGCGTGGTCGGTATCGACTTCCTCACCGGCCAGCCGCGCGCCACCTTCGGAATTCCGCTGCTGTCCGACGGCATCGACATCGTGATCATTGCGGTGGCCATCTTCGCCGTCGGCGAAGCACTGTGGGTCGCAGCGCATCTGCGTCGCCGCCCAGCCGAGGTCATCCCGGTCGGCCGGCCGTGGATGGGCAAGAGCGACTGGCAGCGCTCGTGGAAGCCGTGGCTACGCGGTACCGCATACGGTTTCCCGTTCGGCGCGCTGCCGGCGGGCGGTGCCGAGCTGCCGACGTTCCTGTCCTACATCACCGAGAAGCGGCTGTCGAAGCACAAGGACGAATTCGGCAAGGGTGCGATCGAGGGCGTCGCCGGTCCGGAAGCCGCCAACAATGCCTCGGCCGCAGGCACTCTCGTGCCGATGCTGTCCCTCGGCCTGCCCACCAACGCCACCGCGGCCGTCATGCTGACCGCCTTCGTATCCTACGGAATCCAGCCCGGCCCAACACTGTTCGAGAAGGAACCGTTGCTGATCTGGACGCTGATCGCCAGCCTCTTCATCGGCAACCTGCTCCTGCTGCTGTTGAATCTGCCACTGGCACCGCTGTGGGCCAGGCTGCTACGCACACCGCGGCCCTACCTCTACGCGGGCATCTTGTTTTTCGCCTGCCTCGGCGCGCTGGCGGTGAATGTGCAGGCACTGGACCTGGCGTTGCTTCTGGTGTTCGGCCTGCTGGGCCTGATGATGCGCAGATTCGGGCTGCCGGTGCTGCCGCTGATCATCGGCGTGATCCTCGGCCCACGCATCGAACGCCAACTGCGGCAGAGCCTGCAGCTGGGTGGGGGGGACTGGAGCAGCCTGTTCACCGAACCCGTCGCGATCATCGTGTACGTGCTGATGGTGGTCCTGTTGCTGGTGCCACTGGTGCTCAAACTCATGCACCGCAGCGAGGAGACGCTTCTGGTCGTCGAGGACGACAAGGACCAGCGGGAGAAGGCGGCACAGTCATGATCGTCGTCGGATACAGCGCCGACCCGTTCGGCCGCGCCGCACTGGAGCACGGAATCGCCGAAGCGAAACTGCGCGGCACCACGCTTCTGGTCATCAATTCGAGCTCGGGTGAGTCCTACGTCGATGCCCGCTTCGCGCAGGCACCTGAAGTCGGGGATGTCGAGCGGCATCTCGCCGAGTGCGGCGTCGAGTTCGAACTCGTCCAGCCCGTCGGGGTGGACACCGGCACCGAACTGCTCAAGGCAATGGACCGAGATGACGCCGAACTGCTGGTGATCGGCATCCGGCACCGCAGTCCGGTCGGCAAACTGCTGCTGGGCAGCGTGTCCCAACAGGTGCTGCTCGAGTGCCCGAAACCGGTGCTGGCGGTCAAACCCGACCAAAGCTGACGTGGCCTGCGTCACGAATGTTTCCAACGCGTTTCGTGCACCGCGCACCCGGCCACTACGGCGAAGTGAGCGGGTGTTGACGTTTCCGACACGACGGTGCAACGGGTGTGGAATGGCTTCACGCGAACCTAATGCTCGTGAAGACCTTGAGGCGCGGCCGCACGATCGAGCACTGGGATGCCGAAGATGTCGATGCGTGGGAGACCACCGGCAATCAAATCGCTAAACGCAACCTGATCTGGTCCATTTTCGCCGAGCACGTCGGCTTCTCGGTGTGGTCGATCTGGTCGGTGATGGTGCTGTTCATGCCACAGAACGTCTACAACATCGATGCGGCGGGCAAGTTCTACCTGGTCGCGGTGCCCACGCTCGTCGGCGCTGCCATGCGCATCCCGTACACCATCGCGCCCGCCAGGTTCGGCGGTCGCAACTGGACGATCGTCAGCGCACTGCTACTGCTCGTCCCGACGCTGCTCACGCTCTGGGTGATGCAGCAGCCCGGCACGACCTACACCACCTTCATGATCGTGGCGGCGTTCGCCGGTCTCGGCGGTGGAAACTTCGCATCGTCGATGACCAACATCAACGCCTTCTACCCGCAGCGGCTCAAGGGCTGGGCGCTGGGGCTGAACGCAGGCGGCGGCAACATCGGCGTTCCGGTGATCCAGCTCGTCGGCCTGTTGGTGATCGCCGTGGTCAGCAATACCGCACCCGAAATCGTCTGCGCCATCTACCTCGTCCTGATCGCACTCGCCGCGACGGGCGCCGCGCTGTTCATGGACAACCTCGGCAATCAACGCTCCAACATCGGTGCGATGGCAGAGGCATTGCGGTACAAGCACTCCTGGGTGATGAGTTTCCTCTACATCGGCACCTTCGGTTCGTTCATCGGCTTCTCGTTCGCCTTCGGACAGGTGCTGCAGATCAACTTTCTCGCCGGGGGAGACACCGCGGCGCAGGCATCGCTGCACGCCGCGCAGATCGCCTTCATCGGCCCGCTCCTCGGCTCGATCTCCCGGCCGTTCGGCGGCAAGGTGTCCGACCGCGTCGGCGGCGGCAAGGTCACCATGTACACGTTCGTCGCGATGATCTTCGCCGCGGGAATCCTGGTGGCAACCGGAATGATCGACGACGGTATGGCCGGTGCCGCGACCGGCGGGCAGATGATCGCCTACGTCACCGGTTTCATTCTGCTGTTCATCCTGTCGGGTCTCGGAAACGGCTCGACGTACAAGATGATCCCGTCGATCTTTGAAGCGAAGGCCCAGGGCCGTGACGACTGGACCCGCGATGAGAAGGCGGCATGGTCGCGCAGCATGTCCGGTGCGCTGATCGGTTTCGCCGGCGCGACCGGCGCACTCGGCGGAGTATTCATCAACATCGTGCTGCGCGCCTCGTACGTCAGCGACGCCAAGTCCGCGACCAACGCGTTCTGGGTGTTCCTCGCCTTCTACGTGATCTGCGCCTTCGTCACCTGGGCGGTCTTCCTGCGAGTCCAGACCGCGCGGGCGGGTGCTGGTGAGCCGATCGACCGCACAACCGCGCCGGTGCCTGCCTGACGCGCATGACGCCCAAGGTGACCCGGACGGCGTGCTCATACTGCGGTGTCGGCTGCGGTATCGAAGTTCACAGCGTCGTGAGCTCCGATACCGGCCGGCCCGTCATCGCACGTGTCACCGGGGACAAGCTGCACCCCACAAACTTCGGCCGGCTCTGCACCAAGGGTGCGACACACGCCGAGTTGATGGCCGCCGACGACGGCAGGCTGACTTCTGCACTGCTGCGTCCCGCCCGCGGTGAGGAACTGGTGCCCGCACCCGTCGACGACGCGGTCGCCGAGGCCGGACGCCGGCTGCGCGCCATCGTCGACGAACACGGACCGGATGCGGTCGCCCTCTACGTCTCGGGGCAGATGTCGATCGAGGCGCAGTACCTGGCGACCAAGCTGGCCAAGGGCTTCCTGCGGACCGTCCACATCGAGTCGAACTCGCGGCTGTGCATGGCAAGTGCGGGAACCGGTTACAAGCAGTCGCTCGGCGCCGACGGCCCTCCGGGTTCCTACACCGACTTCGACCGCGCCGACCTGTTCTTCGTCACCGGCTCGAACATGGCCGACTGCCATCCCATCCTGTACCTGCGAATGGCCGACCGACTCAAGTCCGGCGCCAAACTGATCGTCGTCGACCCCCGCCGCACCACCACCGCCGAACGCGCCGATCTCTTCCTGCAGATCAAACCCGGCACCGACCTTGCGCTACTCAACGGCCTGTTGCATCTTCTCGTCGAAAACAACGACATCGACGCGGATTTCATCGCCGAGCACACCGACGGCTGGGACGCCATGCCCGAGTTCCTGGCCGAGTACACCCCTGACCGCGTCGCGCAGATCACCGGTCTCGCAGAAGATGACATCCGCACCGCCGCCCGGATGATTGCCGAGGCGGGCGAGTGGATGAGCTGCTGGACGATGGGGCTGAACCAGAGCACCCACGGCACCTGGAACACCAACGCCATCTGCAACCTGCACCTGGCCACCGGAGCGATCTGCAGGCCCGGCAGCGGCCCGATGTCGCTCACCGGCCAGCCCAACGCGATGGGCGGGCGCGAAATGGGTTACATGGGACCGGGTCTGCCCGGCCAGCGCTCGGTGCTGTCCGCGGACGACCGGGCCTTCGTCGAGCAGCAATGGTCGTTGGATGCGGGCACCATTCGTTCCGACGTCGGGCCCGGCACCATCGACATGTTCGGCCAGCTCGCCGACGGAAAGGTCAAGGCGTGCTGGATCATCTGCACCAATCCCGTTGCCACCGTGGCCAATCGGCGGACGGTGATCGCGGGACTCGAAGCCGCTGAACTCGTCATCACGCAGGATACCTACCGCGACACCGCCACCAACCGCTACGCCGACATCGTGCTGCCCGCGACCCTGTGGGCCGAATCCGACGCCGTGATGGTGAACTCCGAACGCAACCTCACACTGCTCGCGCAGTCGGTGCCACCACTCGGCGGATCCCGCCCCGACTGGCAGCTGATCTGCCAAGTGGCCGCACATCTGGGGTTCGAGGAGCACTTCACCTACGAGTCCAGCGAGCAGATATTCGACGCGATCCGCCGCTTCTCGAATCCCAAGACCGGCTACGACCTTCGCGGTGCGAGCTATGCACGCCTGCGGAACACGCCGCTGCAGTGGCCCTGCCCGCCCGATGACGAGAACGACCGCCACCCGATCCGCTACCTCAACGACGGCGTCAGCCAGGACTACTTCGTCGATGCGAATGGCCATGCGCCCCGGCTGGCGTTCCCGACCCCGTCGCGGCGCGCCGTCTTCCACGCCCGTCCGCACATGGACGCCCGCGAAATGCCCGACGACGACTACCCGCTGGTGCTCAACACGGGCCGCTTGCAGCACCAGTGGCACACCATGACCAAGACCGGCAGGGTCGACAAACTCAACAAGCTCGACAACGGGCCGTTCGTGGAGGTCCATCCCGTCGACGCGGCCGCCCTCGACATCGTCATCGACCAACCCGTCGAACTCACCACGCGCCGCGGCCGCGCGGTGCTTCCCGCGGTGATCTCCGATCGCGTGCGCCAAGGCACCTGCTTTGTGCCCTTCCACTGGAACGACGAACATGGCGAATACCTCGCCGTGAACGCGCTCACGAATGACGCGGTCGACCCCGACTCGCTTCAGCCGGAGTTCAAGGCCTGCGCGGTGAGCCTGAGACCGCTGGGCGCGCCGCTGCGCGGCACCAGGACACTGTCGCGTCCGGACCTCAGTGACGGACCGTTGGTGCTGTGGGCGTCGCAGACCGGCACCGCCGAGGAGTTCGCAGGTAAGGTGGCCGCCGGAATCGGCGTGCCGAATCTAGTGAACATGAACGACGTCGCCCTTGCCGACCTCGCTTCGCGCGACGTATTGGTGATCACAAGCACGTTCGGAGACGGAGGGCCGCCCGACAACGGCGCCGAATTTTGGAACCGGCTCACTTCGCCGGATGCGCCCACGCTGGACGGGGTGCGCTACGCGGTGCTCGGTATCGGCGATCGCACATATGACGACTTCTGCGGACATGCGAGGTCCATCGACACCAGGCTGGCCGCACTGGGCGCGACCCGGCTGCTCGAGCGCGTCGATTGCGAGGCTTACGACGTCGAACCGATGGGCCGATGGGTGGACCGGGTCGCCGCCCTGTTGGGTCGCGCGGTGTTCTCGATGCCTGCGACCGTTGCGGAGCCGTTCACCCGCACGCATCCGATCACGGCGCCGTTGTCCAGAAACATGGTATTGACCGCGCCATCGTCGCTAAAAGAGGTACGCCAGTTCGGGTTTGACATCTCCGAGTTCGATGTCAGCTACGCCGCAGGCGACTCACTCGGGGTGTTCCCCACGAACGACCCGGCCGCCGTCGACGGGTGGCTGGCGGCCACCGGCATGCGTGGTGAGCACATCGTCGTGGTCGACGGCACCGAGCAGACCATGCGCGGCGCCCTGACGTCGCGCTACGACTTCTGCCGCGTGACACCCGACTTGTTGCGCTTCATCGCCGAGAACAGTCGCGATGCGAAGGCGTTGCGCGCTCGCAGGGACAAGTTGGACAAGTGGCTGGTCGGACGCAATGGACTCGATCTCGTGCAGGAGTTCGTCGTCCACGCGGACCCCGACCAGTGGCTCGAGGTCCTGGTGCGGCTGACGCCGCGTAGTTACTCGATCTCGTCGAGCCCGCTGGTCAGTCCACACGAGATACAACTGACGGTCTCGGTGGTGCGCTATTGCGGCTCCGGCGGCGGGAAGCGTGGCGGTGTGTGCTCGACGTTCCTCGCCGATCGCGCGGCGTCGGCGCCGGTGTTCCTGCAACGCTCACCGCACTTTCGGCCACCCGACGACGGTGACGCACCGATGATCATGGTCGGCCCAGGGACGGGCATCGCGCCGTTTCGTGGCTTTCTGCAGGAACGACGCGCGCTCGGTCACGCGGGTCGCAACTGGTTGTTCTTCGGTGATCAGCACCGCCGCGAAAACTACTATTACCGAGACGATTTGGAAGACATGACTCGCGACGGGTTTCTGAGCCGTCTCGACCTGGCGTTCAGCCGTGACCAGGCCGACCGGGTCTATGTGCAGGACAGGATGCTCGATCGCGGTGCCGACGTGTGGCGCTGGCTCGACGACGGTGGGCACTTCTACGTCTGCGGTGACGCGACCAGGATGGCGCGCGACGTCGACGCGGCGCTGACGA
Organism: Mycobacterium sp. 2YAF39; assembly: GCF_052114565.1. NCBI lineage: Bacteria > Bacillati > Actinomycetota > Actinomycetes > Mycobacteriales > Mycobacteriaceae > Mycobacterium > Mycobacterium sp. 2YAF39. Next base: position 136,866 of record NZ_JBFREZ010000005.1, read on the forward strand.
CGATCATCGAGACCCACGGAAAGATGTCGCGCGAACGGGCTCACGACTTCAAGCGCGAACTCGTCGCCGCGAAACGTTATGTCCGCGACGTGTACTGAGGACCGCGGTCGGCGTATTGCGCGATTGCGGTTACGGGCCCATGGATCGGAGTACGTTCCCCCTTAGCCAGGATTTGCTTTCTGGACATTGGGGGAATTCATGAGACGACGCGTATTTCTCGCCGGTGGGGCCGGCGCCGTCGTCGCAGTCTCTGCGCAGTCGGTCGCCGGGTGCTCAACCTCAACGGATGAACGGCCCGGAGCGGGGAGTAGTGCAGGAGGTGAAGTGGCCCGGCTGCGCGAAGAGTATCCAGACTTCGACGCCGACTATGTCGACAACGCGATCGCGCCGTTTCTTCAGAACAGCGTCTTCGATGGCCAACGGCCCGTTCTGCCGATGATCGACGTCGCGCTGACGAAGGAAAATGCGTTGCCGTCCGACCTGTGGGGCCTGCTCAGCGATAAGTGGGGACCGGACCCCGAGAAGGGTGTCACCGTCTTCCTTCAGGGGCTCGAACTCCGCGGGCCCGACAACCGCCGCAAGCGGATCTACATGTCGGCGGTCACGCCCGACCTGTACGACCGCATGTACAAGGGCAAGGTGGTTCGCTTCTGGGACGAACTGCTGAGTCAGCAGAACCGCGAAAAGCCTTTAATGAGGATCTATTTGGACACGTTCTGGGATCTGTATTGGGACCTGCATCTGGGTGTGCGTGGCTCCGAGATTCCCGATCAGGTACGTGAGATCGGCGCCAGCTTCAACGCGGTGCTGGCCTACCGGGATCCGACTCAGAAGATCGTCTATGACAACTACATGGCAGTCAGGGAGCGGCTCACCTTCCTGAAGTCGTGGATCGACGATCGGCTGGCGGACATCGGCTCCGGCAAGACGCGGGAGCCGGAGAAGACCTTCGCCTGGTACTGGCTCAAGAACGGCGAGGAAAGCGAGTATTTCAACCACCAGGACGTCGTGTTCGAGTGCTTCCACAACTTCGTGGCATTCAGTCAGTGGGGCAACAGCCTCTACAACGTGATGTCAAACCTCGGCCGCGAAGGAGGCGACCCGCAGGCGAAGGACTGGTTCGCGAAGACGATGGCGGGGGATTACGACAAGCCGGACGGTTCTGCGTTCCCGCCGCTGGAGCGGTTGGTCATGGAGCTGTTCCGCACCATCTCCCCCAACGGTGGAAGCATCTCGGCTGTCGAGCCGACGCGACCGCCGGCGTTCGAGAGCCACGGTTATATCGCCACACCGCACCCGTCGACGAGCAGGGACCCGGTCCAGTGGTCAAACCCCGACGACTTCGATCCGTCGCGGTACCAGGCGGCACCGACGAGCCAGCAAGTCGATGAAACGCGAATTCGCCAGATGGGTTTGGCCAACTGCCCATTCACGCCGACAGACTTTCCCGTGAGGGACGGGCGCGCAGCGACATTGCGCAACAGCGCTTTCGGCACGGTGTTCGGCGTGGTCGAGGACCGACCCAGACCCGTGTGCGACTACGCCGGTTTCGCACCCTTCGGTTTCGGTTACCGACGGTGCCCCGGAGAACAGCTGACCACGATGGCCTTCGAGGACCTGCTCCGCAAGGTCGCACGTGATCGCCTCGAGTTCGTCAAGGTCGTACCGAATAACGCAGAGCAGCTACCGATCGGGCCTAACACTGTGATCGGCGACGACATCGGGTTCGTCCGTCTGTCATAGCCGATGGAACGTGACGTGTACTAGAGACCAGGTTCCATCGCGGCCGCGACTTCGGCCGCTTCGTAGTGGTCTTCTCCGCGCAGCCCGGCGACCACCCCGCGGCGGTCGGCCTCTGAGCGGTTCTGGCTCAGCTTGGCCTTGCCCTCCACACGCGTGACGGTGATCTCGAGCCCGACGATGCCGCCGAGCTGTCCCTCGATGTACTTTTCCGGCGCATCGCAGGGCTGCCACGGCTGAGCACGGGGGTCTTCGTGCACCCCGGTCAATCGGGTGACGACGTCGCGCAGCCAGTCGCGGTCCTCGTGGACCCGCACCGTCCCGGAGAGGTGCACGGCGCTGTAGTTCCACGTCGGCACCACCTTGCCGTGCTCAGCCTTCGCCGCGTACCACGACGGGCTGATGTAGGCCTCGGGGCCCGGACAGATCAGCAGCGCCGGACTGTCGACGGCGATGGACTTCCACTGCGGGTTGGCACGCGCCATATGCGCGAGGACGACATCGCCGTCCCACATGATCGGCAGCAGGGTCGCGACGGGCATCCCGTCCGGATCGACCGTGACGAACTCGGCCGATCGCGCCGCGGCGACGAAACGTCGGATCTCGTCGTCGTCCTCGATCCGGTTGAAAGACGGGATGTACATCGTGTGTCCGAGGGGGACATGAACCCCCGCAGAGCCTCCTGCTCATGAACCGAAAAGTGCTTCTAGCAGCTAAAACTTATCACTGCACATCACCGCAGTTACCAGCCGGCACGGCTTGTCACCAGGGCCCGGTCGTCAGTGTCCTTCCAGCGGACATGGGTGGCGACCAGCGTCGAGGGCGTCGGCAATCGCAGGTCAACGAGGTCGCCACAACCGTCGCAGACGAGTGATGCGAACACTCCCATTCATGCCGCCGAAAGGCGGTCGCGCATTCATGCCGCCGAAAGGCGGTCGCGCCGCGCACTGCATGCACCGCCGCTCGTCAATGAACGTCGGTACGCCACATTTTTCGCAAACATTGGTGCTGCGCATTTACTGACCCCACGCGGCGGGCTGGCTATCTAACCCGGCCAATCACGATGTTCTCCCCCAGGACCCTCACCTGGACGGCGGCGGCACGGATGTGCTGCGGTCGGTCCTCAGAGGATTCCAGTCTCGTGTGAACGATCGTAGCGACTTTGGTGGCGAAACGTCAGCCGTTGACCTTCCACGCTTGCATTCACCGGCTTGCGGTGGGGGAGGTGAATGTGCTGGCCGTCGCCGATGTTGAGTTCCTAAAACGTCGTATCTCGGTGCACCGCAACGCTGTCCAGGTCGGGACAGGACTTTGACACCGGGTAGACGAAGGGTAAGTAAGTCGAACGGTGCCGCTAGCGGCCTCGGTTCTGTGTCGGCTGGCGGTACGGTGCGAGGACCGCTTGCCGGGCGATCTGCTATTCCCGGCGCGAATGTCCTTGCGGTGTCCAAGTAGCCTGCCGACCGCCGCCGCGAGCGTCGAATAACCGCTGTCGAGCTGCGTCGATGCGTTTGGCTGTTGTGTGTCCGAGGGGGGACTTGAACCCCCACGCCCGTTAATAGGGCACTAGCACCTCAAGCTAGCGCGTCTGCCATTCCGCCACTCGGACCAGTTCGAAGGCAGCTTAGGTTATCGGATCACCCAGGCCGGACCCAAACCAAGTGAGGCGCCACCCTGGGGCGGGGCGAAGCCCCCGGGGGAGACCGAGTGGTACGAATGGTGACTGTGACAGCTCCCTGGAAAGCCGAAGACGAGGTGGTTGATCTCGTCAGCGCGCTCATCCGCTTCGACACGTCGAACACCGGCGAGCCCGAAACCACCAAAGGCGAGGCCGAATGCGCCCGCTGGGTGGCTGAACAGCTGCAGGAGGTCGGCTACACCACCGAGTACATCGAAGCCGGGGCCCCGGGGCGGGCCAACGTGTTCGCGCGGCTGGAAGGGGCCGACCGCGAGCGCGGCGCCCTGATGCTGCACGGCCACCTCGACGTGGTGCCCGCCGAGGCCGCCGACTGGAGCGTCCATCCGTTCTCCGGCGCGGTCGAGGACGGCTACGTCTGGGGTCGCGGCGCGGTGGACATGAAAGACATGGTCGGGATGATGATCGCGGTCGCCCGGCACTTCAAACGCTCCGGAATCGTCCCGCCACGCGACCTCGTCTTCGCATTCGTCTCCGACGAGGAGGCGGGCGGCAACTACGGCTGCAAGTGGCTGGTCGACAACCGGCCCGACCTGTTCGACGGCGTCACCGAGGCCATCGGCGAGGTCGGCGGCTTCTCGCTGACGATCCCGCGCCGCGACGGCGGCGAGCGCACGCTGTACCTGATCGAGACCGCCGAGAAGGCGATGATGTGGATGCGGCTGACGGCGCGAGGGCGCGCGGGCCACGGTTCGATGATTCACGACAACAACGCCGTCACCGCGGTCGCCGAGGCGACGGCCAAACTCGGTCGCCACCAGTTCCCGGTAATCCTGACCGACGCGGTCGAGCAGTTCCTGACCGCCGTCGCCGAGGAGACCGGATACACGTTCGACGTGGACTCGCCCGATCTCGAGGGAGCCATCGCCAAGCTCGGCCCGATAGCGCGCATCGTCGGCGCAACGCTGCGTGACACGGCCAACCCGACGATGCTGAAGGCGGGGTACAAGGCCAACGTCATTCCCGCGACGGCGGAGTCCGTCGTCGACTGCCGCGTGCTGCCGGGTCGGATGGAGGCCTTCGAGCGCGAGGTCGACGAAATCATCGGCCCCGGCATCACCCGCGAGTGGATCACCAACCTGCCGTCCTACGAGACCGGCTTCGACGGCGAGCTGCTGGACGCGATGAACGCGGCGATCCTGTCCGCAGACCCCGACGGCCGCACGGTGCCGTACATGCTGTCGGGCGGTACCGACGCAAAACACTTCGCCCGGTTGGGGATTCGGTGCTTCGGGTTCGCGCCGCTGAAACTGCCGCCGGACCTCGACTTCGCCGCCCTGTTCCACGGCGTCGACGAACGGGTACCCGTTGATGCGCTGACGTTCGGCACCCGGGTTCTCGAACACTTCCTGATTCACTGCTGAACACCGCTGACCATACGAAAGGGCAACCATGGCTTTTGACTACAACCCCTACGACTTCCTGCCGGAGCTGCCGACCTTCACGCTGACGTCGGAGTCCTTCACCGACGGCGAGGCGTGGGGCAACGACCAGGTCAGCGGAATCATGGGCGCGGGCGGCTCCGATGTGTCGCCTCAGCTGTCGTGGTCGGGCTTCCCCGAGGAGACCCGCAGCTTCGCGGTCACCGTGTACGACCCGGACGCGCCGACCGGCTCGGGGTTCTGGCACTGGGCGGTCGCCAACCTGCCCGCCACCGTCACCGATCTGCCCGCCGGGGTCGGCGATGGCAGCAGCAGCGGATTTCCCGGTGACGCACTTACTTTGGCCAACGACGCGGGCCTGAAGCGGTTCATCGGCGCCGCGCCGCCTGCCGGCCACGGCGCACACCGCTACATCGTCGCGGTGCACGCCGTCGGTGTGGAGAAGCTGGACCTGCCGGCCGATGCCACACCGGCCTATCTGGGCTTCAACCTGTTCTCGAACGCGATCGCCCGCGCGCTCATCACGGGGACCTACGAGCAGAACTAGTCGCGGACGGCCGAGCCCACGGCGTCGGCCAGCGAGGTGAACCCGCCGTCGTGGAGTCGGCGGGCCAGGCCGTCGTGGATGCGTTTGGCCCACAGTCCGCCGCCGTAGATGAATCCCGTGTAGCCCTGCAGCAGTGAGGCGCCCGAGGTGATGCGGTCCCACGCGTCGTCGGCGGTTTCGATGCCTCCGACGCTGATCAGCACCAAGCGGTCGCCGACGCGGCGGTACAGCCGGCGCAACACCTCCGCGGACCGCTGCGCCACCGGGGGACCGGAGATACCGCCCGTACCCAGCTCGTCGACGCCAGCCGTGGCCAGTCCCTGCCGGGACACCGTCGTGTTGGTGGCGACGATGCCTGCCAGTCCCAATTCGACTGCCAGATCGGCGATCTCGTCGATCTCGCCATCCGACAGGTCCGGTGCGATCTTCACCAGCACGGGTGTGGTCGTCTCGGCGCGGACCGCAGCCAGGATGGGGCGCAGCGAATCGACCGCCTGCAGGCCACGCAGGCCGGGGGTGTTCGGCGAGCTGACGTTCACCACCACGAACGCCGCCAGCGGTCCGAGCAGACGCGCACTTTCGGCGTAGTCCTCGACCGCCGATTCGGCCGGGGTGGTCTTGGTCTTGCCGATGTTGACGCCGATCGGCACGTCGGGGATGTGGCGCGCGAGTCGGGTGGCCAGCTCGCCTGCCCCGTGGTTGTTGAACCCCATCCGGTTGAGCAGCGCCCGATCGTTGGGCAGGCGGAACATCCTGGGCTGCGGGTTGCCCGGCTGCGCCACCGCGGTCACCGTGCCGACCTCGGCGTATCCGAATCCCAGCGCACCCCAGGTCCGCAGCCCCCGGCCGTCCTTGTCGAACCCGGCGGCCAAGCCCAGTGGTGCATCGAAATCGACCCCGAAGACCGTGCAGGCCAGCACCGGATCGCGAGGTGCCAGCCACCGTGCCAGCGGGCGACGGGTGACCGCGGCGGCGGTGACCGCCCGTAAAAGTGCGAAGACCCAGGTGTGAATGCGTTCGGGGGCAAACAGGAACAGCACCCGCTGCAGCGCGCGGTACATCACGAGATCACAGCGCGGGCTGCTCCGGGACGGCCGACCCGCGGACCGCGGACTTCTTGCGGCGCAGCAGCACCCGCCGTGAACCGTCGGTGTACAGCCGCACACGGGTGAGCTCCCAGCCGCGGTACTCGGCTTCGATGGACAACCGGGTCGAGGCGTTGATCCGAGTGAGATCGGGCGGCAGCCGCAACGGAATCCACTCGTAGTCGTCGGACTGATCAGCCGCAATCACGTCGGCCCAGCCCTCCGGCATCCGGCCGCGCTGCATCGCCGTCACGAGCCCACCGCCGCGCCGGGGATCACCTGGACACCCGCTCCCGAGCCCGACACCACGTACAGGGTGCCGGACGATTCGTCGTAGACCAGGGAGTTCGGCTGTTGCACGGTTCGATAGCGCACCTTCTCGACGGGGATGCCGGTTGACAAATCGTAGCCAACAACCGAGTTCGAGGCAGTCTGCGACACCCAGGCCAGCGTTGACGACCCAGCCAGTCCGTACGGAGCGTCGGCCACCGGATACTTCTGGCGAAGGATCAGCGGATCTGTGCCGAACACCAGCAACTGGCCGCCGCGGGTATCGGCGACCAAGACCCGGCCTGCCGCATCGGCCGCCATCGTCGTCGCCCCCTCGCCGGCGCGCAGGGCATGTTCGTCCTCGGTACCGTCCTCGGACAGTGCCGTAACCGATGTCTGCCCCCGGTCCAGCACGACAACGGTATTGCCTTGAGCGACAAGGGCATCCACCCGCGCGAAGATCTTCAGCTGCGCGCCGACGGCGGTGTCGGAACTCAGCGTGAAGACGGTACCGTCGGCGCTGCCCAGCACCAGCTTGCCGTCCGCGCGGCGGGCGATGGCGGTGAAGTCGGTCTCGTTCTGCCCGTCGACGCCGATGTGCGTCGCGTTGCCCTTGGCGAGATCGACCAGGAAGTAGCCGCCACGAGTCGCCACGTACACCCGGCCCTCGCCGTCCCCGGTCATCGCGGTGGCGGTCCCCGGCAATGGCACCGACCGGCTGTCGCCCGCCCCGCGCATGGCGGTGATCAGCGATTGCTCGCCGCCTTGGGGGCTGAGTACGGCAAGCGACGCGGTGCCGGTGTCGAACACCGCGGCCTGCGCCTGCCCGGCAAGCGGGCGCACCGCGCCGGCGGGCGAGCCGGCCTGCGGCGGTGAGACGGCGGCCTCGGCGGGCACGATCGTCGGCGGTGGCGTTTCGGCGGGCTTCGATGAACACCCCGACAGCCCGACAATTGCCAGCGTGCAGGCCAAAAATAGAATTGCCTGAATAAAGGGGTTTATTCGAGTTGGCAAGGGGTAACTCTCACGGGTGCGAATTGGATGTCTCCTGACCAGCAAGTGTAGGCAGAGCGAATATCGCGGGTTACGCGCCGCTGGTGGCGCCGTCTGCGCCACCGCCATGAGCAGAGTTATGGTCTTCTGATGACCCTTGCCGCAGAACGGGATTTGGGCAGCCGAGAGTTTGCTCTCGAGGACATTTCTACAGGTGTACACGCTAGCGGGTTTGGCCAGGTTGGCGACGGCCGCAGCTTTTCCTTCCATGTCGAGCGGCAGGTTCTGCTCGTCGAGGTCTACCGCCCACGGCTGAGCGGGCCGGTGCCGCAGCAAGAAGACATCGTCGCGGTCACCAACCGAAAGCTGATCGACATCGATCTCTCCGACGAGAGAAGCCTGGCAGCGGCCGTGCGTGACGCGGTGGCCGCCGCGCAGCCGGTGACGCGGGCCGGCCGCTGACCCAACCGGTACGGTCGTCGTCGTGACGGACGTGGCTGCAATGTCGTGGGTCCAGGTCATCGTTCTCGCGATATTGCAGGGGCTGACCGAGTTCCTGCCCGTGTCGTCATCAGGACACCTGGCGATCGCATCGCGGGTGTTCTTCGCCCAGGACGCCGGCGCCTCATTCACCGCCGTCACCCAGCTGGGTACCGAAGTGGCCGTGCTCGTCTACTTCGCGCGCGACATCGCCCGGATCGTCAAAGCGTGGTTCAACGGCCTTTTCGTGACCGCGCACCGCACCGCGGACTACTGGCTGGGCTGGTGGGTCATCATCGGCACAATCCCGATCGGGGTGCTCGGCCTGTTGTTCAAGGACGAAATCCGAACGGGCGCACGCAATCTCTGGTTGATCGCGAGTGCGTTGATCGTGTTCTCCGCAGTGATCGCCGCGGCGGAGTACTACGGCCGCCAGACACGTCGAGTCGAACAGCTCACGTGGAAGGACAGCGTCATCGTCGGATTCGCGCAGTGCCTCGCACTCGTGCCGGGTGTGTCGCGCTCCGGTGCGACGATCAGCGCCGGCCTGTTCCTCGGAATGGACCGCGAGCTCGCCGCGCGGTTCGGCTTCCTGCTGGCCATCCCGGCGGTGTTCGCATCGGGGCTGTTCTCACTGCCCGACGCCTTCCATCCGGTGGGTGAGGGGATGAGTGCCAGCGGTCCACAGTTGTTGGTGGCGACCCTGATCGCGTTCGTCGTCGGATTCGCGGCAGTCTCCTGGTTCCTGCGATTCCTGGTGCGGCACAGCATGTACTGGTTCGTCGGTTATCGCGTCGTGCTCGGAACCGTCGTGCTGGTCCTGCTCGGCACGGGCGTGGTGGCGGGCGTATGACGGTCATCCTGTTGCGGCACGGGCGGTCGACGTCGAACACCGCCCATACGCTGGCCGGCCGCAGCGAGGGCGTCGACCTCGACGACAAGGGGCAGGAGCAGGCGCAAGGACTGGTCGCGCGGGTCGGAACGCTGCCCATCCGTGCGATCGTGCGCTCGCCTCTGCTGCGCTGCGAGCGCACGGTGGCGCCGCTGGCGGCCGCACTGGGTCTGGACCCCGTCGTCGATGAACGCATCTCCGAGGTCGACTACGGCGCATGGACAGGCCGCAAGATCGGCGACCTCGTCAAGGAGCCGCTGTGGGCGGTCGTGCAGCAGCATCCCAGCGCGGCGGTCTTTCCCGATGGAGAGGGGCTCGCGGCGGTGCAGGTGCGCGCGGTGGGTGCGATACGTGATCATGACCGCCGGCTGGCCGAACAGTACGACGGTGACGTGCTGTGGCTCGCGTGTACGCACGGCGATGTCATCAAGGCCGTCGTGGCCGACGCACTTGGCACGCATCTCGACAGCTTTCAGCGCATCACCGCTGATCCCGCGTCGATGAGTGTGATCCGTTACACGGCGGTGCGCCCGTTCGTCATCCACGTCAACCACACCGGTGACCAATTGACCTCCGGACTACTGGCAAAACCGCCGAAGGACGCATCGAAGGATGGCTCCAAAGAAGACGACGTGCCAGCCGACGACGCGGTCGTGGGCGGCTCGACCGGTTAGTCGACGCGTACCCGGGATTGCGGCTCACGCGGCCGCTACCGGTATTTTGGAGATGCCATGCCTCGCGCAATTCATGTCTTCCGAACACCCGACCGCTTCGTGGCCGGGACTGTCGGGCAACCCGGCAACCGAACGTTCTACCTGCAGGCCGTGCACGACAAGCGTGTGGTGTCCGTGATCTTGGAGAAGCAGCAGGTTGCCGTGCTCGCCGAGCGGATCGCCGCGCTGTTGCTCGAGATCAACCGGCGATTCGGCACTCCGGTGCCACCCGAGACCGGCGACGTGGACGACCTGAGCCCCCTGATCACCCCCGTCGACGCCGAATTCCGCGTCGGGACGATGGGTCTTGGCTGGGACTCCGAGGCGCAGACCGTCGTCGTCGAACTGCTCGCGGTGTCCGAGACCGAGTTCGACGCGTCCGTGGTGCTCGACGACGCCGAGGACGGCCCCGACGCGGTGCGGGTATTCCTGACGCCCGAATCGGCGCGCCAGTTCGCGACGCGCTCCACCCGGGTCATCTCGGCGGGCCGACCACCGTGCCCGCTGTGCGACGAACCACTCGATCCCGAGGGCCACATCTGCGTGCGGACAAACGGCTACCTGCGCGGCGCCATCGCCGGTTCCGACGATGACGCCGACGACGCGTAGCGGCGGAGACGACGCCGCTCGGGACTCCGATGAGGTGCTGCGGCGCGGTGAACTGACCGTCATCGGACGTATCCGCTCGGCGAGCAACGCCACCTTCCTGTGTGAAGCGCATCTTGATGAGCGGCAAGCACATTGCGTCTACAAGCCGATCAAGGGAGAGGCCCCGCTGTGGGACTTTCCCGACGGCACGCTGGCGGGTCGTGAGCTCGGCGCGTTTTTGGTGTCGGACGCGTTGGAGTGGAACATCGTGCCGTACACGATCATTCGCGACGGGCCAGCCGGACGGGGCATGGTGCAGCTGTGGGTGGACCAACCCGGCGAAAGTCTCGGCGAGGTCGGCGACGAGCCCGACGCAGCACCGGATCTGGTCGACCTGCTACCCGCCGGTGACATCCCGCCCGGCTTTCTGCCGATCCTGCAGGCCTACGACTACGCAGGCAACGAGGTCACCCTCGTGCACGCCGACGACGTCCGGTTGCGCCGGATGGCCGTGTTCGACGTGTTGATCAACAACGCCGACCGCAAGGGCGGCCACATCCTGTCCGGTGTCGACGGGCAGGTGTACGGCGTCGATCACGGCGTGAGCCTGCACGTCGAGGACAAGTTGAGGACCGTCCTGTGGGGTTGGGCGGGCAAGCCCGTGGACGAGGCGACCCTGGATGCGGTCGCAGGTCTGGCGCAACGACTGCGCAACGGGTTGGCCGATTCGCTCCGCGAGCACATCACCAAGCGCGAGATCGCCGCTTTGCGGGCGAGAACGGATGCATTGCTTGATGATCCGGTGATGCCGACACCGGACCGGCGACGCCCGATCCCGTGGCCTGCGTTCTAGTCGGTGATACTGACCGGATGACTCTCACCGATGCGGCGCTGGCCGCCGACGTGGCGCGCGAGGCCGGTGAGATGTTGGTGGCGGTGCGTGAGGAGATCGGTTTCTACGATCCCTACGACCTTGGCGACACCGGTGACAGGCGCGCCAACACCCTGATCCTGAACCGGCTGCGCGCCGAGCGCCCCGACGACGCCGTGCTCTCCGAGGAGGCGGCTGACGACATTTCCCGTGTTCAGGCCGATCGCGTCTGGATCGTTGATCCCGTCGACGGCACCCACGAATTCTCGATGCCCGGCCACACGGACTGGGCAGTCCACATCGCGCTCTGGCAGCGCTACGGAGCCGCAGGGGCGACGACATTCCACACGCGCGGGCCCAACGGCGGCATCACCGACGCGGCCGTGGCACTGCCTGCCCAGAACGAGGTGTGGCGCACCGACACGGTGACGCCCCCGCCGCCGCGGACCGAGGGACCGATCCTCATCACGGCCAGCGCCAACCGGCCGCCGCCGGTGCTGTGGTGGTTACGCGACCGGCTAGATATCCGGCTCGTACGGATCGGATCGGCCGGCGCCAAGGCGATGGCCGTGGTCCGTGGCGACGTCGACGCCTACGTCCACGCGGGCGGCCAGTGGGAGTGGGATTCGGCGGCGCCTGCCGGTGTGGTGGCGGCGGCCGGTATGCACGCGTCTCGGCTGGACGGTTCGCCGTTGGTCTACAACCGACCCGATCCTTACCTACCCGACCTCCTGATGTGCCGGGCAGAGCTGGCCGATGTGCTGCTCGAGGGGATCCTGTCGGCATACAAACAACGCTGAGCGGGAATGAATCGGCCGCTCGCGGTGTCCCATCCCCTGATGCCTAAAGTCGACGCTATGAAATCGTGGCCGGCGCCGACCGTCCCGGCCATTGATGGCCGCGGTCCGCAGCTGCGCCTGTATGACAGTGCCGACCGGCAAGTCCGTCCCGTGACCACCGCGGACCTCGCCACCATGTACGTATGCGGTATCACCCCGTATGACGCCACTCACCTGGGCCACGCCGCCACCTATCTGACGTTCGACCTCGTCTACCGGGTATGGCTGGATTCGGGCCATCAGGTGCATTACGTGCAGAACATCACCGACGTCGACGACCCGCTGTTCGAGCGGGCCGAGCGCGACGGCATCGACTGGCGCGAGCTGGGCGACAGGGAAACCGAGCTCTTCCGCGAGGACATGGCGGCCCTGCGGGTGCTGCCCCCGCACGACTACGTAGCGGCCACCGAGGCGATCGCCGAGGTCATCGAAGTCGTCGAGAAGCTGCTGGCCGCGGGCACCGCTTACGTCGCCGATGACGACGAATATCCCGACGTCTACTTCCGCGCCGACGCCACGCCCCAGTTCGGCTACGAATCGGGATACGACCGAGACACCATGATGCGGCTGTTCGCCGAGCGCGGCGGCGACCCGGACCGCCAGGGTAAGAGTGACCCGCTGGACGCGTTGTTGTGGCGCGCCGAGCGCCCCGGCGAGCCCAGCTGGCCGTCGCCGTTCGGGGCAGGCAGGCCCGGCTGGCACGTCGAATGCGCAGCGATCGCGCTGAGCCGTATCGGAACCGGCTTGGACATCCAGGGCGGTGGTTCCGATCTGATCTTCCCGCATCACGAGTTCTCTGCCGCGCATGCCGAATCTGTCACGGGGGAGCGGCGATTCGCCCGCCACTACGTTCATGCAGGCATGATCGGCTGGGACGGGCACAAGATGAGCAAGAGCCGGGGCAACCTGGTGCTGGTGTCCCGTTTGCGCGCCGATGGCGTCGACCCCGCGGCGATCCGGCTCGGACTGTTCGCGGGCCACTATCGTGCCGATCGGTCGTGGAGCAACGCCGTTCTCGACGAGGCCGACGACCGGTTGCAGCGCTGGCGCAACGCCGTCGCGCTGCCCGCGGGACCCGATGCCGGCGATGTCGTCGCCCGGGTGCGCCGCTACCTGGCCGATGACCTTGACACCCCGAAAGCGCTTGCCGCACTTGATGGGTGGACGACGGACGCGCTCACCTACGGCGGCCACGACCCGCAGGCGCCGCAGGTGGTGGCGGCCGCCGTCGATGCGCTGCTGGGTATCAAGCTGTAGACCTGCCCTGCGGCCGCAACGGGTGGAGTACGTTTCGCCCATGGGTTCTGTGAACGGAAAAGTCATCCTCATCACCGGCGCGGCCAACGGCATCGGGGCAGAAGTGGCCCGGCGCCTCCATGAGAAGGGCGCCAAGCTGGTGCTCACCGATCTGGACGAGATCGAGCTGAAGAACTTCGCCACCCGACTCGGTGAGGACAGGGTGCTGACCGCGGTCGCGGACGTACGCGATCTCGCCGCCATGCAGAAGGCCACCGATGCAGGTATCGCGCGGTTCGGTGGCATCGACGTCGTGATGGCCAACGCCGGTATCGCCACCCACGGATCGCTGATGGCCGTGGATCCTGCGGCCTTCAAGACGCTGATCGACGTCAACGTCGTGGGCGTGTTCCACACCGTGCGCGCCGCGTTGCCCTCGGTCATCGAGCGCCGCGGATATGTGTTGATCGTGTCGTCGGCCGCCGCATACGCGCCCGCGGCGGGCATGGTGCCATACGACACGTCGAAGGCGGGCGTGGAGCACTTCGCCAATGCCCTCCGCCTCGAGCTCGCCCATCGCGGTGTCGACGTCGGCTCCGCACACATGCTCTGGATCGACACGCCGTTGGTGCGGGAGAGCAAGGACGAATCCGCGGCCTTCCAGGAAATGCTGCGCAAGCTGCCGGGGCCCCTCGGCAAGACCACGTCGGTCGAGAAATGTGGTGAAGCGTTCGTCAAGGGCATCGAAGGCCGTAAGCGCCAGATCAACTGCCCGGGGTTCGTCGGGCTGCTGCGCTGGTTGAAACCACTGCTGTCGTCGCGGCTTGGCGAGTCGACCACGCTCAAGCACGTTCCGGAACTGTTGCCGAAGATGGACGCCGAAGTGGCCGCACACGGCCGCTCGATGAGCGCACGCACCGAAGCGCTGGAAAAGAACTGATGCGCCGGATCGCCGTTCTGGCCGCCGTCCTCGCGCTGCTGGCGGCTTGCAGTACGAACAAAGCCGACGACAGCGCCACGTCGGCGCCACCACCGGAAAGTCCCAGCGCCGTGTCCCTGGAACAGACCCGTGCCATCGCAAAAGAGGCCTATGTCTACGGCTTCCCGATCGTCGACAACTACCGCGTCATGTACTCGTACTTCGTCAATAAGGACGACCCCGAATACAAGGGCGCCTGGAACGAAATCCACAGCAGTGCACAGGTTTACACGCCAGCAGACAAGGCGATCCAGACTCCGAACTCCGATACTCCCTACTCTGCCCTCGGCGCGGACCTGCGCACCGAACCGCTGGTTCTGACCGTTCCGCCGATCGAACAGGACCGTTACTATTCGCTGCAGTTCATTGATCTCTACACGTACAACATGGCCTACGCGGGGAGTCGGACGACTGGTAACGGTGGCGGGAAATACCTTCTGGCGGGGCCGAATTGGCAGGGCGACAAACCCGAGGGTATCGACGAGGTCATCAGATCCGACACCGACCTTGCGATGGTGCTGTATCGGACCCAGTTGCTCGGTCCGTCCGACATCGACCAGGTCAAGAAGATCCAGGCCGGCTACCAGGTGACACCGCTGTCGGCGTTCCTCAACCAACCGCCACCGAAGCCTGCCCCGCCGATCGACTTCGTCCCGCCGCTGACCCGCGATCAGCAGAAAACCTCGCCTCAGTTCTTCGAGATCCTCGACTTCGCACTGCGGTTCGCGCCGACGCCACCGGGCGAAGAGGAAATGCGGGCCCGGTTCGCCACGATCGGCATCGGTCCCGACGGCGGATTCGACGCCGACAAGTTGACGCCCGAGGTGCGATCGGCGATCGAGGGCGGCATGGCCGATGCCTGGGCCGAACTGGACACGCTCAAGAGGGAGAAGATGGACACCGGTGAGGTGGGCTCGGCCCAACTCTTCGGCACGGCATCCGATCTCAAAGGCAACTATCTGTACCGCATGGCGGGTGCTGCGTTCGGCATCTACGGCAACACCGCCGCCGAAGCGCTGTATCCGGGAATCTTCCACGACACCACCGGTGCGCCGTTGGACGGTGCGAACAACTACATCGTCAAGTTCCCCTCCGGCCAGTTACCGCCCGTCAATGCGTTCTGGTCGTTGACCATGTACGAGATGCCGCAGAGCCTGCTGGTCGAGAACCCGATGAAGCGCTACCTGATCAACTCACCGATGCTGCCCAGCATCGTTCCCGATCCCGACGGCGGCTACACGATCTACGTCCAGAACGCGTCTCCGGGCATCGACAAGGAATCCAACTGGCTGCCTGCGCCCAAGGGTCCGTTCCAGATGGTGTTGCGGCTGTATTGGCCGAAGCCCGATGCCCTCAACGGAACCTGGAAGCCGCCAACGGCAGTGCGGGTCTAGCGCCCGCTGTGCTGGTCCTTCGGGCTAGCGCCCGCCGTGCTGGTTCTTCGGACTAGCGCCCGAAGCCCGGACCGCGGCGGCGCAGATAGCGCTCGAACTCGGCGGCCAGCGCATCGCCGTCGATCTTGCCGACCGCCTCGTGCATGTCGACTTCCGCGTCGCCGCGTTCCTCCAGCGACTGCACGTATTCGGCGATGTCGTCGTCCTCGGCGGTCATCTCGGTCACCGCAGACTCCCACTCCTCGGCTTGCGTGGGCAGGTCGGCGAGCGGCACCTCGATGTCGAGGACATCCTCGACGCGGCGCAACAGCGCAACCGTGGCCTTGGGGTTCGGCGGCTGCGACACATAGTGGGGAACCGCCGCCCAGAACGTCACGGCCGGGATACCCGCCTGCACGCACGCGTCCTGGAACACCCCGGCGATGCCGGTCGGTCCTTCGTAACGCGTCTCCTCCAGCCCGAACACCTTGGCCGATTCGGGGGAGTACGCCGCGCCGGACACCGGCACCGGACGGGTGTGCGGGGTGTCTGCCAGCAGCGCCCCGAGGATCACGACCGTCTGCACGTTGAGCTTGTCGGCGATCGCCAACAACTCGGCACAGAACGTTCGCCACCGCATATTGGGCTCAACGCCGTGCATCAACACGATGTCGCGATCCGCCCCGGGCGGACGGCAGTGCGAGATGCGCATCGAGGGCCACACCAGCTCCCGCGTCACACCGTCGATCTGTCGGATCACCGGCCTGTTGACCTGGTAGTCGTAGTACGCCTCGTCGTCGATCTCGACGATCGGGTCGGCTTCCCAGATAGCGTCCAGGTGCTCCAGCGCGTCGCTGGCCGCATCACCTGCGTCGTTCCATCCTTCGAAGGCGGCGACGATGATGGCGTCGTGCAGATCGGGAAGGTCTGTCACCAGGCCAGCGTAAGCCTTGTCAGGCACCGCGGAGCGTCATCGCGTGGCGGGTCGCCATAACGTCGGATTTAAGTGGACCGACGACGCGACGAGATGGACGTCGATGACGCTGATCGGGTGACGACGGTAGACTTCTCTGGTCGAGAGGCGTTGCAACGGTTCTCCGGATTCTCCGGTATCCGCCACGCTCGGCAGAGTTAAGGACGCCTTCCGCTACGGAAGGAGTGCACGTGGACGCGCCCGAGCCGAACATCGCCGAGCCGAACACCCTGGAGCCGAACCTCCGCCCCGACTGCACCGATGAACTGACTGCAGCTCTGCGCCAACGCATCATGGTGATCGACGGCGCGATGGGCACGGCGATCCAGCGGGACCGGCCGGACGAGGACGGCTACCGCGGCGACCGGTTCAGGGAGTGGCCGACAGCTCTTCAGGGCAACAACGACCTGCTGACGCTGACACAGCCCCAGATCATCGAGGGCATCCACCGCGAGTACCTCGAGGCGGGTGCCGACATCCTGGAGACCAACACGTTCAACGCGAACGCGGTCTCACTGTCGGACTACGACATGCACGAGTTGGCCTACGAACTCAACTACGCCGGCGCCGCGCTGGCCCGCAAAGCCGCCGACGAGTTCAGCACCCCGGCCAAGCCCCGCTACGTCGCAGGCGCCCTCGGGCCGACCACGCGTACGGCATCGATCTCGCCGGATGTCAACGACCCCGGAGCCCGCAACGTCTCCTACGACCAGCTCGTCGCCGCATATCTCGATGCCGCCAACGGCCTGGTCGATGGTGGTGCGGACCTCCTGATCGTTGAGACGATCTTCGACTCGCTGAACTCGAAGGCTGCGGTGTTCGCGATCGAGACGTTGTTCGAGGAGCGCGGACGCCGCTGGCCGGTGATCATCTCGGGCACCATCACCGACGCGTCCGGGCGGACGTTGTCCGGTCAGGTCACCGAGGCCTTCTGGAACGCGATCCGGCACGCGAAGCCGATCGCGGTGGGCCTCAACTGCGCCCTCGGTGCGCCGGAGATGAGGCCCTACATCGCCGAGGTGGCGCGCATCGCGGACACCTTCGTCTCCTGCTACCCGAACGCCGGCCTGCCCAACGCCTTCGGCGAGTACGACGAGTCCCCGGAGGCTCAGGCCGGCTACATCAAAGAGTTCGCCGAGGCCGGCCTGGTCAACCTGGTCGGTGGCTGCTGCGGAACGGCGCCGCCGCACATCGCCGAGATCGCCAAGGTCGTCGACGGCAAGGCACCACGCGAGCTGCCGGAGATTCCGGTGGCCACCCGGCTCTCGGGCCTGGAGCCGCTCAACATCAACGACGACTCCCTGTTCGTGAACATCGGTGAGCGCACCAACATCACCGGCTCCGCCCGGTTCCGCAACCTGATCAAGGCCGAGGACTACGACACGGCGCTGTCGGTCGCTTTGCAGCAGGTAGAGGTCGGTGCACAGGTCATCGACATCAACATGGACGAGGGCATGATCGACGGCGTCGCCGCGATGGACCGGTTCACCAAGCTGATCGCGGCCGAGCCGGACATCAGCCGCGTCCCGGTGATGATCGACTCCTCAAAGTGGGAGGTCATCGAGGCGGGCCTGAAGAACGTGCAGGGCAAGCCGATCGTCAACTCGATCTCCATGAAGGAGGGCGAGGAGAAGTTCGTCCGCGAGGCTCGGCTCTGCCGCAAGTATGGCGCCGCCGTCGTCGTGATGGCCTTCGATGAGCAGGGTCAGGCCGACAACCTGGAGCGCCGCAAAGAGATCTGCGCGCGTGCCTACAGGATCTTGACCGAAGAGGTCGGCTTCCCGGCTGAGGACATCATTTTCGACCCGAACTGCTTCGCGCTGGCGACCGGCATCGAGGAGCATGCGACATACGGGATCGACTTCATCGACGCATGCGCCTGGATCAAGGAGAACCTGCCCGGGGTGCACATCTCCGGCGGTATCTCGAACGTGTCGTTCTCATTCCGGGGGAACAACCCGGTCCGCGAGGCGATCCACGCGGTGTTCCTTTTCCACGCCATCAAGGCCGGCCTGGACATGGGGATCGTCAACGCCGGCGCGCTGGTGCCCTACGACTCGATCGACCCCGAGCTGCGGGACCGGATCGAGGACGTCGTCCTGAACCGTCGCGAGGACGCGGCCGAACGGCTGCTGGAGATCGCCGAACGGTTCAACTCCTCGGAGAAGGCCGACGACCCCGTGGCAGCCGAGTGGCGATCTCTCCCGGTCCGCGAGCGGATCACGCACGCTCTGGTCAAGGGCATCGACGCCGACGTCGAGACCGACACCGAGGAATTACGGGCGGAGATCGAGGGCGCGGGTGGTCGCCCGATCGAAGTGATCGAGGGCCCGCTGATGGACGGCATGAACGTCGTCGGTGACCTCTTCGGCGCGGGCAAGATGTTCCTGCCCCAGGTCGTGAAATCGGCACGGGTGATGAAGAAGGCCGTGGCGTACCTGCTGCCGTTCATCGAGGCGGAGAAGGCGGAACCCTTGCCGGGGGAGGCTGCGAAGAAGGACACCAATGGCACGATCATCATGGCGACCGTCAAGGGCGACGTCCACGACATCGGCAAGAACATCGTCGGGGTCGTCCTGCAGTGCAACAACTTCGAAGTGATCGACCTCGGCGTGATGGTGCCCGCCCAGAAAATTCTCGACGCGGCCAAGGAGCACAACGCCGACATCATCGGGCTGTCCGGTCTGATCACCCCGTCCCTGGACGAGATGGTCAACTTCGCCGTCGAGATGGAGCGACAGGGGCTGGAGATCCCGCTGCTGATCGGCGGCGCGACCACCTCGCGCGCCCACACGGCCGTGAAGGTGTCGCCGCGTCGGAGCGGCCCGGTGGTCTGGGTCAAGGACGCGTCCCGGTCGGTGCCGGTCGCTGCTGCGCTCCTCGACGACAAACAGCGGCCTGCTCTGCTGGAGGCCACCGAAACCGACTACGCGGCCCTTCGCGAACGGCACGCCCAGAAGACCGAGCGGCCGATGCTGACACTGGGGAAGGCCCGCGCGAACCGGACACCGATCGAGTGGGTCGGGTACACGCCACCGGAGCCCGCCCAGGGTCTCGGCGTTCGGGAGTTTCTTGACTACGACATCGCCGAGCTGCGCGAATACATCGACTGGCAGCCGTTCTTCAATGCCTGGGAGATGAAGGGCAGGTTCCCCGACATCCTCAACAACCCGGTCTCGGGCGAGACCGCCCGCAAGCTGTACGACGACGCCCAGGAGATGCTCGACACCCTGATCAAGGAGAAGTGGCTGACCGCCAACGGGGTGATCGGCTTCTTCCCGGCGAACGCGGTGGGCGACGACTTCGAGGTGTACACCGACGACACCCGTAGCGAGGTGTTGACCACGTTGCACAACCTGCGTCAGCAGGGCGAGCACCGGGACGGCATTCCCAATCGGTCACTCGGCGACTTCATCGCCCCCAAAGACACGGGTCTCCGGGACTACGTGGGCGCCTTCGCCGTCACCACGGGTCTCGGCAGCGCAGACAAGATCGACGAGTACAAGGCGGCCAACGACGACTACAGCGCGATCCTGTTGGAGTCGCTCGCCGACCGGCTGGCGGAGGCGTTCGCCGAACGGATGCACCAGCGGGTCCGCAAGGAGTTCTGGGGATTCCAGCCCGACGAGCAGCTGGACAACGAGGCGCTCATCGGTGAGAAGTACGTCGGGATCCGTCCTGCCCCCGGCTATCCGGCATGCCCGGAGCACACCGAGAAGGCGACGCTCTGGGATTTGATGGACGTCAAGGAACGCACCGGGATCGAGCTGACCGAGTCGATGGCGATGTGGCCCGGTGCTGCCGTCAGCGGCTGGTACTTCTCGCATCCACAGTCTCAGTACTTCGTGGTCGGCCGGATAGCCCAGGACCAGGTCGCCGACTACGCGAAGCGCAAGGGCTGGACGTTGAAGGAAGCAGAGCGCTGGCTCGCACCCAACCTCGGTTACAACCCCGAGGACTAGCCGAAAGACGTTGCGTCCAAACGGTTCCGATCCTTTGTGGTCAGCGGAACAGCGTGGCGTTCTGTCGCGCCCAGTCGGCCACCGACTGTGCGGGCACGCCCGTCAGATCGGCAACCAGCTGATTGGCCTGTTGTGGCGCATCGACGGCAAGCGCGACCGTATCGAGGTACCAGCCGGCTTCGGCGCCGATCGCCGGTTGCAGCGCCTCGATCGCCTCATCCCGGCTGCACGGCTCGAACGCGACTTCGGTCCCGATGCCCACCCCGATCTGTTCGGCGATCTGCGCGCGGGTCAACGACTGCGGGCCGGTGATCTCATACATCCGGCCGTGATGGGATTGCTCGGGGCTGATCAGTAGCGCCGCCGCCACCCTCGCAATGTCATCCATCGATATCGGCGCCTCGACCGCATTCGGATACGGGTCGCGAACGGTCCCAGTGGTCTTGATCGCATCGGCCCACAGCGCAAGGTTCTCCAGGAATTCGCCAGGCCCGAGTTGCGTGTTGGCGAGGCCGGAGGCGGAGATGGCGTCGGCGTGCGCCTGCCAGTACCCGACCCCGGACAGCGCGACGACGTAGTCGATGTTCGCCTGCTTGGCCAGCTCGAGCGTGGCGTCGAGCGTGCGTGGCAGCGGCGCCAGATACATCCGGTCGACGCCATCGAACGCGGCGGGAAGCGACTCGGGTGCACCGAGATAGCCGGTGAACGTCGCGACACCGTCGGGCAGATCGGCTTTGGCAGGGTTCATAGTCAGGGCACGGATGTCGTTGGCGCCCAAGTTGATCAAATGATCAACCACGAGTCGGCCGATGTTGCCTGTTGCGCCGGTCACAAGAATCGTCACGATTTCACCGTACTGGGTACGCATGACAGAATTGGGACATGCGTGCGGTGCTGTTCGACATGGATGGCACGCTTGTCGACTCCGAAAAGCTGTGGGACATCTCGTTGGCCGCGCTGTACGAGCACCACGGTGGACAATTGACCCCCCAGGTTCGCGTCTCGATGGTGGGCGGGTCGGCCGAGGACACCATCCGCACCGTCTACACCGATCTGGGTCTGGACCCCGACCCGGCGGCGATGGCGGCCTCCGATCGTTGGCTGCACGAGTACACCGCCGAGTTGTTCGACGGCGGCCTGCCGTGGTGCCCCGGCGCGCGAGAGTTGTTGGAAGCACTTGCCGCCGAAGGGACTCCGATGGTGCTGGTCACCAATACCCAGCGAGCGCTGACCGAGCGCGCCTTGAACAGCATTGGTGAGCACTACTTTTCGGCATCGGTCTGCGGGGACGAAGTGCCGCGGGGCAAACCGGCACCCGATGTATACCTGCGGGCTGCCGAGTTGCTCGGGCTGGAGCCGTCGGCATGCCTGGCGATCGAGGATTCGATCACCGGCACCGCGGCGGCCGAGAGCGCGGGATGCCCGGTACTGGTGGTGCCCAACGACGTCGAGGTGCCCACGGGCCGCCGGCGGGCGCATCTGAGTTCGCTGGAGGGAATGGGCGTCGCCGATCTGCGCCAGGTTTACGACAACCTCAGCCGCAATGCCGGAGAACGCTCGGCGTAAGTCGCCCGCTGCACGCTTGTCAGTGGTAAGACGGGGGTACTCAAGTGACCCGGATCACGCAACGCTGCGAAAGGGACGCCCATGGCAGGCTCCAATGCCCCCGTCGGAGACGAAGGCTCGCTACCGATAGCCGATGATGACTTCTCTTCGGGCGGCACTGCCGTCCGAATCGCTTCGGTCGCAGCGCTCGGTGGGTTGCTGTTCGGCTACGACAGCGCGGTGATCAACGGGGCCGTCGACTCGATCCAAGAGGATTTCGGCATCGGCAACGCCGAACTCGGATTCGCCGTCGCTTCGGCGCTTTTGGGTGCGGCAGCCGGGGCGATGACGGCAGGGTGGATCGCGGACAAGATTGGCCGCATCTCGGTCATGAAGATCGCGGCGGTGCTCTTCCTCATCAGCGCGATCGGAACGGGTTTTGCGCACGACGTGTGGACAGTGGTGCTGTTCCGCATCGTCGGCGGAATCGGTGTCGGCGTGGCCTCGGTCATCGCGCCCGCCTACATCGCCGAGACATCGCCGCCGCGCATTCGCGGCCGACTGGGGTCCCTGCAGCAGCTGGCGATCGTGTTGGGCATTTTCGCGTCGTTCGCCATCAACTATTTGCTGCAATGGCTGGCCGGTGGGCCCAACGAAGTTCTGTGGTTCGGACTCGACGCCTGGCGGTGGATGTTCCTTGCAATGGCGCTGCCCGCCATCCTCTACGGGGTCCTGGCCTTCACCATCCCCGAATCACCGCGATATCTGGTTGCCAGCCACAAGATTCCGGAGGCCCGGCGAGTCCTCAACATGCTGCTCGGAGAGAAGAACCTCGAGATCACCATCGACCGGATCAAGGAGTCCCTGGAACGCGAGGACAAGCCGTCACTGCGCGATCTGAAGAAGCCGACCGGCGGTATCTACGGCATCGTGTGGGTCGGCCTCGGACTATCGATCTTCCAGCAGTTCGTGGGCATC
Source organism: Mycobacterium sp. 2YAF39 (assembly GCF_052114565.1). Classification (NCBI taxonomy): domain Bacteria; kingdom Bacillati; phylum Actinomycetota; class Actinomycetes; order Mycobacteriales; family Mycobacteriaceae; genus Mycobacterium; species Mycobacterium sp. 2YAF39. The sequence continues at coordinate 160,008 of NZ_JBFREZ010000005.1, forward strand.
AACGTGATCTTCTATTACTCCAACGTGCTGTGGCAGGCAGTCGGATACAGCGCCGACGTTGCGGCCATCAACACCGTGATCACCTCGGTGATCAACGTGCTCACCACGCTGATTGCCATCGCGTTGATCGACAAGATCGGGCGCAAGCCTCTGCTGCTCATCGGATCGTCGGGCATGGCGGTCACCCTGATCACCATGTCGGTGATCTTCGCCAATTCCACGCTGAACCCGGATGGGACGCCGCATCTGGACGACATACCCGGCTGGATAGCGCTGATCGCCGCCAATCTGTTCGTCGTTTCGTTCGGCATGTCGTGGGGGCCGGTGGTCTGGGTGCTACTCGGCGAGATGTTCCCCAACCGCATCCGCGCCGCCGCGCTGGGGCTCGCCGCTGCGGGCCAGTGGGCGGCCAACTGGCTGATCACCGTCACGTTCCCCGGGCTGCGTGACCACCTGGGCATCGCCTACGGCTTCTATGGGCTTTGCGCGGTGCTGTCCGGCCTGTTCGTCTGGCGGTGGGTGATGGAGACCAAGGGCGTGTCGCTGGAGGATATGCACGGCCAGATCCTGCACCAAGAGTCGCCCAAGGCCGCCACCTGAGCGCGGCGACAGCGGCGAAACTGCCGTGACTTTGCTCGCGGCGGCGTGACACAATCGCGTCCCGTGAAGACCTTCGACGCGTTGTTCGCTGAGCTCAGCGAGAAAGCGCGCACCCGCCCGCCGGGCAGCGGCACGGTCGCGGCGCTCGACGGTGGCGTGCACGGGCTCGGCAAGAAAATTCTCGAAGAGGCCGGCGAGGTGTGGCTGGCCGCCGAGCACGAAGGCGACGAGGAGCTGGCCGACGAGATCAGTCAGCTGCTGTACTGGACCCAGGTGCTGATGATCTCCCGCGGCCTGTCCCTCGATGACGTCTACTCCAAGCTATGAACACGCTGCGCGTTGCCGTGCCCAACAAGGGGACCCTGTCGGATTCGGCCGCCGAGATCCTGTCGGAGGCCGGATACCGGCGCCGCACCGACCCCAAGGACCTGACGGTCATCGACCCGGCCAACAACGTCGAGTTCTTCTTCCTGCGGCCAAAGGACATTGCGATCTACGTCGGGTCGGGACAGCTGGACTTCGGCATCACGGGCCGCGATCTGGCCTGGGAATCCGACGCGCCGGTGCGGGAGCGACTCGCCTTGGGCTTCGGGTCGTCGACATTCCGCTACGCGGCGCCCGCCGATGCGCAGTGGCGCGTCGAAGACCTCGCAGGCAAGAGAATTGCGACGGCCTTTCCCAATCTGGTGCGAAAAGATCTGGCCGCGCGGGGGATTGAGGCGACGGTCATCCGGCTCGACGGCGCCGTCGAGATCTCCGTCCAGCTCGGTGTCGCCGATGCCATCGCCGACGTGGTCGGCTCGGGCCGCACCCTGGGACTGCACGACCTGGCGGCATTCGGTGAACCCCTGTGTGATTCGGAGGCGGTGCTAATCGAGCGCGAGGACATTGGTGATGAGACGGCCGAGAACGCGGCCGCCCGTGACCAACTGGCCGCGCGCGTACAGGGTGTGGTGTTCGGGCAGCAGTATCTGATGCTCGACTACGACTGCCCGCGCACCGTGCTCGAGGAGGCCACCGCGGTCACCCCGGGACTGGAATCGCCCACCATCGCTCCACTCGCCGATCCGGCGTGGGTGGCCGTGAGAGCGCTGGTGCCGCGCCGCGACGTCAACGCGATCATGGACAAGATTGCGGCCATCGGCGCCAAGGCGATCCTGGCGTCCGACATCCGGTTCTGCCGCTTCTAGTTCGACAAGTCACCGCGCTGTACGCGTGTTAGCGTCCGGGTGTCGTTTTCACCGGTACGGAGGTTGGCATGACGCAGGTCCTCGTTATCGTGCTCGCTCTGCTGATCGGCGTGATCGCCGGATTGCGGGCGCTGACCGCCCCGGCGGTTGTCGCTTGGGGGGCTTTCCTCGGCTGGATCGACGTCGACGGCAAATGGTCGGAGTGGGTGGCCCATCCGATCACCGTCACCGTCCTCACGATCTTCCTGCTGGTGGAACTCGTCACCGATCAACTTCCGAAGACGCCGAGCCGCAAGACTGCGCCGCAATTCGCCGCCCGGCTCATCATGGGTGCGTTCGCGGGTGCGGTGATCGGCAGTGCGTTCTTCCATACCTTCAGTGCGACCGGTGCAGGCATTGTCGGTGCAGTGCTCGGCACGCTAGGCGGGGCCGCGGTCAGGCAGAAGCTCTATGACGCCAACAACGGTAAGGACCGGCCAGGCGCATTCATCGAAGACGTGGTGGCAGTGGGCGGCGGTTTCCTGATCGCCTTCCTGGTCAGCCTGGTCTGACCCGCGGTCTATGGCAGAGAAATTCGACGCGATCATCGTCGGCGCCGGCCAGGCCGGTCCGCCGCTGGCGGGCAGGCTCACCGAGGCCGGTCAGACGGTAGCGGTGATCGAGCGAAAGCTCGTCGGCGGCACCTGCGTCAACTCCGGCTGCATTCCGACCAAGACACTGGTCGCCAGTGCGCACACCGCCCACGTTGCGCGTCGGGGGGCCGAATACGGCATCGGCACAGGCGATATCAGTGTCGAGATGGCCGCTGTGAAGGCACGCAAGGACAAGATCGTGCGCGGCGACCGCGAGGGCGTCGAGTCCTGGCTCAACGGCATGAAGGGCGCCACGTTCATCCGCGGCCATGCCCGTTTCGAAGGCCCGCACACCATCAGGGTGGATGATCGGGTTCTCGAGGCAGACAAGATCTTCCTCAATGTCGGCGGTCGCGCGGTGGCGCCCGATATGCCCGGCCTCGCCGACATCGACTACATGACGAATGTGGGCATCCTCGAACTCGACACGGTGCCAGAGCATCTGGTTGTCATCGGCGGCAGCTACATCGCCCTGGAGTTCGCGCAGATGTACCGCCGCTTCGGTGCCCACGTGACGGTGATCGAAAAGGGCCCGCGACTGACCTCCCGCGAGGACGAGGACGTCTCAGCGACCATCAAGGAGATCTTGGAGGCCGAGGGCATCGATGTGGTCGTCGACGCCGACGATATTCGTTTTGCCAAGCGCGGCAGTGGTTTCGAAGTGACCCCGTGTGAAGGGGCGCAGCCGATTGCCGGGACCCATCTGCTGATGGCCGTGGGGCGTCAGCCCAACACCGATGACCTCGGGCTCGAGGCGGCAGGGGTCGAGACCGATCGCCGCGGCTACATCGTCGTCGACGACCAGCTGCGTACGAATGTCGAGCACATCTGGGCGATGGGGGACTGCAACGGACGTGGCGCGTTCACCCACACCTCGTACAACGACTTCGAGATCGTCGCGGCGAACCTGCTCGATGACGATCCACGTCGGGTCAGCGACCGGATCCCCACGTACGCCCTCTACATCGACCCGCCGCTGGGCCGCGCCGGTATGACGGTCGACGAGGTTCGTAAGTCGGGACGAAAAGCGTTGGTGGGTAAGCGGCCCATGACGCGCGTCGGACGCGCTGTCGAGAAGGGCGAGACACAGGGTTTCATGAAGGTTGTCGTCGATGCCGAGACCGAGCTGATTCTCGGCGCCGCGATCTTCGGGGTCGGCGGCGATGAGGTCATCCACTCGATCCTCGACATCATGACGGCTGAGAGGCCCTACACCTCGATCTCGCGCACGATGCACATCCATCCCACCGTCAGTGAACTGGTGCCGACGATGCTCCAGGAATTGAAACCGCTGGAGTAGCGGCGCGTCCGACATTGAGCTGCCGCGTGACGTGCGCGACGCGCCACCCGAGATGGCGACACGTGACTATCAGCGGCGCATCACCAGCAGGGTCTGCGCAGAGGTTCCGACGAATCCGTGGCGGTCGAAGAGCTCCGCGGTGGTCACGCCGATCCCATCGGGTCCGATCGAACCGCGGGCGCGCAGCGCGAAGTCTTCACCGACCGGCAGCCGGTGTAGGTGCACGGCGGTATCGGTGTTCATGAACATGAACTCCTCGGGATCCAGCGCCGCACCCGCGCCGTTGGCCGAATCGACCACCATCGCCAGTCGCTGCAGATCCGTCGTCGGCTCCGAATCCACCAGCGGTACAAGGGGACTGAGCCACACCACGTTTCCGCTTTCGCCACCCTCGGGCTGGCGTCGCCAGCTCACCGTTTCGAGGTAGCCCTTCGCGCCGACCCAGCTGTGCGGCACTGCGATTGCCTCACCCTCGACCAGCGGGGGATAGCGGTCGGTGGCCGCATCGGTGGTGTCACTGGTGGCCAACAGCCAGGCCGTGACCCGCGCGACGGCACGGTCGGTACCGTCGCTCCTCGTCGCCAGCATCTCCGCCATCATCAGCGAGATCCGCTTACCCGGCCGTTCTACCCAGGCCCGCACTTTCACGGTCGTGACCGGAATGGCCCCGAGGATGTCGAGCGTCACGCGCCCGATACGCAGCCCCGACCCGGGGGCCATCTCCTCGATCAACTTGATCATCAGCGCCAGAGGCGGTGAGCCGTGCTGGATTTCGGGATCCCAGTTGCTGCGGGTCCCGTCGGTGGATTCGAACACGAGCAAGTCACCGTCGGCGCCGACTCGCCGGTAGTAGCAGTCGATCATGCAGCGGGCTCCGAAGCGCGCAACACCACGTCGCCCTCGGCGGCGGAGCCCTCGTCGGGAATCTCAGGCCAGCCCGGGTAGGGCGGCGGGGTGCCACCGAACACCGGGCAGCGGGAATGGTGTGCGCACCAGTCGCACATACGCGATGGGCTGGGGCGGAAATCGCCTGTGACCCCGGCGGATTGGATCGCATGCCAGATCGCCATCAACGTCCTCTCGAAGCGCAGCAGCTCGTCGAGATCGGGGGAGTAGTCCAGCATCTGCCCGTCGGCCAGATAGATCAGTCGAAGCCGCGCAGGCAGCACGCCCCGGGACCGCAACAGTGCGACGGCATAGAACTTCATCTGGAACATGGCCTTGAATTCGGCGAGCGCCCGGGCCTCGGGAGGAGCCTTGCCGGTCTTGTAGTCGACGATCCGCAGCTCGCCGGTGGGCGCGACATCGATGCGGTCGACGAAGCCGCGGAGCAACGTGCCGTCCTCGAGCTCGACTTCGACGCGCTGCTCGCAGCTCTGCGGCTCGAACCGGGTCGGGTCTTCCAGTCGGTAGTAGCCGGAAAGCAGTGTGCGAGCTTCATCGAGGAGTTCGGCCCGCAGTCCGGGTTCGAACTCGTCGGCAAGTTCGGGTGCGGCGGCCACCAGTTGCTGCCACGCGGGGTCGACGAGCGTCATCGCGGTGGCGGGACCGCGATCGGCTGCGGGCAGCGCGTAGAGCTGTTCGAGCGCCGCGTGCACGACTGAACCGCGCACCTGCGCTGTCGACGACGGTTCGGGCAGCCGGTCGATGGCGCGGAACCGGTAGAGCAACGGACACTGCTTGAAGTCCGCGGCCCGCGACGGCGACAGCGCCGGACGCCGAATGGCGGTCGGCTCCGGCGCATCTGTCATGAGTCCAGCGTATGGCGACAGTCTGACAACCCCGCGCACCCGTCACGGCGCGTTGACTGGCAGGCTGAACTGCTGTGAACAGGACCGGACCATTCGCCGTCGGTGATCGTGTACAACTCACCGACGCGAAGGGCAGGCACTACACGATGCTGCTGAAACCGGGCGGTGAGTTCCACACCCATCGCGGGATCATCGACCTCGACGCCGTGATCGGCCTGCCCGAGGGCAGCGTGGTCAAATCCACCAACGGCGACCAATTCCTGGTGCTGCGACCGCTGCTGGTCGACTACGTGATGTCGATGCCCCGCGGCGCACAGGTCGTCTACCCGAAGGATGCCGCCCAGATCGTGCACGAGGGAGACATCTTCCCGGGCGCACGCGTCCTGGAGGCCGGTGCCGGCTCGGGCGCGCTGACATGCTCGCTGCTGCGCGCCGTCGGATCCGACGGACAGGTCACCTCCTACGACGTACGCGAGGACCACGCCGAGCATGCGGAGCGCAACGTCACCACGTTCTTCGGCGAGCGCCCGCCCAACTGGACGCTGGTGATCGCGGACGTCGCCGACTATGCGGGTCCCGAGGTCGACCGGGTGGTGCTCGACATGCTGGCGCCGTGGGAGGTGCTCGAACCGGTGGGCAACGCGCTCGTCGCGGGCGGGGTGCTGATGATCTACGTCGCGACCGTGACCCAACTCTCGCGGACGGTCGAGGCATTGCGCGAACAGAAATGCTGGACCGAGCCGCGGGCATGGGAGAGCATGCAGCGCGGGTGGCATGTCGTCGGCCTCGCCGTGCGCCCGCAACACACAATGCGGGGGCACACGGCATTTCTGATCAACGTGCGTAAATTGGCGCCGGGTGCGATCGCGCCCATGCCGCTGCGGCGCAAGCGCCAAATCGGCGGGAGCGTCTAGTCGTCGGTGCTGCGCCGCAGACCCCGCCGGACGGACAACGACTCCATCTCGGGTCGTGATGCCACCAGACGTTCAGCGGCGTCGAGCACCTCGACGAGGTGGGCGCGGTCGGCCGACACCACCGCCATGCCGACGCCCGCACGGCGATGCAATTCTTGGGAGCCGGTTTCGGCGGCCGACACCGCGAACCGGCGCTGCAGCTCGGCGACGACAGGGCGAACGACGGAGCGCTTCTCCTTGAGCGAGTGCACATCGCCGAGCAACAGATCGAATTCGAGCCAACCGATCCACATCGGACATCCCGACTATCGCGGCGGCGCCGGGGGCGCAGTGGTGCTCGGCGGCGCCAGCGGCGCAGTGGTGCTCGGCGTCGGCGGGGTGTCCGCACCCGGTTGCAGCAATTCGTCGGCGGAGCGGCGCGTCAGCTGCCAGGCGTTGTCCGTGAGGATGAACTCCATCGGATACGAGAAGTCGCCGGCCTGCGGGCTTGCGGATTTGAGCGACACCTCGGCCCACACGGTGTCGGAGGACCCTTGAACCCATCGCAGATCCCGGGCCTCGAAGTTGAGCGGGGTGTAGCCGTTCTGGCGCAGCGCCTGGCCGAACTTGTCCATCGCGGCGCCGTCAGCGGGCATAGCGGATTCGATCAGCCCGCTCTTGTCCGCGCCGGGGACGTTGGCATCGGCGATCCGGTTCATCACGTCCGACAGCGCGGTCGGGGGCGGCAGCGGAGCACCGGGCGGGGGCACCGGTTCCTGGACGGGACCAGGCGGGGGCGGTGTCTGGACCGTTGCGTCGGCCGGTTTTTCTTCGCTCTTCGCACTGCATGCGCCAAGCCCGAGCGCCGCCGCAATTGCGGCGGCGCTCAGGATCACGGCACCGGTAGTGCGGCGCATAGGCGGCCTAGCCGACAGCCGACATCAACGCCATGAGCGACTGCTTGGACATCTGCCAGCCGGTGGGGCTCGGGCCGGGAACGAATGCGATGTTCTGGCTCGCGACCCCGCCGTTTGCGGCGGTCGCGGTGACGTCAGCGGTCACCACGGCGCCGTTCTGGTCGATGTTCGCCACGCTGAACGACAGCGGGAACTTGCCTTCGGCCTGCGCCTGGGCCAGCTTCGAGTCGGCGACACGGCCTTCGATCCGGCCGATGCCGCCCTGGATGTACGGCGCCTTGCCGGCGGACGAGCCCGGCCCGCCGAGTGCCTGCAGTGTCTGAAGCAGGGGAGCCTGCAGGTCGGGCGCGGGCGCCTCCGGCATCGGGATGTCCCATACGACCGGGGCAACGCGCGGGGTGTTCATCACATCTTGGGATGCAAGAGACGTCACACCTGCGGCGGCACCGGCGATGGCGACGGCTGCTGCCGCCCCGCTAACGAGGGCTTTCAGGGTCACAATTGTCCTTTCGATGGGCCCAACTCACGAATGAGGTTAACAAGTGTTGCTGGTGTGTCGAATTCCTAGAGCGCACACAAAGGCTGAATCGCCGGTAGCTTTGAAGTTGTTACTGCACCAACATCAGGTGCGGGGAGGGGCGCAACATGAGCGAGTCCGAGCGTTCTGAAGGATTTGGGACACCCCACGAGTCCGGTATGTCCAGCGATGAGGCTGCCGAACTCGAAGAACTGCGCCGCGAAGCGGCCCTCCTGCGCGAGCAAATCGAGAGCGCCGTAGGACCGCAAAGCGGTCTGCGCAGCGCCCGCGATGTGCACCAGCTCGAGGCCAGGATCGACTCGCTCGCAGCCCGCAACGCCAAGCTGATGGAAACCCTCAAGGAAGCGCGGCAGCAGTTGCTGGCGCTGCGTGAGGAGGTCGACCGGCTGGGTCAGCCGCCGAGCGGATACGGCGTGCTGCTGTCGGTTCAGGACGATGAGACCGTCGACGTGTTCACCTCCGGCCGCAAGATGCGGCTGACGTGCTCCCCGAACATCGACACCAAGATTCTGAAGCAAGGACAGACCGTTCGCCTCAACGAGGCACTGACGGTGGTCGAGGCCGGTCACTTCGAGGCCGTCGGCGAGATCAGCACACTGCGGGAAATCCTCTCCGACGGACATCGTGCGCTGGTAGTCGGGCACGCCGACGAAGAGCGCATTGTCTGGCTGGCCGAGCCCCTGGTCGCCGCCGAATTCCTGCCCGAGGACACCGAAGAGTACGACGACGATGACGACAACCGTCCGCGCAAGCTGAGGCCGGGCGACTCGCTTCTGGTCGACACGAAGGCCGGGTATGCGTTCGAGCGCATCCCGAAGGCCGAGGTCGAGGATCTGGTCCTCGAAGAGGTCCCCGACGTGAGCTACAACGACATCGGCGGGCTCGGCAGGCAGATCGAGCAGATCCGCGATGCTGTCGAGTTGCCGTTCCTGCACAAGGAGCTCTACCGGGAGTACTCGCTGCGGCCGCCCAAGGGTGTGCTGCTCTACGGCCCTCCCGGTTGCGGCAAGACGCTGATCGCCAAGGCGGTCGCCAACTCACTGGCCAAGAAGATGGCCGAGGTCCGTGGTGACGACGCCCGCGAGGCGAAGAGCTACTTCCTCAACATCAAGGGCCCCGAGCTGCTGAACAAGTTCGTCGGCGAGACCGAACGCCACATCCGGCTGATCTTCCAGCGCGCCCGTGAAAAGGCGTCCGAGGGCACTCCGGTGATCGTGTTCTTCGACGAGATGGACTCGATCTTCCGTACCCGCGGCACGGGCGTCAGCTCTGACGTGGAAACGACCGTTGTCCCGCAGCTGCTCTCGGAGATCGACGGTGTCGAGGGGCTCGAGAACGTCATCGTGATCGGCGCCTCCAACCGCGAGGACATGATCGACCCGGCGATCCTGCGGCCCGGCCGCCTTGACGTCAAGATCAAGATCGAGCGCCCGGACGCCGAAGCGGCTCAGGACATCTTCTCCAAGTACCTGGTGGAGGAATTGCCCGTGCACGCCGACGATCTCGCCGAGTTCGGCGGCGACCGTCTGGCATGCCTCAAGGCGATGATCGAAAAGGTCGTCGACCGGATGTACGCCGAGATCGACGACAACCGGTTCCTGGAGGTCACCTACGCCAACGGTGACAAGGAAGTCATGTACTTCAAGGACTTCAACTCCGGCGCGATGATCCAGAACGTTGTCGACCGCGCGAAGAAGAACGCGATCAAGGCGGTGCTGGAAACGGGGCAGCCTGGTCTCCGCATCCAGCACCTGCTCGACTCAATCGTCGACGAATTCGCCGAGAACGAAGATCTGCCCAACACCACGAATCCCGATGACTGGGCACGGATTTCGGGCAAGAAGGGCGAGCGGATCGTTTACATCCGCACACTCGTTACCGGGAAGTCGTCGAGCGCCTCACGCGCGATCGACACCGAGTCGAACCTGGGCCAGTACCTGTAGCGGTACTGGGCCAGGTCCAAACTCAGCTCAGCCGCAGAGGTTCGCGGCTGCTGCGTCGTAGAGCACCTGTGCGTGCTCTGCAGTGATGTCGTTGCTGGTGTTCGTGTAGATCGCAACGACCGTGGTGCCCTCGGGGATGCCCGCCGCGATCTCGTTGCATACCGCCTGGCCCATCTGCAGCGCCGCGTCGTTGGGCTCGATGCCACCCGCCTGGACCGCGCTGTAGAACGCGGCGTCATCCGCCAAAGCGGGCGCGGCCACTGCCAGACCAACTGCACCAACTGCCAATGCACCAATTGTGGAAACAAGAAGTCTCTTCATTGTTTGAATCCCTTCACCCTGTGGTCGCATCGCGTTTCCGAGCCTGGGTGTGGTCACGTCGACCACTCGGGTACGTTGCTGCCGCGAAGTTTAAGTTATGAATTCGAGACTTGCCACCGAAATGGTCGTTGTCGTCAATTAAGGCCGGCCGGGGCGGTTGACCTGCACTGACGTCGCTACAGGCAATATGCCCGCACCCCGGCACCCGGCCGGAAGTAACAGTTTGGGTACGCCCGCGCGGCCAGGGGACGTAATTTCGCAATGTGGCTAACTACGATATGCCTTTGATCGGCGACGTATTCGGGAAGCGCTATGGCGAAGTCCTTCTTGTCCAAACCGGAGGATCGGGACCCGAGGCGACCGTGTACAACACATTTCCGCTCAACGACTGCCCGGCCGAACTGTGGGACGAATTGGACGCGACCGCCATCGCCGCGGAGAACGGTGCGGTGGCCGCATTTCTCAACGGACCGCGATATTGGTTGATGAGTGGCATCGGCAAGCGCACCCGGGATGATCTTGAACACCAGACGTTCGGCGGTCTCGAGATGATCAAGCAGGCGACCGTGAAATTGGCGTCGATGAACCCGGCGCCGTACCAGCCGAACCGGGTCGACCGCAAGGCGCTGTTCACCTTCGACGCCGGCCGCGAGATCTATGAACTCGTCGACCCCGACGGTCGGCGCTGGGTCATGCAGACATGGAGCCAGACTGTCGATCGCACGTTGTCACTGGCTGATCTGACGGGGCTGGCAAGCCGCCTTTCGCTGCCCGCCGGTTGGCGCTACGAATCGCGAACGCCGACAAGGACGCTTCGTGTCGACACCACCGACCAGATCGCCACCGTGACGCAGGACGATCTGGCCAACAGCTACTCGCTTCAACCCGATTCAGCCATCTCGAGGTAGGCGTCGCGGCCTGCAAGGCTCACCGCGACGTCGGAGATCAGTGGGTCGAAGAACCGCTCCCGGTAGATCGGATCGACGCTGGTGCTGACGGTGAAGTACAAGCCGGACAGCACAGCCACGAACAGCGACACGTGCACGACGGTCTGCGCTATCGGCACGTGGATGCCGAACCATGTACCCGCACAAGGCGGTACACCGACAGCGCACGTTTCCTCCGACGCCCACAGCACCGCCACATCGTCGGGCACCGCGACGACTCCGAGCGCGACGAAGAACGCGAACAAGCCCGCGGTGAACAACACCACCTGGATAGCCTGCGCAACCACCATCACCGCAACGACATTGACCTGTTCGGCGAACGACAGCGCGGTGCGCGTTGGCGCGTGACCGTCCGCGGTGGCAAGCGGCGTGCCTTCGAGGAGCTTGGCGGGGTCCGTCTGCCCGGCCCGATCATCGCGCAGCGCCTTCACCTCATCGCGGATGGTGGTCACCATGAAGATGATCGCCACGACGGCGAGGAATCCGATGGTCTGCCAGAGTCTCTGGCGGGTCATGCGTGCCGCCAACTGCCACAGTTCGCCGGTGAAGTACACCACGACGGTCAACATCAGCAGCGGCAACGCACGGCTCATCAGGGTGCCGAGAGCGCCTACCTGAAGCCAGGCGAATCTGAAGGCCCACAGCACAATTGACCCGATACCGACGTACGTCAGCCAGATCGCCAGGACTGCCACAACCACGAACCCGACGATCTCGGCCGCGGCGATCCCGGAGAAGCCGCTGTCGGCGAACGGCAGGCCGAAGACGAACAACGCCATCACCAGTAACGCGGCCGAAGTTCGGCCCGCCTCACTGCGCGTCGTTCCCGAGCGGTGAAGCAGATACAGCGCGAACGGCGCGGCGATCAGGAGGGCGGTGAGCACGCCGAGTCGGATCGCGTAGCCGTAGTCCGGGTCGCCGTCGGTCAACTCGCTCAGCGTCATGGTCAGGGCGATCACCGCGCCGATTCCGCTGACCATCGGCGCCGACCGTTCCATCAGCGCACGGGACCGGACCCGACGCGTCAGGACCAGTGGCAGCCCGCGATGGAGAAACCATTCGTGGACGTCCCGCATATCGGACACGCGCATATTGTGCGGTAATCCGCGACCTCGGTTGCGTCAGCGCGCCGGAACGGCGGCCCGATAACGTCCCCGCGCCACCAAAGTGAGCCGCAGGTCGTCGCTCAGCGGGTCGAGGAACATCGTGCGGTATTCACCGTCGCCTGCGGCCCGTGCGCTCACATACATGAACGTCAGGGCGCCCAGGAACATCGTGACGTGAATCAGCGCCTGCGGGACGGGGATCGTCATGCCCAGAAGAATTCCGTCGCTCGACCCGTTTCGAGTCCACGCCGCGAGCACCTCGGGGGATAGCAGGATCAGGCCGAGAACAAAGAAGATCAGGGCGATGACGATGGCGACGACCAGGATGTGTGCGAGCTGCGAAACGGCCAGCACGAACATCACGTTGAGCCGCTCGACACGACTCAACGGCGCAGTCTTCGGGGGATCGGGCATCGCCGAGAACGGTGTGTCGGCCAGTTGTTCATTGCGCCCTTCGGCAGCATCGGGAGCCGCTAGCAGCGGCTTGAACCGGTCGACGGTGACGGCCACGACGAAGGCCGCGGCGGTCAGCGAAAGCAACCCGATCGCGAGCCACATCCGCGTGCGGGTGACGACGCCGGCCATGAGCCACACCGGCGAGTTGAAGAACACCAGAAAGGTCAGGAGCAACACCGGCAGTGCGCGCACCATCAGCGACCCGACGGCCGCGAGATGAGCGAGCGTCGTCCGCACGGTCCAGGACAGGATGGAGCCCAGGCCGCACGCGGTGAGCGCCAGAATGGCCGCCATCACGATCGCCTCGAAACCCATTCAGCGAAGAACGGGGCCCGGGCGTTTTGCGAGAAGTCGATCAGCTGCAGGCGGCGGACTTCGTTGCGGCGTAGGCCCCACCCGTAGAGCGTCTTGAAGGCGACCGCGTCCCTTGTTTGCAGTTGGCTTCGCACCACGACGGGGCAATATCAGGTGTCCGGTCTCAATGTAGTTGGCGGTCAAATCCTCGGAAGCGCTAGCTAGCTACTGCGCTGCTTTGACTGCGAGAGTGTTGAGGTCGGCCGACCCCCAGATCGGTGAAATGCCCACGTTGGTCACGTTTGCGCCGACGACCTCTGGGTCGTTGTTGAGAACCGTGGGTAGGATCGGCCATCCTGTGGTTTGGATTTCGTTGGCGATCTCGACGAAGTTCTTGGCGACTGCGGCAGGTTCCTCCGACGACGACCTCAGCGCCTGCAGTTCCCCGGACAACCTCGGATCGAAGTATTTGGCGTAGTTGGTCGATGCCCAGCTCGTGCCCTCGGTGTTGGGTCCGAGTGTCGGCAGAACAATCGCCGCCGCGGTGGGCCAGTCCCAACACCAGGCGGGGTAGTCGGTCATCTCCGGTGCATCGTCGGCGGATATGACAGCATCGATGTCGTCATCGGAGTGAACGTCGACGATGACCTCCAGTCCGACGGCCTTGAGATTGTCCCGAATCTGGTTGGCCTCGTCCGGGTCGCCGGCAGTGGCCAAGTGCAGCGGGGGCACCGCCTTTCCCCGGAGCAGCTTCTTCGCCGCGTCGGGATCACCGCCGGGGGAGAGCGCGAGGTCCGGTGCGGTAAAGCCGGGAATGTTGGGCGGGATCAGTGAATCGACTACGGGGCCGGACAGATCGCCGCCGTTAGTGGCTTGGATGGCTCGCCGGTCGATCGCGAGTGCAATCGCGTGCCGGACGTCAGGATCCTTGAGTTTCTGCGTATTGATCGCGATGTAGTTGACGCACGGGCCCGGCCCGTCAATGACTCGCGGTTTCACCGAAGCATCGTCGAGCTTCGAATAATTGTCGACCTGCAAGAGGTATCCCAGCGGGACCGCGAAGGCTCTTTCGCCGTCGCCAGAGAGGAGTTGCTGATTGGCCGCCGCCCGGTCGACGTTCAGTTCGATTTGGAATCGGTCGGGATATGCGGGTCGGTTGGGATCGGTTGCAGAGGACCAATTCTCATTGCGGACCAACACGAGAGACTTACCGGGATCGTAGGTCTCGATCTTGTACGGCCCCGATGCGACTGGGCGACTGCCGTAGTCCTGTTTTGTGTCGCGGTCCTTGGGCACTGGTGAGGTGTAGGACAGCGATGTGATCCAGTTCGCGTCGGGCTGGGGCCCGGCGAAGTGAAAGATCAACGTCCTGTCATCAGGGGTCTCAACTGAAGTAAGGTCTTTTTCCGGTGTGGCATAGGGGCTTTCGAATCCTGTTTCGTTCGCCAGCAGGTCAGGCATCCAGGTTGCACCGAGGGGATAGGCGTCACGATCGAAGGAGCGCATGACCCCGTATTTGATGTCCTGCGCGGTGATCGGCCGGCCATCCTCATACTTCAGCCCCGAACGCAGCTTGTAGGTCCAAGTGCGCCCGTCGTCACTCGGAGTCCCCAGGGACTCGGCCAGGTCAGGCTGAATCGACGGGTTTTCGCCCGGGGTGTCCTTTATGAACGTCAACGTGCGATAGATGAGCCGACCCACCGCCATCGAATCGCTCAAATAGTTGTTCGCGGGATCCAACGAAGAAAACTCAGTTGCTGACAACACGTCTACGGTACCGCCCCTGGCGGTGACACCTTTGTCCTTCACACGGACGCTCGAGTCCGCCGATGGTGTTTCGACGCTCGACGATTCGGCCTTGTCACTCTGTTGACTGTTCGACGAGCAGCCGGCCACCGTTAGCGCGGTCGCAGCGATCGCCACGGACAACCTCTTCGATAATCGTTTCAAGCGATTCCCCCCGAATTGTCGCCCGCCCCACGCAGGCAGATACAGCTACTACATAGTAGGTAACCACATGCATGCCGATATCGATAGATATCAGCCAAACTCGCGATACCGCGCTGTCGCTGTCCTTGCTGTCGCAAATTTGATTCCGGTCTTCAAGGCTACCCGGTATCGCACGATTCATCAGATCGTGGCGTGACCACAACCCGAATTTTGGCAGGTGGGCCAGCCAAGGGTGGATAAGAGGAACCGTCGAAGGCGGGGAACGTCGAGATGCGCAGCGACCTTTGAATCGAGTCGTTCGATGAAGCGGGTCGGGGCGTCGACGCCTGGAATTCATTTCGCTGCTGGCAGTCTGAGTACCAACCGCGCCTGAGATGGATTCCAACGCGGGAGCGCTAATTATTGAACATCTGAAGTTGGGGAGCGAGGTATGGGCGCAAGACACTTCGGTCGCAGCTCCGAAGTCTCAGCCAAGCGCGGTGAGAAGGAGTCGAGATCCCATTCCGACGCTGTGCGCCAATGTCGTTGTGTACGAGTCGCAGAGGCGAATGCGTCGTAGTTCCCATAGTGTCTCCACGTTAAGCCAGGCAAACTCTCGGGCCAAGCGCGCGCAGACGTGGAGCTGTCATTTTGGCCCCTTGAACCACCTGCCGCGACGCTATCGGACTCGCATTACATGCGAATAACCCACTTACTACTTGACATAATGTGGCTTATCGGCACTTTATGAACCGGCAGGTACACCCGGTTGCGGTGCACGGACCGCTTCTTGCGCAGTCTGTCGCACCGGTGTCTCGGATGGTGACATGCATCGACCAAGTCAGCACCTACCCGCCCGCAGTCCTCTGTTGTGCGCCGTCGCGGTGGCGGTGACGCGAGTCGTTCGCCGAGTGAATTTTGCCTGAGGCCAGATCCTTGAGTCCGCCTGCTCAAGTCGGCCCTCATCGACCGCTCTTCCCCTCCCGCCCCTACCGGTACGATACGTCACAGTGACGAATTACCTTGTGCTACTGGTCTATTAGAGGTTTGGCATCCTGTCGGGATCTCTGGTCGCAGCTCGTTTACGAGCACGTTGGCGTCGCGGCGGTCTTGACCACAACAGCCGCGCTGCTCGCGGTCACGCTCGTCGGCAATGCTCGGTCGCGGTAGTGCGGTCCGCTCCGAGCAACCCCGACGTCCACTGAATAGCATTACGTGCAGTAGGTCGCCGATGACGTGTCACGGTGAAACGCCTGCTTATCGCGCTACACGTTGTGGTCGGTGCTCTCGCCCTCGCGACCTTTTGTCCCGCACCTGATCCAGACGTCGAAACGGTCCGTCGCCCGCCTCAACTGAGGCATGCTTTTCGACGTGCAAGAGTTTGAGCCGCTCACTGCCGCTGAGCAAAAGCTCGTAGAAGCGGCGGCGCGTGGAGAGTTCTGCGAATTCCTCGGCACGGATGGCCATGGCGTCGGTGGCGTTGCCGGGTCCGACGGCGACGGCTGTATCCGGTCAGCAGTGTTACGAGCGCTGCTCTCCGGGTCTGGCAATCCATGGGGCGTCGACGCTGGGACGCCGATATACATCCGCGGCGCACTTATATCGGGCCGCCTTGGTGATTTTCACGGGGCTGAGCTGCCACAGATTCGGTTGGAGTCTTGCAGGTTTGATGACGACATCGACTTCACCGCCGCCATTTTTGCCGGCGAGGTTCGCATTTTATCGTCGACATTTGAGAAATGCGCCACCTTTGCCGAGACGATATTCGCGCGCGGTGCTTGGTTCGATGGCGCCGCCTTCACCGGAGATGCCAGGTTCGACGGCGCGATCTTCACCGGCAAGGCCCACTTTGATAGGGCTTCCTTCCGCTGTGACGCGTGGTTCGACGAAGCGACCTTCACCAGGGACGCCACGTTCGACCGGACAACTTTCAGCGGCGAAGCCTGCTTCACACAGGCCGTCGCGCGGCATATTTCATTTTCACGGGCCGTCTTTGTGCAGCCCGACCCAGGACCGTGGGTCGCCGCCACCGTCTCATTGGAGAAGGCGCAATTGATGGTTAGGGGTCGCATCTCTATCACCGCGACCGAGGTCAACGCTTCCCGATTGCAAGCCAGAGAGGGCGCGTACCTGGCACTGCATTGTGACCGCGTCGATTTGAGCGCTTCGGAGTTATTGCGCGGCAGTATCTTTACCAGTGCGCCGCCCATGGAGGTGGTGCCGATCCGTATCCCCCCTTCGACTGCCCAATCCCAACCTGAATCGACTGCGCAAGCGGCTACTGCGGCGGCCGCCAAATTCAGAAGCGAGCTCGCCGACGAGTTATCCGGACTGCCATCTCGATGCCGGTTGACCTCGCTGGCCCGGGCTGACATTCGTGGATTGGTCGTATCTGACGTTGCGCTGGACGACTGCGAGTTCGCGCTGGCTCATGGCCTCGACGAGCTTCGAATCGGTGCTGGATGCTCGTTCCAGCACACCAATGGTCTGTGGCATCGGCGACCAATGGTCCGCCGTGTCGTGATCGCTGAGGAACTTGATTGGCGGCGACACCACATGGGTCGCCGCGACAAGGCCTCTCGTCGTGGGTTCGTACCTGCGCCAGAAATCGCCGGCATCTACCGCGATCTCCGAAAAGGTATGGAGGACGCGAAGAACGAACCGGGCGCCGCCGACTTCTACTACGGCGAGATGGAGATGCGCCGACTCGCTGGTCGCAAGCCCACAGGGCTGGCAGATACGATGCAATTGCCATCTTCGTGGGTGGAACGCGCAGTCCTATATGGGTACTGGATCGTGTCCGGATACAGTTCGCGCACAACCCGCGCCCTGATCGCCCTTGCTCTCGTCATTTTCAGTGCAGCGCTGCTGTACACCACGCCCGGCTTTGCAACGGTCACACCACCACCCGCTCAGATCGCAACGATAGACCCGATCGGCGGGCAGGTCACCTATACCTCTCCGCCACCACCCGTAGGACCGACGTTCGGTGTTGCACTCGACTACGCCGCGCGCGAGAGCGTCTCGCTGCTGGAGGGCTCTGGTACCTCACTCATCACAACGAAATGGCCCGGTGATCTTGTGAATGCCATCGTTCGCCTCGCCGGACCCATCCTCCTGGCCTTCGCCATTTTCGCACTGCGGTCGCGAACCAAACGCTGATCGTGGACGGTCGAAAGTCACTCCCTCGCCCGGACCGGCGTATCACCTCAATATGTCACTGTGACGAAGTAGCTTGGGCTGCAGGGCTGTTGGAGATCAATTGATGTCGCACCGATCGCCGGTATCGCCAGCCTGGCGCCCGCATCCGAGAGGTATCAGAGTGGGACGCATGCCTATCGCGCCACGCCTTCTGTACGGCGCGCTCGCTCTCACGACCATCGCTGCGTGCAGCGGCGTTGACGGAGCAGGCGAATCGAACGCAACGGTGTGGCGACCGCCTGTCGGCACGACATGGCAGTGGCAGCTGTCGGGCTTGCCTATCGACACGTCGTTTGACGTCGCCGCCTACGACGTCGATCTGTTCACCACGACCGACGAAGAACTGGCGACGCTGAAAGCCGATGGTCGCAAAGTCATCTGCTACTTCAGCGCCGGCAGCTGGGAAGGATTCCGCCCCGACGTCTCCGACTTACCTGCGGCGGTCAAGGGCGGCCCTCTCGATACCCCTTTTCAAGACGAACTGTGGCTCGACGTACGCAGCACTGAGGTTCGCACGCTCATGCAGCGACGGCTCGATCTCGCGGCGGCGCGCGGCTGCGACGGTGTGGAGCCCGACAACGTCGACGGCTTCGGCAACGACACCGGCTTCGAGCTGACGTCGGCCGATCAACTCGACTACAACCGCTTCATCGCGGCTGAAGCCCATGCGCGTGGTCTGTCAGTGGGACTCAAGAACAACGTCGACCAGCTCGCCGATCTCGTGCCTGACTTCGACTGGGCCCTCAATGAGGAATGCTTCACGTTCAACGAGTGCACGCAATATCAAGACAACTTCCTGGCCGCGAATAAGGCTGTGTTCCATGCCGAATACGTGAACCCCGACCAGCTCGCTGCGATGTGCGCGGTGACCAAGCCGCTCGGCCTCTCGACGCTCATCAAGAATATTCGGCTCGACGCTTTCCAACTCCCCTGTCCGTAGCTCGTCTGATCGGAACAGCCGCATCCTCCCAATGATGCTGTCCCATAGCGGGTTATGTCACAGTGACGCATCGGATGTGTCGCCGCGGCGGATCGTACGAACGACAGCGGTTAGACGGCCAACACCCATCCTCACCGGCTGGTCATAATTCGGTGCTGTGATGAAAAAGCATGGAGCACAGCGGGATTGAGTCTAAATCGTGGTCAGGATCTCGACAAGTCTGTCGATATCGGCGATTGTGGTGTGCAGGTGGGGTGCGATTCTCAGGGACGATCCACGGAGCGCCGCATAGCAATTGGCGTCCTCCAGGGCCGGGATGATGACGCGTCGCTTCGATTCAGGTATCTGAACGCCGAGCATGTGCGGACTGCGAAGCCCCGCCGGTGTGGGCTCTAAACGCGTGCTGCTGAGGCTGTCTGCGATCTGTGTGGTGATTCGCTCCAGAGAACTCGCGATACGTCCCACACCCCAGTCAAGGATCTGCTCGAGCGCCGCGATGGCCATCGGGGTCAACTCGAAGCAGGTTCGCTGACCGACGTCGAAGCGACGCGCACCAGGCTGGTAGTCGTCGCGGTAGTCGACCAGGCGAGCGAAGTCCTCCGAGTCGACCCGCGAGATCCAGTTCTCCTCAACCGGCTCTGCGCCCCGGTGCGGCTCGGCGATCCACATGTAGCCACGGCCGAAAGGGCCAAGCAGCCACTTGTAGCCAACACTGATCACGAAATCCGGGCGAAGCTCGTCGACATCCAGTGGCAACGCACCCACCGATTGGCTGCCATCGATCACCAACAGCGCGCCGACGTCATGGGCGGCGCCGGCGATGCGGACTAGGTCGATCAACGTGCCGTCGGTCCAATGCACGTTGGGCACACTCACCACAGCTACCGTCTCGTCAATCGCGGCGAGAACTGCTTTCGTCCAATCGTGGTCGGGTCGTCCTGCCACCGTGAGGATTTCGGCACCCGTATGGCGTGCAGCCCGTCGCCAGGTGTAGATCCCCGACGGGTACTCCTCGGCGAGCACGAGAACGCGCCGTCCTGCGGAGAGGTTGGCGCACTGGGCGGCGACGGTGAACCCGTAGCTTGTTGCGGGAATCAACGCGACACCGTCTGCGTCGCCACCGATCAGCCGACCAAACAAGCCGCGCAGATGTTCGACATCTGTGAACCAATCTTCGGGCGTGATCGTCCAGGGCCTGCCTCGTTGATCAAGAGCCGCCTCGCCGGCGGCGCGGACCGCGTGCAGGTGCGGCGCGAGGTTGGCGGTGTTGAAGTAGGCGATCTCGTCGGGGACCGCGAACAGTTCCCGCTGCGCAGGCAGCCGTTCCGGCAGATTCATGTCAAAACTCCCCTGTGGGCACGTCGTCGGACCGTGGAACCGGCCCGCGGGGTGCTTCGTCGTCGGACACCTGATCGGCCAACTCGAGGCCTGCGCCGGCGTAGACATTGAAGGCGATGTCCACACCGTGTTCCTTGGCCCACTGGACTTCATCGTCGTATCTGGCGACCGCCGCGATCTTGCCGCTGAAGCCGGACTCACGCAGACACGCGAGTGCGGTGACATTGGCCCCGTGACGCGGCATGGCCAGCACGGCGATACGCACTGACTCGGAGTGACGTAGTTGGTGCCAGAAATCCAGGTCGGTGGCGTCACCCTCGATGACCCGCAGGCCGTCGTCCGCGAGCCGTTGGATTCGGGGTCCGTCGAAGTCGACACCGACTACCCGAAGACCGTAGTGATCGGTCATTCGCTGGTAAGCGGCGTATCCGACACGGCCCATGCCGATCACCACGACCTCTGCGTCGCCGGCGTCACCGGGGCGTTCCTCGGGGTGCAGGCTGTTCTCGTCCTGAGCGGGCAACCGCGCCGCGATCTTTTCCACCATCAGGTGTCCGCGACCGTTCACCAGTGCCGAGAGGACGAAGCTGATGGCCACGGCGATCGACATCTCGACCAGCCAGGCTTGCTCCAGCAGCCCCGCCGAGACTCCGACCGACACCACGATCAAGCCGAACTCGGAGTAGTTCATCAAGCCGAGCCCAGCGAGCAAGGCGGTGCGATATCGCAGTTTCATGCGCGACAGCAGGATCACATACCAGCCGGCCTTGAACGGCAGAAGCAGCACCATCACCAGCGCGACGCCGATCGTGGGCAGATCGGGCAGGCCGGTGAGGCCGATCGATACGAAAAACCCCACGAGCAGCAGTTCCTTGATGTGGAACAACGAGCGTGACAGCTCGGAGGACGCCGAATGCGACGCCAGCAGCACGCCGATGATCAGGGCACCGAGGTCACCCTTCAGCCCGACCGCGGAGAACAGCGCGTACCCGGGCACCAACGCCATCACGATCCCGAAGAGCGACTGCATCTCCCCGTGGCCCAAGCGACTCCAGATCTTGCGGACGAGTCGGGTCAGCGGCCACAGCAGCACCAGCGTGAATGCCCACGGGCTGGGCAGGTGACCGCTGGTTGCGGTCAGAAAGACCACCGCGACGATGTCCTGCATGACCAGGATGCCGATTGCGACGCGGCCGTACAGCGCATGCGATTCACCCCGCTCCTCCAGCACCTTGACCACGAACACCGTGCTGGAGAACGACAGCGCGAAGGCGAGCAGGGCGATCGTTTGCGTGCTCTGGCCGGACAGCATGGACACCCCCGCCACGGCGGCCAGCCATAAGGCGACACTGCCGAGAACGACGCTGACCAGCATGTGCACCGATGTGGTCAGCCATACCTCGCGGCGCAGCAGGATGCGAACGTTGAGCTTGAGTCCGATCGCGAAGAGCAACAGCGTGACGCCCAGATCGGCCAGCACGTCCAGTTGCGGTAAGTCCTCGACGTTGAGGGCATTGATGACGAATCCCGCCGCCAGGAACCCGACCAGAGGAGGAAGACGCAGCGCCATCGCGAGGCCGCCGAGACCGAATGTGATGACGAGATAGACGGCGACGACTGTCACGCGCGGCCCCTTGCTGTCGGCGAAAGTTGTACAAGTATCTCGGCAAACGCCGGAATCTTCATGTCCATCGGTAATGGCACTGCACCGCAGGCGAATACGAAAAGACGACACGCCTATCGGTCAAAGCATGGAAAGTCGCATCGACGTGCGGGACAGTTAACAGATGGCGAGCAAGGTTCCCACACCGAAAGACATCATGGCCGCCGCGCAAGCAGCCGCCGAGACTGCGCAGGCGGCGGCGCGGGAGGCGGCGGAGACCGCGCAGTCCGCCGCAGGGGCGGCGTTGCGTATTCCACCCGCGTCGATACAACTCGCGGCTCAGTTGCCCGATTTGATCGAGAATCTGGCGATTGCGACCGAGCGATTGAACACGGCGATCGACCGCGCCGAACGCTACCTCGCGCTCGCTGACCCGATGATCCGGACGATGGACGCGGTCTTGCCTCAACTCGAAGCTCTCGTCGCGACGGGCAACGAGGTTTACGGCGCCGTGTCGTCGCTACCCGGTGTCTCCACCCTGAGCCGTCTGGCCACTCGTGGATCAGCCCCTGCCGCCGAGAAGCCACCGAGAAGGCGCTCAACTCCGAAGAAGTGATTCAGGTCTGGTGACGCCAGTCTCGTGACCGGATGCGCCACGTCGCCTTCGCGTAGTCCAGTTCGGAGTGCGGCCACTGCGTGACGATCCGACCGGTCGGCGATCGGTAGTAGCTGTCGCATTGCGTCCATATGGTCCGCTCCAGCTCCGCAGAAATCTGTTCGTTGAACCGAGATTCGACCTCGGGTCGCACGCTGAGGTAACCACCCCGGCGGGCCAGCCGACTCACCGCACTGGCCACCATGCGCGCACCGGCCTCCAGGATGTAGATGATCGAGTTCGCACCCTGGTTGGTGTTGGGTCCATACAGCATGAAGAAGTTGGGAAACCCGCTCACGGCGACGCCAAGATACGCCCGGGGATCCAATCCCCACAGGTTGTGCAAGCTCTGACCGCCGACCCCGACCACCTCGAGATCCGACAGGTAGCTACTGGTCTCGAATCCCGTCGCCAGCACGATGGCATCGACCTCGACACGACCACCCTCGGTGACGACCGCTGTCTCAGTGACCCGCTCGATCGGATCCGTCACGAGATCGACGTGCGGCTCTTGCAATGCCGTGTAGTACTTTTCGCCGAGCAGCACACGCTTGCAGCGGAACGGGTAGCGAGGAGTCAACGCGTCGCGCATCGCCTCGTCCTCGACATGGCGGCGCAGAAAGTTCTCCGACAACTCCTGAACGACCGCCATCCTCGGATGATCGGGTGTCAGCGCCGTGTTGTCGTGCTGCATCTTCCACAGCCGCCACCGCTCACGCAGAGCGGCCCACGGGATACGGCGGAATCGGGCGAGCTCGTCACTCCCGTAGGGCCGGTCCTCCTTTGGCACCATCCACGGTGGCGTCCGCTGAAACACAGTCAGCGCTGCGGCCGTGGCGGCGACTTCGGGGATGACCTGCACGCCACTTGCCCCGGTGCCGACGACGGCCACACGCTTGCCGGTCAGGTCGACGCTCGCGTCCCACTGCGCGGTGTGCATCAGTGTGCCCGAAAACTCCGTGATGCCCTCGATGTCGGGATACCGTGCGGCGCCGAACAACCCGACGGCGCTGACGACGACGTCCGCGACGAGGCGGCGGCCGTCGGTCAGTTCGACGTCCCAGTGCGCTTCGGTTTCGTTCCAGATGAGCCTCCGCACGTTGGTGCCGAGCATCAGGTGTCGACGTAGGTCGAAGTCGTCAGCGACGGACTCGAGGTACGCAAGGATCTCGGGCTGATAGGCGTAGGTGCGGGTCCAGTTGCGGTTGGGAGCGAACGAAAACGAGTACAGGTGACTCTGGATGTCGCACGCAGCACCCGGATAGGTGTTCTGCCGCCAGGTGCCACCGACACCGTCGGAGCGTTCGACTATCGACAGATCGTCGATACCTTTGCGGCGCAAAGCGACCGCCGCGGCGAGTCCGCCGAATCCGGCCCCGATGACCACCACACGCGGTGACCTGCCGCGGCGAGTGAGTGCCCGAACACGACCGGTGAGGTATCGGCCGCGCCTCGTCATCGATGGATACCTGTGCGGATCTCAAAACCTTCCGGTGCGCCGCCCGCCCGAGATGCCTCGAGGATGTCGGCGTATTCGGTTGGCGTGCCGAAGAAGAAGCTGCCCTGACGCGTCTTCGCGTTCGCCTGGCCTTCGCGGTTGTAGTAGCCCGGGGTGCAGGATTTGGCCCGGTCTGCGCTCGCCGCCGACCGTGCGACGATCGTGTCGACCCACGCCGACTGGGCGTCTGCCGACGCCTCCAACTCGGTGACGTCATTGGCGAGTGCCCACGCGATCACTTCGGCAGTGTGACGCGCTTGCACGTCAAGGAGATATGGGAAGTTCACGGTGAACCCGGACTGCGCGATGGACAGGATGAAGCAGTTCGGGAATCCGTTGACCGAGAGGCCGTGCAGGGTTCGTACTCCGTCTCGCCATGTGTCGGAGAGCGTGGCCGCATCCCGGCCGATGATCTCGAAGCCGGTGCGTCGCGAGTAGTCGGTGCCGACCTCGAAGCCGGTGGCGAAGATCAGGCAGTCGACGCCGTACTCGGTGCCGTCGACGACGACGCCATCGCGGGTGATGCGCTCAACGCCCTTGCCTTTCGTGTCGACGAGTCTCACGTTGTGCCGGTTGAAGGTCTGCAGATAGTCGTCGTGAAAGCAGGGTCGCTTGCAGAAGTAGCCATACCAGGGTTTGAGCGCCTCGGCGGTGGCGGGGTCGTTCACTATCGAATCGACGCGGGCGCGGATCTCGTCCATCTTCGCGAAGTCAGCCATTTCCACTGCGCGCAAACGCTCTTCGTCGGACATCCCTTCGACGGATCTCTGCCGCATCACGAACAGCTTCTTGACGATGCTCGTCCACGCGTCGTCGACCAGATCCTCGTCGGCCTCACCGCCCGCCGTGAGCAGCTGGAAGTTCTCGATGCGGCGACGCTGCCATCCGTCGTACAGCGACTCCGACCACGCCGGATCGGTCGGCCGGTTGCCACGCACGTCGACGGTCGACGGCGTGCGCTGAAAGACGAGCAGTTGTTTGACGGCTTTGGCGATGTGCGGAACGCACTGGATGGCGGTGGCACCCGTTCCGATGATTCCAACCCTCTTGTCTACGAGCTTGGACAGATCGGAACCGGTGTAGTCGTAGTCCCATCGACTGGTGTGGAATGTGTGCCCTTGGAAGGCCATGATCCCTTCGATGCCAGGGAGTTTCGGCTTCTGCAGGTATCCGTTGGCCATCGCGACGAAACGTGCGCGGATGGTGTCGCCGTGGTTGGTGGCGATGATCCAGCGCAGAAGGTCTGGGTCCCAGCGGATCTCATGTACCTCGGTCTGCAGGCAGATGTCGCGGTACAGGTCGTAATGCTCCGCGATGCTCTTGCAGTGCGCGAAGATCTCGGGGCCCTTCGCGTACTTCTCGGTCGGGACATAGCCCAACTCTTCGAGCAGCGGCATGTACACATAGGACTCGACGTCGCAGGCGATGCCCGGGTATCGATTCCAGTACCAGGTCCCTCCCACATCGGCGGCCTTGTCGATCAGCCGGATGCTCTGCACGCCCAGTTCTCGCAACCGGGCGGCGGTGAGAAGCCCACCGAAACCGGCGCCGATGATCGCGACGTCGACCTCGTCTGACAGCGGGGCGCGGGTGAAGCCCGGATCGGACCACGGATCTTTCGCGAAGTCGGCGAACGGACCTGAGATCTCGACGTACTGCGCAATGCCGTCGGGCCGCAATCGGCGATCCCGCTCGACCGCGTATTTCTCCCGCAGAGCATCTACGTCGATCGCCACCCCCGGCATCTTGCCGCGAAACCGGGTCAGGTGCCGACGTATTTCGCGAGATGTTCGCCGGTCAGTGTGGACCGCTTCGACACCAGGCCGGCAGGCGTGCCCTCGAAGACCACCCGGCCGCCGTCGTGGCCGGCCCCCGGGCCGAGGTCGACGATCCAGTCCGCGTGCGCCATCACTGCCTGATGGTGCTCGATGACGAGCACCGACTTGCCGGAGTCGACGAGGCGATCGAGCAGGCCGAGCAGCTGCTCGACATCGGCGAGGTGCAGACCCGACGTCGGTTCATCCAGCACGTAGATTTCGCCCTTGTCGCCCATCTGAGAGGCGAGCTTTAGCCGCTGGCGCTCACCGCCGGACAGTGTGGTGAGTGGCTGACCGAGTGTCAGGTAGCCGAGTCCGACATCGGCGAGCCGTTCCAGGATCCTGCGCGCGGCTGGGACGGCCGCTTCGCCGGTGTCGAAGAATTCGAGCGAGTCGGTCACCGACATCGCCAGGACCTCGGCGATGTTGCGACCACCGAACGTGTGCTCGAGGACCGACGCTTGAAACCGCTTGCCCTCGCATTCCTCGCACGGCGATTCCACCGTGGCCATGACACCTAATTCGGTGAAGATGACGCCGGCGCCGTTGCATGCCGGACATGCACCCTCCGAATTGGCGCTGAAGAGCGCCGGTTTCACCTCGTTGGCCTTTGCGAACGCCTTGCGGATCGGGTCCAGCAGCCCGGTGTAGGTCGCAGGGTTGCTCCTGCGCGATCCGCGGATGGGCGCCTGGTCGATCACCACGACGCCGTCGCGGCCGGCGACCGAGCCACTGATCAGCGAGCTCTTGCCGGAACCTGCGACGCCGGTGATCACGCAGAGCACGCCCAGCGGGATGTCGACGTTCACCTTCTGCAGGTTGTGCGTCGAGGCACCACGGATCTCCAGAGCTGCTGACGACGAGCGCACCTGGTCCTTGAGCGCTGCGCGATCGTCGAGGTGGCGACCGGTGATGGTGTCGCTCCCCCGTAGCCCGTCGATCGTGCCCTCGAAGACCACCTGGCCACCGTCGGTGCCCGCTCCGGGGCCGAGGTCGACGACATGGTCGGCGATCGCCATCACCTCGGGCTTGTGCTCGACGACCAGGACGGTGTTGCCCTTGTCGCGTAGTTGCAGCAGAAGGTCGTTCATCCGCGCTATGTCGTGCGGATGCAGGCCGACGGTCGGTTCATCGAAGACGTATGTGACGTCGGTGAGCGCCGATCCGAGATGGCGAATCATCTTGACGCGCTGGGCTTCACCACCGGACAACGTTCCCGCCGGGCGGTCGAGGGACAGGTAGCCCAGCCCGATGTCGACAAATGAGTCCAGGGTGTGCTGCAACGACGCCACCAGTGGAGCCACCGACTTGTCGTTGATCTTGCCGATCCAGACGGCCAGATCGCTGATCTGCATCGCAGACACATCGGCGATGCTGTGGCCCGTGATCTTCGACGACCGAGCCGTGTCGGAGAGTCGCGTGCCGTCGCAGTCGGGGCATGTCGTGAACGTCACCGCCCGTTCCACGAACGCACGGACGTGCGGTTGCATCGCCTCGACATCCTTGGCCAGGAACGACTTCTTGATCTGTGGGATCAGACCCAGATACGTCAGGTTCACTCCGTCGATCTTGAGCTTGGTCGCCTCCTTGTGCAGCAGGGCGTCCAGTTCCTTCTTGGTGAACTTGCTGATCGGCTTGTCGGGGTCAAAGAAGCCGCAGCCGTTGAAGATTCGCCCGTACCAGCCCTCCATGCTGAAGCCGGGGATGGTGAGCGCACCCTCGTTGAGTGACTTGCTGTCGTCGTACAGCGCGGTGAGGTCGATGTCGTTGATCGAACCCCGGCCCTCACACCGCGGACACATCCCGCCGACGACGTTGAACTCGCGGCGTTCCTTGACCGTTCTGCCGCCGCGCTCCATCGTCACCGCCCCGGCGCCACTGATCGAGGCGACGTTGAACGAAAACGCCTGCGGCGAGCCGATGTGCGGCTTGCCCAGCCTGCTGAACAAGATGCGCAGCATCGCACCCGTGTCGGTGGCGGTGCCGACCGTGGAGCGTGGGTCGGCGCCCATGCGCTGCTGGTCCACGATGATCGCCGTCGTGAGCCCCTCCAGAACGTCGACCTCGGGCCGCGCCAGCGCCGGCATGAACCCCTGGACGAAGGCGCTGTAGGTCTCGTTGATCAACCGCTGCGACTCGGCTGCGATCGTGTCGAACACCAGCGAGCTCTTACCCGAGCCCGACACCCCGGTGAAGACGGTGAGGCGGCGTTTCGGCAATTCGACGTCGACGTCCTTGAGGTTGTTCTCGCGGGCGCCGT
Source organism: Mycobacterium sp. 2YAF39 (assembly GCF_052114565.1). Taxonomy (NCBI): domain Bacteria; kingdom Bacillati; phylum Actinomycetota; class Actinomycetes; order Mycobacteriales; family Mycobacteriaceae; genus Mycobacterium; species Mycobacterium sp. 2YAF39. Next base: position 188,137 of record NZ_JBFREZ010000005.1, read on the forward strand.
GCACGCGGATCAGGTCGTGGCTGTCTGCGGTCTTCGCCATCGTTTAGGGGAGCTCCTGGATACGGACCATGTTGCCTGCGGGATCGCGCAGCGCGCAGTCACGCACACCGTAGGGCTGCTCTGTCGGCTCCTGAACGATCTCGGCGTCGCCGGCCTGGACACGCTCGAAGGTCGCGTCGAGGTCCTTGGTTGCCAGGTTGATCTGGGCGTAGGTGCCCTTGGCCATCATTTCGGCGATGAGGCGGCGCTCATCCTCGGTGAGGCCCGGCGTGGCGGTCGGCGGATACAGGACGACGTTGGTGTCGGGCTGGTTGGGAGGTCCGACGGTGATCCAGCGCATCTTTCCCTGTCCGACGTCGAGGCGGACTTCGAAGCCGAGAGTGTCGCGGTAGAACGCCAGGGAGGCATCCGGGTCGTCGTGCGGGAGCATGCTGGAGTGGATGGTGATGAACATGGCGCTCACGTTATGTGCAGCGCTACGGCAGGCGCTTCTCGATTCCTGATCGGTCTGGTGATCTGTTTCTCCACACAGTGAGGTAAGCCTGTCGAAGCATCGGCCGTCTGTGCGCGGTACGTGCTGGGCGGTACGCCGACCAACTCGGTGAAACGGGTGCTGAACGTGCCCAGCGAGGAGCAGCCGACGGCAAAACAGACCTCGGTCACGGACATCTCGCCGCACCGCAGCAACGCCATCGCACGCTCGATGCGCCTGGTCATCAGATAGGAATACGGGGATTCTCCGTATGCGCTCTTGAACTGGCGCGATAGGTGGCCGGCCGACATATTCACGCCACGCGCGAGCGCCTCGACGTCGAGCGGCTGGGCGTATTCGCGGTCGATCCGGTCACGAACCTTGCGCAGGAGCTTGAGGTCTCGCAGGCGCTGTTCTTCCGCCGGCCCGCTGGTCATGCACGAGATCGTACGTCGCGTTGAGCGGGTTGCCGATGCCGCCATTGAATGTTCTTGGTGCCGACCGGTTTTCAGGTCGAGAATCTTAGGTGTCTGAGCGTGCCGCTGAGGACGGTAAAATGCGTGCATGGCCGAGAGCGTTGCCCTGTGGGGAAGGGATATCGACGAGTCGACGGCCGAACCTGACGGTGCGCACGTCACCGACGGGCAACACGACCCGAACACCGCGCCGATTCCAGTGGTCAGCGACGATTCGGGCGGCTACGACCCCCAGGGCGACTACAACGTCCAGTTCGTCGATTTCGACGAGCCAGGCGGCTACGTCAAGGACCAGTCCAGCTACCTCGAGGAGACGGTCGAGCCTGTTGCCTCCGCAGAGCCCGTCATCGACCGCCGACCCTCCGCCGGAAGCACGCTGACGTTCAAGCCCGCCCGCGCGCCGTGGTACCGCACCAGGCGCGGTCTGATCGTCCTGATCGCCGTCATCGCCGTCGCGGTGGTGCTCGCCATCATTCCCATGCTGCTACGAACCCCCGGCCCGAGTTCCGAGGAGCCGGCGAACGTGACACCGACGACGGAACAGGTACCCAGCAGTGTCGCGCCGACGACCGGCGGCACGGCACCCACGCTCACGAGCCAGCCCGCACGACCATCCGCTCCGCCACCGCCGCCGGCTTCACCGCCACCGCCGCCTCCACCACCACCGGCGCAGGACGCCCCGGTATACGTGCCTCAATATCAAGCGCCGCGCGGCGGGTCGGCCTCGGACGGACCACAGATCGGCGTCACCCGCGCACCGATCAGCGTGGCGCCGAAGCCCGTGACGCCGCCTTCGACGGCCGAAGTCGGTGTCGACGGCGGCAATGGCAACTGGCACAGGCGCTGGTAGTCAGGCGGACCGCACTATTCGTAGTCGAGGCCGCGCTTCTCGAATGACCTGGTCGTGAAGTCGATCTGGGCGGCGGGGTTGGCGACCGCGGTCGTCATGCCCGATCCGAAGGCCCCCTGGTGATCGAATAACGTTGCCGTCCCGACGGCTATACCGTCCGACGCCCAGTGCGAATCGCCCTGGATGCTGATCCAGTCGTCGACCGGCAATCGGGACAAGGCCACCGTCAGATCACCATTGATATAGCCGATGCCTTCGGTGCCGAGGTTGGTCACGAGGCTGGTCGCCTCGGCGACGATCGCGGCTCGCACAAAAGGCGAGATCTTCTCCCCCGCAACGACATTGAGGCCCCCGTAGAAGAACGTCTTGCGTGAATCGTTCTGGTGCGCCGCCGGAGTGCGGGTCCAACCGGCTTCGCTGCCGACGAACGGCATCATCTGGTCGTCCGGGGGTGGCGGCGACGGCTGCGGCATCGTTGCGGCCCACTGACGACCGGGTGGCGGCGACGAGCGTCGGTACTGAACCAATGTCGCACGCGCGACGGCCCGACCGTCTTGAAGCACATCGCATTCCGCGCTGCGCACCCGGCGGCCATCACGAACCACCCGTACATCAACCCTCGTCGGGGTGGAGCGGGCCGCCCGGAACAGGTCGACCGTGAGGCGAGTCGGCAAGAAGTCGGGCGATCCGACATGGTTCTCCAGCACCTGCGCTGCCAGGCCGACGACAGCGGGGCCGTTGAGATGATCGTCGCCCCAATGGCTCAGCGCAAAGCGGGTAGGCGTGAACTCGCCGTCCTGGGTTTGCGTGAAATGCGCAGCTTCGGTGGCCATTCGCGCATCCTCGCACAGCGCCGCACCTCAACCGGAAGTGGCGTCTTCCTCGTCGCGGGCTTCTTCTTCGGCCGGGTTGTCGTCGCTGCGCCGTCGCTCACGCAACACGTACGCCGACAACGCGAGCACGAGCACGGCCACGCCCAGCACCGCGACCTCGACGATCGCACGCGAGAACTGCGGCCCATCCTTAAGCAGTGTGGCGGCTTCAACGGACAGCACCACGATCTCCTTGATGCAGGCCAGGATTCCCACAATGAGGAACGGCTCCGCGACGATCTCCCGCGACCGAAGGCACGAGCGGACCGCGTACAACAGCTCGACGAATATGAAGATCAGCAAGAGGCCGTCGAGGACCTCCAACATGACGATCTTGGCCGGTGAGGTCCGCAGGCCCAGCATCGTGTGGAACTGCGCGACGAGCAAGGCGATGGACCCGCTGACGAGAACGACGGCGATCGCCCAGTACACGACGTCTTCGAGAAACCCGAGCACACGGTCGGCGAATCGCTGACGTTCCTCCTCGTCGCCATCGCCCTTCGCCGCTTCGGCCATGCGCCACCTCCGGATCGATGCCCCGTCACGTGAGGTACCCCCGGGTCGACGGTGCCAATCCCTGCCAACACCTACGGCCGGGTGGCGCTGACCGCCCACACCGCATGGCGGCCCCGCCCGGGTTGATCGACGACCACGTCGGCGAAGCCCGCTGTGCGGCATTGGGCCGCAAATGATTCCGCCTGCTGGTGCGTCCAGCCATGGCTCGCGAGGCCCGTCGCGCCCGGTTGCACCCGGCGTTCGACGGCGAGCAGGCGCCCGTTCGGCGCCAGGAGCCGGTGCGCTTCGCCGAGTCCCTTGCCGACGTCCTGCCAGTGGTGCACGGTCGCCAACGACCACCAGACCGTCGCCGACCCGTCCGGCCGCGGCACGTGCTCGGCCGTGCCTTCGACCCATTCGACACCCCGAGCTCGCGTGACGATGCGGGCCAGCCGCAACATCACCGGCGAGGGATCGACGCCGGTCACTGTGGCGCCACGGCGCGCGGCTTCCCGCACCGCGCCACCGGGACCGCTGCCGACATCGATGACCCGGTCGCCGGCCGAGACGTCGGTGACCTCGGCCGCCAGTCGGGCGTTCGCCCGCCCCCTCAACAGCAGGATCACGCCGACGATCGCCCCGGTTACACCCGAAAAGCCGGGGTGGTCGGCGTGATGGTTGACTGGTGACGGCTCTGGAACAGTCATCGTGATCTCCCATCGATTCGGCGCAGCCGTTCCCACGGCCAGGTCATGGCCGCCCACACCGCTGCCACGAGCACCGCCCCCACCAGCACGTACCACGGCCACGGGCCCATCACATCCAGCAATGACGCGATTCCGGGTTTCCCGTTGAGGAAGCCGTAATTGCTTCCGGCGATGCTGTTGAACGTCATGGTGACCACGACCCACATCACGGACACCACCACCACGAACCGGTAGCTACGCCAGTTTGTCCGCATGCCCCGGCCCCAGGTGAGATAGATCGCGGCCCAGACGACCAGCAGATGAATCGACCAGAATCCGAGGAACTGGTAATTCGGGAAGTCCGGTCCGGTCAGCACCGGCGAGATCAACGCCTGCACGCTGAGGACCAGGCCCCAGTAGTAGGTCAGCACGTAGGCCCAGTGACGTTGCGACCACATGGCGTAAGCGGTGACCACGGTCGCCAGATCGGTCAGGTGCAGCGGTACCGACCACCGCAGATCGGGCGGGATCAGCGCGTTGACGAACGCTGCTGCGTAGATGACCGCCGTGACCACGCCGACGATCCGACCGAACCGGCGCGCCTGCCGTTCGGTCTGCCTGCGGCCCAGCCACACCAAGGCCACCGCGCCCACCACGAAGACGGCCAGCACGACCCAATGCGACGGGCCGTACGGCGTGAATTCGCCTTGTGTGGTGATGCCACAATTCTGGCCGCTGCATTAGCGTTGCGCGATGGCAACCGACTGGCAGATACTCCCGGCAGGCGTTGGGGAGTTACACCTCGTCGCGCCGCTGTGGGTGGCCGTGCATCACCGCCACGCGGAATCGATGCCGCAACTCGGCCCGTACGTCAGCGATGCGCAGACATGGTCGGTGCGTCGCGCACTGTACGAGGAACTTCTGGCCAAACCGGACACCCTGTTGCTGATGGCGTTCGTCGACGACGCAGCCGTCGGATACGGGCTGGCACATGTGATGGCCCTCGCCGATACCTGGATCCCTGACACCTGGGAGACCGGGTCACGCATCGGCGAAATCGAATCGCTCAGTGTCCTGCCACCGTTGCGCGGCAGCGGGCTCGGCTCCGAGCTGCTCACCCGACTCGAGGATCACCTGCTCGGCCTTGGCGTCGACGATGTGATCCTCGGCGCATTACCAGGCAATAGTGACGCGATCCGGCTCTACGAACGTCGGGGTTATCAGGCCACTTGGCTTTACCTGTCCCGGTTTCGGGGTAGACACTGACCGGACATCATTAAGGGGCCGAATCCACATGGATGAGATGAAGTATCTCCAGCTGCACGGCGATCGCGTGGCTTACCAGGATGAGGGCACGGGACCCGAAGCGTTGCTGCTCATCCACGGTATGGCGGGAAGTTCCCACACCTGGCGTGCGGTGATCCCCCAGCTGGCGCGCAGGTACCGGGTCGTGGCGCCGGACCTGCTCGGCCACGGCCAATCCGCGAAGCCGCGAGGCGATTACTCGCTCGGCGCGTTCGCGGTCTGGTTGCGGGACCTGCTCGACGAGTTGGAGGTTTCGCGGGCGACGATCATCGGCCAATCGTTGGGCGGCGGCGTAGCCATGCAATTCGTCTACCAGCATCCCGACCTGTGTGAACGGTTGGTCCTGATCAGCAGCGGTGGCCTGGGTCCCGACGTCGGCTGGACACTTCGAATGCTCTCAGCACCCGGGGCCGAGCTGATCCTGCCGGTCATCGCGCCCCGCCCCGTTCTCACTGCGGGAAACAAACTTCGATCGTGGTTCTCCACGGCGGGCATTCAATCGCCCCGCGGTGCCGAGATGTGGAGCGCCTATTCATCTTTGGCCGATTCCGAGACGCGACAGGCGTTCTTGCGGACATTGCGCTCGGTCGTCGATCATCGCGGTCAGGCGGTCAGCGCGTTGAATCGGCTGCATCTCACCTCGGATCTGCCGACGATGGTGATCTGGGGCGATCAGGACCGCATCATCCCCGTCGAGCACGGCTACGCCTTGCATGAAGCGCGGGAGGGCAGCAGGCTCGAGGTGCTCGAAGGCGTCGGTCATTTCCCGCACGTCGAACGGCCGGGCGATGTCGTCGATCTGATCGACGACTTCATTCACACCACCGGTCACAATGCTGACGCGCGGCGCCTCCCCCACAATCGGTAACCGCCGTAAAGTGTCGCGGCGACAAGAAGATTGACGAAATAGGCGACATCGGCGCCGTGCCACGCGACGGCGACCGGCCCCTGGAATATCGAGGTGTTCATGAACGGGACCGCGGCCCCGTATGCCACCACGAACACGATCAGCGCAACGGCGGCATCGCGTCGATCTGTCGGTTCCTGTGCCGGGTCGATGCTGGCCCGTCCGCGGATACGCAACGCCCAGTCGATCACGACCACGGCGACGAACGCGGGAATCCAATAGCTCACCAGCAGCAGCACATCGGTGAACCGTGTCGCGGTGTCGGCCGAGTGCAACCAGAGGATCAGCGAGAACGCCAGCGCGGTGACGATCACTGCCGACACCGGGCGTCGGACCTTCACCCCGATCGTCTGCAGCGCGAGCGATCCGCTGTAGTCGTTCATGACGCCGGATCCGACTGAGGCAACTGCGATTATCAGCAACGTCAGCGCGCCCAGCACCCCGCCGCCCATCACCGAACGCAGTCCTTCCGCGGTGTGCTCAGCGATCGTCCCGGCCGCCGCGATGCCGATGGCCTGCACAAAGATGTACGCCGACACGATCCCTGCGAACGTGAAGCCGAAAACCCGGGCACGCGACGAATGCGCGGGCAGATATCGACTGAAGTCTGCGGCATAGCTGGCCCATGACACCGCCAAGCTGAAGGCGACGGTGACTTCGAGCACGAACGCGCCGACGAGATCAGGGCCCGACACGGCCGCCGGCGTGACGATGTCATGTCCGCCAACGAGTTTCACCGCGAACACCACAAAGGTGGTGAACAGGACGACGGTCAGGACCGCCTGCAAACGGTGGATGAGCTCATAGCCGAAGAAGCCGACCGCGCCCTGTACCCCGAGGACTATCAGGACAGCGATCCAGAACGGGATGTCGAGTAATACGGCAAGGGCTTCCCCACCGAACAATCCGACAAGCGCATCCCACGCGATCGACGAGAGCCACTGCAACGCAGCGGGAAGCACGACACCGCCGCCGAACGCCATCCGCGAGTTCGGCAGCTGACCGGTGCCGGTCCTCGGGCCCCATGTCGACAGGTAGCCGACGACAAGCGAACCCAGGACGGTTCCGATCACCATCGCCAACAGGCCCAGCCAGAATCCGAGGCCGAAAACGATTGCCAGCGTTCCGGTGAAGACACCGGTCATGTTGACCTGCGGCGCAAACCACACCGTGAACAACCTGCCGGGAGTGCCGTAGCGCTGGTCTTCGGTGATTGGCGTGATGCCGTGCGTCTCGACCGACAGGTCACCGGCACCGGAAGGACGGTTGCCGCTGAATGTCGACTCCGTGAGGGGGCTCGATGTGCTCTGTTGTGACATGTGGCTATTCGATCACGTGCGGGCACCCGTCAGCCCGCTGCGGGTCTAGGCCCATAATCGATGAGAACCAAAGACGAGCTAACGAACGGGGTGGTGCGTGGTCGAGACCGGTGCGACGCGGTCGACCACGTCCAACGATGCGAGTGGGCGGCACAGGCTGCTGGTCGCGGGTTTGAGCATCGTGGTGCTGACAGTCGCGGTGTTGCAGACCGCCGTCGTCCCTGTGCTCGGGATCATCGCCGACCAGCTTCACGCGTCCGACGTCGGCGTCAGCTGGGCGGTCACCGCCAACCTGCTCGCCGCGATCGCCGCGACACCGTTGATCGGCCGACTCGCCGACCTGCACAGCAAGAAGCAGGTCCTGCTGAGCGTCCTCGTCGTCGTACTCCTCGGTTCGCTGCTCGCTGCCACGACGACGTCGCTGCCGTTGCTGATCATCAGCCGAGTACTCCAGGCCGCCTCCTTCGCCCTCTACCCGGTGGGCATTGCGATCTTGCGTGAGGAGCTATCCCCAAATCGGCTGATGTCGGCGATGGCGGTGCTGTCGGGCACGCTGGGTTTCGGCGGCGGCAGCGGTCTCGTGGTGGTGGGCCTTCTGATGAGCGGCAACGCGGGCTACCACCGGGTGTTCTGGTTGACCACCGTGTTCACCGCCGCCGCCATCGTGATCACCCTCTTCGTGATCCCGCGAAGGCCGCGCGGTGTCAGCGGGACCATCGATTGGCTCGGCGCGATCGGGCTGGCATTGGGTCTGTCGACCGTCCTGCTGTCGCTCACGCAGGGGCAGTCATGGGGCTGGACGTCGCCTGCGACGTTCGGATGTGGCGTGGGCGGTGTGGTCGTCCTCCTCGGCTGGTGGCGGTGGGAACGGCGTGTCAAACAACCGCTGGTCTCGACGGAAATGCTGCGGCGCCGCCCGATCCTGCTCACCAACCTCGCCACCGTTTTCGTCGGGATGGGTCTGTACTTCGCCTTCCTCGGCTTGACTCAGTTCGTCCAAATCCCGAGGGAGGCCGCGGGTTACGGGTTCGGTGCGACCGTCTTGGAGGCCAGCGTCGTCTTCCTGCTCCCGGGCGTGGCCGTTGGCTTCGTCATCGCCTTGTTCAGTGGGAGGTTCATCGACCGCTTCGGGGCTCGCCCGGTACTGCTCGTCGCGGCCGTCGCAGGGATCGCCGGGTTCCTGTTGGCGGCGTTCGTCCATTCGCAGGCGTGGCATGTGATTGTCGCCGGCGTCCTCGCCAACGCCTACATCAGCCTCGGTTACGGCGCCCTGCCCGCACTGGTGGTCAACGAGGTCGACGCCAGCGAGACCGGTGTCGCCACGAGCATGAACGCAATCGCCCGAACGATCGGCAGTTCGACGGCGGCGGCTCTGGTCGCGGTGTTGCTCAGCAGGCTGGCGGCCGGTACGGGTGTGCCCATGGAGAGCAGCTTCTTCGCGATCTTCATCGGCGGCGCCGCGACCGCGACACTGGCGATGGTGCTCATCGCATTTTCGAGGCTGGGCACACCGCCGCCGGAATCCGTCGAGGCGCGCTACGAATCCCGCGCCATGAACCACGAATGGGGTTAGCGCAGGGCGGCCAGGTTCGTCACTGAGCGGCGGACGTCGGACTCGAGGACCTTGGCCACCAGGTTGCCGACGCGTGTGTTGAGCAGGCCGCCGGTGAGATCGGCGATCACCTGAAAAGTCGAACCCGCTTCTTCGTCCTTCACGCACAGGCGCAGTGCGATGCAGACGGCGGGCTTACCGCGGCCGACCATCTCGATCGCCTTGGGTTCGTCGTAGCGGGTGACCCGCCAATGGATGATGTTGCGGAAACCCTTCACCTTGATCGCCGACGACACGCTGGTGCCGACCTCGACCTGCGTCGGGACCTCGCTCCTCCACCCGCCGAAGATGGTCAGCCACTCGTCGAACCGGCTCAGATCCGACGCGAGCTTCCAGGCGTCCTCCGGGCTGAGATCGGACGATACCGAGACATCCACCGTGGCCATGCCACTTCATTACCCGGGTTAGCGCCAGGGGTAAACGAGCGGGCGGAATTCTGCGACCTGGGGTCCAACGGCTGCGAAACTGGGGTGGCGCCCCTTGTCGCCACCCCCGCAGCCGGCTGCCCTGACAGCCCGGCCGTGGGCGGTTACGCTCACTTCAGCGGATTCTGGCGGTTTCCCGCGTCGGTGACAAAGGATTCCATTGTCGAAATGTAAATTCGTTGCGGAATCGCTTGCGCAGGTCCGCTTGATCGGCGATTGTTTTATCCACAGCTCCGGGGGGCTGCTTTAGAGGAGGATCCGCTCTGACCGGCTCACACACCACCGCCGTAGACCAGCCGACGGGACAAGACGGGGCCAGCCGCGCCAAGGGCGGCCCGGTCATCGAGATCGACCATGTGACGAAGCGCTTCGACGACTACGTCGCGGTATCCGACGCGGATTTCTCCATCGCCTCGGGCGAGTTCTTCTCACTGCTCGGTCCGTCGGGCTGCGGGAAGACGACCACGCTGCGGATGATCGCGGGTTTCGAGACGCCGTCCGAAGGCGCCATCAGGCTCGAAGGCGCCGACGTGTCGCGGGTGCCGCCGCATAAACGCAATGTCAACACGGTGTTCCAGCACTATGCGCTGTTCCCGCACATGTCGGTGTGGGACAACGTTGCGTATGGCCCGCGGAGCCGCAAGAAGGACAAGACCGAGGTACGCAAGCGGGTCGACGATCTGCTCGAGGTCGTCCGGCTGACCGACTTCGCCAAGCGCATGCCCGCGCAGCTGTCGGGCGGGCAACAGCAGCGTGTGGCGCTGGCGCGCGCCCTCGTCAACTACCCGAGCGCGCTGCTGCTCGACGAACCGCTCGGCGCCCTGGACCTGAAACTGCGCCACGCCATGCAGTTCGAGCTCAAGCGGATCCAGCGCGAGGTCGGCATCACGTTCATCTACGTGACGCACGACCAGGAGGAAGCGCTCACGATGAGCGACCGGATCGCGGTCATGAATGCCGGCAACGTCGACCAGATCGGGACGCCGACCGAGATATACGACCGTCCCGCAACGGTGTTCGTCGCCAACTTCATCGGGCAGGCCAACCTGTGGGCCGGTCGCCAGATCGGCCGCACCGATCACGACTTCGTCGAGGTCGAGGTTCTCGGAACGACATTGAAGGCCCGCCCCGGCGACACAGCGATCGAGCCCGGCGGTCACGCGACGCTGATGGTGCGGCCGGAACGCGTCCGGGTGTCGATGGACGCGCCCACCGGCGACGTGGCCACGGTGCAGGCGACGGTCAAGGACCTGACGTTCCAGGGCCCCGTCGTGCGGCTGCAACTTGCGGCGCCCGACGATTCGACGATCCTCGCGCACGTCGGCGCCGAGCAGGACCTGCCGCTCCTGCGGCCGGGCGACGGGGTGCACGTGTGCTGGGCGCCGGAAGCCTCGCTGGTCCTTCCCGCCGCGGACATCCCCACCGCCGAAGACCTCGAAGAGATGCTCGACGACTCCTGACCGGCTCGATCGTTTCCGTCCCCTCTTTCACATCGACGAAAGGCACAGTCGCCATGCCCTCCAAGAACATCGACGCGATCGACCTCGAACTGGCGGCCCGGCTCGCCGCCAGTAGAACCTCACGTCGACGGTTCATCGGCGGGGGTGCGGCGGCCGCCGCGGCGCTCGCCCTCGGCCCGTCCTTCCTTGCCGCGTGTAGTTCGGACGGCGGTGGGTCCGGCCAAACGGCTACGCAGGACAGCGGACCCGCCAGCGGCACACTGCGAGTCTCGAACTGGCCGCTGTACATGGCCGACGGTTTCGTCGCCGCCTTCCAGACCGCGTCCGGTATCACCGTGGACTACAAGGAAGACTTCAACGACAACGAGCAATGGTTCGCCAAGAACAAGGAACCGCTGTCACGCAAGCAGGACATCGGCGCCGACCTCGCGGTGCCGACCACGTTCATGGCGGTGCGGCTGCACCAATTGGGCTGGCTCAACGACATCAGCGATGCGGGCTGGTCCAACAAGAAGAACCTGCGCCCAGACCTCCTCGAGGCGAGCGTCGACCCGGAGCGAAAGTACAGCGCGCCTTACATGTCCGGTCTCGTTGGCCTGGCCTACAACCGCGCGGCGACCGGCCGCGACATCACCAAGATCGACGACCTCTGGGATCCCGCGTTCAAGGGCCGCGTGAGCCTGTTCTCCGACGCGCAGGACGGGCTCGGAATGCTCATGCTGTCGCAGGGTAACTCGCCTACGGACCCCAGCACCGAGACGGTGACCAAGGCCGTCGACCTGGTTCGCGAGCAGAACGACAAGGGTCAGATCAGGCGCTTCACGGGCAACGACTATGCCGACGACCTCGCGGCGGGCAACATCGCTGTCGCACAGGCATATTCGGGTGACGTCGTGCAGCTGCAGGCGGACAATCCCGACCTTCAGTTCGTCGTCCCCGAATCGGGCGCGACCACGTTCGTCGACACGATGGTCATCCCCTACACCACCAAGAACCAGAAGGCCGCCGAGGCGTGGATCAACTACATCTATGACCGGGCGAACTACGCCAAGCTGGTCTCCTTTGTCCAGTACGTGCCCGTGTTGTCGGATATGACAGAAGAACTCGAGAAGATCGATCCCGCCGCGGCGAAGAATCCTCTGATCAACCCGTCGAAGGAAACCCTCGACAAGTCGAAGGGCTGGGCGCCCCTGACCGACGAGCAGACGCTGGAATACAACACGCTGTACGCAGCGGTCACCGGCGGCTGACCGGATGGCAGGTGTAGCAGCCAGCGGCAGACAACGGAGCAAGATCGCTCCCTATCTGATGGTGCTGCCGGCGCTCGCGTACCTCGGAGTGTTCTTCGTGGTCCCGTTTTTCACGCTGGCGCGGACGTCGCTGTCATCGTCCGGCGGTTCGGTGTACATGCCGACGTTGGAGTTCGCTTGGGACTTCGGCAATTACACCGAGGCCTTCACCGAGTACCGCGAGCAGATTCTTCGATCGTTCGGCTACTCGCTGGCGGCGACGCTGCTGTGTGTGCTGCTGGCCTTTCCGCTGGCGTACGTCATCGCGTTCAAGGCGGGCCGTTACAAGAACCTGATCCTCGGTCTGGTGATCCTGCCGTTCTTCGTGACGTTCCTGATCCGCACGATCGCCTGGAAGACGATCCTCGCCGACGAGGGTTGGGTGGTCACCGCACTCGGCCACATCGGAATGCTGCCCGACGAGGGCAGGCTGCTGTCCACCAGCTGGGCGGTGATCGGCGGCCTCACCTACAACTGGATCATCTTCATGATCCTGCCGCTGTACGTCAGCCTCGAGAAGATCGATCCACGATTGATCGAGGCGTCCAAAGACCTCTACTCGTCGAACGTGCGCAGCTTCACGAAAGTTATTCTGCCGCTGTCGATGCCCGGCGTGCTGGCGGGAAGCATGCTGGTCTTCATTCCGTCGGTCGGTGACTTCATCAACGCCGACTATCTGGGAAGTACGCAGACCACGATGATCGGCAACGTCATCCAGAAGCAGTTCCTCGTGGTCAAGGACTACCCTGCCGCAGCGGCTCTGAGCCTCGTGCTGATGGTCATCATCCTCGTTGGTGTCTTGCTGTACACCCGCGCGCTCGGCACGGAGGACCTCGTATGACCATCGCCGCCATGGAGTCCGCCACCAGCCCCAAACCGGCGAAGACCGTCAAGGGCACCCCGCGATGGGGCGACCTCCTGCTGCGGGGCGCGGCCGGATTGGTGTTGCTCTACCTGTTCCTGCCGATATTCGTCATCGTCCTGTTCTCGTTCAACAAGCCCGCGGGCAAGTTCAACTACACCTGGCACGGCTTCACGCTGCAGAACTGGGCGCATCCGTTCAAGTACCCACCGCTGACCGAAGCGCTCAAGCTGAGCCTCAACGTGGCCGCCGTCTCCACCGCCATCGCGCTGGTCCTCGGCACGTTGGTGGCGATCGCGCTTGTGCGGCAACGCTGGCGGGGCCAGAAGGCCGTCGACACCTTCCTCATCCTTCCGCTCACCGCTCCGGAAGTCGTGATCGGTGCGGCACTGCTGACGCTGTTTCTCGACTTCGGGTGGGCCGCGGGCTACACGACCATCCTGATCGCGCACATCGCCTTCGAGGTCAGCTTCATCGCAATGACCGTTCGGGCTCGAGTGCGAGGTTTCGACTGGACGCTGGAGGACGCGTCGATGGACCTCGGCGCCAGCCCGATGCGCACGTTCTTCAGAGTGACGCTGCCGCTGATCGTTCCGGGCATCGTCGCAGCCGCGATGCTGTCGTTCGCACTGTCGCTGGACGACTTCATCATCACCTATTTCGTCAGCGGGTCGACGGTGACCTACCCGCTTTACGTGAACGCCGCCGTCAAGGCAGCGGTACCGCCACAGATCAACGTGTTGGCGACCGCGATCCTGGTGATCAGCCTGGCTCTCCTCGCAGCCGGAACACTGCTGCGCCGCAAGAGGTTCGAGGGCTAGGTCAGTCTGACGGCGACCGAGACGCCGCCGTTGGGATCGCGGTTGGCGATCGCGTGGCCGGTACGGTCGCGGCCGTCGAACTTCAGCAGGGTGATCTCGCCGCCGTCGCCGAGGAAGTTGCGCCACCATGTCTTGTTCTGTGGCGACATGACATTGATGATCAGCCCGTCAGCGGTGCGACGGTAGCCGACCGGGGTCTCGATGGTCGTGCCCGAACGCCGTCCGACGTAGCGGATGTTGATGATTCCGCGTCGCACCACAGACCCGATGACCGGCGCATCGATGAGGCCGACGAAGAGCTTGTTCATGAGTCCGGCGATCGGCGAACCGAAGAATCCGCGTGCCACGTCGCGAACGCTACCAGTGCGCTGGTCGTGCTACTTTTTCGTCATGGCAGACGCTGGTGGCCAGATGCCTTGGTGGAAGATCATCGCGATTCTGGTCGTGGTCGCCCTCGTCGTGGGCGCCGTCATCGGACTGTTGGGCAGCCTGCTGGGCTTCTCGACGACGTGGGCGGGTGTCGGTGTCGGCGCCGCGCTGGGCGTCGTCGCCGCCACGTTGCTCGCCCGTCGTCGCAACCAGGCGCCCTAGCAGCGCGTCAGGAACCGACCTCGGCGGGCACAGCCGGCGGCGTACGGGCGCCCGAGCGCGCAGCGCCGATCCCGGCGAGCACGACGAAGCAGATCCCGACGATCCCTCCGACACCGGGCACCTGGTGCAAGACGATGAGGCCGACGATCATCGCGAACGCGGGCTCCAAAGCCATCAGCGTGCCGAACGCGGCAGTGGTCAAGCGCCGCAACGCCAGCAGCTCCAGCGCGAACGGCACCACCGGCAGCAGGATGGCCAGGCCGATGCCGATCAGGAGGATCTCGGGAGTCATCCGCTCGAACACCGCGGGGCCGACCGTGACTGTGGCCACCAGACCTGCGACGGGCATCGACACCGCCAGACCGTTGATGCCCGCGACCTGATCGCCGACGCGCTGGGTGAGCAGGATGTAGGTGGCCCAGCAGACGGCCGCGCCGAGCGCGAACATCACACCGACGGGATCGATGACACCGGCCCACGGCTGGGTGAGCAGAACGACGCCCAGCGCTGCCAGCCCCGGCCACACAAATCGCTGCCTGCCCTTGCCATGTGCCACGGCGACGCAGAGCGGACCGAGGAACTCCAGTGCGCTGGCGGTGCCCAGCGGAATCCGGTCCAGCGCCGCCATGAACAGCAGCGTGATCGCCGCGGTGACGACGCCGAGCACGACGCACATCGCGAAGCTGGATCGCGTGAATGCCGATCGCTTGGGTCGCACGATCAGCAGGAGCAGAACTCCGGCCCACGCCAGCCGTAGCCACGCCGCGCCTTCGACACCGATCCGGTCGATCAGCGTCACCGCGATCGCGAGGCCGACCTGAACGCAGAACATCGACCCCATTGCCATGACGGCTCCGGTGCGCGCCTCGTTCGTGTTCACTCCTGCATTGAACGGGAGAGCTACCGTTCACGTCCACGTGATTTTCGTGGACATACCGTTCGGAAATCGTGAACAATTGCGGGATGGACACCCGGCGGCTGCAGCTGTTGCTTTCGCTCTCGCGCCTGGGCTCGATGCGCGCGGTGGCCGACGCGCATCACCTCACCACGTCGACGGTGTCTCAGCAGATCGCCGCCCTCGCAAAGGAAGCCGGCGCACAACTGATCGAACGTGACGGTCGCCGCGTTCGGCTCACCCCCGCAGGCCTGCGGCTCGCAGACCATGCGGTCACGATTCTCGCCGCGATCGACAGCGCGCGCCTGGACCTCGATCCCGGCGCCGAGCCGTCAGGGACGGTGCGCGTCGGCGGATTCGCCACCGGTATCCGGGTGTCGCTGCTGCCGATCGTCGCCGACCTTGCCGAACAGTTTCCAGACGTGCGTTTGGTGATCAGTGAGTATGAGCCCATCGAGGCGTTCTCGCTGTTGACCGACGACGACCTCGACCTGGCGCTCACCTACGACTACAACCTGGCGCCCGCCTCGCCCAACCAAGTGCTTCAGGCCGAAGCGTTGTGGTCGATCACCTGGGGGTTGGGCGTCCCGTCGAGCTTTCCCGACGGGCCCGCCGATGTCGGCGGGTATGCGGAAGAGACGTGGATCGTCAACTCCCGCAATACAGCTGACGAAACCGCCGTTCGTACGCTGGCGTCGCTTGCGGGTTTCGCGCCCCGCATCGCGCATGAGATCGACAGCCTGGACCTTGTCGAGGACCTGATTGCCGACGGCTTCGGCGTCGGCCTGTTGCCCATCGGCAGGCCGACGAGCAGGGGCGTCAAGGTGCTTCCTCTGTCGAAACCCGAGGCCGTGCTGACCGCCTATGCGGTGACACGCCGAGGTCGGGCCGACTGGCCGCCGCTGCGGGCTGTTCTGGACCGGATGCGACCTCCGCCGGGAGCCGCACTTCCGCGTCCGCAATGGCCTCGCCCGGAGGCGGACAACTAACGGTCAGGCCGCGCGTCGCTGTCGCCACGCACGTTTCCGGGTGTCGGTCGACCAGAGGTAACCGCAGTCGGAGCATTGCAGGTGGACCACCATGCCCTTGTTGCTCAGCAGGTACTGCCAGTGTGTCGCGCAGTTCTTGCGTTGGTGGCAGTCGTCGCACTTGGCGGCGTGGTCGCAGCACGGGCAGGGCAGCCACGCCCGGCGTCCGCGGTCGGCGGTGGGATCAATCGGCAGCACGGGTCACCGTCCGATCGGGCAGGACACCAGCGCGGACGAGGTCGTCGTAGATCCGTTGCTGTTCGGCGTCGAGGCCGGAATACAGCATCTCCTCGGCAAGCTGCTCCTCGGCGAGGACAGCGATCGGGTCCCAGTCCTCACCGAGCGCCTCGAGCACGGCGCTGCGTCGTCGCGCCTCGTCGAGCGTCAGGTCATAGGTGAACTCAAGACCAGGCCTCATGGCACCTCCGGCCGTCCATGGCGAATTGAACGGTAAGGGTGTCCTAATTACACGAGGTCAGACAATGATCTAGGTCACAATTTTCGGCTGGAGTTCGTCACACGTTTCGCGGCTCGCCATTCCGTCGAAGGTCACTGCCCCAGTGTCAACGGCTGCGCGGCGCGGTACTGCTCGAGCACGTCCGGTGTGGGATCGGCGGTGTACGTCGATGTTTTTCCCGTTGCCCACGCCGGCGGCGAAGCGTCCTGTGAGAGCGTCCAAGCGGCCTGCCGGGCGGCGCCCAACGCGACGTATTCCGCTGGTGTTGGCACATGTACGGACGCTCCCCAGAGTGCGGGCGCGATCTCCCGCACCGCCGCCGACCGCGCTCCCCCGCCCACCAGGATGATGCGATTCACGTCGACGCCATGCGCGGTGATCCTGTCGATGCAATACGCCATCGAGCTGAGCAGACCCTCGACGGCTGCGCGAGCGACGTTGGCGGCATTGAGATTTCGGGTGGTCGCACCGTGCAGCGCACCCGCGGCTCCCGGCAGGTTCGGCGATCTCTCGCCCTCGAAGTACGGCACCAGCGTGAGTCCCCCGGCGCCGGCCTGCGCCGAGATCGCCAGCCGGTCAAGCTCGTCGAAGTCCACACCGAGCATTGACGCCACGGCGGCAAGCACAGGGGCGCCGTTGAGCGTGCAGACCAGCGGCAGTTGCCGCCCGGTGGCGTCCGCGAAACCCGCCACGATTCCATCGGCATCATGCGGGGCCACGTCACCGACCGCGCTCACCACACCCGATGTGCCGAGCGAAACGATGCAGTCACCCGGCTCCGCGCCCAGCCCGAGGGCCGCGCCCGCGTTGTCCCCTGCGCCCGGCCCGAGCACCGCACCCGTCGGCGTGCGTCCTGCCTCCTTCGAAGGACCCAGTACGGCGGGAACTTCCGGTCGCCGTCCCCGCATCGCGATCTCGAGCAGATCGAGTTGATAATCGCCGGACTCTGCCGAGTAGTAACCGGTTCCGCTCGCATCGCTTCGATCGGTGCGCAGATCGGCGATGTCGGCCGATCCGCTCAGCCGCCAGGTCAGCCAGTCGTGCGGAAGGCACACCGCCGCAGTCGCATCCGCGTGCGCGGGTTCGTGATCGGCGAGCCAGCGCAGTTTGGCCGCCGTGATCGCCGCGACGGGCACCACGCCGACGCGCTTGGCCCACTCGTCCGCACCAAATTCGGCCAGGAGCGCATCCGCCGCGTTGCTCGAGCGAGTGTCGTTCCACAGCAGCGCATCTCGTACAGCAGCGCCAGTGCTGTCCAGGCACACCATGCCGTGCTGCTGCGCGCCGACCGACACCGCCGCCACGTCATCGAGGCCACCTGCGGCGGAGATGGTCGTCTGCAGCGCCGACCACCACCGCTGCGGAGCGATCTCGGTGCCGTCGGGGTGCGGCGTCGTCGCCGTGCGGACGACTGTGCCGGTGTCCGCATCGCAGATGACGACCTTGCAGGACTGGGTGGATGAGTCGATACCCGCGACGAGAGCCACGCAGCCGACGCTACGCCGATGAGTTCCGCACGCGCATCAGGTCTACCCCTACATGCGAAAGCTCGTAATCACCCAGAACATCACCGTAGACGGCGCTGTCGAGATGCTCGGCGACTGGTTCGACCCCCAAGTCGCCGACGACGATCTGGTCGCCGAGACGCGCCGGCAGGATGCCGAGGCCGATGCGTTGCTCGTGGGCCGTCGGACCTTCGAGGACTTTCGCAGCTACTGGCCCCATCAGACCGATGACGCCACGGGGATCACCGCCTACCTGAATCAGGTGGCCAAATACGTGGTGTCCTCGACGATGACAGACCCGGGGTGGGAGAACTCGACCGTGCTCGCGGGCGATCCCGTCGAACAGACCAGCACGCTGAAGTCGCGGCCCGGCAAGGACATCGTGCTGACGGGAAGCATCAGCCTGGCGCACGCGCTCATCGCCGCGGGCCTTGTCGACGAATACCGCTTGTTCGTCTACCCGACGGTTCAGGGCGGCGGTCGGCGGTTGTTCCCCGACGGCGCGGTTTTTCCGAGGCTGGAGCTGGTCGAAGCGCCCAAGTCGTTCACGTCGGGCATCACGCTGTTGCGTTACCGCGCGGCGTAACCGGCCCCAATCCGGCGCAGGCGGTCAGCGGCGGTGGAACAATTGCCGTGTGGCCAGCGAACACCCGAACGTCGACGAACGTTGGGACGATGACCGCAACGAGACGGAAGCTCAACGGCTGGACCGCAACTGGTCGAGCCTGCTGCAGGAGTTGCGTGTCGCCCAGACCGGCGTCCAGCTGCTGACCGGGTTCCTCCTCATCCTGCCGTTCCAGCCACGCTTCACCGGACTGGACGCCGTCATGCGCGTGGTCTACCTCGTGACGGTCGGTTGCTCGCTCGGGGCGACGGTGTTGTTGGTCGCTCCGGTCAGCATGCATCGGGTGTTGTTTCGACGCCACCAGCTGAAGACGTTGGTGGCCGTCTCCCATAAGTACGCCGTCGTCGGGACCATGCTGCTGGGCACCGCGCTCTCGGGGGTCGCAGTGGTGATATTCGACAGCGTTGTCGGCAGAACCGGCGCCTGGATCGCCGGTGGATGCACCTTGGCCGCGCTCATCTGTTTCTGGTACGCGCTCCCTCTGCGGGATCGGCGCTTCCGCGACCCCTCTTACTGAAGTTTGTGACCAGACGGGCCGGGGAACACCCCGTCCATGTTGATCCGACGTGTTGCCCGTCCGATGTTGTCTGCGATCTTCGTCGCCCGCGGTGTCGATGCCCTGCGTAGTCCCAAACCGGCCGCCGATGCGGCCCGGCCCACACTCGACGGACTCAGCAAACTGCCTGATCCCGTCGGTCCCAACGTTCCGTCCAATGCGGAGACCGTCGCCCGTGTGAACGCCGGTGTGCAGATCGGTGGCGGCCTGCTGCTCGCCACCGGCAAGCTACCGCGGCTGGCGTCGGTGGCACTTGCGCTCAGCGTCGTACCCGGCAGCCTTGGCGCACATAGCTTCTGGAACGAGTCGGACCCACAACGCAAGGCCGACGAACGTCGCGCCTTCCTCACCGACATCAGCCTCATCGGCGGGCTGATCATCGCCGCCGTCGACACCGAGGGCAAACCGTCGCTGGGATGGCGCGGCCGCCGTGCAGCACACAAGGTGTCCGACGCCGTCAGCGCCGCGTTGCCGGTCGGCGCCGCGACCGGCGGAGCCCTTGCCGACAGCCAGCTCGCCGAGAAGGTGGGACACGGCCTGCAGGTCGGTGCCGAGCGCGGTCGTGAACTCGCGCAGGTCGCACGCGAACGGGCCCCGGAGATCGCCGAGGTCGCACGTAAGCGCGGTTCCGAACTGGCCGACGTGGCCCGCGAGCGCGGATCGGAACTCGCCGATGTCGCACGCGAACGGGCCCCGGAGATCGCCGAGGTCGCACGTAAGCGCGGTGGAAAGCTGGCCGATGTTGCTCGCGAACGCGGCGCCGAAATCGTCGATGTGACGCGTGATCGCGGCTGGGAATGGGCAGATGCGGCGCGCGATCGTGCACCGGAACTGGCGGATGCCGCACGCGACCGCGCAGCAGATCTCGCCGATACGGCGCGCACACAGGGACGTAAGCAGGTCAAGCAGGCCCGCAAGCAGATCAAGCAGGAACGCAAGCGCCTGAATTCATGATCATCGCGCGCTGAACAGGCGCGTCCCGTCAGTTTCGGCGGTAAGTTGACTCCACCATCCCCGCGGTTGGATCCCCCGATCGCGCAGCGGACATGAGGAGTGCGAGATGACGACCCCCGACTACAACCCTCAGCCGGGCCAATACGGTGAGCAGGGCGCCTACCCGCCCCCCGCCGGCGGCCAACCCGGTGGACTGCTCGTTCGCTGGCTTGCCCGCATCATCGACGGCATCCTCGTCGCGATCGTCAGCTATGCGTTGGTCTTCGCCACGGACTCGTGGTCCAACGTCATGGTGACCGGATTGTTCACCGGTGTGCTCACGTTCGTGTACTTCCTGGCCTTCGAGCTCGCCATCGGCTCGACGCCGGGCAAGAAGCTGCTGGGCCTGAGCGTCCGCGGCCCGGGCGGTGCACCCAAGCCGACGGCCGCTCAATCGGCGATCCGCAATTCGTGGACGCTGTTGCCGATCATCCCGTTCATCGGTGGGTTGCTTGGTGTCATCGCGATCATCGTCATCGCGGTGACCATCAACGGCAGCCCGACCAAACAGGGCAAGCACGACGAACTCGCAGGCGGCACTCAGGTCATCAAGGGCTGACGCCCGGGGATCATATGAAGATCCCGAGCAGCAGCACCAGGATCAGGCCGGTGACCGAAAGCACCGTCTCCATGATCGACCACGACTTGATGGTCTGACCGACGCTCATCCCGAAGTACTCCTTCACCAACCAGAACCCGGCGTCGTTCACATGGGAGAAGAACAGCGACCCCGCACCGACCGCCAGCACGATCAATGACACCTCACCGGTGCTCATACCCTCGACGAGTCCGAGCATCAACGAGGACGCGGTGATGGTGGCGACGGTCGCGGAACCTGTAGCGAGACGGATCAATACGGCGAGCACCCAGGCGAGAAGAATCGTGGAGACGCCGGTGGTTTTCGCCCAGTCCGCGAGCATCGTGCCGATGCCGGTGTCGACCAGAACCTGCTTGAAACCGCCACCCGCGGCGACGATCAGGATGATGCCCGCCACCGGCGGAAGCGACGTCTCGATGCACTTGACGATCTGATCGCGTGTCATCGCCGCGCCGCGGCCCAGCGTGAACATGCCGACGACGACCGCGATGAGTAGCGCGACCAGCGGTCGGCCCAGGATGTCGAAGGTCTGGCGGACGACGTGGGTCTCGTCGTCGATGAAGATGTCGACCAGCGCCTTGCCCATCATCAGCGCGACGGGCAACAACACCGAGAACATCGTCATGCCGAACGAAGGCCGCTGCCGGGTGGACGTCCTGGTGGACGTCGTCGTATCGCCCTCGACCGAAGCCGCAGCCGTCCCGCCGCCGCCGTCGCGCGAGAAGTCGTCGGCGTCGAAGCGGTCGGGCACGTCGAGGACCACCCATTTGCCTGCCAGACGGCCGAACAGCGGACCGGCCACGATGACCGTCGGAATCGCCACGGCCACACCCAATGCGAGCGTGATGCCCAGGTCGGCGCCGAGCAGGTCGATCGCGGTCAGCGGTCCCGGGTGCGGTGGGACCAGCCCGTGCATCGCCGAAAGACCCGCCAGGGCCGGGATTCCGACGGTGATCAGCGACAACTGGGACCGCTTGGCGACCAGATAGATGACCGGCATCAACAGCACGAGACCGATCTCGAAGAACATCGGCAACCCGATGATCGCGCCCACCAAGGCCATTGCCCACGGCAAGGCGCGCGGTGAGGCATGTCCGACGATGGTGTCGACGATCTCGTCGGCTCCGCCCGAATCGGCGAGCAGTTTGGCGAACATCGCACCCAACGCGATCAGAATGCCCACCCCCGCCGCGGTGGTGCCGAATCCGTCAGCGAAGGAGTCGAATACATCCGCGAGGTTGTTCCAACCCTGCGCGACGATACCCACGGTGATGGCGCCGAAGATCAACGCCAGGAAAGGGTGAAGTTTGGCGACCGTGATCAGCACGACGATGAGCGCGATACCCGCCAGCGCCGCCACGATCAACTGCCAACCGGCTGCGACTGGTTCGGCCAACTCTGTGTCGGCCGCCAGGGTGGTGATCGCCAGCCCAATATCTGAAGTCATCGATTCTCCTGTTCGGTTGCGCGCGTATCGGTTTGGGCGACGTAATTTTCGACGATGGAATCGATGCTCTGGTCGACGTCGATGACTGTGCCCCGTTCGTCATCAGCGAGAGGTTCCAGCGTTTCGAACTGAGAGGCCAGCAGCGATGCCGGCATGAAATGACCTGGGCGGCTGGCCTGGCGTTTGGCGATGACCTCGGGAGTGCCGCTGAGATGGAGGAACTCGACATCCAGGCAATGGCGCCGAAGCTGATCGCGGTACTTGCGCTTCAGCGCCGAGCAACTCATCACCCCGCCGGTGTCGCACCGCTCGGCCAGCCACTCCCCGATCGCTTCCAGCCATGGGTACCGGTCGTCGTCATCGAGCGCTTGGCCGGCGGTCATCTTGGCGATGTTGGCCGGCGGATGAAAGTCGTCGGCGTCGGCGAAGGGCACCCGGAGGCGCTGCGCGAGTGCCGCGCCGATCGTTGATTTACCCGAACCGGAGACGCCCATCGCGACAATTGGTGACGCCATCATTCCCACCTACCCCATTGTGCTTGACGTCACACAGCATGCATCAATGATCATACGATTACAAGTATCTTTCGGAATCGTATGTTTTTAGTAACCCTCAGCAAACGTATGACAGGATGTATGAGTGGTGTCTGCATCAAACGTCGGTGCTCTGCACGGCAGTTTGCTCGCGGCACTGGGCACCGCGATCGTTTCCGGGGAGTACGGGGCGGGCCAGGTCATCACCCTCGACGGGGTCAGCGCCAAGCACGGTATGTCGCGCAGCGTCGTCCGCGAGGCGGTCCGCGTGCTGGAGTCGATGGGCATGATCGAGTCCCGACGCCGGGTGGGCATCACCATCCAGCCCGCCGAGAAGTGGAACGTCTTCGATCCTCTCCTGATTCGCTGGCGTCTGGAATCCGGCGATCGAACCGCACAACTGTTGTCGCTGTCAGAGCTACGTCGCGGGTTCGAACCGGCCGCCGCGGCACTCGCGGCGCTGCGGGCTGATCCACACCAATGCCGGATCATGGCCGCGGCGGTTTCGGACATGGTGGTGCACGGACGGTCGGGCGATCTGGACTCGTATCTGTTGGCCGACAAGATCTTTCACCAGACAATGCTGGAGGCCAGCGGCAACGAGATGTTCCGGGCGCTCAACGGCGTGGTGTCTGAGGTGCTCACCGGCCGCACCCACCACGGGATGATGCCGGAGACGCCGAATCCCGCCGCCATCGCGCTGCATGACGAGGTCGCGCGCGCCATTCGGATGCGCGATGAAGCGGCGGCCGAAAGGGCGATGCGCGCGATCATCGACGAGGCGGCTTCCGCGGTGATCGAGGAGTTTTAACACCCCCGCGGGCCTAGTGGTTAACTGACGAAAATGGACAGGCAACCGAGACTGGCGCGGCGTTTCTTCGATCGACTCGAACCGGTACATGCCGTGACGTATTTCGCCCCGGAGTCCCGTGCCGCCCTCGACGGGCTCGGGTTCCGTGGTTTCTGGATGGGCTACTTCGCGGCCCGATCGGCGCCGTTCGGCGTCGTCCCGACTGAAGTCGTGACCGCGGCGTTTTACAACTTCGCTCCCAACCGGGTCGCCAAAGCGCTACCCGCGGCGTGGGAGGTCGCGTCGCCTGCGGATGCGCTGCGCGCCCGCGAACAATCGGCGGTCGAAGCGCTGCGCCGCTACGGAGTCGGTGTCGACGACGAGACGGCCACCGCCGCGGATCTCGCCGCCAAGGCCGCGCGAAACGCTGCCCTGGGCGGTCGCCCGGTGTTCGCCGCCAACCTGGCGCTGGACTGGCCCGACGAACCGGTGGCCAAGCTGTGGCATGCCGTCACACTGCTGCGCGAGCAGCGCGGCGACGGGCACGTGGCCGTGTTGTCATCGCTGGGAATCTCCGGCCGCGAGTGCAACGTCCTGCACGCGGCGGCGGGCCGTGTGCCCAAGGAGTTCATCATGCGCAGCCGCGACTACGACGACGACCAATGGGGCTTCTACCGCGACCGGCTGGTCCACAGGGGCGTGCTCGACGACAACGACGAACTCACCGCGGCGGGCAGCGAGCTCAAACAGCGCATCGAGGACACCACCGACGCGCTGGCCCTCGGCGCTCTCGACGCGCTCGACGATGACGAGGTCGAGCTGCTGTTTCGCAGCCTGACGCCGATCACCCGAAAGGTGGTGGCCGCAGGCGACGTTCCCGCGGCGACCCCGATGGGCCTGAGCCGAGACGACCTCGACGACGACAGCGCCCATTTGAGTTGAGATTTCGGCGTGCTCAGTCACGCTGAGCGTGACCCAGCACGCCGAAATCACGTGTTTGGCGGCAGGATGACAGTCGTGGTGGTGCTGAAATCGATCGCATTGTTCGTCCTGGCCGCGCTGCTCGAGATCGGCGGAGCGTGGCTCGTCTGGCAGGGCGTCCGCGAACACCGCGGACTGGCGTGGATCGGCGCCGGCGTCATCGCGCTGGGTGCGTACGGGTTCGTCGCGGCGTTTCAGCCCGATCCGCATTTCGGGCGGGTCCTCGCCGCGTACGGGGGTGTCTTCATTGCCGGCTCGTTGTTGTGGGGCATGGTCGCCGACGGCTTCCGTCCCGATCGTTGGGATGTGACGGGCGCTGTCATCGCGCTCGTCGGGGTCGGGATCGTCATGTACGGGCCGCGCTGAGTGCACGGGCGCGAATCAGGGGTTGTTGCGGTTCCACTCCACCCAGCCGACACCGGTGCGGCCGTCGGCGGTGGTGACCGTCGCCCACGCGCGCGGGAAGTGACTGGTGCGTCCGTCGGGTGACGTGAGAAGGACCGGTGCGTGTCCGCGAATGTCGATGGTCGCGACGAGGTCACCCGGGTTGAACGCGATTGTGGTCGACGCCGGAAGATCGTTGTCGGAGAACGTCTCCTGCGCGGCGACCTGCTGTAGCTCGACGAGCGGCTCACCCGAGCGTTGCGTGTAGCCGATACCGATCGGAGGGGCGCCCGGTATCCGTAGGTCGACGCCGTGGACGTGGGTGCCGTCGTCGAGATGCAGTGCGCTCCACACCCAGTCCATCGACCACCAGTCGCGTACACCCCACGAGTGGTCGCGCTGCCCGGGCACGGCGTTCACCGTGTACTCGCGACCGTCGACGGTCACGGTGCCCGACACCGTGCACGGGATCTCGTAACGCGGGGTGATGCGGTACTGGTACGGGACACCAACCGTCGTCCACACCAGTTCCATCGTCGCCTCGACTGTCCTGCCCGACTCTCCATGCAGCAGCGCGGCGGGATCGTCGTACGCCTGACCGGTTCCGCGCACCGTCACCATGTAGGTCCGCAACGGCTCGGTGGCGTCGAGGGACAGTTCGATCTCGCCGGTGTTCTCGAAATCGAGCATTGCGACGGTCGGCATATCCGGTCCGCAGAGCAGCGCGTTGACCCAGGTGGTGTTCTCGTTGGGCATCAGACCCAGCCGCACCCATCCGCCGATTCCCTGCTGCGGATCGGCGAAGTCGAAATACCAGCTCTCGCTCCATAGCGGCTCGTCGCCCGGGGTGTGCGCCTGTTCGTCGGCGGGATCCGGTGTGAGTGGTTGCACCGCAACAGGTTCCGGGAGAGTATCCAGTGCACCGGTGTCGAGCACGTGGTCGCCGTGCCGCGCCAGCATCGTCATGAACATCTCGTCGCCGCGGTCGGTGCGCTCGACGAGCATCGAGCTCACGATCGCCATCATCACGCCGAAGAAGCTCTGCCGCCGCACGCCGTCACGGACATCGTCGAGCGAGATTTCCGTGTTGGAGCCGAGTGCCTCGTGGTAGGTGCGCAGCAGGGCGTCATAGTTGTCGCGGCGAAGCTCGCTGGGTAGCGCGCAGCCGAGGAAGTAGGCCACGTCGGTCATGGCCGGACCCCAGGTGACGGTCTGCCAATCGACCACCGTCAACGGACGGTCCGCTCCCGCCTCGCCAAAAAGCATGTTGTCCAGCCGGTAGTCGCCGTGGACGAGGCCCATGATCCGGTCGCCGGCACCCTCGGCCTCAAGGTAGGCATCGAAGCTCTCGACGAGGCGCTCGCACACCGCGCGGTGCCTGGGCGCGATCTGATCGCTGTACCGGTCGACGAATCCGGCGTACAGCTGGGCGATGAGCGCCTGGTTCATCGGCGCATCGCGGTTGAGCCAGTCCGCCTGCGCCATCGACGTGTCGCCGAATGCGGGCGCGTGCAATCGGGCCAGCTCGGCCAGCGCCAGCATGGCCTGTTCGATTGTCGCGCCACGCAGTTCGTCGCCGACGACGGCGGGGCCCGCGTCACCGAGCAAGAGGTGGAAGGCGCCGGTATCAGGTTCGAAGCCGGACGAATAGCAGGCGGCTACCGGGCCTGCGCCGATGTTCGGCGCGATGTCGGTGTAGAAGCGCACCTCACGCTCGTACAGTCCGAGCGCAAGCCCGGTCTGCCTGCTCACCGGATCGGTCGCCGCCACCTTCAGCACGACCGACGACGGCCCGGCGTCACCGGATGGGCGGGTCAGCTCGACGCGGTAGCACTCGCTCATCTGCCCCGTGCCGATGCGTTCGAACGCGAAGTCTGTGACGGGCACGCCGAGTGCGGAACTCAACCACTCGGCAGTCAGATCCGACGGCCGCTCCACCACGTCAGTGCGCTGCACTGGTCGATGTGGTGTGGCACATATCGGGCGGAGTCCCGACAACGTCCAGCGAGGGATTGCGGTCGAAGAACCCGAACGGCTTGAGCCAGAACGACACGATGTCGACGGGCATCACCGGCCAGTCCTCGGGCCGGGTGATGTGATGGATCCCGAACACGTACCACATCACGACGTCGGTGTTCTCGATGGAACGGTTAGCCAGCGTCCACTGCGCAAGGCCGGTGTCGGTCGAGGACTGGTTGACGAATTCACCTGCAGGCCAACGTTCGTCGGGATGGTTCGGGGTCACCCACAGAGTATGGCCGATGACGCTTGCCCGCTCGATCACGGGTGAGTCGGGATCGAACATGGGTGGGATCGCCCCGCTCGGCACCAACTTGTACGACGGGTGGGTGCCCAGCCCGTTGACGACGTTGGGGTTGACGATCTTCCAGGTGCGCTGCGTCGCGAAGTTGACTAGCTGCTTGCCCTGGCTCTCGGTGCGCAGTGGATGGCTGCGCGTCACCACCGACAGGCCGTACGGATTCTCCGGACCCATCGGCTCGGCATGCGATTCGGTCATGCAGACGGTGTTGTCGGTGCCGTCGATGTCCATGTCGAGCCGGGCCACCAGGAAGTGCTGGTGGTACGGCGCGTAGGTCCGCTCGTCGACCAGGGTTCCGTTGGGATGCGGCTGTCCGGGAGCCACCGGAGTGGTCACCATGATTCCGGTGGCCCGGATCTCGCACTCGATGTTGCCGTCCTGGTAGAACCGCCAGTAGATCAGGTACTCGTAGTTGGCGACGGTCACGTGCGACGACACCGTGAGCCTGCGCATCCGGCGCACCTCGGCGCCGATGTCGTGATCGACGTGCTTCCACAGCACGGCGTTGTCCTCTTCGTGGATGCAGACGGCGTTCGTGATCGTGTACGGCTCGCCCTTGCTGTTGTGCAGCACCGCATCGAGGTAGCGGATCTCCCCCAGGCAGTCGCACCCCAACTCCAGCGACGTGGTCATGAACCCGAGGCCCCACTCGCCGATGTCGAAGGCGGTGCGCCGGTAGTGGTCCTCCGACGAGTCGCGGTACGGCACGATCATCTCGGCAAGCGATATCCGGTGCGCCACAGAGCGTTCCCGGTCACCGTCGCGGTAGCTGATGGTGTGGAGCGTCATCCCTTCGCGGTGGTTGAAGCCGATGCGCAGAGACCAGTTCTGCCACTGCAGCAGGTTGCCGTCGAGGACGAACGACGGCCCCTCGGGCTGCTCGATGTGCAGCGGCTTCAGTGGCTCTCTGCGCGACGCCGCCCGGATGGCCTCGGGGATCATGCTCGGGACGTATTCGCCCATCACGTCGGGCTTGTCGACACCCTCCCCAGAAAAAGGACCACTGTCCTCGACGCGCAGCAGCTCCATGGCGTTCAGGTCGATGACGCAGTGCAATCCGCTGAGCAGATTCGCATACGGACTTCCGCCCGCGGCGTCCCTCATCCAGGTGTCCGACCACCCGATCCGCCGGTCGCGGTACTCCGGCGGCGCGACGGCGTTGCCGTAGGTCCAGGTGTCGAAGAACACGAGATCCATGTCCGTGACGCCGCGCTTGCGCAATGCGGCCGCGACGTCGGGATGCCCCCGCAACAGCCGGTCGCACTCGGCGAACTCGTCGACGGTGAAATTGGCCTGCACCCCGGGTATGTGCTCGAAGGTCTCCACCCGGTCGTCGGTCAGCGACACGGTGGTCTTGTACGTCGCGTTGGCGGAACGCTGAAAGCACGTCGCCCTCGCGCGTCGCGGTGGCCGCGCTCCCCCTGCGTCGAACGCGCGCAACTCGTCCTTGCCCGGTTCGATCAATTCGATGGACGCGTACCTCCAACCGAGGTCGGATGTCGCCGGCGGGCCGGCTCCGGCGCCGACTCCGTGCTCACGTTGCAGGATCGATACGACCGCCGTGAACTCGTCGCCGCTGAGCGGATCCAGGGGGTACACCACGGGGATCACGCAACCATATCGGCGGTCCGACGCGCAGCGGTTTGAAGCAGCGCAACGGATTCAGCGGCCTGCCAGGGTGA
This sequence comes from Mycobacterium sp. 2YAF39, assembly GCF_052114565.1. Lineage (NCBI taxonomy): Bacteria > Bacillati > Actinomycetota > Actinomycetes > Mycobacteriales > Mycobacteriaceae > Mycobacterium > Mycobacterium sp. 2YAF39. The sequence continues at coordinate 217,373 of NZ_JBFREZ010000005.1, forward strand.
AGCCCTCCCACGCCTCCCGCCGGGATGCGTGCGGGTCGTACTCGACGCGGGGCCTGCGGTCGAAGACGCGCACCGCCCGCTCGGGGTTGGCGTAGGCGGGCCAGTCCTCGCCGGGGACCCCGGTCTGGGCGAACGCACGCCAGCGCGACTGGATGTCGTCGCTGACGCGCAGGGCCCCCTTGCGATCCGCGGCGGCGGTCAGCAGCTTTCCGAAAGTTGTTCGGTAGACGTCGAACACCGCCAGCAACTCCGTCGCGTGCGTGGCACCAAGACCCGACCACCGCAACGTGCGGGGCGCGTAGTCGTAGCGGTAGAGGTAGGTCGGAGCGTGTCGGCTGTGCGCCTCGGCGATCTGCCACGCCGCCGCTCCGAACGCGAAGTCCCCGCCGAACTGAATACATGCCGCCGGGTCGGGATATCCGGGATATGCCGAGGTGATGCGTTCGCGCTCAGCGGGTTCCGTTCCGGAGAGCAGCCGCTCGATCATCGGTTCGTTCATGGGCAGCAGTTTGAGGAACCGGCCGAACAGCCGGGCCTCGTCGGCGTTGGTGCCCACGATGAGCGGCACCTGGTGGGCGTGCCCGTCGCGCATCGCCTCGACGGGGTCGAGCGGCAGGTACTCGGTGCCGGCGGTGGGGCCTGCCGCGAAGGCGCCCAGCATCTCGCGCTGGCCCGCGACGATGAGCCGCTCGAACGCGGTCACCAGTTCCGTGGGCCTGGCGGCCATCACGGCTGCCGCACCATCGGCCTCGCCGTCGGCGACAAGCTCGGCGAACGTGGTGGCGTAGTCCGCCGCGATCTCGGGTGTGCGCACCATCCCGGCGGCGGGGCTCTCGGAAATGGCCTGGGCGAACAGGCCTTTAGCGGCGGGAACCGCCAGCAGCGTGGCCACCGCGTGGGCGCCTGCGCTCTCGCCGAAGATCGTCACGTTCTCCGGGTCGCCGCCGAAGACCGCAATGTTCTCGCGAACCCAGCGAAGTGCCATCACCAGGTCGCGCAGATACAGGTTGTCGTCGAAGGTGTGGTCCTCGTCCGACAGCGACGACAGGTCGAGACAACCGAGTGCGCCCAGCCGGTAGTTGACCGACACGTACACACAGCCCTGCCGCGCAAGCGCCGCACCGTCGTAGATCGGCGTCGCCGAACTCCCCATGAAGTAGCCGCCGCCGTGGATGAACACCATGACCGGCAACGACGTGTCGGGCGGCGTGGTGGGGGCCACGACGTTGAGCGTCAGGCAGTCCTCGCTCATCGGCTGGTACTTGCCGGGGGCGAGGATCGTGTACATGCGCTGCTGCGGCGCGCAGTATCCGACTCCGTGGCAGTACCGCACACCTGGCCATGCCTGGACGGGTTGCGGTGCGCGCAGTCGTAGCTGGCCCACCGGTGGACGGGCGTACGGAATGGCGCGCCAACGATTGACCCCGTCGCGGGTGAAGCCCTCGACGGTGCCGGAGGTGATGTTTGCGCGGACCGTATGTTCGTGCATCACCTGACGTTAGCGAATACCACTCGCCGCCGCGCCTGGACAGCTTCGGCGCGTCGGCCCGCTAGCCTGGCCGGTATGCGAATGGCCGGGCTGATCGCGATCTTGTTGCTGGTAGCGGGGTGTTCATCGTCGACGGACGGGGAGGCCGAGCGGATCACGCCGATACCGCCCAACACCAACAGGCCGTCGTCGAGCACGACTCCGTCGAAGGCGCCACCGACCACGCCGCCGGTTCCCGGCGCGCCGATGGCCGACGTCATCGCATGGATCGAGGCAGGCAAGACGGTCGACTCCGCGCAGTATCACGTCGCCATGCGCGACGGGACGAGCACAGAACTCGGCGAGGATGTTGCGTTCATCACGCCCTCGGGCAAGACCAACTGCATGACCGACTCCAAGTACAGCGCTGGCGCCTTGGCGTGCCTGGTCGACCTCGTCGACCCGCCGCCGCGGCCGGAGGACGCGTACGGAGAGTGGAAGGGCGGTTGGGTCGACTTCGACGGCAAGAGTGTCGCGGTCGGATCTGTGCACGGCGACCCCGGCCGGTTCACGGCGGGCACGGGTCCCGAACTGCCGTACGGCGCGGCGCTCGGCTTCGGCGACTACCAGTGTCGCGTCGACCCGGCCGGCTTGTTCTGCGCCAACCGTGCCCATGGCACCGCGGTGCGCTACAGCGACGAGGGCATCGAACCGTTCGGATGCCTGAAACCCGTCACGGCGCCACCCCAGATCGGCGAGATGTTCAGCTGCTGACCAGACGGTCGTGCGCCGGGTAGGCGTGCACGACCACCGAACTGAGCTGCGGAATCGCATGCGCGAGTTCATGTTCGGCGGCGTGAGCGATGGCATGCGCATCGGCCAGACTCAGCGACGGATCGACGTCGAGTTCGGTGTCGGCCTCGAGCCGATGCCCCGACCACCTCATCCGCAGCCGCCGGACGCCGCGTACGCCCGGCTGGCCCGACAGCACGGCGCGTGCGGTGTCGACGTATTCCGGATCAATACGGTCCAGCAGCCTGCCGAACACATCCCGCGCCGCGACGATCAGCACGACGCCGATGGCGCCGGCGATCACCAATCCGACGATCGGGTCTGCCACCGGATAGCCCAACGCCACTCCGACCGCGCCGGCCACCACGGCCAACGAAGTCAAACCGTCTGCGCGAGCATGCATTCCATCGGCGCGCAGTGCCGCCGACCCGATCCGGTGCCCGACTCGAATGCGGTACACCGCGACCACCTCGTTGCCGATGAAGCCGACGATGCCGGCCGCGACCACCCAGCTCAGATGGCTGAGCGGCACCGGGTTGATGAGCCGGCGCACGGCTTCGACGGCCGCAACGAGCGCGGAGATCGCGATGGCCGCCACCACGAACAGCCCCGCCAAGTCCTCCACCCGACCGAATCCGTAGGTGTAGCGCCGGGTCGCGGCGCGCCGGCTCATCGCGAATGCGATCCACAGCGGCACTGCCGTCAGGGCGTCGGAGAAGTTGTGCACGGTGTCGGCGAACAGCGCGACCGATCCCGACACGACGACGATCGCCAACTGGACGGCCGCGGTGATGCCGAGGAGAACGAGACTGATCTTGACCGCGCGAATGCCCGCGGCGCTGTCCCGCAACGCGCTGTCGACGCGGTCCGTGTGATCGTGAGAATGCCCGACACCCACTACCCCACCCCCCTGTCGTGCAATACCCGCAGCTCGCCCTCGTCCAGGTGGTGCGCGGGCACCCCGCCCGTCGCATGTTCGGCGTTATGCACCGCGTCGGTGACGAGCTGGCGGACGTGATCGTTCTCGAGGCGGTAGAACACCTGGGTGCCCTCGCGACGGGGGCGGACCAGGTGCGCCATCCGCAGCTTGGCGAGGTGCTGCGACACCGATGGCGCCGGTTTGGCGACTCGTGACGCCAGGTCGTTGACGGACATCTCGCGGTCCGCCAACGCCCACAGCAGCTGCACACGGGTTGCGTCGGCCAGCATCCTGAACACCTCGACGACCAGGTCGGCCTGGTCCTCGGCCAGCCGGCGCCCGCAGACTTGCTTATCTGCATTCATATGCAGATAGTAGCGCAGCTACGCGACACCCTTCTGTTTCAGAATCGGCAGCACACCCTCGGCGAACCAGTAAGCCTCCTCCAGGTGCGGGTAGCCCGAGAGGATGAACTCGTCGAAGCCCACGGAGTGGTACTCGTAGATCAGGTTCGCGACTTCCTCGTGGCTGCCGACCAGTGCCGTGCCTGCTCCACCGCGAACCAGCCCGACGCCGGCCCACAGGTTGGGATAGATCTCCAGGCTGTCCACGCGACCGCCGTGCAGAGCGGTCATCCGTCGCTGTCCCTCGGATTCCGATTTGGCATGCAGCTCAGTCTGTTTGGCGATCTGCTCGGGGCTGAGTTCGGCAAGTAGTTCATCGGCAACCGCCCATGCCGCCGCCGAGGTGTCCCGGCTGATGGTGTGCAACCGGATACCGAAACGCACTTTGCGGCCGCGTTCCTCGGCGAGCTTGCGGACCTGTTCGATCTTGGCCGCCGCCGCCTGTGGCGGCTCGCCCCACGTCAGGTACACGTCGACGTACTCGGCGGCGATCGGCAGCGCCGCCGCAGACGAACCGCCAAAATAGCTCTGCGGCAATGGATCCGGCGCAGCCGACACTCGCGCATCCTTCACCGTGTAGTGCTTGCCCTCGAAGTCGAGCGACTCCTGGCGCCACAGTGTGTTGACGATATGCAGGAATTCCCCCGTCCGGGCGTAACGCTCGTCGTGGCCGAGCCAGTCACCGAACCGGCGCTGCTCGACATCGTCACCGCCGCTCACGATGTTGAGGAGGACCCGACCCTCGGAGAAGCGCTGAAGCGTGGCGGCCTGTTGTGCGGCCAGGGTCGGCGGAACCAGTCCGGGCCGGAATGCGACAAGGAACTTGAGGCGTTCGGTTTCGGCGAGCAGCGCCGACGCCGTCAACCACGCGTCCTCACACCACGTACCTGTCGGCGTCAGCACACCCTCGAACCCGAGCCGGTCGGCCGCCCGCGCCACCTCGGCGAGGTATCTGCGCGTCGGTGCACGGTAGTTGGCGGGCACGGTGTGGCCCGACGACGCGTGCGATGCGCCGACGATGGATCTGCTGTCGCCGTTGGTGGGCAGGAACCAGAAGAATTTGGCTGTCGATTGGGGCTGTTCTGTCATGTCGAACTCGATCCTAACTACGGTTGAGGTAAAGGGGCGCAAGCACTTCGCTGTAGCGGGTATCCACCCAGTTCTTGAATTCGGGTGCGTCGGAGATCTGTTTTGATTCGGCGAACAGGTCGGCCAACTCCTGTTCGGATGCCATGAGCTGATCGGATAGATCGGTGGGCAACCGTAGGCTGCGACCCTGCGCGGCGGCCGCGACGGCGGGATCCAGACCCACTGAGGCGGCGTAACTCTGCGCCCATCTCTCGGGATTGTCCTGTGCCCATCGCACCGCTTTCGCATACCGCACCAGAAGGTCACTCAAAGCGGTGTTGCGTTTCGGATCCGCCAGCGCGGTATCGAATGCGACGCCGAAACCGGCGCCGTTGGTGACACCCGTCGCCTGGGCGATGCTGCGCACCGGGATGTCCGCCTCTGCTTGGGCGGTGTAGGGGTCCCAGATCGCCCAGGCGTCGACCTGCCGTTGACGGAAGGCGCCCAGCGCGTCGGCGGGCTGCAGGAAGACCAGCTCGACGTCCGACGGCGACAACCCGGCGCGTTGCAGCTGCGCCAGTATGTTGCCGTGCGCGGAGCTGCCCTTACCGACGGCGATCTTCTTGCCGCGGAGATCGGATACCGAGCGGATCGGCGAATCAGCTTGGACCAGTACCTTGTCGCCCCTGCCGCTTCCGTCGTATGCCGACACGACCTTCACCTTCGCGTTGGATGCGGCGCCGAAGATCGGAGGTGTGTTTCCGGTGACCGCGAAGTCGATCTTGCCCGCGGTGGCCGCCTCGATCTGGGGCGGTCCGGAGGTGAACGTCGAGAAGGCGATCTTGTACGGCAGGTCGTCGAGCGCCCCCGCCGCCCGCAGCAGCGCCTCGGTGCCGCCCTTCTGATCGCCCACGTTGAGCGTCAGGTCCGACAACTCCGAAAGGGCAACCGTCGCAGGCACTTCGGAAGCACCGGAGCTCTCCTGACGAGAAACACATCCCGCGAGCAGCAGGGCGAGTAGGGCGGTGACGACAGCGAGTTTTCGCATGGAAATCCTTTCGGAGAGGTCAGATCCGCACACCGAGCTGATCGAGCAGCTCGGCGCGATAGAGCTCAGCGTTGGTGGACTGCCGCGGGTCGCCGATCTCCAGCGTGTGGGTGACTCGGCCGTCGTCGAGGACGAGAACCCGATCGGCGAGTGCGATGGCTTCATCCACGTCGTGGGTGACGAGCAGGACGCCGAAGCCGTGCTCTCGCCACAGGTCCAGCAGCAGTGCCCGCATGCTCAACCTGGTCAGGGCGTCCAGCGCGCCGAAGGGCTCGTCGAGCAGCAGCAGCTCGGGCTCGGCCACCAGCGCGCGTGCCAACGAAACACGTTGCGCCTGGCCACCGGACAGCGTCAGCGGCCACACGTCGGCGCGGTCGGCAAGTCCGACATCCGCAAGTGCCTTCTCGGCGCGGGCGTGCGCGGCTGCCTTGGGCAGCCGATTGCGGGTGAGGCCGTAGACGACGTTGGTGCGCACATCGCGCCACGGGAACAGTCGCGGTTCCTGGAACGCAAGTGCGGACGCCCCGACGACCTCACGATGGCCGGTGTGGTCGGGTGACAGGCCTGCGAGCACGCGCAGCACCGTGGACTTGCCGGACCCGCTACGACCGATCAGGGCGACGATCTCGCCGCTGTCGATGCGCACCGAAACGTCGGTCAGGACATGGTGATCGCCGTACCACTTGTTCACCTCTCGCAGTTCGCCTGCGATGTGCGTTGTGCGTGATGCCGTCAGTGTCATGTTCGGTACCTCACTGCTCGTCGTTCCAGTGCGCGGACGATGGCGTCGGTGCCGATCCCCAGGAGTGCGTAGACGATCAGTCCGAAGATGATGATGTCGATCCTCAGAAAGTCGCGAGCGTTGTTGATCATGAAACCGATTCCCTTGTCGGCGTTGATCTGTTCAGCCACGATCAGCGTGAGCCACGCGATCGCCAGCGACTGGCGTAGACCGACGAGGACCTGCGGTGCGGCGCTGGGCACGATGATGGTGCGGAATCGTTGCCAGAACGAGAAGCCGAGCACCTGGGCCGTCTCGAACAACTTCGGATCGACCTGGCGGATCGCCGAGAAGGTGTTCAGATACAGCGGGAAACTGACGCCGAGCGCCACCAGAAGCACCTTGGGAATCTCGCCGATGCCGAACCACAGGATGAACAGCGGAATCAGGCCGAGGTGCGGCAGTGCCCGGACCATCTGCATCGGCGGGTCGACTGTCGCCTCGAACCAGCGGGACAGTCCGACGGCGGTCCCGAGCGCGACGCCGATCAGCCCGCCGAGCAGCAGTCCTTCGACCACTCGAATTCCCGACACCCGCAGCGCGTCGGTCAGCTGTCCGTTCTGTACCACCTCGATGCCGGCCTCGGCGATCAACGACGGCGCAGGAAGCACGTCCTGCGAGATGAGACCCAGTGCGCTGCCCAACTGCCACAGGGCGACAAGCACGATTGGCGATGCCAGCCGGATCAGCCCCCATTTGCGCTGCCGCCATCCGGCATTCGCAGCGCGTATGGGCGCTATCGGCGCCGCCAACTCGGCAGGAGTAGTCACGGTGCGTCGACGCTACGCACGATGCCGCGGTGTCAGTAGGTTTTGATTCGCGATGATGCAAAGACACGGGCCCTGCCGATGTGATTCAGCACACCGGCAGGGCCGTTGGGTAGCAACGATTTTGAGCTGTCAGCCGAGGCGGAAACTTCCGGTGACCAGCGTCGGCGTCACGTCCCTGCCGTTGATCTTGGAGCTCATGCTGCCGTTGGACAGCCGGGTGATCTGCTGAGCCTGCTGGAGTTGGCGCTTGTTGCGGACCTGGGCGCGGAACTGCGCGTCATTGAGCTGCTGCACATCGACCGCGTCGAGAACGGCGCCGTTGATCTGGACGCCGACCGCCGAGCCGTCGTCGCGGAGCACCCAGGAGGCACGTGCACCGTCGAGCTCAGCGGTGTACATCCCGGCCGCACCGGTCGCCGGCTTCGCCGTGAACTGATAGGCCACCCCGTTCATATTGAGGTCGCCCGCGACGTTCCCGCCGTCGAACTCTGCCTGCAACGTGTCGCGGAAGCGCGACTTGATGTCGATGGAACCGTCGGTCTGGTTGCCGAAGAACCATGCCTCGTCGTCGGTTCCGTTGCAGGCGTACGCCGCAACCTCGTCTCCCTCGACGGAGATACCGATCGTCATGGTTTTGCCGTCGGCCGCCGTCATATCCGCGATGTACCGCGCCGACTCCGGGAAGGCGGTGGGCGCGGAGCTGGTGGTTGCTGTCGGTGCCTCTGATGAGGAGGCCGCTTGATTGGATGATCCGCCCGAGCAGGCGGAGAGGGTGCCAAGCGCGACGATCGCGCTGATACCCACGAGCAGGTTGAGAGTGAGTTTCTTCATGTGACCAGCATGGATGGCCGGGCGCGGCGTTACATGAAGAATGTATGGAGATTGCGTGGAGATATGCGCTGGTCGTCGGCATGCGGGTTCACACCGCCAGAAATGCGTGGATCTCGGCGCGGAACACCTGCCACGCCGGTTCGGATGCGGTCAGCAGATGGTTGTTACTGGCAAGAGCCACGAGGCGGGAATCCGGTATCAGGGAAGCCAGCTCCTCGCCGAAACGCAGTGGGACCCGGTGGTCGTCACGCGAATGCATGATCAGCGTCGGGCAGGCGACGTCGCGCGCCAGATCCCTTACATCGATGCGGCCGAACTCCTCGAGGAAACGTACTGCGTTCTCCGGCGAGGTGGTGCGCCGCTGCAGTTGGTCGAAGGCGGCCCAGTCGGCGCGGGTGCCGTCGGGCAGGAACTGCGCAGCGAACACCTGGCGGAACGCCGGATCGTCGCGGCCCCAGCCGACTCGGGCGAGTTCGAGATCGAGCGCCGCGGCCCGCTTTTCATCGTCACCGGACGCGCGCACGGCCCGTCCGCGCGCATACGCACTGCACAACACAAGGCGGCTCACACGCTCGGGATGGCGCGCCGCGTAGGCCACCGCGACCGCGCCGCCCTGAGACACACCGAGTAGCGGGAAGCGTTCCAGACCGAGCGCCTCCACCACCGACTCCAGGTCGGCCACCCAGTCTTCGAAGGTGAAATCTGTTGCATCCCAATCGGATAGGCCACACCCCCGCTCGTCATAACGGATGAAGCGGTGCTTGTCCGACAGATCGCGCACCCAGTGATTCCACACCGGGCTTTCGATGTCGTATCCGAGGTGAGTCATCCAGTTGGCGGCCCGCACCAGCGGCGGGCCCTCCCCCGCCACGGCGTACGCGAGGCGCACACCGTCGTCGGCCCGGCAGAACGCGATGTGCTGGCGCGGCGGCGGTGGCTCGTCGACTGTCACGGGCTCCGGCGGCGCCGGTTCCGGTACGTCCGCGATGAGCGTGCCCACGAACTGGTAGCCGCGCCCGCGAACGGTTCTGATGAGCCGCTGCGATTCGCCGTCATCGCCGATCGCGCGGCGGGCGGCCTTGATGCGACTCGTCAGCGCCGCCTCGGTCACGAAGCGCCCGCCCCACACGGAGTCGAACAGTTCTTCTTTCGACACGAACCGGTCGGCGTTGCTCACCAGCTGGGTCAGCACGTCGAACACCTGGGGTTCGACGCGGATCACCTCGTCGTCGCAGCGCAGTTCGTAGCGTTGGGTGTCCAGCACGAAAGCCCCGAATCGCCACACGCCCGTCGAGGTGGGCAGAGACGCTGAAGACTCGGGTGTTGACAAGGTCACGGCGGGTCCCATCGGGAGGTTTGCAGGTCATCGTAACGACGAGCAACCCCATCCGATGGTTCGAAACTAACGCCAGCCGTCCGCCGCCTTGGCCGCGCGCATCAGCGCGTCGCACAGCTGACGTAACTCAGTCCCGTCCGCACCCTCGTCGACCGCGGTGGACACGTCCTCGGCAGCACATCTGACCTGGTAGACGCGGTCAGCCAATTCTGCGGCCTCATCGGCGGTGAGCACTACGGCGTCCGGTGCCAGTGAGGTGCCCTTGACGATCGAACGCTGCTCATAGGCCCGTTGACGGCACGACTGCCTGCAGTATTGCCTGCGTCTGCCCATACCGGCATCAGCGACCTCACGACCGCACCAGCGGCAGGGTTGAGAACGCAGACGACGTACCACGGACCGACTGTAAACCGACGCGAGCGGGAATCCCGGTATCATGAAGGGTCGAGTCGGGAACTGCGCGTCACGTCGCTGCGTTGATTCCCCGGATGACTTGCAATGATTTGAGGAGAGCTGACCATGGCTGATCGCGTCTTGAGAGGCAGTCGCCTCGGGGCTGTGAGCTACGAGACCGACCGCAACCACGATCTGGCGCCGCGTCAGGTTGCTCGTTACCGGACCGACAATGGCGAGGAATTCGACGTCCCGTTCGCCGACGACGCCGAGATCCCCCACGCCTGGCTGTGCCGCAACGGCATGGAGGGCACCCTGATCGAGGGCGATGCGCCCGAGCCGAAGAAGACAAAGCCGCCGCGCACCCACTGGGACATGCTCCTGGAGCGCCGCTCGGTCGACGAACTCGAGGAGCTGCTCAAGGAGCGCCTCGACATCATCAAGGCTCGCCGCCGAGGCTGACCTAGCGGGTCACGCCGGCGCCGCGGGCCCGATCCAGGCGCCCGCGGACACCCCATTCCGCGACCTTGAACAGTGCTTCGCGGATGTTGGAGCCACTCATCTTGGATTGGCCGAACTCGCGCTCGGTGAAGGTGATCGGTACCTCGACGACGACGAACCCGTTGTTGATGGTGCGCCAGGTCAAGTCGATCTGGAAGCAGTAGCCCTTCGAGTCCACGGCGGACAGGTCGATCTTCTCGAGCACCTCGCGGCGGTACGCGCGGTACCCGGCGGTGATGTCGTGGATGTCGACGCCCAGGAGGATGCGCGAATAGCCGTTTGCGGTGCGGGACAGCAGCATTCGCCGTCGCGGCCAATTGCGGACCTCGCCGCCCTTGACGTATCGCGAACCGATCACCAGGTCCGCGCCGTTGTCGATGCTGTCGAGCAGGCGGTGCAGGTGTTGAGGCGGGTGGCTTCCGTCGGCGTCCATCTCGACCAGGACTGAATACCCGCGCGCCAGGCCCCACTCGAAGCCGGCCAGGTACGCCGCTCCGAGACCGCTCTTGGTGGCGCGGTGCAGCACGTGCACCTGGTCAGGGTCGGCGAGGGCCAGCTCGTTCGCCAACTCGCCGGTGCCGTCCGGGCTGCCGTCGTCGACGACGAGGATGTGCACGTCCGGACAGGCTTCCTGGACGCGTCCAACGATCAACGGCAGGTTTTCCCGCTCGTTGTAGGTGGGGATGATGACCAGCGTGCGCTGGCTTGGGCGTTCCCCCGGGCCCGGGCCCGTCGTCATGTGGCTCCTCTATCTTTCGTCGCCTTTCCTAGCCGACGCACGAAACTCCCATTGTGCAGCATCGCCGCGAGCAGAGCCCCAATGCCAACGGCCGCGAGCAGGCCCTCGACGAGCGGCCCCCACTGCGTCGCGGCTGTGAGCTGGGTTTTCAGCCGGACCTGGGTGTCGAGGTAGGCGGGTTCGAAGAACGCAGTGCGGGCAAGCTCACGTCCGTCCGGAGCGATGACGGCGCTGATACCGGTGGTTCCGGCGACGATGACGTATCGGTTGTGCTCGACGGCCCGCAACCTGGCGAAGGCGAGTTGTTGTTCGCTCATCGCCTCATCGAAGGTGGCGTTGTTGGTCGGGACGGTCAGAATCTGCGCCCCACTGCGCACCGACTCGCGGGTGGCGCGGTCGAAGATCACCTCCCAGCAGGTGGCGACCCCGACGGGCACACCCGCGGCGTGCACCACCCCGTTCCCGCTGCCGGGGACGAAGTAGCCGGCACGGTCGGCGTACGACGACAGGTGCCGGAAGAAACTCCGCCACGGCAGGTACTCGCCGAACGGCTGGATGATCTGCTTGTCGTGACGTTCGGCCGGCCCGGTCTCCGGGTTCCACACGATCACCGAGTTGTTGGCGGCAGGGTTGTCGGCGCTGTAGCCCGGTGCCGCGACCACGCTTCCGACCAGGATCGGCGCGTCGATCGCCGCCGCCGCCGCCGAGATCTCGGCTTTCGCGTCCGGATTGGCCAGCGGATCGATGTCCGAGGAGTTCTCGGGCCAGACGACGAACATCGGCCGCGGCGCCCGGCCCGCGCGCACGTCGTCGGCCAGCCGCATCGTTTCGCGGACATGGTTGTCCAGTACCGCGCGCCGCTGAGCGTTGAACTCCAGGCCGAGTCTGGGCACGTTGCCCTGCACCGCCGCCACCGTGATCGACTGTTCGTCGTCCGCGCCCACCCCGGAGTGCCGGACCTGCGGCCAGGTAAGTGCGGTCAGCAACAGGACGACGGTGATGCACGCGCCCGGGACCACCACCGCGGGCGGCGCCCCCGTCCTGGTCGTGCCGAGACGCCACCACTTGACGATCTCCAGAGCGATCGCGGTCAAACTGGATCCGACCAGCACCACGGCGAACGACAGCAGCGACGCGCCGCCGAACTGCACCACGGACAACATCGGCCCGCCGGTCTGGCCGTACGCCACGACACCCCACGGGAATCCGCCGAAGGGGACGGTCGACTTGAGCCACTCCGACGCCACCCAGAGCCCCGCGAACCACAACGGCCACCCCGGCACCCGTCGGACCACGACCGCCAATGCGCCGAACAAGGCGGGGAACAGTGCCTCGAGCGCCGAAAGGGCGATCCACGGAATCGCGCCGACGAGTCCGCTGATCCACGGCAGCAGCGGCAGATAGAACACCAGCCCGAACAGCAATCCGTAGCCGAATCCGCCAGCAACAGTGGTTGATTCGCGGGTGAGTACCCATGCGAAAAGCGCGAACGCGACGAACGCCAGATACCACCATCCGAACGGCGGGAAGCTCAGGCACAATGCCAGACCGGCGACGATCGCGACGCTCAACTGCGGCAGGCGGTCGAGTACCGCGCGACCGAAACGCTTGGTGCGCGAACTATCGGCCGACGCTGTCGCCGGCGCCTCGGTCTCGTCGTCCGCGTCGTCGTCGACGACATCGGTCTCGTCGATACGCGGACTCACGTCCTCAGCCATGGATGACGACACCCCGGTGGACCGTCTGACGGCAGCGCGGCAATGCGGCGTCGAGTCGTGGAAGCGCGGGCACCCGCGAGCGCGTATCGGTCGACCAGCGCTGCACCGCATCGGCAGGTGCACTCACCTCGAACTCGTCGGCCTCCCACACGGCGTAGCTCGCCGGGGCGCCTGGAACGAGCGTGCCGGTTTCACCGTCCCGGATCCCGGCGGCACGCCAGGCTCCACGGGTCGCGGCGGCAAACGCCGCGCGCGCGGACAGTGCGCTCCCGTGAGTCTGGTGCTGTGTCGCCGCTCGCACCGTCGCCCAGGGATTCATGCTGGTGACGGGGGTGTCTGAGCCGAAAGCGAGGGGCACGCCTTGGGATGCTAGCAGCGCGAAAGGATTCAACGATCCCACGCGTTCGGCGCCGAGACGTTGGGCGTACATGCCGTGCTCGCCGCCCCACAACGCATCGAAGTTGGGCTGCATGCTGGCAATCACACCCCACGCGCCGAGGTCGTGCGCCTGCTGCTCGGTGACCATTTCGAGGTGCTCGAGGCGATGTCCGCAACGGGCAACCGCGGGTGCGCCGAACTCCTCGACGACGGTCGCAAGTGCATCGACCACAGCGCCGACAGCCGCGTCGCCGATCACGTGGAATCCCGCGGTGACGTGCACCTCGGTGCATGCGCGCAGGTGTTCCGCGATGGCCCCGGTGTCGAGATACGAGTTACCGCAACAGTCGGCAGCGTCTGCGTAGGGCTGATGCAGCCATGCGGTGCGTGAGCCCAGCGCGCCGTCGACGAACAGGTCGCCTGCCAGCCCGCGCGCGCCTGTGCGGGCGATCAGATCTCGCGCCTCGGCGGCGGTGCTCACCGCTTCACCCCAGTAGCCGACGACCTCCACGCCGTGCTCGATGCGGCGCACCTCGTCCCAGTCGGCCAGGCCGCCGATGTCGGGCCCCGCACACTCGTGCACCGCGGCGATGCCGAACGCGGCCGCGGCGTCGAGGGCGGCCACCTGGGCGTGCCGCCGCTGCTCGGATGTCAGCCCGTCACGCGCGGCCGCGCGCACCAGGTGATGTGCGTCGCCGGTCAACGGCAGCGCAGCGGAGAAGCCGTGTGCGTCGGCCAGTCCGGGGGCGAGCCGGCGCAGCGTGGTCGAGGCGGCCGCCGAGTGGACGTCGACGCGGGCCAGGTACGTGGGCCTGTCTCCGACGACGCCGTCCACGTCGGCCGTGCTCGGCGGTGTCCGTTCGGGCCAGCCGGATTCGTCCCAGCCGTGTCCCCAGATCGGGCCGGCGTGGGTGCGGGCGAAGTCGCCGAGCAGCTGCAGGCAGTGCCGCAGTGAGGTGGCGGACCGCAGGTCGAGCCCGGTCACGGTCAGGCCGGTCGAGGTGAGGTGGACGTGGCTGTCGACGAAGGCCGGCGCGACGAACGCGCCGTCGAGATCGACGATCTGCGCGTCGGGATACTGTGCGCGTCCCACGTCGTCGCTGCCCAGCCATGCGACGACGCCGTCGCGCACCGCCATTGCGGACGCGTCGGGCATCGCCGGGCTGTGCACCCGGCCGTTCAGCAGGAGGGTCGTCACTTAGTCGGGTTTGGGCTCCACGGCAAGAGGTTCGACGTCCGTTACGTCGATGACCTCGCCGTCAATGTAGTCACCGCGCGGCGCCGGGTACCCCGCGGTGCCTGCCACGGTGATCAGCGGCATGCGGCGCGCGGCCATGGCCCTGACCACCGGACGGGCGGCCGAGCGCGTGGGCGGCAGCAAGAGCAGCGCGCCGATGACGGAGCTGGCCAGGCCGGGGATGGCGACGAGAACGGTGCCGAGCGCGACGAGCACGCTGTCTGCCGCGGCGCCCTGGACGGTCGTCGCGTCCAAACCTGAGCGCAGACGGCGGATGTGCCGCTTGACCTGTGATCCGGCCAGTGCCATGCCGACCAGGAAGGTGGCGAGCAGCAGCAAGACGGTCCAGCCGAAGCCGATCGTCGCTGTCAGCGCGACGACGACCGCGAGCTCGATGACCACGTAGAGGACAAACAACCGCATCGCCATGTGATGGGAACGTTCGGGAAGGGCGCCTGGGTTCCGTAAATTGACGATGTGACGACAATCAAGATCGACACGGCGGACGGCCCGATCGACGCGGTGCTCGCCGTGCCCGACGGTCAGGGACCGTGGCCGGGTGTGGTGGTCGTGCACGACGCCTTCGGATACCGCCCCGACAACGAGGCCACCGCAGCCCGAATTGCCGCCGCGGGCTTCGTCGCGATCACTCCGAACCTCTATTCGCGAGGCGGGCGCGCCCGATGCGTCACCAGAGTTCTCCGCGAGTTGCTCAGCCAGCGCGGTCGCGCGCTGGACGACATTCTCGCCGCGCGCGACCACGTGCTGGCTTTGCCGGAATGCAACGGCTCGGTGGGCGTGGTCGGTTTCTGCATGGGAGGGCAGTTCGCTCTAGTGTTGGCGCCCAAGGGTTTTGGCGCGTCGGCTCCGTTCTACGGTACTCCGCTCCCGCGGCATCTGAGCGAAACGCTGGACGGCGCCTGTCCGATCGTGGCCAGCTTCGGTCGCCGCGACCCGATCGGCATCGGTGCACCCGCACGGCTGGAAGAGGTCGTCGAGGAAAAAGGCATCACGGCCGATATCAAGGTCTACCCCGATGTCGGACACAGCTTCGCGAACAAACTGCCCGGGCAGCTTCTGATCCGCATTGCCGGTTTCGGATACAACGACGCGGCGACCGAGGATGCCTACGGGCGAGTGTTCGCGTTCTTCAACGAACACCTGGCGGCGCGTTAGGCCGCCTTTACCTCGATGGCGCTGTGCACTTTGTCGATCCCGCCTCGGATGAGGGCCTGCGGTATCCACCACCACGCATGCCACCAGTACTTCCTGGTGACCATGTCGAAGACCCGCCGATTGTCCGACTTGGGCAGATTACGGGCCACCGCCTCGACCGGTTCACCCTTGGGCTTACCTAGGGCGGTTGACCGTTGAATGGTTACGCGTGGCGTGTTGTTGATGCGTTTGGTCTTCCACGACCCGTCGTCGGTGGAGATCAGCAGCTTGTCGCCGTCCTTCACGCCCCACACGGTCGTCGGCTTCGGCCTGCCGTCCTTGGTGAATGTCGTGAGCAGCAGGTACTTGGACCGCGCCACGTCCTCAAAGGTGTCTGTCATAAGTTCAACGTCTTCTTTCGATGCACAAACGATGCAATTGAAGGATACCTGGCGAAGAGTTTGCTACACGGGCCTCAACTCGATCGTCACATTGTTCTTCTCGCCGCCACGCAGCTTGGAGAAAAGATTGAACGTCTTGCCCAGCAGTCCGTAGCGCTTGCCGATCGCGTCATAGGTGGCTGCGTTGGCAGATTTGTCCAGGATCGCGGCGACCGCGTCGACGGCCTCGCTCTTCGGGTTACCGCTGCGATCGCACGTGGCGATCGTCACGCGCGGGGTATTGCGGATGCGCTTCACCTTCCAGGACTTCTCCTGCGTGATCGCGATCAGGCTGTCTCCCTGCGATACCGCCCAGATGGCGGTCGGCTTGGGCCGGCCGTCCTTGGTGAACGTGGTCAGCAGGATGTACTCGGACTTGGCGACGTCGGCAAAGGTGGCGGGCATTCCCCAAACCTATCGGCTCAGCCCTCCAGTTCGCCTTCCGTCTCCAGCAGCACCTGCCGTAGGCCGTCGAGCGTGGCCTGATCGGGCTGCGCCCACATGCCGCGACCGGCGGCCTCCAGCAGGCGCTCGGCCATTCCGTGCAGGGCCCAGGGATTCGACTCCTCCATGAACTTGCGGTTCTCGTCGTCGAGTACGTATTCCGCCGACAGCCGCTCATACATCCAGTCGGCCATCACCCCGGCGGTCGCGTCGTAGCCGAACAGGTAGTCGACCGTCGCGGCCATCTCGAACGCGCCCTTGTAGCCGTGCCTGCGCATCGCGTTGATCCAGCGCGGATTGACCACCCGGGCGCGGAACACGCGGGTGGTCTCCTCGGAGAGCGTGCGGGTGCGTACGGCGTCGGGCCGGGTGTTGTCGCCGATATAGGCGGCGGGCGCCTTTCCTGTCAACGCCCGCACCGTCGCGATCATGCCGCCGTGGTACTGGAAGTAGTCGTCGGAATCGGCGATGTCGTGCTCGCGGGTGTCGGTGTTCTTCGCCGCGACCGCGATGCGCCGGTAGTTCTGGTTCATGTCGTCGGCCGCAGGCCTGCCGTCCAGGCCGCGGCCGTACGCGAAGCCGCCCCACGCGGTGTATACCTCTGCGAGGTCGGCGTCGTCACGCCAGTTCCGACTGTCGATCAGCTGAAGCAGACCCGCCCCGTACGTGCCGGGCTTGGATCCGAATATTCTTGTCGTGGAACGCCTTTGATCGCCATGCGTGGCCAGATCGGCCTGCGAGTGGGCGCGGACGTAGTTGTCCTCGGGGGGCTCGTCGAGGCCCGCGACCAGTTGGACCGCGTCGTCGAGCATCGTGACCACATGCGGGAACGCGTCGCGGAAGAAACCTGAGATGCGCACGGTGACGTCGATGCGCGGGCGATCCAGTTCCTCGAGCGGTATCGGCGCCAGGTCAACGACCCGCCGGGATGCATCGTCCCACACCGGCCGGACCCCGAGCAGCGCAAGCACTTCGGCGATGTCGTCACCGGCCGTGCGCATGGCCGAGGTGCCCCACACCGACAGCCCGACCGACCTCGGCCAGTCGCCGTGGTCCTCGCGGTAGCGCGCCAGCAGCGAATCCGCCATCGCCACACCGGTTTCCCATGCGAGCCGCGAGGGGACCGCCTTCGGGTCGACGGAGTAGAAGTTGCGTCCGGTGGGCAGCACGTTGACGAGGCCCCGAAGCGGCGACCCCGACGGACCCGCCGCGATGAAGCGGCCGTCGAGCGCGCGCAGAATCTGAGGGATCTCGTCGGCGGTTCCCGCCAGTCGGGGCACGACCTCGGTCGCCGCGAATCGCAGGATCGCCGCCACGTCGGTGTTGTCGGTGATGGTGTCGACGGCGCCCGGATCCCACCCCGAGGCCGCCAGTGCCACAACGAGTTCGCGGGCCTGTGCCTCGGCGGCGTCCACCGCGGTGCGCTCGTCATTGCCGTCCTCGGCGAGACCGAGCGCCTGGCGGAGACCGGGCACGCTCTGCTCACCGCCGAACAGCTGGCGTGCGCGCAGGATGGCGAGCACCAGGTCGATCTCCGGTTCGCCCGTGGGCTTTTCGCCGAGGATGTGCAGCCCGTCGCGGATCTGGACATCCTTGATCTCGCACAGCCAACCGTCGACGTGCAGCAGCATGTCGTCGAACGAGTCCTCGTCGGGGCGGTCCTCGAGACCGAGGTCGTGGTCCATCTTCGCGGCCCGCATGAGCGTCCAGATCTGCTGACGGATGGCGGGCAGCTTTCCCGGGTCGAGCGCGGCGATGTTGGCGTGCTCGTCCAACAGCTGTTCCAGACGCGCGATGTCCCCGTACGTTTCAGCCCTGGCCATCGGCGGAATGAGGTGGTCGACAAGCGTTGCGTGGGCGCGACGCTTGGCCTGGGTGCCCTCCCCCGGGTCGTTGACCAGGAACGGGTAGATCAGCGGGAGGTCGCCGAGTGCGGCATCGGTGCCGCAGGCCGCCGACATCCCGAGCGTCTTACCCGGTAGCCATTCCAGGTTTCCGTGCTTGCCGAGGTGCACGACGGCGTCCGCGCCGAATTCGGCGTCGAGCCAGCGGTAGGCGGCCAGATAGTGATGGCTGGGCGGCAGATCGGGATCGTGATAGATCGCGACGGGGTTCTCCCCGAAACCGCGCGGCGGCTGAACCATCAGCACGACGTTGCCCGCCCGCATCGCGGCGATCACGATCTCGCCGTCGGGGTCACCGCTGCGGTCGACGAACAACTCGCCGGGCGGTGGGCCCCAATGCTCGACCATCGCGTCGGTGAGCTCGGCGGGCAGGGTCGCGAACCAGTCCCGGTACTCCTTGGCGGACACGCGGATCGGATTGCCAGCGAGCTGACCGTCGGTCAGCCACGCTGGATCCTGGCCGCCGCGCTCGATCAGCGCGTGGATCAACGCGTCACCATCGCCGGCGTCGACGCCGGGAATGTCGTCGATCCGGTAACCGTGTTCGCGCATCGCGCGTAGCAACGCGACGGCGCTTGCCGGGGTATCGAGGCCGACGGCGTTGCCGATGCGGGCGTGCTTGGTGGGATACGCCGAGAACACCAGCGCCACCCGTTTGTCCGTGGCCGGGATGGCACGCAGCCGCGCGTGGCGCACTGCGAGACCGGCGACGCGCGCGCAGCGCTCGCGGTCGGCGACATAAGAGATCAGGCCCTCGTCGTCAATCTCCTTGAACGAGAAAGGGACTGTGATGATACGGCCGTCGAATTCGGGGACGGCGACCTGTGTGGCGACGTCGAGCGGCGACATCCCGTCGTCGTTGACCTGCCACTGCGACCGCGAACTGGTCAGGCACAAGCCCTGGAGGATCGGGATGTCGAGGGCGGCCAGATGCGCCACGTTCCAGGTGTCGTCAACCCCGCCCGCCGAGGCCGTCGCAGGGGTGGATCCGCCCGCGGCGAGCACGGTCGTCACCAACGCGTCGGCGGTGCCGAGCAACTCGAGCAGCTCGGCGTCCGCGGTGCGCAACGATGCGCAGAAGACGGGCAACGGTTTTCCGCCCGCGGCGTGGATCGCCCGGCACAGCGCTTCGACGTAGCCGGTGTTTCCCGCGAGGTGCTGTGCGCGGTAGTAGAGCACCGCGACGGTCGGCCCATCGCCGTCGGCCGACGCATGCTCGAGCACACCCCAGTTCGGGGTGGTCGCCGGCGGCGCGAAGCCGAAGCCGGTCATCAACAACGTGTCGCAGAGGAACGCGTGCAGCTGCCGCAGATTCTCGACGCCGCCCTGCGCCAGGTAGACGTGGGATTGAAGCGCGACACCCGCGGGTGTCGTGGAGTGGCCCATCAGCTCGGCGTCCGGGGCCTGCTCGCCGCTGACCACCACGGTCGGCACGCCGCCGGTCTCGAGCGCGTCGATGCCCTCCTGCCAGGCGCGGTAGCCACCGAGAATGCGGACCACCACGATGTCCGCGGCGCCGACGAGTTCGTCGAGTTCCCCGTCGACCAGCCGCGACGGATTGGCCCACCGATAGCCGGCGCCGCTGGCACGGGCCGTGATCAGGTCGGTATCGGATGTCGACAACAGCAGGACCGTCGGCGAGGAAGTCGGCTGAGTCACCCACCATTACTACCGCACCCCCAGATTGGGGTGCGGACTACCGTCGGTACAGGATCAGCGCCGGTTCCAGCGGCTGTAGGTGCTCTCCGGATATCCCATCCCAAGCGCACCGATGAGCATGACCCCGAGAGATCCGAAAACGATGAGTTCGAACATCGTCGTTCCTTCCTGACATCGCTTACTACACACGCGTGTAGTTAGTAGGAACGTACTGGTCAACCGGTGGAAATAGGGACTTTTGTGTGGGACGGATCACTAGAGCCAATAGTGTGGCGACCGTCACATTCAGGCAGTTTGGACGTCGAAGTGCGATTCGTCCGGAATGGCTAGCAGCTCGCGATGGCGAACCGGCCGCCACGGGAAAAGCTCCGGCAAGCCGTCCTTGCCCAGATACCAGCTCTTGCATCCGGTTACCCAGATCGTCTGCGGCATCGCGGATTTCATTTCCTCGTTGTAATCCTCGGTGGCCGCGTACGTGGGTGATGCCGCAACGATGTCGCCGTTGCGGATCTTGTTGATCCACCACATCGCGTAATCGGCCTGGTTCTCGGCGATGAGGACCAGCGACTGATTGCCGATCGGCGAGTGCGGGCCCATCAGCATGAACAGGTTCGGGAAACCCGGCACCGCAACCGACCGATAAGCGTGCGGGCCGTCTTCCCAGGCCTCGTCGAGCGTGACACCACTGCCGTTGACGATCCCCATCGGGCGTACGTAGGCACGGGCGTCGAAGCCCGTCGCCAACACCAACAGATCGAGTTCGTGGAGCACGCCGTCGGACGTCACGACACCTCTCGGTTCGACGTGGTCGATCGCCGCGGTGACGAGATGCACACCGGGCTTCTGGATGGACCGGTAGTAGTGGCCGGCCAGGATGAGCCGCTTACACATCGCGTGGTAGTCGGGAGTGAGCTTGCGGCGCAATTCCCGATTACGCACCGACAGTCGCAGATTCAGTCGGCACGACAGCGCCATCAACCAACGGTTCAACCCCGCCTCGACTGCCGCACGACCCAGGGTGTTCTCGATATAGGTCTGCCAGAAGCGGTATCCCAGTCTGTTGAGCGCCGGCCAACGCGCGAGCGCAGCCTTGGTCAGCGCCCGGTAGCGAATGTTGGGTGTCGGGTACACCCACTGGGGCGAGCGCTGGAAGATCGTCAGTCCGCGGACATTGCCGCCCAGTTCAGCGGTGATCTGTACGCCGGTGGAACCGGTGCCTATCAACCCGATCCGTTTGTCGTGCAACGGAATCGAATGATCCCAGCGTGATGAGTGGAACGTCGGCCCGGCGAATGTGTCGAGCCCCTCGATCTGTGGATAGCGGGGCACGCGCAGGACACCGGTCGCGGTGATCAGCACATCGAAGGCGTCCTCCCCCGCTGCCGTCGTCACCAACCACTGTCCGTCGTGATACCGCGCAGCGGTCACTTCTGTGCCGAAGCGGATGTGCGGTATGACGCCTCGCTCGTCGGCCACCTGTCGGAAGTAACGGTGGATCTCCGGACCCGGCGACATGAAGCGCGACCATTCGGGGTTCGGCCGGAACGAGTACGAATAGAAGCGAGACGGAACATCGCAACTCAGCCCGGGATAGCTGTTGTCGCGCCACGTCCCACCGACATCGTCGGCGGACTCGTAGATGACGAAGTCGTCGATGCCTGCGTCCTGCAGTTTGACCGCCATGCAGATGCCGGACATGCCCGCGCCGATGATCGCGACCCGCAGGGCTCGTTGTGTTGACATGATCAGCCCCTCCCGATGCACGGGACGGTACGCCTGACGAGCCCAGATATTCGGGAATTCGCCGCTCAGCGTTCGGTGACGAAACCCTGCGCCAGCATCCAGTCGCGGGCGACGACGGCAGGGTCGCGCCCTCGACGTCGACTTGCTTGTTCATCTCGATGATCGCGTCGTTGGTCAGCGCGGCGGTCACCGGAGCTGTCACGTCCGCGATCTGCGGATGCGCATCGAAGAACTCCTGCTTCATCGTCACCGACGGGTTGTAGTGGGCGAAGAACTGCTTGTCGTCGGTGACCACCACCAGATCGAGTGCCGCGATACGGCCGTCGGTGGTGAACACCTCCCCGAAGTCGCACTGGTCGCCGTCGGCTGTCGCCTGATAGATGATGCCGACCTGCAACACCGGTGTCTGTGCCTGCGCGGGATCGAATCCGTAGGCCGCGGCCATCAACGAACGGTCAGTTCGATTCGTGCTGAGGAAAATACTTGTCGGCAGACCGTCGAAAGACCAGCGTATGGCGGGTTCGTTCGATGGTTTGGAGGTGAGCCCGATGCTGCGGGTAGTGAAGCTCAGCGCGAATATCGGCGCACGCATCGACGGGATCGACCTGACTGCGGATGTCGACCCGGCGAGTGCGTCGAAGATCAACACCGCACTGCTCGAACACAAGGTCGTCTTCTTTCGCGATCAGCACCGGCTCGACGACGACGGACAGCTCGCGCTGGCGGCCAAGCTCGGCACGCCGACCGTCGCGCACCCGACGGTGACGTCCCGCGGCGCGCAGCTCCTCCCCATCGACTCCCGCTATGACAAGGCCAACGCCTGGCACACAGACGTCACGTTCGTCGACCGGATTCCCAAAGCATCCCTGCTGCGGGCGATTTCGCTGCCCGAGTACGGCGGCACCACCACGTGGGCGAACACCGAGACCGCATACGAGACGTTGCCCGAACCGCTTCGCGCACTCGCCGACAACCTGTGGGCGGTGCACACCAACGCCTACGACTACGCCGCCGATGTCGACCGCAGGCTCGAGACGTTGACCGACACCGTGCGCGAGTACCGCGAAGAGTTCGTGTCCGACTACTACGAGACGGAACATCCGGTGGTCCGGGTGCACCCGGAGACGGGTAAGCGCGTGCTGCTGCTCGGCCAGTTCGTCAAGAATTTCGTCGGACTGGGAGCCACCGAGTCCGCGACGCTGTTCGGCCTGTTCCAGACCCGGATCACCAAGCTGGAGAACACCATTCGATGGAGCTGGCAGCCCGGTGACCTTGCGATCTGGGACAACCGGGCCACCCAGCACTACGCGGTTTCGGATTATGACGACCAGTACCGGCGGCTCAACCGGGTCACCCTGGCCGGCGATATCCCGGTCGACGTCCACGGCCAGCGCAGCCGCACGGTCGCCGGTGACGCGTCGGCGTATTCGGAGGTGGTCAGCCCCGTCCGGTTGGCGAGCTGATCACAGGCGGTGCATCTCGCGCGCCATCACACCGTTCTCGAGATACATGTAGCGCCTTGGCGTATATCGCTTCGCCGGCGGACGCGGATCGGTGAAGAGCGCGCTCATCGCGCCCGACACCGACTTGATCGCGATGACCCATCGACGCGGTTTCACGCGCGGCAGTGCGACCGCGGCCGCAGTGCTGAACAACAGCTGCTGTTCGGTGATCAGCGTCGGCTCCGCGGCCGATGGCACCGGGGGTGACACCGCCGACGGGGTGGCGGGCGTCTGGAATGTCGGGCGAACGATCGCCGTCAGATCGGTCATGGCTCTCTCCCACCGTGCTCGCCCGGTCGGTCCCGGGCTCCTACCGAGAAAATTACGAGCGGCCCGCGATCAACACACGCGTAGGCGACTACCCCAATCGGTGGTTAACACGCAGGTCAGGCGTGTGCGCAGGCCTGAGCCATAACGGCGTACCGGATGAGCCGGCCAGCAACTCGGGCGTACCGTGAGCTGATGGCAAGGGCCCGCGACCAGGACGCCTGCCCCGGTGCGCTGCAGGTTCATTCCGCGGCCGACGGGGCGCTGGCCCGCGTGCGGCTACCGGGGGGCATGATCACCGCGCCGCAGCTCGAGACCCTGGCGCTGGCCTCGACGCAGTGGGCGTCTCCGGCAATGGAACTCACCTCGCGCGGAAACATTCAGATCCGCGCGGTCACCGACACCGCCGCAGTCGCGCAGGCCCTCGCGTCGTCGGGCCTGCTGCCGTCGGAGACGCACGAGCGGGTGCGCAACATCGTCGCGTCACCGTTGTCGGGCCGCGTCGGTCCGTATGCGGACATCCGCGCGATGGTGGTCGAACTGGACCACGAGATCCGCGCGCAGCCCGCGCTGGCCGGGCTGCCGGGCAGATTCCTGTTCGGCATCGACGATGGGCGTGGCGACGTCAGCGGACTGGCGGCCGATGTCGGGATTCAGGTCGTCGGCGACTCCGCGGCGCTCCTGCTGGCAGGCCGGGATACCGGTATCCGGCTCTCGTCAGCGGCCGCGATACCGTCGCTGCTGACCGTGGCAGGTCGTTTCGTCGACAGCCGTGGAACATGCTGGCGGATAAGCGAACTCGACAATCCGGAACTGCTCCTCGCGGGCTTTGAGGTGACGGCCGAGCCCGTGGCGACGCCGGATCCGGTCACCAGGGGCCCGGTCGGGTGGATCGAACAGAACGACGGTCGTGTGGCACTGGGCGCGGCGGTTCCGCTGGGCGTGCTGAACGCCCGCGTCGCGGAATATCTCGCGGCGATCAACGCGCCGATGGTGATCACGCCCTGGCGTTCGTTGCTCGTCTTCGACCTCGACGAGGGGGTCGCCGACGTTGCGCTGCGTGTGCTGGCGCCGATGGGGCTGGTGTTCGACGAGAACTCGCCCTGGCTTTCGGTCAGCGCATGCACCGGGAGTCCCGGGTGTGAACATTCCGCCGCCGACGTCCGGTCCGACGCGGCAGCCGCGATAGCTCACGAGCAGGCGGCGGGTCATCGGCACTTCGTCGGCTGTGAGCGCGCGTGCGGCAGTCCTGCGGCCGGTGACGTGCTGGTCGCGACCGGAGACGGATATCGGCTGCGAGGTGCTCACCCGTAGGGTGAGCGGGTGCTCGACTACACCCGCGACGCCGCCGAGATCTATCGGCAGTCGTTCGCGACGATCCGCGCCGAAGCGGACCTTTCGCGGTTTCCCGAGGATGTCGCACGTGTCGTGGTCCGGCTGATCCATACCTGCGGGCAGGTAGACGTCGCCGACCACATCGCCTACAGCGACGACGTCGTCGCGAAATCCCATGCGGCGCTCGCAGCCGGAGCCCCGGTGCTGTGTGACTCGTCCATGGTCGCCGCGGGCATCACCAAAGCCCGGCTGCCTTCGGGCAACGAGGTCGTCTCGCTCGTCGCCGACGAACGGGCGCCCGCGTTGGCCGACCGGCTCGGCACCACGCGCTCGGCGGCAGGTGTCGAGCTGTGGGCCGACCGTCTCGGCGGTGCGGTGGTCGCCATCGGCAACGCGCCGACCGCGCTGTTCCGACTGCTCGAACTCGTCGACGAAGGCGCCCCCACCCCTGCCGCCGTGCTGGGTGGTCCAGTCGGCTTCGTCGGCTCCGCACAGTCCAAGGAGGAGCTGATCGAGCGGCCCCGCGGCATGTCCTATCTGGTGGTGAAGGGCCGCAGGGGCGGCAGCGCAATGGCCGCCGCGGCCGTGAATTCGATTGCCACCGAGCGTGAATGACGATGCCTAAAGGGAAATTGTGGGGCGTCGGGCTCGGGCCCGGCGATCCTGAGCTGGTGACGGTGAAGGCGGCCCGGGTCATCGGCGAGGCCGACGTCGTCGCGTACCACAGTGCCCGGCACGGCAAGAGCATCGCGCGCGGTATCGCGGCACCGTATCTGCGCGCGGGCCAGATCGAAGAGCACCTGGTGTATCCGGTGACCACCGAGACCACGGCACATCCCGGCGGTTACGCCGGCGCGATGGATGACTTCTACCGCGAATCCGCCGACCGGATCGCCGTACACCTGGACGCCGGTCGCGACGTCGCGCTTCTCGCTGAAGGCGATCCGCTGTTCTACAGCTCCTACATGCACATGCACACGCGGTTGACCGAGCGGTTCGATGCGGTGATCGTTCCGGGTGTGACGTCGGTGAGTGCCGCCTCGGCGGCGACGGGCACTCCCCTGGTCCAGGGCGACGAAGTGCTGACGATCCTGCCCGGCACCCTTCCTGTCGAGGAGCTCAAGCGCAGGCTGGCCGACACCGACGCCGCCGTGGTCCTCAAGCTCGGGCGCTCGTATCCGGCGGTGCGCGAAGCGCTTTCCGCGTCCGGCCGGCTCGACGGAGCCTATTACGTGGAACGTGCGAGCACCGCGAGTCAGCGTGTGCTGCCCGCGGGTGATGTGGACGTGACATCGGTGCCGTACTTCTCGCTGGCGATGCTGCCGGGAACGCCGCGGCGCGAGCCGGTGACGGGCAGCGTCGCGGTCGTCGGCCTCGGGCCGGGCGACACCGCGTGGATGACACCCCAGAGCCGGCGTGAGCTCGCGTCGGCCACCGACCTCATCGGCTACGGCCCATACCTGGACCGCGTCGGAACCCGTGACGGCCAGCGGCGCCATCCCAGCGACAACACCGACGAACCCGCCCGCGCCCGGCTGGCGTGCACGCTTGCCGAGCAGGGCCGCGCCGTCGCGGTGGTGTCCTCCGGCGATCCGGGTGTGTTCGCGATGGCGACGGCGGTGCTTGAAGAGGCCAAACAATGGCCCGGCGTACAGGTGCGGGTCATTCCGGCGATGACCGCGGCGCAGGCCGTCGCCAGCCGGGTGGGCGCCCCGCTCGGCCACGACTACGCCGTCATCTCGCTGTCCGACCGACTCAAGCCGTGGGACGTGATCGCGTCACGACTGACCGCGGCGGCGGCGGCGGACCTGGTGCTGGCCATCTACAACCCGGCCTCCAAGAGTCGTACCTGGCAGGTCGGGGCGATGCGCGACCTGCTGCTCGAATATCGCGATCCCGGCACCCCGGTGGTGATCGGCCGCGACGTGTCGGGTCCGGCCGAGCACGTCGGTGTGGTCCGGCTGGCCGACCTCGACCAGGCCGACGTCGACATGCGCACTCTGCTGATCGTCGGATCGTCGCAAACGCAGTGGTATCTGAGCGATACCGGGGACACCGTCTTCACGCCACGCCGCTACCCCACCTAGGATCTGACGACCATGGGCATTCCACGCGGACCCGAAGATGTAACGCCGGCCTGGCTGGGATCGGTGCTTGACGCCGACGTATGCGAGGTCGAGGTCACGGCGATCGGTACCGGCCAGACGGGTGCGACGTATCGCGTATCGGCGACGTATGCGACGCCGCAGCCCGAGCTGCCGGATTCATTCGCGGTGAAGCTGTCCGCACAGGACGACGCCGTCCGCGAGCGCGTCGCGCTCGGGTACCGGTCGGAGGTCGAGTTCTACACGCGGATCGCCGACCAGATGCGCATCCCGGTCCCCCGCAGCTTTCACTGCGACATCTCGGCCGACGGTGCCGATGTCGTGCTGCTGCTCGGCGATATGACGCCCGCAGTGCAGGGTGATCAGATAGCCGGATGCTCCGAAGACGAGGCCGGGCTGGCGGTCGAAGCACTGGCCGGTCTGCACGGCCCCAGCTGGTGTGACCCCGAGTGGATGGAGCTGGCCGCCATCGTCATGCCGAAGCCCGGTGACGACGACGCCGCCAAGGGCCTCGGCGACATCTCGAAGATGGCCGCCGACATCGTGATCGACAGGCTCGGTGCGCGTATCAGTCCCGAGGATCAGGAAACGTTCGCCGCTGCGATGTCCGCGGTGACCCCGTGGCTGCGGGCGGAGCCGAAGCGGTACGCGCTGATGCACGGTGACTACCGGCTCGACAACATGCTGTTCGACCCGGATCGTACGCGCATCACCGTCGTGGACTGGCAGACGGTGGGAATCGGCCTGCCCGGGCGAGACCTCGCCTACTTCACCGGAACCAGCCTCGAACCGCAGGCGCGTGCTGAGATCGAGCGCGGCCTTGTCGAGCGGTATCACCGGACGTTGTTGGGTTACGGGATAACGGATTACGACGCCGAGACCTGCTGGCGCGACTACCGCCTAGGCGCGGTGCAGGTACCGCTGCTCGTGGGGCTGGGCACCGCCTTCGCATCAACGACCGACCGCGGCGACGACATGATGCTGGCCATGCTCAGCCGGGGTTGCCAGGCGATCCGCGACTTGGACACGCTCGAACTCATCGCGTCGTACTCGTAGAGCCGACATGAGAGTCGCAGTGATCGGCGCCCGTCCTTCGGCCAGGGAACTGCCCTCGCCATGGAGGATGCGATCACCCTTGCCCGTGGGGGAAATCCGTCAGCCGCTGGGCTGATTCGCACACCTGACCCACGCGGCCGCATCGTCGGTCGTGGCCACGGTCACGACGCCGGACGGCAGTGGCGGGCGTTCGACCATGACGACCGCAACCCCAAGGGCCGCCGCGGCGTCGAGTTTGCCCCGGGTCATCGAGCCGCCGCTGTTCTTGGTCACCAGTGCCTCGATGCGGTGCGTGCGAAGCAATTCGAGCTCTTCGTCGTACCGGTAGGGTCCCCGCGACAGCAGTACGTGGTGGTGCTGTGGCAGCTCCCTGGCATCGGGCGCTGTGACCGCGCGGATCAGAAACCAGGCGTCGACGTCCTTGAACACCGCCGTTCCTGTGCGTCCTGTCGTCAGAAAAACCCGCGAGAACCGATTATCGGCAACGACTTTCGCCGCCTGGGTGTCGGAGGACACGACGATGGCGTCGCCGGGCGCCCATGCGGGCCGGACCAGCACGAGATGTGGTACCCCGAGCTCGCGGCACACCCTGGCCGCGGTCGCCGTGATCGTCGCCGCGAACGGGTGGGTGGCGTCGACGACGGCATCGACGCACGTTTCGCGCAGCCAGTCCCGCAGCCCGTCGGTCCCGCCGAACCCGCCGACCCGTACCTGACCCACCGGCAGTGCCGGATCGGGCACCCGGCCGGCAAGCGAACTGATCACCTCGACGTCGGGATGTAGCGCTGCGGCGAGCGCGCGTGCCTCAGACGTCCCTCCCAACAACAGGATCCGCATCAGTGCCGTTCCCGGCGGGTCCGTCCCGCGGAGTAGAGGTAACTGTCGGCGAACTCGTCGGCGGCGAGCACGTCGCCGACGATGATGACCGCGGTCCGGCTGATACCGGCGGCGTGCATCTGCTCGGCCAGGTCGGCGAGCGGGCAGCGAAGCACCTGCTGTTGCGGCCATGACGCGAACGCGACCACCGCGCAGGGTGTTTCGGGCAGGTATCCGCCATCGAGCAGCTGGGGAACGATCGCGTCGATCTGTGCGGCGGCCAGGTGGAGCACGAGCGTGCCGCCCGCGGCGGACAGCGTTACCAGATCCTCACCGGGCGGCATCGCCGTCGACAGCGTTGCGACCCGCGTCAAGGTGATGGTCTGCGCGACGCCGGGGACGGTGAGCTCGCGGCCGAGCACGGCAGCGGCCGCCACGAAAGCCGGTACACCGGGCACTATTTCGTAGTCGATGCCGAGCACATCGAGGCGACGGCACTGCTCGGCGACCGCGCTGTAGATCGACGGGTCCCCGGAATGCAGCCGAGCCACGTCGTGACCCGCGGCGTGCGCGTCGCTGATCTCGGTGATGATGGCGTCCAGTGTCAACGGGCCGGTGTCGACGATCCGCGCATCCGGCGGGCACACTGCGAGCAGGTCGTCGGGCATGATCGAGCCGGCGTACAGGCAGACCGGGCACCGGCCGAGCAGCCGATGACCGCGCACGGTGATCAGGTCGGCCGCGCCTGGCCCGGCCCCGATGAAGTACACCGTCATCGCTTGGTCACCGACCACTGCGTCACCGGCATGGCGGGCCGCCAGCCGGTGAACTCGCCGAGCGGCTCGCCGCGCTGGTGCTCGAAACGCCGGAGCTCCCCGCCGTGCCGTGAATAACACTGAGCGAGAAGGGCTTCGGATTCGACGGTGACGACGTTGGCGACCAGCCGTCCACCCCTGGGCAGCCGGTCGAAACACGCTTCGAGCAGCCCCGGCTGCGTCAGCCCCCCGCCGATGAAGATCGCGTCAGGCGGTGGGGCGAGGCCGAACGCGTCGGGTGCGTCGGGGTGCACCTCGACGCGGACACCGAAGGCGACCGCGTTCTCGGTGATGCGCTTGCGCCGCCCCTCGTCGCGCTCGAACGCTACGGCGTGGCATCCGATTCCGCTGCGGCACCACTCGATCGCGATGCTGCCGGATCCCGCCCCGACGTCCCACAGCAGCTCCCCCGGCCCGGGTGCCAACATGGCGAGCGTCAGCGCCCGCACCGGCTGTTTGGTGATCTGTCCGTCGTGGGCGAAGGCATCGTCGGGCAGTATCGCGAAGCGCCGCTCGTCGGGGAGGTACCGCACGGCGATCACGTTCAGATCGTCGACGGGGCCTGGCGGGCGCGTCGACCATTCGCGTGCGGTCGCCGATCTGCGCCGCTCCGCCGGACCGCCGAGCTGCTCGAGCACGGTGATCTCCGAGTCGCCGCGTCCGGTGTCGGTCAGCAGCCGCGCCAACGCCACAGGGCTGGTGGCGTCGCGCGACATCACGACGGCCTGCCCGCCCCGCCGCACCGCGGTATGCGGTTCGGCCGTCACCAGGCTGATGATCTCGGTGTCCTGCACGGCCCACCCGACGCGTGAACACGCCAGAGTCACCGACGACACGTGTGGCAGTACGACGACCTGCTCGGCGCCGTACAGCCGGATGAGCGAGCTGCCGACCCCGTGCATAAGCGGGTCGCCGCTGGCCACCACATGGACATCGCCTGAAGCCCCGTCGAGCAGCGTGCGAAGGGCGGGCAGCATCGGCGTCGGCCATGCCTTCCGCGAGGCGGTGACAGTGCCGTCGAGCAAGGCCAATTGGCGCTTTGATCCGTAAATGACTGTTGCCCTTGCCAATTCGCTACGCGAGGTCTGCGCTATCCCGGACATGCCGTCAGCGCCGATACCGACGACGATGATCACCTGGGCATCCTTCGCCAGATGGACTGCGGCAGCAACCGCATGACCGCGAACATCGGCCGCAGCAGCGGCGGTATCCACACCGTGCGGCGTCCGGAGGCCAGCGCGCGCACCGTCTTGTCGGCGACCTGTGAGGGCGTCCTCGAGAACGGCGCGGGTGTCATTCCCTCGGTCATTCGCCCGATCACGAACCCGGGCCGCACCAGCAGCAGCCGCACCCCGGATCCGTGCAGCGCGTCGGCCAGTCCGCTGCAGAAACCGTCGAGGCCCGCCTTGGCCGAACCGTAGACGTAGTTGGCCCGCCGCACCCGGACGCCCGCGACCGACGAGAACACCACGATGCGGCCCGAGCCGGCTCCCTGCATCGTGGTGGCCAGCACCGTCAGCAGGCTGGCCTGCGCGACGAAGTCGGTGTGCAGGATCGCCGCGGCGTGCGCGGGGTCCTTCTCGGCGCGGGCCTGGTCCCCGAGGATGCCGAAGGCGAGCACCGCGGTGCCGATCGGGCCGAAGTCGTCGACGATCGAGTCGACGAGGGAACGATGCGAATCCAGGCCGTCGGCGTCGAACTCACGCACGGCCACCGCGGCGGCGCCTGCCGCCCGCACCGCCGCGACCTGAGCATCGAGATCGCCACATCGGCGGGCCACCAGCAGCACGGTCGCGGCGGGCGCCAGCCGCGTCGCCACCTCGAGCCCGATCTCGCTGCGACCGCCGAAGATCACGACGACTCCGGCATCCGCCGTGTCTTTCATGGCTGCGATTATCGCCTGCGCTAAGTTGGGCCTGATGGCGAAGGCAACAACCCGACTCACCGACGACGCGATCGCGTTCCTCACCGAACGGCATCTGGCCATGTTGACCACGCTGCGTTCGGACCATTCACCACATGTGGTCGCCGTGGGTTTCACCTTCGATCCCAAGACGCACATCGCCAGGGTCATCACGTCGGGCGGCTCGCAGAAAGCCGTCAACGCCGAGAACCAGGGTGTCGCGGTGCTCAGCCAGGTCGACGGCGCGCGGTGGCTGTCGCTGGAAGGCAAGACGCAGGTCAACGGGGACGCCGAGGCGGTGCGGGACGCCGAACTGCGGTACGCGCAGCGCTACCGCACACCGCGGCCCAACCCCAAGCGCGTGGTGATCGAGGTCCGCGTCGAGCGGGTGCTCGGATCGTCGGGCCTGCTGGACCGCGCGGCCGGCTAGCCCGCAGCGGGTGGGCCCGCGGGCACCACGACCAGGTCGTGGGGGCGGTTGTTGACCGCAAGCGCGCCGTCGGCGGTGACGATCACGATGTCCTCGATCCGGGCTCCCCACTGGCCCGGGAAGTAGATGCCGGGCTCGACGGAGAACGCCATGCCCTCCTCGAGGGTCAGGTCGTTGCCCGCGACGATGTAGGGCTCCTCGTGCACCGAAAGTCCGATGCCGTGGCCGGTGCGGTGCACGAAGGCATCGGCCAGCCCTTCGGCGGCCAGCAGGTCGCGCGCGGTGGCGTCCACCTGTTCGGCGGTGATGCCGGGCCGCACCGCCTCGACCGCGGCCTGCTGAGCGCGCTGCAGCACGGCGTAACGCCGCGCGACGTCCGGGTCGGGCTCGCCGATGCTGTAGGTGCGGGTGGAGTCGGAGTTGTAGCCGGGTTCGTAGGGTCCACCGATGTCGACGACGACGATGTCGCCGGGCCGAAGTTCACGGTCGGAGCACTCGTGGTGCGGGTCGGCGCCGTGCGGTCCGGATCCGACGATGATGAATGCGACCTCCGAATGTCCTTCGGCGACAATGGCTTGCGCGATGTCGGCGGCCACATCGGCCTCCGTACGGCCCGGCACCAGAAACTCGGGCACGCGAGCGTGTACGCGGTCGATCGCAGCACCTGCCTTGCGAAGCGCGTCGATCTCGGCGGTGTCCTTGATCATTCGCAGGCGGCGCAGCACATCGGTGGCGAGTATCGGAACAACACCGAGCACTTGGGCAAGCGGGAGGAGGTGCAGCGCGGGCATGGCATCGGTGACCGCGGTGGCGACGGGTGCGCCGCCCAGCGCGTCAACCACGAGCCGGTACGGATCGTCGCCGTCGACCCAGTCGCGCACCGCCACAGGCAGTTCGGTGAGCGCCGACTCCTTCAGCGATGCCAGTTCCATCCGCGGCACCACCACCGTGGGCTCACCGGATGCGGGTAGCACCAGCGCGGTCAACCGTTCAAAGGTCTGCGCGCGTGAGCCGACCAGGTACCGCAGGTCGTAGCCGGGGGTGATGACCAGGCCAGCCAGCCCGGCCTCGGCTGCCGCGGCGGCGGCCGCGGTGAGGCGTTGTGCGTACACGTCGGTGTCGAATCGGGCTGTGTTGCTGGCGGACATGATTTTCAGGCTAATCGGGCGCCCGATAGCTGGCGACCTCGATCAGGTTGCCGTCGGGGTCCCGGCAGTAGTGCGACGTCATCGCGCCCTGCGCGCCGGTCTTCGCGACAGGGCCCTCGGTGATCTCGACTCCACACGTCCGCAGATGGGTGCCGACGTCCGCAGCGCTCCTATCGGCGATGAAGCAGAGATCCAGCGAGCCGGGCGCATCGACGGCGCCCGTCGCCCAGTTCGGCGCACCGCTGGGCCGCACGTTGATCTTCTGGTTGCCGAACACCAACGCGATGCGGTCCTGGCCGAACACCTCGCGCCGCATGCCGAGCACCCGTACGTACCAGTCCACGGTCTGCTCGACGTCGCGGCAGTTGAGCACCACATGGTCGATTCGATCGACGGCGAAGGTCATACCTCACGCTACTGTCAGAAACCGTGTCCGCTCCTCTTGTGCTTCTCGACGGCGCCAGCATGTGGTTCCGCTCGTACTTCGGTGTGCCGTCGTCGATCACGGCGCCCGACGGGCGACCGGTCAACGCGCTGCGCGGTTTCATCGACGCCGTCGCGACGGTGATCACCCGCGAGCGTCCGGGGCGCCTCGTGGTGTGCCGTGACGACGACTGGCGCCCACAGTGGCGCGTGGACCTGATCCCGTCGTACAAGACGCACCGCGTGGTCGAGGAGAACCCCGGCGAGGTGCCCGACGTCGAGGAAGTGCCCGACGAGCTGACACCGCAGGTCGAGATGATCATGGAGATCCTGGACGCGTTCGGTATCGCGACCGCGGGCGCCCCGGAGTGCGAGGCCGACGACATCCTCGGCGTGCTCGCGGCCAGGGAGCGGCGCGATCCCGTCGTGGTGGTCAGCGGCGACCGCGACCTGTTGCAGCTGGTTCGCGACGAACCGGTGCCGGTCCGGGTGCTCTACCTGGGCAGCGGGCTGGCGAAGGCGATCAAGTGGGGACCACGAGAGGTCGCCGAGAAGTATGGCGTCCCGATCGACCGGGCGGGGCCGGCCTACGCCGAGCTGGCCCTGCTCCGTGGCGATTCATCCGACGGGCTGCCCGGCGTGCCCGGCATCGGCGACAAGACCGCGGCAACGCTGCTGGCCCAGCACGGCTCGCTGGAAAGGATTCTCGCTGCGGCGCACGATCCGAAATCCAAGATGTCCAAGGCGTATCGGACCAAAATCCTGTCCGCCACCGACTACATCGAGAAGGCCGAACCCGTGGTGCGGGTGGCCAGCAACCTCGCACCGGACGCCGACCTCGACTGGTCGACGGACTCGGATGTGCTGCCCCTTGCCGCCGAGCACCCGCGCAAGGTCGTCAAACTCGCCGAACAATACGGTGTGACGTCCTCGCTCGGCCGTCTACAGAAGGCGCTGGACGACCTGCCCAGCCATTAGTTAAGGCCTACTTGGGCCGACCGACCTCATAGGTGCCGTCATCGTTCTGGAACGTGACCGTCACCTGACGCTTGGTGCCGTCGATGCTGACCTCGCAGTCGAAGGTGCCACCCTTCTTCACCGTGGGGTTCTGACCGTCGTTGCACTTGACGCCCTGAACGTTCTTGGCGCCGTATCCGTTGGACTCGTCGGTCAGGATCCGCTGCACACCGGTTTGGGCCGCATCGATGTCGAGCTTGGTGGTGACGAAGAAGCCGGGCTTCCAGAAGCCGAGTACCAGCACCACCGCGACGATGATCGCCGCCAGCAGGCCGACGACACCGCCGATCACCGCCAGCGAGCGCTTCGAGCCCTCCTGGGTGGCGCCAGGAGCGCCGAACTGGCCCTGCTGACCGTACTGTCCGGGCTGCTGACCGTACTGGCCCGGCTGCGCGTACTGCCCCGGTTGCTGACCGTACTGTCCGGGCTGCTGACCGTAGGTGTACTGACCTGACTGGTCGTACCCGGTGGGTTGCCCGTACTGACCCTGCTGCGGATAGGCCTGCGGGTTGTACTCGGTCGGCTGCTGATACTGCTCGGCGCCGGGCTGCTGGTACTCCTGCGGCGCCTGGTAGGCCGGTTGGGCCGGCTGCTGCGGGTACTGGGGGTACTGCTGTTGCGGGTCGTAGGCCGGGGGCTGCCACTGCGGCGCAGCTGTGGTCGGTTCGCTGCTCGACGGCTGTTGCTGCCACTGATTGGCCGACGGATCGCTCGACGGCTGCTCCGCCGGCTGGTCCGGCTGCTGGCCGGTCCAGTGCTGCGTCGGGTCAGATCCCTGCGGTCCGCTCATTTCACTCCTTGATCACCGCGGCTGGGCCGCGAATACACCGGTGTTGTGCTTGCCGACACACTACCCCGCATCAACAGCTACGACGCCGCGCCGAACATCGTTGATCGCGCGTTTCGCGGTAGCCCGCAACGCGGGAGTGGGTGCGGCGTTTCGCACCTGGTCGAGCAGGTCGAGCACTTGGCGGCACCAGCGTACGAAATCGCCTGCCGACAACGGGGACCCGGACCCCGCGGCATCCGACGCCGCCAGTGCACTTGTGAGATCGCCGGTCGCGGCCCAGCGATAGATGGCGGGAACGAAGCCTTCGTCGGGTTCGCGGCTGTGACTGATTCGATGGCGCTGTTCGTCGGAACGCAGTTCGGTCCACAACCTGCGCGTCTGGTTCAGCGCACGCCTCACCTTGCCTGTCGGGATATCGACACCACCTGGGGCGGTCGGCGTGTCGCCGCGCGACTCGTAGAGCACGGCCGACAGCACCGCGGCCAGTTCGGCGGCGTCGAGGCCCTCCCACACGCCGGCCCGTAGACATTCGGCGACCAGCAGATCGCTTTCGCTGTAGATCCGCGCCAGAAGACGACCGTCGTCGGTGACCTTGGGGTCGCCGCCGTCGGGCGCTGCCGCGTCGATGAAGCCACGTTCGGTCAGCAGCACCACGATTCGGTCGAACGTGCGCGCCAGCGAGTTCGTGGCCGCCGCGACTTTCTGCCGGATCTGTTCGTTGTCACGCTCGATTCGCAGATACCGCGCGGCAATCCGTGCCTTCTCGTCGCGATCCGGCAACTGGTGCGCGGGATGTCGGCGCATCTGCTCACGAAGGGACGCCAGCTCGGGATCGACGTCGCGTTCCACCGGCTCCCCGCTGCGCTTGCGCTTCGACGGGCCGACGTCGAGACCGGTGGCCGCCGACAGCAGTGCCGAGGCCAGGTCGCGACGTGCGCGCGGATTGCGGTGCTCGACACGCTTGGGCAGCGTCATGGAACCCAGCGGCGCAGACGCCCCCGAATAGTCCGCGGACGAAATCCGGCCTGCCCAACGGTGTTCGGTCAACACCAGCGGTCGCGGATCGTCGCTGTCGCGGTCGGGTTCCAAGACGACGGCCAGGCCTCCGCGCCTACCGTGCGTGATGGTGATGATGTCGCCGCGACGGAGCGCTCCGAGCGCATCGTTGGCGGCCTTGCGGCGGTGCAGCCGTGACGCTCTGGACTGGGACCGCTCGCGTTCGGAGATCTGCTGGCGCAGCCGCACATACTCCAACACCGGACTGTCGCGGCCGTCCAACTCCGCGGCGATCTCCTCGAGCATCCGCTCGCCGCGCTCGATACCGCGCACCAAACCGACGACGGACCGGTCCGCCTGGTACTGCGCGAATGAACTCTCCAACAGCTTGTGCGCCTGCGCAGGCCCCATCTGGTGCACGAGATTGATGGTCATGTTGTACGACGGCGCAAAGGAACTGCGCAGTGGGAACGTGCGGGTGGACGCGAGCCCGGCGACCTCGGCCGGGTCGACATCCGGAGTCCACAGCACCACCGCGTGACCTTCCACGTCGATGCCGCGGCGTCCCGCACGTCCGGTCAACTGCGTGTACTCCCCCGGAGTCAAAGGCATGTGCTGTTCGCCGTTGAACTTGACCAGGCGCTCGAGCACCACCGTCCGTGCGGGCATGTTGATACCCAGCGCGAGTGTCTCCGTGGCGAATACGGCCTTCACGAGGCCCGCGACGAACAACTCCTCGACGGTGTGGCGGAACACCGGCAACATGCCTGCGTGGTGAGCCGCCAGTCCGCGCAGCAGTCCTTCGCGCCATTCGTGGTAGTCCAGGACGATCAGGTCGGCTTCGGGGAGATCGGCGCAGCGGCGATCGATCACCTCGGCGATGCGCGTACGTTCCTCGTTCGTGGTCAGCCGCAACGACGAGCGCAGGCACTGCTTGACCGCGGCATCGCAACCGACCCTCGAGAAGATGAACGTGATCGCGGGCAACAGGCCCTCGCGCTCGAGTGTCCCGATCACGTCGGGACGGGTTGGGCCCCGGTAGATGCTGGGCCGGCCCCGGTTGCGGCCGCGGCCACGCGGCTGCCAGTCCGCGAGCCGATCAGCCTCGAGCCGATGTGAGATGTGGCGCAACAACTCTGGATCGACGAGAAGCTCACGCCCCGTTTTCTTCGTCCCGGTCGCGCGATAGTCGAACAGGTCGAACACCCGCTTGCCCACCATCACGTGCTGCCACAGCGGAACGGGACGGTGTTCGTCGACCACCACCGTGGTGTCGCCGCGCACCGTCTGGATCCAGCCGCCGAACTCTTCGGCATTGCTCACCGTCGCCGACAGGCTCACCAGCAGCACGTCGTCGGGCAGATGCAGGATCACCTCTTCCCACACCGCACCGCGCATCCGGTCCGCGAGGAAATGGACCTCGTCCATCACGACATGGGAAAGGCCGTGTAGTGCAGGCGAATTCGCATACAGCATATTTCGCAGCACTTCGGTGGTCATCACGACGATGTCGGCGTTGCCGTTGATCGACTGGTCGCCGGTGAGCAGGCCGATCTTCTCCGCGCCGTATCGGCGTACCAAATCGTTGTGCTTCTGGTTGCTTAGTGCCTTGATGGGTGTGGTGTAGAAGCACTTCCGGCCCGCCGCGAGCGCCAGGTGCACCGCGAACTCGCCGACCACGGTCTTGCCCGCACCGGTCGGGGCACAGACCAGGACGCCGTGCCCGTTTTCGAGCGCTTCGCAGGCGGTTCGCTGGAACGGGTCGAGACGAAACGGCAGCGCTTCGGTGAAGCCCGCCAGGAGGGGGCCGCTAGGTGGCGTCGTCATCGATCACGAGCCGCGACGACGTCGGCACGGCGGTAGGCGTATCGATCTGCTCGACTTCGCCGATCGGCGCCGCCTGTTCGTCGGGGACCTCGTCGAGGGCCTCACGACGCGCCTTGCGCTTATCGTGAATTCGGGCGATCTGGATCGCGAACTCGAGCAGGACCGACAGGGCGAGCGCCAGCGACAGCATCGAGAACGGATCAGAGCCCGGGGTGAAGAATGCGGCGAAGACGAACAGCCCGAAGATCAGGCCGCGTCGCCATGTCTTGAGCTTTTCGTATGGCAGGATCCCGACGAAGTTCAGCATCACGATGAGCAGCGGGAATTCGAAGCTGAAGCCGAACACGAGCAGCAGGTTGATCAGGAAACCGAAGTACTGGTCGCCCGAGAGAGCGGTCACCTGCACGTCGCTGCCGACGGTCAGCAGGAACCCGAGCGCCGTCGCCAGCACCACGTAGGCCAGCACCGCGCCGGTGATGAAGAGTGCGGCGCCGATGACGACGAACGCGACGGCGAAGCGGCGTTCCTTCTTGTAAAGGCCCGGGGTGATGAATGCCCACACGTGATACAGCCAGACCGGGCACGCCATCACGATCCCCGCGGTCAGGGAGACCTTCAGACGAAGCATGAACTGATCGAACGGCGCGGTGGCGAGCAGCCGGCAGGCACCGTCGGGCGCGATGGTGGCTCGGTCGGAGGCAGGCAGCGAACAGTAGGGCCCGCGCAGCCAATCCCCCAGGCTGGGCAGTCCGAAGACCCCGTGGGTGTACCAGAAGAACCCGAGGATCGTGGTCACCACGACCGCGGCCGCGGAGATCAGCATCCGCGTCCGAAGTTCATGCAGATGCTCGACCAGCGACATGGTGCCGTCGGGGTTGACCTGCGAACGGCGCCGACGAGGGTCGAGTTTCTTGAAGATTCCAGGGGTCTGCACAGCGATGCCCATTACGCGGCGCTAGGCCGCGGTCGGTTGGTCTGCGTCGGTCAGGCCGGTCGCTGGTCCGGCGGCGTCACGGCTTCCGGAGCCGGTGCGGCAGCGGAGTCGGCGCGTTCCGAGGCGATCGGGGTGGCAGCCGGAGCCGCCCGACCGGCGACATCCGATGACGGCGTGTCCTCCTTGGAGTCGGACTGCATCTCCTTGATCTCGGACTTGAAGATCCGCATCGACTTGCCAAGCGAACGCGCAGCGTCCGGGAGCTTCTTAGCACCGAAGAGCAGGACGAATACGGCGATGACGATAAGCCAATGCCACGGTTGTAGACCGCCCAATTTGGTCACCTCCAGACGACGTGGACAGTCTACCCGGCCTCCCCGTAGGCGTTCAGCGCCGCGGCGGCCGACTCCCGGACCCGCCGGGCCAGCGACTCGGGTGTGAGCACCCGCACCGCCGAACCGAAGCCGAGCACGAAACGCGTCATCCAGTCTTCGGAGGCGTACGTCATCGCCGCCTCACAGGCGCCGTCGGGCAGTTCGCGGATCTCCCGCAGCGGGTAGTAGTCGAACATCCACGACGCCGATCGCTCGATGAGCAGCGTCGCCGACGGCAGCGACGGGTCCGCGTCGAACAGCGACGTGTCCGGTCCCGCCTGCACTGCCGGTGGTGGCGGCGCCGACGCTTCGTCGAGGACATGCGCGTCGACGATGCGATCGAAGCGGAACAGCCGGACCCCCTCCGCCGACCGGCACCACGCCTCCAGATAGCTGTGGTCGGCGACCAGAACGACCCGGATGGGATCAACGATGCGGCTGGTCAGAATGTCGTGCGACGCCGAGTAGTACTCGATCGACAGCGCCCGGCCGTCGCGAGCGGCGGCGCGCACCGCGGCGGCGGCCTCACTTTCGATGGGAGCGGGCTCGTCGACGGCCGCCACCGGCATACCTTCGCCGTGGCCCACCACGCCCGCGGCCGATTCGATCTTGGCGATCGCGCTGCGGGCGGCCTCCGGGTCGACCATGCCCGGAACATCGGCCAGCGCACGCAGCGCCACCAACACCCCGGTCGCCTCGGGCGATGTCAGCCGCAGCGGATGGTCGATGCCCGCGCTGAAGGTGACTTCGATTGTGTCGCCGGAGAATTCGAAGTCGATCAGGTCCCCGGGGCCGTAACCGGGCAGCCCGCACATCCACAACTGGTTGAGATCGTCGCGCAGCTGCTTGACGGTGACGCCGAGATCGGAAGCCGCTTCGGCGTAGGTGATCTTCGGGTTGGCCTGGAAGTACGGGACCATGTTCAGCAGCCGCACCAGCCGCGTCGATATGGCGGTCATGCGCGCACCTCGTCCGTCTGTCCTGCCTGTGCACGCAGCCTGTCGACCACATCGGCGCGCAGCGCCTCGGGTTCGAGTGCGACCGCGTCAGGTCCGTAGCTGGCGATCTCGCGGGCCAACCTGTCGAGCATCCCGATGTCCAGCGCGATCTCCTCGCCCGCTCGTCCGTCCAGGGTGCGCGGGCCGATCACCGTCGCGCGGCGCCGCAACGCGGTGGCGCGGCCGTCGGCGACCCATACCTTCGCCTCACCGCTGGCAGGCCAATCTCCTACCGCGCGGTCGACGAGCTCGCGCAGATCGGCCCCTGCGGGCCGCTCTACGGTCCCGGAAGGGCCGATCGGCGTGACCTCCGCGCCGATGCGGGACAACCGGAAGGTGCGGACGGCGTCGCGGTCGCGGTCGTGTCCGATCAGGTACCAGCGGCCCTTGGTGGTGACCACTCCCCACGGCTCGACGGTTCGCGTGGTGTAAGGATCGCTGCGCGACGGCCGATGCTGAAACTGAACAGCCTGCCTGGAATCGATGGCGGACAAGAGGATTCCCAGCACCTCCTCCGAGCCACGCATGCTCGGCAGCGCGGCGGTCGAGGTGATCGCGACGTCGGTGTGGGGTGCATCGACATCGACCCCCGCCGCCCGCAGCTTGAGCAGCGCCCCCTGTGTGGCCGTGATGAGCTCCGGCGACTCCCACAGCTGGGTTGCCACCGCGACGGCCGCGGCTTCGTCCGCGTTGAGCTCGACGGCAGGCAGCGCGTACGCCTCGCGGTTGATGCGATAACCCTCGGTCGGATCGAACTGCGATACGCGGCCCGTCTCCAGTGGGATGCCCAGATCGCGAAGTTCGTTCTTGTCGCGCTCGAACATGCGGGAGAACGCCTCGTCGCTCGCATTGTCGGCGTATCCCGACACCGTGTCGCGGATCCGGTCGGCGGTGATGAAGGTACGGGTCGACAACAAGGCGATGACGAGGTTCATCAACCGTTCGACTTTGGAAATCGCCACTCGTAAGAGCTTAGGGTGAGCCGTGGGCAGCCGTTGGCAGGACACCGAGGCACCCCGTGGCGACGCCTACGACAAACGGTGGCAGCGACTGGCCGCCGCAGGTCATGGCGTCCACGGTGAGGCCGATCTGATCGAATCCCTCGCGCGCGACACGGGCGGGAGCCGGGTGCTCGATGCGGGGTGCGGGACCGGCCGAGTGGCCATCGAACTCGCGGCGCGGGGGTTGTCCGTGGTCGGCGTGGACCTCGACGAGGACATGCTCGCGGCGGCGCGCACCAAAGCACCCGGACTGCAGTGGATTCACGCCGACCTCGTCGATGCGCCCGCACAACTGAGCGGCGAGTTCGACATCGTCGCGCTGGCGGGGAACGTGATGATCTTCGTCGACGCAGGTACCGAAGGTCGGGTGCTGGAGCAGCTGAGTTCGGTGCTGACGCCCGCCGGGCTGCTGGTGGCCGGGTTCTCCCTGCAGCCGGCCGGTCTGTCGCTGGCGACCTACGACCGGCTCGCCGAGGCGGCG
The DNA here is from genome assembly GCF_052114565.1 of Mycobacterium sp. 2YAF39. NCBI lineage: Bacteria > Bacillati > Actinomycetota > Actinomycetes > Mycobacteriales > Mycobacteriaceae > Mycobacterium > Mycobacterium sp. 2YAF39. The sequence continues at coordinate 259,319 of NZ_JBFREZ010000005.1, forward strand.
GGGCTGCGGATTGCGCACCGATGGGCGACCTGGGACCGGCAGCCGTACGACGGCGGAAACTACGCGGTGTCGGTACACCGCCGGGTCACATAGAGGCGATCAGCCGCTTGACACGTTCGTCGACCGACCGGAACGGGTCCTTGCACAGGACGGTGCGTTGCGCCTGGTCGTTCAGCTTGAGGTGGACCCAGTCGACGGTGAAGTCGCGGCCGGCTTCCTGCGCGGCGTAGATGAACTCGCCGCGCAGCTTGGCCCTGGTGGTCTGCGGCGGGGTGTTCACCGCGGCCTCGATGTCCTCGTCGGTGGTGATCCGTGCGGCCAGGCCTTTGCGCTGCAGCAGGTCGAACACGCCCCGGCCCCGCTTGATGTCGTGGTAGGCCAGGTCGAGCTGGCTGATCTTGGGGTCGGACAGCTCCATGTTGTAGCGGTCCTGGTAGCGCTGGAAGAGCTTGCGCTTGATGACCCAGTCGATCTCGGTGTCGACCTTGGCGAAGTCCTGGCTCTCGACCGCGTCGAGCTGCCTGCCCCACAGATCGACCACCTGCTGGATCTGCGTATTGGGTTCGCGATTCTGCAGGTACTCCACCGCGCGGGCGAAATATTCACGCTGGATGTCCAGTGCGCTGGCCTGCCTGCCGCCGGCGAGCCGCACGGGGCGCCTGCCCGTCAGATCGTGGCTGACCTCGCGGATCGCCCGGATCGGGTTGTCCAGCGAGAAGTCGCGGAACGGAACGCCTGCCTCGATCATCTCGAGCACCAGGGATGCCGTGCCGACCTTGAGCATCGTGCTCGACTCGCACATGTTGGAGTCGCCGACGATGACGTGCAGCCGCCGGTACTTCTCGGCGTCCGCGTGCGGCTCGTCGCGGGTGTTGATGATCGGACGCGACCGTGTCGTCGCCGAGGAAACCCCTTCCCAGATGTGCTCGGCGCGCTGCGACAGGCAGAACGTCGCCGCCTTCGGCGTCTGCAGCACCTTGCCTGCACCGCAGATCAGCTGGCGGGTGACCAGGAACGGCAACAGCACATCGGAGATACGCGAGAACTCGCCCGCGCGCACGATCAGGTAGTTCTCGTGGCAGCCGTAGGAGTTGCCCGCCGAGTCCGTGTTGTTCTTGAACAGGTAGATATCGCCGCCGATACCCTCGTCGGCGAGCCGCTGCTCGGCGTCGATCAGCAGGTCTTCCAGTACCCGCTCACCGGCGCGGTCATGGGTGACCAACTGGACGAGGCTGTCGCATTCGGCGGTCGCGTACTCGGGGTGTGAACCCACATCGAGATACAGCCGGGCGCCGTTGCGCAGAAATACGTTGGAACTGCGGCCCCACGACACCACGCGCCTGAACAGGTACCGGGCGACCTCGTCGGGGCTGAGCCGACGGTGACCGTGAAACGTGCAGGTGACACCGAATTCAGTCTCGATGCCCATGATTCGTCGCTGCACGTCATCGAGACTACTGGGTGCGCGCCGACCACGGAGTGCTGCCGCGCCGATCAGCGAGGTTGACACTACCGACGGCATGCGTCAACGTCGGCGGCCGACTTTGCCAGGCGCCGGCGGGGCTGCGGTCGAGCGGTCTGCAGTCACCGATCGCAATGATTTTCCGGCTCGAACGCGGTGAATTGTTGGCTAAATCCGGCATCGGCTCCCACGGCGCTTCCTACCCCCTCGCTCATGCCGTTGCCCGCACGATTCTTTGATCCGGACCGGGCACGTCATCAGACCGCGGAACAGATTCGCGCACGGGGGCGATCGGCTCACTCAATGACGGTGTGCTCATCGAAATACACGGTGTTCCAACACGATTGATCGCGTCGCCGGGACCGGGATTTCAGACCGAAGCCGTTCATGTGCTGACGATGACCCCCGGCCGGCAGACGGACAGGCAAAGCTACGGACTGGCCGAAGAGGCGGTGCACGCGCTTCGAGGTGACGGCGAGGTGTACGTCCGTGGCGAATGGATTCGGTTCCGCCCCGGCGATCTGGCGTTCTTCCCGCCGCCGGTCGAGCACGCAGTCCGCGCGACGCTGGGTGGCCCGGGCTGGTTGCGGTGGCCGCGATCTCACCTCCGGAGTTCGAACTCTACGAATCGGCCGGCCTGTACAACCGACAGTACGGCGTCATCAACAGCGCTCCGTGCGGCGTCGAGCACAGGATCGCGATGGTCCCCCGCGCGGCGCTGTGGGGTGGCTTCGCCGCTCCGCCGCAGCTGGATCTGTACGCCCGGACGCCGTACTCCCTGGGCGCCAGGACCTTCGAGTAGGTTACTGTTCGGCCGCCTGGACTCCTGAGACCTGATCTGTCTGCACGAGGCATGGGACGTAATCCACTCGGCGACAGGTCATTACAACGATGACCGTGGAAGGGCGGTAAAAAGCCAGGCATTGGCGCCCATCGGCGACCAGAATGAGCCGATGTGGTCGCGCAGCGCGCCGGTCGACGGATTCCGGCTGGCATATGACCGATTCGGCACCAAGGGCGGCCCGCCGGTGGTGCTACTGCACGGCTGGCCGGGCAACCGGCATGACTACCGCCACGTCGTTCCGCGACTCACCGGCGCCGCCGACATCATCGTCCCTGACCTGCGAGGATTCGGCGGATCCGACAAGCACGCCGTCGCCGTACGCCACTTCTACAGCGCGACCGCCCAGGCGGCAAGCGTCATCGGGCTCATCAAGGAACTCGGCCTGTCCGCCGTCGTGCTCGCCGCCTACGACGTCGGCAGCCGGGTCGCGCAGAGCGTCGCCAGGATGGAGCCCGACCTGGTGTCGGCGCTGGTGCTCTGTCCCCCGCTGCCCGGGGCCGGCGACCGAGTGCTGACGGCTCGGGCGCAGAGCGAGTTCTGGTATCAGGCGTTTCACCAGCTTCCGCTCGCTGCGCAGTTGATCGACGGTAATCCCGACGCCGTCCGGGAGTACCTGCGGCACTTCTGGACCCACTGGTCTGCGCCCAATTTTAATGTCCCCGAAGATGATCTGGACAGGCTGGTCGCGGACTACGCGCTGCCGGGAGCATTCACCGCGTCGATCGCGTGGTATCGCGCGGGTGCGGGGATGATCGCCCAGTCACTGACCGAACTACCGCCGGATCGCGCCATCAAGATTCACGTGCCCACCGATGTGCTGTGGCCGCAACACGATCCGCTGTTCCCTCGCGAATGGTCCGACCGCCTCGCCGCCTACTTCACCGACGTGACACTGCACTTCGCCTTCGACGCCGGACATTTCACGCCGCTGGAATGCCCTGATCAATTCGCAGAGCTGATCCTCATTCGAGCTCGGCCGAGCGACCCCGGATGAGAAGGCTACGAGGACTCCGGCTTACTTTCGTCCGTCGAGTCTTCGGGCAGCAGAACTTCCAGCGCTGAGCCGGTGATTCGCCGGAACGCGCGGCGTGGCCGGTTCGCGTCCAGGATCGCCACCTCCAGCGTCGACGCATCGATCGTGCGGGACTCGCCGTTGGTGCCCGCCTTCAATGCGTCGATCGCGACCTTCGCGGCCGCCGACAGCCCGGCGTTCTCGGTGTAGTTCTCGTTGAGCTTCTCGGCGATCGGTTCGGTGACCCCGCCCATCACCACGAAATGGGGTTCGTCGTTGATCGACCCGTCGTACGTGATCCGGTAGAGCTCAGGAGCTTTCGTCTCACCGTGATGGGCGACCTCGGCCACGCACAACTCGACTTCGTACGGCTTGGCCTGCTCGGTGAAGATCGTGCCCAGCGCCTCTGCGTATACGTTGGCCAGCTGACGGCCCGTGACGTCGCGCCTGGCGTAGGCGTAGCCGCGGGTATCGGCAAACTGGATGCCGCCGCGGCGCAGCCGGTCGAATTCATTGAACCGCCCGACTGCGGCGAAGCCCACCCGGTCATAGAGCTCACTGACTTTCTGCAGCGATCGCGACGGGTTCTCGGCGACGAACAGCACACCGTCGGCGTAGGCGAGCACCACCACGCTTCTGCCGCGGGCGATGCCCTTACGTGCGAGCTCCGAACGCTCGCGCATCGCCTGCTCGGGCGAGATGAAGTATGGAAAGCTCACGAGTCTCCCCGCGCGTCGGTGAGGCGGTGTGCAGAGGCATCCGGGCCGAAAGTATCTGCCCGGGAACGACTTTCGATGACCTGCCGTGCGAAGTCCGCAATGCGTTGCTCGGGCACTTCCTCGGCGCCTTCAGCGCTGATGATCACGGCGGTCGGATAGATGCCCCGCACCAGATCCGGCCCACCGGTAGCGGAGTCGTCGTCGGCGGCGTCGTAGAGCGCCTCGACGGCCACCCGCAGCGCGGAATCCGCGTCCGACACGCGTGAGTACAGCTTCTTCATCGACGACTTGGCGAAGATCGAGCCCGACCCCACCGACTGGTAACCCTCATCCTCGAAGTTCCAGCCACCCGCCGCGTCGAAGGACACGATGCGGCCCGCGGCCTCGGGATTGAGGTCGTCAAGGTCATAACCGGCGAGCAGCGGCAGCGCGACGAAGCCCTGCAGCGCGGCGCCGAGGTTGCCCCGGACCATCGTCGCGAGCCGGTTGACCTTGCCCGCGAAACTCAGCGCGACGCCTTCGAGTTTTTCGTAGTGCTCCAGTTCGACCGCGTACAGCCGGGCGAACTCGACCGCGATGGCCGCGGTGCCCGCGATACCCGTCACCGTGTAGTCGTCGGTGATGTAGACCTTCTGCACGTCACGGCCGGCGATCATGTTGCCCTGGGTGGACCTGCGATCACCCGCCATGACGACGCCACCGGGGTACTTCAGCGCCACGATGGTGGTGCCGTGGGGCAGGGAATCGGTCGGGACCACGTGACGGTTCACCGGAAGGAGTTCAGGCGCCTGACGCCGCAACAGCTCGGAAAAGGATGACAAGTCCACGGGAAGTGGAGGTGCTCCTGGTAGCGGTGAAGGAAAAGTCGGCTGATCGCGGTGCTGCCAGGTCACTGGCCGCCCTTCTGGACATATGCGCGCACGAAGTCCTCGGCGTTTTCTTCCAGCACGTCGTCGATCTCGTCCAGCAGGTCGTCGGTCTCCTCAGCGAGTTTCTCGCGACGCTCCTGACCTGCGCCCGCGCTGCCGGTGGGGTCGTCATCATCCCCGCCGCCACCACCACGCTTGGTCTGCTCCTGCGCCATGCCCGCCTCCTGCGTATGTCTATGCCCTCGACGGCTGGGCGCACTGCCTGCCCGCCGTCACCCCACCCTACCGGTCAGGGGCCAGATTGCCGGGGATAGCACGCCTAATTAGTGAGCTGTTCTACCAGTTCGACGGCGCTGTTGACGGAGTCCAGCAGGGCGCCGACGTGAGCCTTGCTCCCGCGCAGCGGCTCGAGCGTTGGAATCCGGACGAGCGAATCGCCCCCGAGGTCGAAGATCACCGAGTCCCAGCTGGCCGCCGCGATATCGGCGCCGAACCGCCGCAGGCATTCGCCACGGAAGTACGCCCGGGTGTCGGTCGGCGGGTTGTCCACTGCGTCGATCACCTGTTGTTCGGTGACCAGTCGCTTCATCGACCCGCGGGCGACCAGGCGGTTGTACAGCCCCTTGTCCAGCCGGACGTCGGAGTACTGCAGATCGACCAGGTGCAGGCGTGGTGCCGACCAGCCGAGGTTCTCCCGCTGCCGGAAGCCCTCGAGCAGCCGCAGCTTGGCGGGCCAGTCGAGGATCTCTGCGCACTGCATCGGATCGCGCTCGAGGAGGTCGAGGATTTCGGCCCAGGTCTGCACGACCTTGGCGGCACCCGGGTCGGGGTCGCGGCTGTCCACCAGCTTGGCCACCCGGTCGAGGTAAATCCGTTGCAGGGCAAGGCCTGTCAGCTCACGGCCGTCAGCGAGTGCGACGGTCGCGCGAAGCGAGGGATCGCGACTGATGACATGGACGGCGTGTACCGGCCGGGCCAGCGCCAGATCGGAGAGATCCATGCCCTCTTCGATCAGGTCCAGCACCAGCGCTGTGGCGCCGAGCTTGAGATAGGTCGACGTCTCGGCCAGGTTGGCGTCACCGATGATGACGTGCAGCCGCCGGTACTTGTCGGCGTCGGCATGCGGCTCGTCGCGGGTGTTGATGATGCCGCGTTTGAGGGTCGTCTCGAGACCGACCTCGACCTCGATGTAGTCGGAGCGCTGCGACAGCTGGAACCCCGCCTCGTCGCCCGATGGACCGATGCCTACGCGGCCGGAACCGGTGATCACCTGCCGGGACACCAAGAACGGCGTCAACCCCGCGATGACCGCAGAGAACGGCGTCTGGCGCGACATCAGGTAGTTCTCGTGGGATCCGTACGAGGCGCCCTTGTTGTCGATGTTGTTCTTGTAAAGCTGGAGCTTGGCGGCACCGGGAACGCTGGCGACATGGCGCGCCGCCGCCTCCATCACCCGTTCTCCGGCCTTGTCCCAGATCACCGCGTCCAGCGGGTCTGCGCACTCGGGCGCGGAGTACTCGGGGTGGGCGTGGTCGACGTAGAGCCGGGCGCCGTTGGTCAGGATCATGTTGGCCGCGCCGACCTCGTCGGCGTCCACCACCGGCGGCGGGCCCGCCGAGCGGCTCAGGTCGAATCCGCGGGCGTCGCGCAGGGGTGATTCCACCTCGTAATCCCAGCGGGTGCGCTTGGCTCGCTGGATGCCGGCGGCTGCCGCGTAGGCCAGCACCGCCTGGGTGGAGGTGAGTATCGGATTCGCGGTGGGGTCGGACGGCGAGGAGATGCCGTACTCGACCTCTGTTCCGATAATCCGCTGCATGTGGCCAGCCTAGGCTGTCCGGTTTCGGGGACCCGCAGTAGCCTGCGACCGTGCCGTCTGACAGCGACGACTCCGCCGCCGACCGCGTCGCCGCCGCGAGCCGGTTCATCGCCGCGCTCGGCGCCATGATGACGATCGCCGTCGGCGTGCAGACCGTACTGCTGTTGTGGCGAGCGGCGATCCAGCTGACCGACCCCCCGGAACGACGGGCACTCCATGATTGACGTTCAACAGCGGCGGGCGGCTGACGCCTGGTTCCTCGATCAGGGGCTGCCTGCCGTGCTGCGCCCCGGCCGGCTGGTCCGTCGACTCTGGCCACGATCGGCGCCCGCGCTGGCGGCATTCGCGGTGTTCATGGCCAATTCCGCGCTGGTTGTGCTGGTCACCGGCAAGTACACCATCAACATCGAGGGTGAACCGACGCGTGCCGAGTGGTTCGTCCTGGCGCTGCTCGTCCTGGTCCTGCCCATCGCCTCGCTGGTCGGCTGGCTGGTGTCCAGGATCTCCACTGTGCGGGGCCGGACGGTCGCAGCGGCCATCGCGGTGGTTGCCGCGATCGCCGGTGGAATCATCGGCGGCCCAAGCCATCTGGTGCTGGCCGACCTTATCTTTGGTGAGGGTGCCCGAGGACTGGACGCTGGCCGCCCGCCTAGGAGACGGCGGGCGCCTGATCGGTTACGGCGTGGCGACTTCCTACGAAGCCGGGTTTCACTTCACCGCGAGTGAGGAATACGGCGGAATTGAATTTGTCGAATCGCCAGTGAGGTACGCCGTTTCGGTGGTCGCCTCTGCTGTTTGAGAATGGACTTCCCTGTTGACGACGTCGACCGACTAGTAACTAGTGATGGTGCGGGTGGGTGACCGATCGGAGTTCCAGTCGTGGGATTCGCGCAAAGTCGGCGGGATTGCATGTGTAGAGCGGTGTATCACCGGTGAGACCCTTGCGTCAGGTCGGCATGGCGCGGGGTTCAGCAAACTAACGGGGCCTCCCGGGGCGGGTCGGCAGAACTGAGGCCGCCAAACTGCCAAAACGCTGGCTTCGACGCTGGCTGAACACCCGTTGTCGCGCATAAGGGCGGGAAGGAATACGGCAGGACCGAATATGGCGGGTTACCAGTAGTAGACGGGAGGTATCAGTCCGAACCACCCCTTCCTCCGTGAGTGCGATAAGGGCCCCCACGCCGTGGCGCAGGCGGACAATAGCCGTATGTCCACCGCTCTGTGGATCCTTATTGCGGTGCTTGCCGTCGGCATCGTCGCCGGCGGCTTGTTGCGGATACGCGCCTGGTTGCGGCGGCCGGCCCCGCCCGAGATTGTCGACGCTGCGCGCCGTCGAAACGAGCAGGACGATCAATCCCCCGATTGACATCATCAATCAGGACCCGACTCGATTGCCGTCGGGTTGGCGGATCGCGTCATCGAGCAGGTCCAGCACCGCGCGCCACGCCCGTCGCTCATGGGCGGCGTGATGACCTACTCCTGGGACCGTGGCCACGGGGTGGTCCGGGATGCCTGCATCGGCCGATGACATCGGATCGGCCCAGAACGCGTGTTGAGCGCCACCATAAACGTTGACGTACCAGTCCCTTCCGGCCTCCTGTAACGCGGAGGCGAATGACGTCAGCTGCTCGGGGGTGCACAGCGGATCCTCGGAACCCGTGCACAAGAGAAACGTCGCGCCGACGTCGGCCCAGTCGTCGGCGCAGGCGTCCGGCAAGGCCGGGTGGACGACCGCCACCGCGACGAACGGCGTGCCCGTTCTGGCGAGCTCGAGAACGATGCGTCCGCCGGCGCCGTATCCGAGCGCCGCCAGACGCGTCGTGTCGACGCCCGGAACGGCGAGGAGAGCATCGAGCCCCGCACGACCTATCGCGAGCATGCGCGCGTGGTCGGCCAGCAGCGGCATGACGCGGTCCAGCATCGCTTGCGGTTGGCCGAAATACGTTCTGCCCGCGTGGTAGTCCAACGCGAGCGCGACGTATCCGCGCTCGGCGAGGATGTCGGCACGGCGACGTTGATATTGCTCCAGACCGACTCCGTCGTGACCGATCAGCACGGCCGGCCACGGCCCCTCGCCCTCGGGGTGAGCCAGGTGGGCGCTCATCGTCAGTCCGTCGACGTCGTACTCGACCTCCTGGACAACGATCATGCGCTCACGGTAACGCGCGACCACCGACGCCGTCGTTGGTTTCGCGCTCGGCGAATCGCGCTCTCAACACCTAACCGAAGACCATCGCAACTCTATTCAATAACACAGTCGTGCAGCCACTTTCACTGTTCACGCGGTCGTGGCGATCCCACCGTCGACGGGGACGACGGTGCCCGTCAGGTAGGCACCTGCCCGACTGGCGAGGAACACGGCGACACCCGCCATGTCGTCGTCGCGGCCGATGCGACGGAGCGGGGCCGACGTCGCGATCGCCTCGCCGAACTCGTCGAGGGTCGCAGCCATCATCGTGGACGGGAACGGTCCCGGCGCCACCGCGTTCACCGTGATGTGCTGCGGGCCCAGTTCCTTGGCGAGCACTCTGGTGAGTTGATGCAGCGCAGCCTTACTGCTGGAGTACGAGTAGTTCGGCCGGTTGGGGATGTGTATGGCGGCGATGCTGCCGATGTTGATGATCCGCGCGGGATCGTCGGGGGTACCGGCGCTGCGAAGTGCCGGCAGCAGCGCCTGCACCAACCAGAACGGCGCCCTCAGGTTGACGTCGATGACCGTGTCCCAGGCAGTGTCCGGGAACGTCGCCAACGGCTCGTCCCACATCGCACCCGCATTGTTGACGAGGATGTCGAGGCTCCCCGAGTCAGCCGTAACGAGGTGAGCGAGGCGGTTGCACTCCTCGTGTCGGGACAAATCGGCGGGGACCGCCCGGACGTCGCCGAATTCGGACAACTCCTCCTGCGCCTGACCGCACGCTTCCGCGGTGCGTGAGCTGATGACCACGCGGGCGCCCGCCTGGAGGAGCCCACGCGCGATCATCTTCCCGATGCCCCTGGTGCCACCGGTGACGAGGCCGCGCTTACCACTCAGATCGAAAAGTTCGGCATGCGTTGCGAGTCGGCTAATTACCACTTGTCGCCCTTCTGCTCTCGGGTTGGAGGGACGTCACTTCTCCGTACCAAGTGGGCTGTTCGCGTCTGTATTCCACGCCTCTGTCGACTTGGTCATCCCCCGTATGCGATCGTCGAAGGCCGTATCGACGTCATGGAGGAAGGTGAATCCCGTCGTCAGCCCAACCGAATTCGATTTCATCATCGTGGGAGCAGGTAGTGCGGGCTGCCTGCTGGCGAACCGGCTCAGCGCCGATCCCGACCGCCGGGTGCTCTTGATCGAGGCCGGCGGCACGGACAACTGGTTCTGGATCAAGGTGCCCGTGGGCTACCTGTACACGATCGCCAACCCCCGCACCGACTGGTGCTTCACGACGGAGGCCGACCCGGGTCTGGCCGGCCGCAGCATTCACTACGCGCGCGGCCGCGTGATCGGCGGCAGCTCGTCGATCAACGCGATGATCCACATGCGCGGCCAAGCCTCCGATTACGACCTGTGGGCGCGAGCGACCGGTGACGAGCGTTGGCGCTGGGGTGGCTCGAACGGTCCTGGCGAGACGCTGGCGATCTACCGGGAGCTGGAGGACTACTTCGGCGGCTCCGACGAGTGGCACGGCGCCGGTGGTGAGATTCGCGTCGAACGGCCTCGGGTGCGCTGGAAGATTCTGGACGCCTGGCAGGCAGCCGCCGCCGAGGTGGGCATCTCCCCGATCGACGAGTTCAACCGCGGTGACAACTCCGGAAGTGCGTATTTTCACGTCAACCAGAAGCGCGGCCGTCGCTGGTCGATGGCCGACGCGTTCCTGCATCCCGTCGCCCATCGACCGAACCTGACCATCTACACGCAGACGCGCGCCGTGCAACTTCTGCTGAACGAAACGGTCGGCGGCGATCAGCGTCGCGGCGCCTGGACCACGGCGCAGCAACGCGTCACCGGTCTGCGCATGCTCCACGACGGCCACCTCGTCGATGTCCGAGCACGCCGGGAGGTGATCCTGAGCGCCGGAGCCATCGGCTCGCCCCATCTGATGCAGGTGTCGGGTCTGGGTCCTGCAGGTCTGCTGGGCCGGCACCACGTGCCGGTCACCGTCGATCTGCCGGGTGTGGGCGAAAACCTTCAGGACCATCTCCAGCTTCGGACGATCTTCCGGGTCCGGGGTGCGCGCACCGTCAACACGCTGTACCGGAACCTGTTCACTCGTGCGGGCATGGGACTTCAGTACTTACTGATGCGATCGGGACCCATGACCATGCCGCCCTCAACGCTGGGCGCTTTCGCCAAGAGCGAACCCGCGCTGGCCAGTCCCGACCTGGAATGGCATGTGCAGCCGTTGTCGCTAGCGAAGTTCGGCGAACCCTTGCACCCGTTCGGAGCGATCACTCCCTCGGTGTGCAACCTCCGTCCCAGCTCGCGTGGCACGGTGCGACTGGCCGACGCGGATCCATTCGTCGACCCTAAGATCCTCTGCAATTACCTCTCGACTGACTCCGATCGCCGAACCGCCGTGATCGGCCTCCGCATGACTCGAGAGATCATGGCAGCGCCGGCGCTGGCGCGCTACGCCCCGCAGGAGATGCTTCCAGGTCCGCAACTGGTGAGCGACGAGGACCTGCAGGCGGCGGCCGGTGAAATCGGCACGACCATCTTCCATCCGGTGGGTACCTGCGCGATGGGATCCTTTGACGCACGGGGCCTTCCGCGGTCGGCCGAAACAGTGCTAGATACCGACTGCCGCGTGTATGGCGTCGCTGGCCTTCGAGTGGCTGACGCTTCGGCGATGCCCACCATCACGTCCGGCAACACCAACGCGCCAGTCATGTTGATCGCAGAGCGCGCAGCGCGGGCCATCCTGGGTGAGTCGGCGACAACCGCCACGGCCGGTCCGGAATAAACCTCCACCCAACCGCCGCGCGCCCGTCAGGCGAAGTAGCGCCCGGCGTTCAGGTCTTCGAGCAGGGTGGGTTGCTCGGGCGTCCAACCAAGCAGTCTTCGAGTGATCGCGCTGGATGTCGGGTTGTCCAGCGAGGCAATCCATCCGATGAAGCCGAGCTGTTCCGAGGCTTCCTCTACATCGACGCTGACGGCCGGAACGTCGAGGTGCTTGCCTATGGCTTCGGCGATGTCCCGGAACGGGATTCCTTCCTCGGCGGCACCGTGCAATCGGGACCCGCCCGGTGCGGACTCGAAGGCCAATCGGTACAACCGTGCCGCGTCGACGTTGTGGACCGCTGGCCAGCGGTTGGCTCCATCGCCGATGTAGATGGACTGTCCCGTTTTTCGTGCATTGTCGATGAGGGTCGGGATGAACCCGCGAGTGTCGGTGGGTCCGTGGACCGTGGGCGCCAGCCGAATCACCGAGGCGCGCACGCCTCGGTCTGCCAGTGCAAGGGTGACGTTCTCCGACGGTACGCGGGGGCCCTCCGAGGACGGCACCGTCTCCTCGGTCCCTAACGCGCTCGACGAACCGGTGGCGAGCATTGCGGTGCCGGATGTATTGACGAACGGTCTGCCCGAGCCGGCCAGCGCTGCTCCGATGGCCCTCACCGCCCGAAGATCGGCCTCGACGGCGCCGGCATAGTCGCTGAAATCGTGCTTGAACGCCAGGTGGATGACCCCGTCGGACTCCCCTGCCGCATTCGTCAGCAGGTCCAGATCGTCAAGCGTGCCGCGAATGACCTGGGCTCCGGCCCGCTCCACTACGTCCGCCCCCGCGTCTGAACGGGCCAAACCCGAGACCTGATGACCGTTGCCGAGCAGGTCGCGCACCACCAATGAACCGATGTGACCCGACGCGCCGGTGACGAAAACACGCATCTGCATTTCCTTCCGCTGGGATGACAGTGACTGACATCAGATTTATACCTGATGTCAGCGACTGTCATCCCCGTACTATTCCCTCATGGGTAGATGGGAGCCGGACGCGAAGGGCCGCCTTGAGCGCGCCGCGCTCGAGCTCTACGCCGAACGCGGCTTCGACGACACCACTGTTGCCGAGATCGCCGAGCGGGCAGGGGTCACCGAGCGCACGTTCTTCCGCCACTTTTCTGACAAGCGCGAGGTGCTGTTCCGCGGCGACGAGCTGGCCCGAAGCGTCGCCGACGCGCTGAGGGCCGCACCCCGCGACCTGTCCCCTCTTGACGCCGTCGCCGCGGCGTTCGCCTCGACCGCCGGGTTCTTCGACGGCCGGCGATCGCATTCGAGAAGGCGCCAGGACATCATCGACGCCCATCCGGCGCTGCGAGAACGGGAACTGATCAAGCTCGCGATGATGGCCAAGTTGGTCGGCCAGGCGCTTCGCGACCGAGGAGTCCCGGAACCGGCGGCCGGCTTGGCGGCGGAGGCAGGAACTGCCGTATTCAAGGTCGCGTTCGAGCGCTGGCTCGACGATCCCGCGGAGCACAGCATCGCGGTGCACCTCCATGAGTCGCTGGCGGAACTCAAGTCGGTGACTGGGCACTGACGGCGCGGTGGGCCGAGCCGGCGCATCCGTACACTCATGCCGCGTACCGCCACCGCTGGTCCCGTCGTTTTCGCCTGTCGCTCAGGGGTTTCCGCCTGTTCCGCAGGTCCAGCGACCGCGTCGACGAGCTGGCGGCGCCCGTAACGGCCGGACAGGTCCGGTCGCAGTTCAGTTGGCCGTTTCGCAATCAACCTGACGCTCGTTGGTTGGCCGCCAGTTCTCGGTGCAGCTGGCATCTCCAAGATGGTGCTTACCCTTCGCGCCGTGCCGGGAATGTGAAGGCCTCGCACGGTCGCCTCACCTGAGATTTTTACCCCTATAGTTGGTTTGCTGCGCCAGGCGGCGGGAGTTCGCTGAACTGCCGGCCAGGAAGGCCGGCTGTACTGCGGCTAGTGGGAGTTCGGGTTGGTGGCGTATTCCAAGAGTGTCGTCGTGTTCGGCCGCCTCGTCCGCGAGTGGTGGAGTGAGCCGGTCGATTACGCCGCGCAGGTGCAGTACTTCACCAAGCGGGCGATGTCCGGAGCGGTCCAGGTCTTGATCGGCCTGGGTACGGGGCTAGACGCGGTGATCTGCGCCGTGATCCTGCTGCCGTCCGCGAGCACCGGCGCATCGCGGATCGCCGTGGCGGTGTTCGTCGCGTTGCAAGTCTTCTGGGCGTGGGCGTGGTGTTTTCGGTCGTGGCCCTCTCGTCGGATGTCGCTTGCGTTCGTCATCTCCGCCGACATCGCAATTACCGTGATGGTCCTGCTGGATCCAAGTTGGATACTGGGCTCGTTTGGGTTCAGCTTCTTCACAATGCTTTCGGTGTTCCTGATCTTCTTCGATGGTCCGAAAGCGCTTGCGGGCCATATCGTGTGGATCCTGGTGACGACAGCGGCCTTTGCCGCGCAGGTTGGTTTCCTAGCGCAGCTCGACGTTGTTGATTTCACCATGAAGACGCTCGCGTCGGTGGCCCTGGTCGTCGCGACACCGCTGGGGATCCAAGCTGCGATCTGGGCTTTGCGTAACGACGCCAACGAGTCCGTCACCGACCCGCTGACCGGTCTGCTCAACCGGCGTGGCCTGCACATGCAGGTCGGAGGCTTCCTACGCGACGCCGCCGCCACGAACAGCGAGGTGATCGTGATGGTCGTCGATCTGGATCGATTCAAAGAAATCAATGACAGCTTCGGTCACACGGTCGGCGACGCGGTTTTGGTTCGTAGCGCATGGCGCATCAAGTCGGCGGTTCGGGGCAGTGCATTGGTGGCGCGGCTCGGCGGTGAGGAATTCGTCGTCGTAGACTTTGCCGAGCCAGGCAGCAGTCCCGACCGGGACTTCGATCGCGTCAGGCGCGCGATCGCTGCACCGACGGACTATGCGATTACCGCAAGTGTCGGGGTCGTCAGCGTTGCCGTCGCCAGCTTCGCCGCGCCGAAGGTTGAACCTGTGGCGTTGCTCGACACCCTCATCGAGCGAGCTGACCATGCGATGTTCAACGCGAAGCGCGACGGCGGTAACGCGACAGCACAGCTACATCCGTGACGGCTGCTGTGACCAGGGTGCGCTACGTCACTTCCGGCTAAAACACTAACGGTGCAGGCCCGGGTCGAATATGGCGGGATGCCAGCAATTCTCGGCGCTTCTTCTCGATGGCTCAGTGGCGCCAGGACCGAAGCTCCGCTATCTGCTGGGCGGTGCGGATGACGACAGCTAGACAGCGGAGACTTCGGCTACATGATCAGGACGAGATCTCGGCAGCGAGTCGGCCGAGGGTATCGGTCAGCTGATCTTCGGTCACGAGCGGGAACTTCACTTTTTCGAGCAGTTTCTTGTCGGTGACCTTTGACCAGTCGTAGGTATGGCGAACCAACGTCTCGTCAGGCCCGTGCGGTTCCAACTCCCACAGCCACTCCCACCCGGGAGGCTCAGTGCCCGCGGGCGCAGTCTTCCAGGCCAACAGTTTGTCTTTCACGTAGCCGGACACGTGGTTGTCAGTCTTGTATTCGCCACCCATGTGGTCACCCTGCATGTTCATCGTGAACACGTCGCCGACCTGTTGAATCCGATCGGCGTGGTCCACACTTCGGATAAACCCAGAGCCATCGAGCACCTGGTGCCGCTCGGGATTGGAGAGCACGTCGAATATCGCTTCGACGGGTGCTGCGACGGTTCTTTCGACAGTTATCTTTTCGTTGTTGCTCATAACCCCACACTGCCGAAACTTGCCCGATACGGCAACGACAGTGGTCCCTACTGCGCACCGAGCGCAACGAGGACGCGGGCAACGCCAATAACCAGCACCACTACGGTTTCGCCAGTAGCGAATACTGCGCGGCGGCGCGTTGCCGCGCGTCGGCGTCATCGCCGCTATACGTGCCTGCGACAAAGCGGTCGTACAGTAGGTAGCACTCAAATTTCAATCCCGTTGTGTCTTTTGATGATTCGGGCGTCAGCGCGAAGCATTTCGAGTCCGCAAGGCCGGCACACCGCCGATGGGATGGTCGATATCGGGATCAGTGGCGATTTCCTCGCCCATCAACCTGATGGCGGCGTCGCGATCACGCGCGCGTAGCAGGGGCGAGCCACCCAACTGACGGTCAATCCACATCCCCACCCGGATGCCTAGGCAGATGGGATCGCGATGGTCGGCCTCACTGGTCGCCCGACGGAGCTGAGTGTGGCGGATGCAATGGTGACGCGAAGGGACGTGGGTGGTTCTCGGTGGCAATCCGTCGACCCCATTTGTCCATCTCGCACTGGCAGTTCGGACAGGTATGGCCGCCCCACACCGCCTGCTGGCGCGAGTTCGGCATCCGCACTCGCCTCATCGCGGTTCCGCAGTCCGGACACGCAACGCGGCGGAGGTTCATGCCCCAGCGGTTCTTGGCGATGCTCCCGTAGGCGATCAGGACCAAGCACAGGCAGGCAACGACGAGAAATGCAACGTCTGCGTACATTTCGATATTCATGGAGTTCCTTTGCGTCTGAAGTGAATGTCTGAGGGCTGCACAGCTCGAGTTTCGGCTCCACGCAGTCGATCTCGTTAGTTCGGATAGAGACTGCGGTACGGAGGCTGAGGCTCACTGTCTCCGTATCGCGCTCCGTACCGTGGCTACCGAGTCGCCCGGTCGGGACATGGCGCGACGTTCAGTCCTGTCACGCCGCGAACCTACGGCCGAACGGAGTAGGCGTGCATCGCTCAATCCGGCCATCTTTCGCCGTGGCCGTTTCCGGCTATGTCACAACAGTCCGAGACGCACTACTGAGCTTGCGGTGGATGTTCGCGACGGTTAGTCGCTACCTCGCTGTCAAGCAGTGATTGTCACAACCGCACGCGATACCTATTGGGCGCCGAGCGCAACCAGGACGGCAGCCCCGCCAAAGACCGCCACTATCAAGGCGACCTGGAGATAGCCGATGATCAGCGCGGCCGTCGCCAGTCCCCTCCCGCCCTCTCCAGTCCGATTGATCTGCCCGCGTGCCACGTGCCCGAGGACGATCCCCACCGGGAAGAACACGAACACCAGGATCAGCGCCGCGATCGCCATTCCGTTGGTCGCCGGTACGGACACGTAGACCGGCGGCGAGCCTGACGGTGGCATGATTGATTGGTTTGGATATGCCAAGATCTGCTCCTTTGAATCGCGTGCTGAGCCTGCGGGACGCTCTATATACGAGACGCAACGACCGAGGGTTCAACTCCTGACGAGGCGTCTGAGCGTGGCCGGTTGAGTCATGTCATGGGCCGAGGCGAGCGTCACCGGAAGTTGGTCAGCACGGGCCCATCGGTGGTTACGCGCGTCGGAACCCTCGTCGGCGGTGCCGGCTGGACCTCCACAAAAGTTCCTGAGGACACATCGGTGTTCACGATCGGCGGAACATTCTTCGGCGGATCCGGATGCACCTCCAGGACGGCTCCTCCGCTTGGCTGCAGGAGGTCGTCCGGATTGATGCAGGCGCCGTTGCGCATGACCCCGCCGGCGTGTTCGCAGCAGTAGTCGGTCGGCATGTCGCGTTCCAGGCACGATGAGAAGTCGGATTCCTTATAGGTGGCATTCGCGACGGCGAGAGCCCCGAGCGGGCTGGCCGCGAGGGCAAGCACGCCTGCGGACAGGGCGCCGCGCACGATCCAACGTGCAGGTGCGGAAACCGTGACGGGGCGGTTGGTGGTCGAAAGGTTCATGGTGGCGTCTCCCTAGGTCTTGGGTATCGGCGTCCGGCGGAAGCCGCTTTCTTCGGTGGTGGACGTAAGTGTCCGACGGACGGCTATCCCTCCGTAATCGCTGGGACGCCAGATTCCACTCCCGAAAGGGAAGGGTTTGCTATCCGCTGGGTAAGAAGCGCAGGCCTACGCGGCTGGATAAATCTCCCCGCCGCAGGGCGTTCCACGAGCCAGACAGGTGACTTCACCTGTCCTCACCCACAGCGGTCAGGAGAAAACATGAGCGTGGACAGCATTTCACTCGGCAGCACCGGACTCGACGAGTTGGTTCCGTCGCGCTACGCGGTACAGGTCGGCGACATCGAGGTGCTCGTGATCAGCGACGGGGTGCTGCCCATCACCGCCAGAACGATGGCGACCAATGCCGATCCGACCGAGTACGGGAACTGGCTGAACGACATGTTTCTGCCGCAGGACGTGCTCGACTGGCCGCTGAACGTGGTCGTGGTGCGCAGCGGCGGCCGGACCATCCTCGTCGACGCGGGCCTGGGCGTGGAGTTCCCCGACTTCCCGCGGGCCGGGCAGACAGTCCACCGTCTCGAGGCCGCCGGTATCGATCCCTCGGGCGTGACCGACGTGGTGCTCACCCACCTGCACATGGACCACGTGGGCGGGCTGCTCACCCAGGGTCTGAAGGAACGGCTGCGCCCGGATCTGCGGGTCCACGTCGCGACCCGTGAGGCCGAGTTCTGGGAAGCGCCCGACTTCACCCACACCGATATGCCGGCGCCGGTGCCCGACGCTCTTCGGTCGATCGCCTCGCGGTTCCTCAACGAGTACCGCGGCCAGATCCGGACATTCGAGACGGAGTACGAGATTGCCCCGGGAGTGCTCGTCGCCCGCAACGGCGGCCACACCCCCGGACACAGCGTCGTCCGCCTGGCGTCCGGCGGCGATGCACTGACGTTCGCCGGCGATTCGGTGTTCGCGCCGGGGTTCGACAACCCCGAGTGGCACAACGGCTTTGAACACGACCCCGAGGAGTCCGCCCGCGTCCGGATCGAACTCCTGCGGGAGCTGGCGGCGACCGGCGAGGCAATGGTGGCCACTCACCTACCGTTCCCGTCGGTCTGTCATGTGGCGACTCACGGCGACGTCTTCCGGTGCGTACCGGCCTCTTGGGACTACTGACGGGGATTGTCGTTGCCGATCCCCCGGTTTACTATCGCTTGTAGTACTTCGTTGGAGGGTCAGATGGCGACACTGACAGGCACAGTGGTGACCCGGAACGACCTGCGGCGTAGGCGATTAGCGCGAGGGTGAAGGTCCCGGCCGCTTCCATCACGCCCGCCGCTGCCGGCGCCGAACCGATTAGAAGAGTTCCGGCGTCGCCGGTGGCACGTCATCGAGGAATGCACTGACCATCGGGATCAACACCTCCGAGGCCCCCGACAGCCCGACGTGCGACATGGCAGGCAGAACCACCAGGCGCGCAGCCGGAACGTCCTGCAGGACTCCGGACCTCGTCGCCTCCTCGTCGCCGCCGCCGCGCAACTTGAACATCGTCAGCGCGTGTTCGAGTGTCACGCCGTCCGCATCACCGACGATGACCATCGTCTTCGCCGAGATCGACCGCATCTCCTCGTCGCTGATGTCTTGATCCTCGATGTTCAGCACTTTCATCTTCTCGAGGTAGGCGTCGAACGCCTCGGCGTCCGGCGTGTGCTCCTTGAATGCCGTCTCAACGGGTGTGCCCGCGAAGTCCTTGGCGCTCAGACCCCCGATCGCTTCGGACACCACCGGATACCAGCCGTCCTTGCGGAAAGTGGCTGCCATTGAGACCAACTTGCTCACGAGCGACGGGTGACGGATCGCGAGCTGCAGCGCGACTCCGCCACCCTGCGAGTACCCCATCACATCCACACGCTCAATCTCCAACGCGCGCAACAACTCCGCGGCGTCGTCGCCGAACTGCGCGTAGGACATCTCCCGCGACGTATCCGCGGTGCGGCCGTGGCCTTGCTGGTCGAACACGATCACGGCGCGCTCCCGTGCAAACGCCTCCGCCCACGTTTTCATCGAATCGGTGGCCATGAATGCACCGGGTATCAACAGCAACGGTGGCTTGGACGTTCCGAGTTCGCCGTAGACCTCGTAGTACAGATTCAGCCCGTTGATCGGCAGATATCCACTGCGCGAAGGCTTGGTTGGCATCCTGTCGCCCCTCCATCTCGCATCGCTTGAGTAGATAGACCGTCAACGCGGGACAAACTCATCATCCGGCCCATTCGTTTCGTGAACGGAGATCACGATTGCCGTGGATACTCCTGACAACATCGAAGTCAGGGAGAAGTCATGAGGCAACCGTTCCGCTTCAGAGGCGCCGCAGTGCTGGCCGCAGTCAGCGTGTGTGCGCTCACTGCCCTGGCGCCCGCGGCGGGCGCGAACCCCTACACGCCGGTTCAGACGCAAGACAATGCGGAATTCGCGATCGCGGACGGCTACATCGTCAAGCAGATGGACTGCACCCCCGACAGCCCTCCGGTCTTCGAATCGATCACCTGGGATCCGCCCGGGTTCACTCCAGAGGGCGGCACGGGAATGATTCATGACGCCAACCCGGCGCTCGGCGGTCAGTTCGCCGCCAGGTGGGCGGGCGACTACTGGGATGTCGAGTACCAGTTCTGCTGAGAGGGTCGCGTGGCCAATCCGCGCGCTGTAGGGCCTATCTTCAACGAACGCGTAGTGCGGCTGTAGCGTGGCGACCGTGAATTTCTCTCGTGTGTCCTCCTCTGTCGCGCTCGCAGCCGGTGCCACGTTGCTGGTGACGACGCTCGCCGCGTGCGGCTCCGACTCCGGCTCGGCCGCCTCGTCGACGAGCTCGTCCTCAGCCTCCGCCCCCGCGGACCCGTTTTCGGTCACCGAGACCCAGACGCCAACCGAAACGCCTGCTCCGGCCGCGGCCAGCACGTGCCCGACAGCAGCGCCTGCCAATGGCGGCACACCCGAGTGGACGCTGCCCGGAGCCACCGGAAGCGTGGCTGTCACCGGCTCCACGGATGCGACAGCGCCAAACATCAAGGTGGACAAACCGTTCAGCGTCAAGGAAACCCAGGTGCACACGCTGCAGGCCGGCGAGGGACCGGTCGTCGCCGACACGGCAACGGTTTCGGTCTGCTACATGGGTGTCAACGGACGCGACGGGTCTGTTTTCGACAGCAGCTACGAACGCGGCGCCCCTGAGGAATTCCCGCTCACCGGCGTCGTGGCGGGTTTCCAGAAGGCCATCGCAGGGCAGCGAGTCGGATCCACGGTCGCCGTGGCCATGACCTCGGCCGACGGCTACGCCGACGGTCAGCCCGCCGCCGGAATCCTGCCGGGCGACACGCTCGTCTTCGCGATCAAGATCCTCAACGCGACGAGCTGACCGATCAGCGACCTGTTGCGCCGTCGATCTGCTCACGCAGGATGTCGGCGTGGCCGGCGTGACGGCCGGTCTCCTCGATCATGTGGATGAGGATCCATCGCATGGACGGTGCTGATTGGGGCCGAGCCGATCGCGGCGCGGGTTCACTCAGGTTCGCGCATGCGTCGATGATCGCGTTCGCTTCGGATATCGCGTCCCGGTACGCCGCCAGCACACCGTCTATCGTGTCGTCAGATGTAGGCCGGAACGTGGCACTCCAGTCGTCGACGTCCTCGCCGAGAAAAAGGAACCGTTCGACATAGCCCAGGTGCTTGGCCAAGCCCAGCACGCTGGTCCCCGACGGCACCCCGGCGGAACGCACCTGCGGCTCGGGCGCACCCTCGACGTTCGAAATGATCCCGCCGCGCAGGTAGTTGAGAAACGCCGTCAAGGTCGCCTTCTCCCCCGCAATGCCGTGCGGCGGGCGGTTGTCGGTCTTGTCGGGCATCGAGTTCCTTTCGCACAGAGCGCCGGTCGCGTGTCCAAAGATGCTCTCTCGCCCTATCAGACCACGAACCCGGCAAGTGGCCGGTTATCGTAAGCCGGTGGAAGGCACGCCATTCGGCCGTTACCAGCTGATCGAGTTGCTGGGGCGCGGCGGGATGGGCGAGGTCTGGCGCGCATACGACGGCGAAATCGACCGTGTCGTGGCACTCAAGATGCTGTTGCCGAATCTGAGTGAAGACCCGGAATTCGAAACGCGATTCCGGCGGGAGGTCCGCGCCGCAGCACGCCTGGACGACCGCCACGTCGTGCCGATCTACGACGTCGGCGAGATCGACGGCCGCCTGTACGTGACCATGCGCCTGATCACGGGCACCGACCTCCACACCCTGCTCGACAATGGTCCGCTCGAACCATCCCGTGCGGTGGCGATCATCGAGCAGATCGCCACCGCGCTACAAAACGCCCACCGAACAGGACTCGTCCACCGCGACGTGAAACCGTCCAACATCCTGCTCGAACCGAACGACTTCGCCTATCTCATCGACTTCGGAATCGCCCGTACCGCCGAGGACGGTGTGACGCAGACCGGTTCGACCATCGGAACGTGGGCATACATGGCCCCGGAGCGTTTCAGCAACGACCACATCAACCCCAGCTCCGACATCTATGCGCTGGCGTGTGTGCTCTACGAGTGTGTCACCGGCCAGCCGCCTTTCCCCGGTGACACCTTTGAGAGGGTCGCCAGCGGACACATCTTCAGCCCACCACCGAGACCATCCGATCTCAGCCGCACGGTTCCGGCCGGGCTGGACGCGGTAATCGCAAGGGGCCTGGCCAAGCAGCCGTCCGACCGCTACTCCACCGCCGTCGATATGGCTTCTGCTGCAAAGGAATCCATTACGCGGCCGAGTCGGCCCAACGTCGTTCACCCACCTCCGCAACCACACTCGTGGGCGCAACAACCCAGCGGTGCCCCGCCGGCCTTCTCCTACCCACACAGTGTCCCCACTGTGCACGCGACCGCCATACCGCCGGCGCCGAAGCGCAACCGCGGCCTGCTCGTCGGCGCCGTGGTGTTCCTCGCCACGCTGATGGTGATCGCCGGCGTGGTCGCGGTCGTGGGATTCAGTCAGCGCGACAAGCCCTCCGCTACCCCACAGTCCACCTCGCCGAGCGGGGCCGAATTCAGCGGCACCTACACCGCTGACTACGGTCCCGGTACGGATCTCGAGGGCAAGCCGGTCCCGAATGCGCCTGCGACAACCAGTAATTGGGCGATTCGCTCAGAATGCGGCGCGAGCGGTTGTGTCGCGACGGCGGCCAATGTCAGTGGCGCCGGGATGGCCCTGCTGTCGAACCTCACATTCGATCAACTGGGCGGTACGTGGGTCGCTGTCGGCCTCGCCTCGGCGCAGTGCGGCGGCGACCAACCCGAAGAGATCTGGGTGATCTTCACGCTGCAACCGCATCCGGACGGTACCTTGTCCGGCGAGACCATCAGGGCTTCCGCGAACGGCGCGTGCTCGGCCAAACGCACCGTGAAGTTCACCCGCACTGGCGATCCCGACCCCAACAAAGTCCCGGATCCCGCCGTCCTGCCACCGCGGGCGGTCTCCCCCGCGGAGGCACTGCACGGCAGCTACCGGCAGACGACGACATTCACGAAAGGTGGTGTCGTACCCGGAAAAGCCCTCTCCGCCAACACCTACTGCCTCCGCACCGCCGATCGCTGCATGAGCCTGTTCCATGCCGAAAACGGGGTGGTCACACTGATTTTCGCGGACGACAAGTGGACGCGCAACGAGGCAGGCACCACGGCGTGCCCGGGCGGTGGCACAGCGCAGGTGACGATCACCGCGGAATACCCGATGCCCCGGCAGTTGGACGATCCGATCGCGCTGCTCACCGGGCGCGGAAGCCAGACTGTATCGGCGGGCGGTGCGTGCACCGGCGGTGGGGATTTCACCGACACATTCGAGCGCACAGGCGATTAGCGCCTATCCGACGGCCCCTTGCGCAGATCGGCGAGCGAGTTTCGAAGACCGCCGTCAAGAGCGATCTGCACCGCGGCCACCGCGAACATCACCACCGACGTGACGATGTGCACCACCGCGTCGGTGATGTTGTTGGGAAACGCGAAGATGTAGGCGACCTGATTCGAGAAGAACGCCCAAACGCCCGGCACGGCGCCCGCCACCGCGGCCGCCAATAGGTACAGCACCGACCACGACTTGCGCATCGCGAACACCAGGCCCGGTGTGAAGAGCGCGAGGCCGGCCAGCGCATGCCAGCCGTTGTAGTCCATCCCCAGGATCTGGGCGGTGGGCGCGTCGGGTCCGGTGGCGAAGCTGGGTTCGGCGATGAAACCGACGACCGCCTGCACGACGTGGAACACACAGATGATCAGAAGTCCGGCCTGAGCGAAGCTCCACTTCACGTCCCACCTCCGTCGACGGTTCGCGATGAGCTCCTCACGTATACTACGCTCAGTAGTAGGTAGAGACAATGGTCAAGGGCCATTAAGCTGTACGGGCGTACACAAAATTTCCGTGTACTCAGTGCATAACCCGTGATCCCGTGCGCGCTCTCGCGAGTGCGGCGGGATCACGCGTCTGTCGGAGGTATCGAGTTGAAGAACATGGTCGGCGTCCCGTTGTCGGTCGTTGCCGGTGCCGTGGCGTTTGCGGCCCCCGCGGCGGCGAGCGAAGACGAATTCGTTCACACGATGCAGACCACCTACGCCTTCCTCACTGATCAGGAGTTGCGGTCCGAGGGCGCCAAGATCTGCAGCGTTCTCGGCAATGGTGTGCCCGCGTCGGACGCCGTGGTCATGGTGCGTAACGATCTGGGCGTCTCGATCTCCGCGGCAGGCGAAATCGTCAGCGCCGCAGTCGTCCAACTCGACTGCTAATACCTCGATCCTCACCCGTACCGCTGCGACGTGCGGCGCCACGTGGGAAACTCGTCTTCATGAACGCACGTCGTCGCACTGCGGCCCGCTGGTCGGTCGGTGCCGCGATGGCGGCGTCAGGCCTCATGACCGGGGTGGGCCTCGCACATGCACAGCCGCCGCCCGTGGACCCCGTCATCCCCCAGATTCCCGGCGTCGTCACGAGCATTGTGACCGCCGATGGGCCGCTGCCCGTGAATCCCCCGCCCCCACCCGGAGCACCGACGGTGCCCGCGATCCCCGCCGCCCAGCTCCAGCAGCCTGGTGCGTTGGGGTCCGTCGGTGACATCATGGGCACCTTCAGCAATCCCAACGGCATCGCGGGCCTCTTCCCCGACCCGGTCGTGCCCTACACCCCGGCACGCGAGATGCCGATGGGGCCGCCGCCTCCCCCGGATCCCGCGTTCGCTCCCCGGTCCTAGGACTCGCCGAGGGGCGACTCATCTGGGCCGCCACTACGCTGAACTCGTGGCGAAGGTGGTGTCAGTCAACCTGGCGCGTGTCCGGGCGAATCCCGACGCGCCCTCGCGGCGGACAGGCATCGACAAGTCCGCGACGTCGGACCCCGTCATGGTACGAGCGCCGGGCCCCATGCGCGGCGGGCTGGGAAGTGGGTTGGTTGGCGACACCATCGGCAACCAGAAGCTTCATGGCGGCGACGACCAAGCCGTCTACGCCTATGCGCGCGAGGATCTCGACGAGTGGGAGACCCGCATCGACCGTTCGCTGGCCGACGGGATGTTCGGCGAGAATCTCACGACCACGGGCGTCGATGTCACGGACGCACTGATCGGTGAACGGTGGAGAGTCGGCACGGGCGGGCTCGTCCTCGAGGTGTCGGCGCCGCGTACTCCCTGTCGGACGTTCTCGGCATTCCTGCACCTGAAGGACTGGATCAAGACGTTCACCAGGGCCGGAAAGCCCGGTGCATACCTGCGCGTCGTATCACCCGGACCGGTACAAGCCGGTGACGCCATCTCGATCGAAGACCGGCCCGACCACGACGTGACGATCGGCCTGGTCTTCCGCGCCCGGATGACGGATCCCGACCTGCTTCCCCGGTTACTGGCCGCCGATGCCCTCTCGTCGGAACTCAAGGCCTACGCGCGTCGCCGGATACCGAGCTAACTCATTCGGGCGCAGGCGGTTTGGGCCCGCGACGCGTCGCCCCCCACAGCCCTACCCCGATGCCCACGACGGCGCCCCCGAGCCCGATGATCTGCTGGGAGCGCTTCATCTTGTCGTGCACCCTCATGCCACCCAGCAGATCGGACGCATCGGCGCCGGCCGAGGCCAGATACCAGCCGCGGGTGTTCTTGCCGCGCACCGCCGCGGCGATCATCAACCCCCCGATGAGTGCGTCGCGATAACCCATGGAGTGCAGCAGGAGCTCCGCCGTCGGTGTCGGCTCTTCGGTATCTCCCCACAAGCGGCTCGCGCGCAGCGGATCGACGAGAAACGAGATACCCGATGCGAGGCGAATGCCGCCGACGGCGAGGGCTGCGGGGTCCAGAGGCATGGCGTGCAGCCTAAGGCAGGACCAGACTGAGCAGATGCGAATTGAGATCGTGGTGTTCGAGGGGTTCGACGCCCTGGACGTCGTTGCGCCGTGGGAGGTGTTCGCCCGTGCCGCGACCATAGATCCGGGATTCGACGTGGCGCTGGTCCGCATCGACGGTCCACCTGTCGTGTCCGCCGCCGAGGGGTTGCAATTGCATGTCGTCGACGAGTTGGGCACGCCGGATGCGCTGTTCGTACCCGGCGGCAGCTGGGTCGGCGGAACGGACACCGGTGTGCCGCGGGAGATTCGGCGAGGCACGCTGCCGCGCATCATCTCGGAGCTGTCATCCTCCGTTGAGTGGGTGTCATCGGTGTGTACGGGCGCGCTTCTGCTCGGCGAGGCCGGGATCCTACGTGATCGCAACGCCACCACGAATCCCGCAGCACTGCAGGAGCTTTCGCAGTACGGCGCGGTTGTCCGGCATAATCGCGTCGTCGACGACGGAAACCTGGTGACCGCGGGCGCCGTGACCTCAGGCATCGACCTCGCGTTGTGGCTGGTGCAACGCGAGCTCGGGGAAACCGTGGCGAGCACTGTCGCACAGGCGCTCGCATACCCGATGCCTGCCGACGTGTGGCGGCGGACCGGCTAGTTGCGTTGTTGGAGATGACTCCCGGCGCCGTTGGGATCTCGCCACGCTTCCCAGAAGAGAAGGTGAGACCGGAATCCAGGATGGCTGACCTTGTCCAGCACCCGGATACCGGCGTTCGCGACGGCCGGGATGCCGACCACCTTGTGGAAGAACCTGCCCCGGCGGTACTCCTTACCCCAGGTGGCTTCCATCTGTTGCGCGTAGTTGGTGAAGTCGTCGGGTCCGCCGTTGGTCAGGCCCGCGATGGCACACTCACCTGCGGCGAGTCCGGACTGCAGCGCTTTTGAAATCCCGGCCCCGGATACGGGCCTCGCGGCGCCCAGCGCGTCGCCGGCAAACAGGACGCCGGGCCGCCAGGGTGGCCATGCGGTGAATCCCATTGGCAGCCGCCATGCCTGGAGCGCCTTGGATTCCTTCAGCTCACTGAGCGGCGGCAATTCCCACTCGGGCGGCAGCGTGGCGAGGAACTCGCTCAGCAATTGCGTCGCGTTGATGTCGTGCCACTTCTTGTAACTGGTGCAGTAGCCGAGGCCGATGTTGGCCCTGCCGCCGCCCAGCGGGAAGACCCAGCCGTAGCCGGGCAACTGGTCGCCGTTGAACGCGAGCTTCAAATGGATGTCGAGGGTGTCGGTGTCCGCCCATTTCACGGGCATCTCGGCGCGAATCGCGATGGCCGAGTAGCCATTACGTTGCGATTCGAGCCGCAGGGCGCGCTTGACCGGAGAGTATGCGCCGTCGGCGGCGATCACAGCGTCGGCGCTGATCCGCTCACCGCCCTCGAGTACCAGGCCGGCGACGCGACCGTTGTCGTCGACGATGGGTCCGGTGACCTCGGCGGACTGGCGGACCTCGGCTCCGGCGGCCCGGGCGTGGTCGAGCAGCAGCGCGTCGAGTTCAGAACGTCGCGCGACATGGCCGTGATCGGGCATTCCTGGGCGGTTCGGAAACGACAGATTCCACTCGCTTGGGCTGAATATCCGCGCACCGTTGACCCGATGGAAGGTGTCGACCCTGTCTGCGAGTCCCATCTTCTGGAGATGACTCACCGCGCGCGGGGTGAGGCCGTCGCCGCACGGCTTGTCACGCGGGAACGCGGCCTTGTCGAGCACCACCACCCGGGCGCCCGTCTGGACGGCCTGCCACGCCGCGGCGGCCCCCGCAGGACCGCCGCCTGCAATGGCCAGGTCGTAATGCTGTGTCATCGGTCTCGTCTTGGAGCGTCGAAACTAGGTCACTTTCGACGGTATGGCTCCCGACGTGCCGTGAGGCTATATCCCCAGCCAGGTCACACTCTTGTAATCGCTGGCCTATCTACAGGCCGAACTGATCCTCGATGATGCCGAGCCAGATCTGCGCCGCGTCCATCGCCACCTTCTCGCTGATGAACGCGTGCTGGGTGCCGGTATAGATGTCCCGGAACGCCCGCTCGAGGCGGCTGCCTTCCCGAATCGAACTCGTGCCGGCGACCAGGTGTGCCCATTCCGCGCATTCCCGGGCGACGTCGGTGGCGTAGACGGCGGCGACGCGCATATCGGCGCGTAGCGCGGGCGTCAACGCCTCCCCCGATGCGACGGCGGCCTCGGCCGTGGTGAACGCCTCGAGGACGAGCAGCCGCGCGGCGCGCCACGCCGCGACGTGATGTGCGAGGCCTTTCTGGAACGTCGGCCGGCTCGCCAGTGACGCCATATCGCTCATCCGGAATTTGGTCGCCGCGAGTTCCTGAACGTCGTCGAGCATGCTCTTGGCGACACCCAGCGCCCACGACGCGTGTCCTGCCGCCGTGATGGGCATCATCCCCATCCGGGTGGCAGGCGACGTGCCCCGCCGCGGCTCGCGTGAGAACAGTTGGAAGGTCCGGTACTCGGGGACGAAAAGGTCCTGCACGGCGTAGTCGTAGGATCCGGTTCCCTTGAGCCCCTGAACAAACCAGCCGTCATTGAAGGTGATCTGGTCGCGGGGCACCACAGCCACCCGCATATCGGGCACGCCCTCGCTGATCCAGCGCATCTCGCCGTCGTCCATCGGGAAGAAGCCTGCCGCGACGTATTCGGAATGGCCGGTTCCGGACCCGAAACTCCACGATCCGCTCAGCGTGAAGCCGCCGTCGGTGGCATGGCCCTGCCCGTTGGGAAAGAACTGGCCACCCATCGTCACGCGGTTCTGGTTCGCGGTGAACACCTCCGCGAATCCGTCGTCGGGCAGATACGCCGCCGCGGCGAACGACGAGGGCAGGTTCGCGATCCCGACCCATCCGAAGGAGCCGTCCTGCCAAGCCATTTCGATCCAGGTCTCGATCATCTCGGCGAACGACGGCTCGGCTCCCCCGGCCTCGACGGGGTTGAAGGCCGTCATCAGCCCGGTGTCCCACATCTGGTCGACGATCGGCTTCGAGAGCGTGCGCAACCGCTCGGATTCCCCGGCCTGCGCCTGCACGAGTTCGCGCATGCCCCGTGCGAGTCCGACAACCTGGTCAGGTGCTTCGACTGTCGACGTCATGTCCAGACTTTAACCGCCCGCCGGGAATTTCGATACCAACCGACGCGTAATTTTTCGGACCCATAGACTTCGGCCGTGGATCTGCCCCGATTGACGGTCCCCGCGCTCCTGGAGCGCAGTGCGCGGGAGTTCGGCGACGAGACCTATCTGGTGACGCCGACGGACCGGCTCACCTATCGGCAGGCGGAGCGACGGTCGGCGGGACTCGCCCGATGGCTGCTGGCTCAGGGGGTCGGCAAGGGCGCGCGCGTCGGGCTGTTCTTCCCCAACGACGTCGAGTGGGTTGCCTGGTGGCTGGCGGTGTCCCGCATCGGTGCACTGGCGGTCCCGTTGAGCACGTTGTACGCACCCGCGGAGATCGCCAAGGTGGTCCGGCTGGCCGACGTCGGAATGCTGATCGCTCCGACCCGGGTGCTCTCCATCGATGTCGCCGAACGCTTCGAGACGGCGTTTCCCGACCTGTCCGGTCAGTCCGACCGGCTCACGATCGTTGCCGCGCCGTACCTGCGTCGCATCGTGCTGACCGGTGCATCGGACCGGCAGTGGGCGACCCAGCACGACGAGACCCTGCCCGTCGCACCCGACGAGATTCTGTCAGCGGTGGAAGCGGAGGTCTCCCCCGCCGACCTGGCCGTGATGGTGCATACGTCGGGGTCGACGGCGGACCCGAAGGGTGTGATGCACACGCACGGCACCTTGGTGCGCCAGACGTCGACATGGCCGGACGCGATCCGCGCGGTGACGGGGTCGGGCGCACGCCCGCGGATTCTGTGTGCGATGCCGTTCTTCTGGATCGGCGGACTGCTCGCCACGACGGGTGCGCTCCACGATCCCGTCACGCTGCTCGTCATGCCTCGACTCGACGCTGAGACGGCCCTGGATCTCGTTGAGCGCGAGCGGGCGACGGGCATCGTGGGATGGCCCGCCTTCACCCAGCGGCTTCGCGAACATCCGACATTCCTCCACCGCGACCTGTCCAGTGCGCCGATGCTGCGCGACGGCCCGCTGGACATCGCGATGACCGATGTGCCCGACGGTTTTCCCGTGCACCGCACCATGTCTGAAACGGCGGGCGGATTCGCGTACACGGACATGTGCATCGTCGACGACGACGGCGATCGCGTGACCGACGGTAGCGTCGGCGAACTTCTGATTCGCGGCATCGGGGTGATGGCCGGCTACAACAAGCGGGAGCGGGCCGACACATTTGACGAGGACGGCTGGTACCACACCGGCGACCGGGTCTACCGCAACGACGGCGACCCGCGACTGTTCTACGTAGGCCGCACAAGCGAACTCATCAAGTCCGCGGGGGCGAACGTGTCGCCGCTGGAGGTCGAGTCGGTAATCGAGCAGTTCGCCGAGGTGTCCCAGTGCATCGTCGTCGGGATCGACGATCCGGTGCGTGACGAGCAGGTGTGTGCCGTCGTCGTACCCGCCGTTGCGGAGATCGATGTGCAATCCCTTGCGGCGCGCACACGAGACCAGTTGTCTTCCTACAAAGTTCCCACGCTGTGGGTACTGGCGACGAGCGACCAGATCCCCACCCTCGCGAGCGGAAAGCTCAACCGCAAGGCACTACGCGCGCTCGTCACGGACGGAACGCTGACCCGCACTTAGGCGATGATGCGGCTCAGGTACGGGGTCATGTTGGCAGTGCGCACCGGCGACACCTGAACGCCGGTATCGGCGACCTCGAGCATCTGCCCGTTGCCGATGAAGAGAGCGACACTGTCGTTGCCCTCCGGCCCGTAGAAGATCAGGTCGCCCGGGAGTGCCTGCGCCGCAGTGACCTTCTGGCCGACCTTGTACTGCGCGCCTGAGGAGCGGGGCAGCTTGACGCCAACTCCCGCGAACGCATAGACCATCAGGCCTGACGCATCGAATCCGACGACATCCGCGGCCGGGTTCAGTCCCACGACCGTGCCCTCGGGGCTGATTCCGACGGCGTTGGTCGCCGGACCGCTGCCACGGGTCGGGCCCGTGGTGTCGCCGCCGCCGTATGAGAAGGGCACGCCGCGCTGGGCGACTCCGCGCGCAATAACCGTCTGGACCGCCTGCACTTGACTGGCGGGCCGTTGGGAAGGTTGAGCGGTTGCTAGGCCTGGCGTTGCGACCAACAGCGCCAAGCTGATTGCCAAGGCGTAGATGCTTCTCATCGGACTTTTCACTTTCTCGAAATAGGACGCGAACCGGTTTGATCCCCTGCGATCAAGAGTTCGCTACTCCACTTGTACAGCCAGATGGTGGGTGCAGCCCAATTCGCTCGTGGCACATGGCCAATGAGTTGTCGTACCGTGATCGAATGGTGACCGCTCGACACCGAAAAGTGGCTCGCGTCACGTTGTCTACGACCGGAGGCGGCAGATGACCGACCGGGTTGCCGTCGTCGGCGGCGGGATCCTCGGTGTCGCCATCGCCCGCGAGATCCTCATACGTCGACCCGACGCGCAGGTGACCTTGTTCGAAAAGGAGGACCGCCTCGCCGCTCACCAAACCGGGCACAACAGCGGCGTGGTCCATGCGGGCCTCTACTACGAGCCCGGTTCGGCCAAGGCCACACTCTGCCGTCGCGGTGTCGGACTTCTCCAGGAGTTCTGCGAGCAGCGCGGAATCCGGCGAATCGAATGCGGCAAGGTGCTGGTTGCCCTTGACGACGCCGAACGCGCACGGCTTTCAAACATCGAAGAGCGTGCAATCGCCAATGGCGTCCCCGGTGTCCGCACGATCGGCTCCGACGAGTTGCATGAACTCGAGCCGCACGTCCGCGGTGTCGCCGCGTTGCATTCGCCCACGACCTCGATCGTCG
The DNA here is from genome assembly GCF_052114565.1 of Mycobacterium sp. 2YAF39. Classification (NCBI taxonomy): domain Bacteria; kingdom Bacillati; phylum Actinomycetota; class Actinomycetes; order Mycobacteriales; family Mycobacteriaceae; genus Mycobacterium; species Mycobacterium sp. 2YAF39. Next base: position 291,018 of record NZ_JBFREZ010000005.1, read on the forward strand.
ATTTCGCCGAAGTGACCCGCGCCCTCGCCGGGGACGCGGTGGCCGCAGGGGCGGGAATTCTTCTCGGGCAAGAGGTCATCGGATTTCGGACGACCGCCACCGAGGTCGTCCTCACCGTGCGCACGGCGGGCGGTGCCTACCAGAACACTTTCGATCAGGTCGTGACATGCGGCGGTCTGCAAAGCGATCGCCTCGCCGAAATCGCCGGGGATGGACCGGATCCCGTCATAATGCCGTTCCGCGGCGAGTACTACGCACTGACGCCCGAGCGACGTGGTGTGGTCAACGGGCTGGTGTACCCGGTGCCCGACCCGCGGTACCCGTTCCTCGGAGTCCACATCACCCCACGCGTGGACGGGGAGGTGCTCGTCGGCCCCAACGCGGTACTGGCGCTGGCCCGCGAGGGGTACACCTGGCGCACGGTTTCCGGGCACGATCTCACCGAGATCGCGCGCACACCGGCGTTCTGGCGATTTGCACGCCGGAACTGGCGCACCGGCATCCGCGAGATGCACGGCTCGCTGCACAAACGGCGCTTCATCGCGGCCGCCCGTGCCTATGTCCCCGAGATCGGCGACGACGACGTCGTGCCGGGACCGGCGGGAGTCCGCGCACAGGCCCTCGAGTCCGACGGCACGTTGGTCGACGACTTTCGGATCAGCCTGCGCGATCGCATCGTGTTGCTCCGTAACGCACCCTCGCCGGCGGCGACCTCCGCGCTCGCGATCGCCGAACACGTCGTATCCGTCCTCCCCCGCTGACCTCATCGCGATGAGTTCCGCCCCCCGGTGCAGTCTGATCTGCGTGGGCAAACTCATCTATGGCTTCAACGTGTCGGTGGACGGGTACATCGCTGATGCTCGAGGCAACATCGACTGGTCCGATCCGAGCGACGAACTGCACCAGTACTGGAACGACTTCGAGCGGGAGACCGCCCTGTCGTTCTACGGGCGGCGGCTCTACGAACTGATGTCCGCGTACTGGCCCACCGCCGACAAGGCCCCAGACGCCACCCCCATGATCGTCGACTTCGCCCGTATCTGGCGCGACATGCCCAAGGTCGTGTTCTCCCGCACCCTGGAGTCCGTCGACTGGAACTCCCGCCTGGAACGCGGCGACCCGGTCGGAGTCGTGACGAAGCTGAAAGCCGAAACCGACGGCAGCCTGGAGGTGGCAGGCGCGACGCTGGCCGCACCGATCGTGCAGGCCGGACTGGTGGACGAATACCGGATCGTGCTCGCGCCCACCGCCGTGGGCGGGGGCACCCCGTTCTTCCCGACACTGCCGTCATGGATCTCGCTGCGACTGCTGGAGAACCGCACGTTCCCGTGTGGCACGGTGCTGCTGCGCTACGAGGCGAAACACGACTGATCTCGCCCGTCGGCGATAACGCCATCGCCTCACAGGCCTCGGTCGTAATGTGAGGCTATGGCCATTATCGAAGCGGATGCAGCGCCCCAGACCCAGGCAGAGCGGGATTTCGGAAAAGACATCGCCGACACCCAGCAGTACTTCGACAGCCCGCGGTTCGACGGGATCATTCGCCTGTTCTCGGCCCGCCAGGTAGTCGAGCAGCGCGGCACCATCCCGACCGACTACGCGGTCGCGCGCGAGGCGGCCGCGGCCTTCTATCCGCGCCTTCGCGAGCTGTTCGCCCAGAAGAAGAGCATCACCACGTTCGGCCCCTACTCACCGGGACAGGCCGTCGTGATGAAGCGCATGGGCATCGAGGGGATCTACCTCGGCGGCTGGGCGACGTCGGCCAAGGGCTCGATCAGCGAAGATCCCGGGCCCGATCTCGCGAGCTATCCCCTGAGTCAGGTGCCCGACGAGGCCGCGGGACTGGTTCGCGCCCTGCTGACCGCGGACCGCAACCAGCAATACCTCCGGCTGCGCATGACCGACGACCAACGCGCAACGACCCCGGCATACGACTACCGTCCTTTCATCATCGCCGACGCCGACACCGGCCACGGTGGTGATCCCCACGTGCGCAACCTCATTCGCCGCTTCGTCGAGTCGGGTGTGCCCGGATACCACATCGAGGACCAGCGTCCCGGCACGAAGAAGTGCGGGCATCAGGGCGGCAAGGTCCTTGTCCCGTCCGACGAGCAGATCAAGCGCCTCAACACCGCCCGGTTCCAGCTCGACATCATGCGGGTACCGGGCATCATCGTGGCGCGCACGGACGCCGAAGCGGCCAACCTGCTCGACAGCCGCGCCGACGAGCGCGATCAGCCGTTCCTGCTCGGCGCGACCAACCTGAAGATCCCGTCGTACAAGGCCTGCTTCCTGGCCATGATGCGCAGTTTCTACAACGCGGGTGTCACCGATCTCAACGGGCACCTTCTCTACGCGCTTCCGGACGGTGAGTACGTCGCCGCCGACGCGTGGCTGCAGCGTCACGGCATCCAAGGGGCGATCACCGAGGCCGCAAAGTCGTGGCAGGACAGCGCCGAGGATTCGGTCGACTCGCTGTTCGACGCGGTCGAATCGAAGTTCGTCGACGCCTGGCAGATCGACGCCGGATTGCAGACCTACGGCGAGGCGGTCGGCGACCTGCTCGACTTCCGCGAGCGCGAGGGTGAAGCCGCGGAGATGAGCGCCGCCGACTGGCGCAAGTTCGCGGCGACGGCGCCGATGTACACCGCGCGGGAGAAGGCCAAGGAACTGGGCGCCGACGTCGCCTGGGATCCCGAGCGCACGAAGACGCCGGAGGGTTACTACCAGATCCGCGGCGGTATTCCCTACGCGATCGCGAAGTCGCTGGCCGCCGCACCGTTCGCCGACATCCTCTGGATGGAGACCAAGACCGCGGATCTCGCGGACGCCAAGCAGTTCGCCGACGCCATCCACGCGGTCTACCCGGACCAGATGCTGGCCTACAACCTCTCCCCGTCGTTCAACTGGGACACCACCGGCATGACCGACGACGAGATGCGGGCTTTCCCTGAGGAACTCGGCAAGATGGGATTCGTCTTCAACTTCATCACCTACGGGGGCCACCAGGTCGACGGTGTCGCCTGCGAGGAGTTCGCCACATCGTTGCGGCAGGAGGGCATGCTCGCGCTGGCACGCTTGCAGCGCAAGATGCGCCTCGTCGAATCCCCCTACCGCACACCGCAAACCCTGGTCGGTGGGCCCCGCAGCGACGCCGCGCTGGCGGCGTCGTCCGGACGCACGGCGACCACCAAGTCCATGGGCGAGGGGTCAACGCAGCATCAGCATCTCGTGCAGACCGAGGTGCCGAAGAAGCTGCTGGAGGAATGGCTGGCGCTCTGGAGCGACCACTACGAGATCGGCGAGAAGCTCCGTGTGCAGCTGCGCCCGCGGCGCGCCGGTTCGGACGTGCTCGACCTGCAGATACTCGGCGAAGCCGAGGAGCCGCTGGCCAACGTGGTCGTCGACCCCATCAAGGACCGTCACGGCCGCAACATCCTCACGGTGCGCGACCAGAACACGTTCGCCGAGAAGATGCGCAAGAAGCGCCTGATGGATGTCATCCACCTGTGGCTGATCCACCGGTTCAAGCCGGAGATCGTGTACTACGTGACGCCGACCGAGGACAACATCTATCAAACCGAGAAGATGAAGTCTCACGGCATCTTCAGCAACGTCTACCAGGAGGTCGGCGAGATCATCGTGGCCGACGTCAATCAGCCGCGAATCGATGAGCTGCTCGCACCCGATCACGAGGCGCTGCAGCGGTTGATCCGCAAGGAAGACTGACCGGAGCGGCACCGTGACTCCATGGACATCCTGAGAACGCCCGACGACCGATTCGACAACCTGCCCGACTATCCGTACCCGCCCACCTACATCGACGTCGAAACCCGCAGGTTGCCCTCGGTTCGGATGCACTACGTCGACGCCGGACCCGCCGACGGGCCCGTCGCCTTACTGCTACACGGGCAGCCGACGTGGTCGTTCATGTACCGCAAGGTCATTCGCGTACTCGTCGAGTCGGGCATCCGCGTCATCGCACCGGACAACATCGGGTTCGGCCGCTCGGACAAGCTCGCCGAACCCACGGCCTACACCTTTCGCAGGCACGTCGACTGGGTACAGGGTCTGATCGACGGACTGGACCTGCGCGATGTGACGCTGGTGGTCGAGGATTGGGCCGGCCCGATCGGCTTGAGTGTGTTGGCCCGCGAACCCAACCGGTTCGCCGGAGTCGTTGCAACGAACACGATCCTGTACACCTGCGACCCTGGGCTGGCAGGCAGGCTCACGTGGGCTCACCACAGCGTCGACGGCGAACGGATGGTCCTGCAGGACGCGCTCCTCGACTACGTCACGTTCTACCAACGCGCACCCGACATCGATCCGAGCCTGTTCGTCGACGCGGAGGCCGGTCCGCTCGACGCCAACGTGCGCGCCGCCTACGATGCGCCGTTCCCCGACCGAGGCTATAAGGCCGGGCTACGCCAGATGACCGCACTGATCCCGCTCACACCCAACGACCCTGGTGCGGCGATCGGTCGCGACACCATGGCTGTGCTGGGTCAGTGGGAACGGCCGTTCCTCACGGCCTACTCCGACAACGACGCCGCGACCCGAGGATGGGAGAAGGTGTTCCAGGACCACGTTCCCGGCGCCAGGACCCAGGAGCACACGATCATTTTCGGGGCCGGTCATTTCGTTGCAGAAGACAAGGGCGAGGAACTCGGAGCCATCATCGCCCAATTCATCAGCAGCACAAACTAACTCGGAGCGGGTAGGCGCAGTACCAGCCGTGCTCCGCCCATCGGGCTGGCCTCCATGGCCGCGGTGCCGCCGTGCAGGTCCGCCTGCTGGGCGACAAGGGCGAGTCCGAGCCCCGAACCGGAGCGTGCGGCCGTCGATCCACGGGAGAACCGCTGGAAGATGGCCGACCGCTCCTCCTCCGGCACGCCGCTGCCGTTGTCGTCGACGACGATCTCGACTCCCTCACCGGAACTGTCTGCGCAGAGCTGGATTTCGGTGGCACCGCCGTGCTTGACCGCATTGGTGATGGCATTGTCGATGACCAGCCGCAAGCCTGCGGGCAGACCCACCATCAGCACCGTGGTGGACGATGCCAGCGACACACGCAGATCGGGATAGTTGCGTACCGCGTCGTGTGCCGCGCGATCCAGAAGTTCGGTGATGTCGACGGGGACGAAGTCGTCGATCGTCGTCAACTCGCCTTGTGCAAGACGTTCCAGCGCCGTGAGGGTCGCTTCGATCCGGGTCTGGGTCCGCATGACGTCGGCGATCACCTCCTCACGTTGTTCGTCGCGCAACTGGAGGGTGGACAGCACTTCGAGGTTGGTGCGCATGGCCGTCAGCGGGGTGCGCAGTTCGTGGGAGGCCACGGCGGCGAAGTCGCGGGCCGACTCGAGAGCCGCCTTGGTGCGCTGCTGTTCGTCGCCGATGCGGGCGAGCATTCCCTCGACCGCCTCGGCGATCTCGACGGCTTCCTGCACACCGCGGACTTGCACCTCGTCGGGATTGGACTGGGCATTGATCGCCCGCGCCTGCTGCGCGAGCAACCGGAAAGGATTGATCATGATCGACCACATCACCCAGCCGATCAGGATGGTGCCGATGATGACGCCTGAACAGATCAGCAGCACGCGCCTGTGGAGTTCGTTGATGCGGCGCTGCGTCTCGGCGAGCGGGGCGCCCACCGCGATCGTCGCGTCGCCGGCGGCGAACGTACGCACCCGGTATTCCACGCCGTCGATGCTCGTGTTGGCATAGCCGACGTTGAATTCCGGCAGCACCACTTCCCGGGGTATCGACACTGTCACGCCGCCGAGGCGGGCGGTGCGCACCAGGTTGCCGTCGGGCGCCTGAGGCTGGTTGATTCCCGCTTGCTGTGCGGCGCGCAGCAAGGTGCTGATGTCGCCCAGACTGCTCACCGAGTCGAGTCGACGGTCGAGCTGGCTGTACTGATCGTTCGTCACGCCGAACCACACCCACGCGCCGAGCGTGAAGACCAGGGCCACGACGGAAAGGGCGGAGACGATGACGATTACGCGCAGCGACAGCACCCGCGTCAACCACTCGTAGAAAGCGCGGACGGCGCTCATATGCGTGTGGGCAGTTGGGCCGCGATCAGCGGAGCGATCTTGTCCGCCATGTATTCGTGGCCGGCATCCGTGGGATGTACTCCGTCGGCGCCGATCAACTCCGGCTTCCCGACGAACCACCCCTCGGCGATGGGGTCGACGAACGTCGCGCCCGCGAGCTGCGCCTGATACTGCAGCGCATCGCGGATCCGCACGACGGCCGCGGGAGGGTTGGCGGTCGGCCATGGCGGGCCGATGATCAGGAATGACGCCGACGGCGCAATGCGGCGGGCCAGTTGGAAAGTGCCGTAGGCCAAGACCGACACCTGCACGGGGTCGACGCCCTGATCGTTGCGCGAACCGAAGAACACGACGAGCACGTCGTCGGGCTTGACCGTGCGGGCAGTCAGATCCTCGAACAGGCTCCCCCGGTTGCCTCGCGTGCCGTATCCCGCCCCACCCTCGGCGCCCACATCCGCGCTGATCGGTATCCGGCGTGCGGCGAGATCGCCCCAGGCCTGGGCAGTCCAACCCTTCGGGCCGAGGCCGCCGAGATCGCCACCCGTCGTGTAGGAATCGCCGATCACCGCGACGCGATTCAGCGAGGTGTTCAGCGCCACAGTGCTGTTGTGGCTCACCTCAATTGGGCGCACACCGCCCACGCTGACCAGGAGCGCGAACGCGACCATGGCCGTGATCAACCGGCTCACCGCATCAGCCTAGGTCTCAATTGACGAAATGGACGTTGACGACGCGCGAACTCATCCCGCACGTGCAGAAACCACCGGTGTCCGCTCCTCGCGCTGGGCGTCGATCGTATGCAGGGTGCCGTGGCCCGGGACCCGTCGAGAGTCGCCGGGCGGGCTCATCATGCCGCGCATCCATCGCCGCGCCGGCTCCTCGACGACGTGGTACAGCAGCACCGCGCCGATCAATGCCACCGCGAGCAGCCCGAGGAGCACCGCCTTTCCCGCAAGGTCCGAACCGAGCCGTAGTTCGAACTGCATGACCATCCAGTTCCAGGTCGTGTGCACCAACTCGTGAACCATGTACAGGCTGAAGGAGATGTGACCGAGGTAGACCATCGGACGTAGGGAAAGCAGTGCAGGCAGGGTGCCTGCGCCGATCGCCAGGGTCAGCATCAGGGGCACGAACAGCAGATCGACCAGTGCCGCCGAGTCGTAGATCGTCGGTATCGGATGCGCGTCGAGCAGGTACAGGATGCCGACAATGGCCGCCGCGATGAGAAGCGACGCGACACCGGCACCCGTGCGCGCTCGGTCGCTCGGATGAAGCCTGCGGACGGCGGCACACACGAGGGCGCCCGCGGTGAACTGCATGATGATCCGCGGCAACCAGCTCCACGGTGTGTAGAACAGGCCGGTGGCCATGAGCAACACCAGAGGCGGAAGTGTGGCCGCGACGGCAAGGAAGAACAGGCCCCGCGCCCTGGTTGCTCGAGCGATCCGGAAGATCACCAGCACCAGCGCACCGAACAGGATGTAGGCCAACCACTCGGCGCTGATCGACCATGCCGGTCCGTCCCAGCTGGTTCCGTCGAAGTAGGGCGCGACCCACAGCTGCACGAGCAGGAACTGACGGACGTAGTTCCCCGCGGTGAGCTGGTTGGCGGCCTCCGATGGGATATGGCCGACGTTGAGCGTGAAGATGATCCAGAGCGCGGCGAGGTGCATCGTCACCAGATAGACCGGCCACACGCGGGACAGGCGCAGCCACAGGAAGTGCAGAGTCGACCGCCACGAAAAGGACTCACCCATCCGGTCGAGATAGTTCCACGTCAGCACGAATCCGCTGAGGATGAAGAACAGGTCCACGCCCTGGGCGCCGCAGTTGAGCACCGGCGCGAGCGCCGACCTGAATCCCGGGGCCGCCTGCTCGAGCAGCGGGCGGAAGTGAAAGAGCACGACCCACACGGCAGCGACGATGCGCAGTCCGGATAAGGCCTTGATCTCTCCGGTACGCACAACACTCTCTTCGTGAGGGACTCGAGCAGTTTCGGTCGGTGACACATGCGTGCATTCGTCTGCCGGGCGGTCCGCCTCCCCGCGACCATGCATCCTGCAGCTTCGCAGGTTAGCAGCGGCACCAGGGCCAAGGCACGTTCGGACACGCTGTCAATTCGCTGTGTGACAACCAAAATCGTTGCCAACCAGGCACTCTGGCCGAGTGGGTAGTGAGCGCCGAACCGTTGGATGTCCGGCGCGCCCCCGACGCGCCCATGATCAAGTCTTGACTGATTCCAGAAAAGGGGCATGATGGGCGTATGCCCTCGGCGCCGGACTACGCAGACCAGCTGAGGATGGCTGATCTTCGGGTGACCCGGCCACGGTTGGCTGTCCTCGAGGCGGTGTATGCCCTTCCGCACGCCGACACCGAGACGATCTTCTCAGCCGTGCGCGCCGGCCTTCCCGACGTGTCGCGTCAAGCGGTGTACGACGTCCTCGCCGCGCTGTCGGCCTCGGGTCTGATCCGCCGGATCCAGCCGTCCGGATCCGTATCGCGCTATGAATCCCGCGTCGGCGACAACCACCATCACGTCGTGTGCCGCTCGTGCGGGATCATCGCCGACGTCGACTGCGCCGTCGGCGATACGCCGTGCCTGACTCCATCTGATCCAGACGGTTCCCTCGAGGGCTTCGTCCTCGACGAGGCCGAGGTCATCTACTGGGGCCTGTGTCCCGACTGTTCGTCAACACAAGTTTCCAGATCACATCCGTGATCACAGCCCATCACCCAACCCTGGAAGGAATGTTGTGTCTGATACACCTGACGCGAAGCCGCCGTCACCCGAGAAGCCCACGGCGAGCAGCGGAAGTGAGAGCGAAAATCCGGTAATCGACACGCCCAAGCCGAAGGAGCACGCTCCGCGCAGCAACCAGGACTGGTGGCCTGACCAAGTCGACGTGTCGAAATTGCACGCGCGCGGGTCGTTCTCCAACCCATACGGCGCCGATTTCGACTACGCCGAGGAGTTCGCCAAGCTCGACCCAGAGGCCCTCAAGGCCGATGTGCTTTCGGTCATCACGACCTCGCAGGACTGGTGGCCCGCCGATTACGGCAGCTACGCCGGTCTGTTCATCCGCATGAGTTGGCACGCTGCAGGCACCTACCGCATCTACGACGGCCGCGGCGGCGGCGGCGAAGGCATGCAGCGCTTCGCGCCGCTGAACAGCTGGCCCGACAACGCCAACCTGGATAAGGCGCGTCGCCTGCTGTGGCCGGTCAAGCAGAAGTACGGCAACAAGATCTCCTGGGCCGACCTGCTGGTGTTCGCCGGCAACGTGGCACTGGAGTCGGCGGGCTTCGAGACGTTCGGCTTCGGCTTCGGCCGACCCGATGTGTGGGAGCCGGTCGAGATTCTCTTCGGCGAGGAGGACGAGTGGCTCGGTACCGACAAGCGTTACTCCGGTGAGCGCGATCTCGCCGAGCCGTACGGCGCCACCACGATGGGCTTGATCTACGTCAACCCCGAAGGTCCCGAGGGCAAGCCGGATCCGATCGCCGCGGCGATCGATATCAAGGAGACGTTCGGCCGGATGGCCATGGACGTGGAGGAGACGGCCGCCCTGATTGTCGGTGGCCACACACTGGGCAAGACCCACGGCGCCGGCCCTGACGAGGGCATGGGCCCCGAGCCCGAGGGCGCTCCGATCGAGCAGCAGGGCCTGGGCTGGAAGTGCCCGTTCGGTTCCGGCAAGGCCGGCGACACGGTCACCAGCGGTCTCGAGGTCGTCTGGACCGACAAGCCGACGCAGTGGAGCAACCGCTTCCTCGAGATCCTGTACGGCAACGAGTGGGAACTGGTGAAGAGTCCCGCCGGTGCCTGGCAGTTCGAGGCCAAGGGTGCCGAGGCGATCATCCCCGATCCGTTCGGCGGGCCGAACCGCAAGCCGACGATGTTGGTCACCGATGTCTCGATGCGGGAGGATCCGGAGTTCGGCGCGATCACCCGCCGCTGGCTCGACCACCCGGAGGAGCTCAACGAGGCGTTCGCCAAGGCCTGGTACAAGCTGCTCCACCGCGACATGGGTCCGATCAGCCGCTATGTCGGCCCGTGGATCGCAGAGCCGCAGCTATGGCAGGACCCGGTTCCCGCCGTCGAGGGCGACCTGATCGGCGAGGACGACATCAAGGCGCTCAAGGCCAAGGTGCTCGATTCCGGACTGACCGTGCAGCAGTTGGTCAAGACGGCATGGTCGTCGGCGGCCACGTTCCGCAGTACCGACAAGCGCGGCGGCGCCAATGGCGCCCGCATTCGCCTTGAGCCGCAGAAGAACTGGGAGGCCAACGAGCCCTCCGAGTTGGCCAAGGTGCTGCCGGTGCTGGAAAAGATCAAGCAGGAGTCCGGCACGAATGTGTCCCTGGCCGACCTCATCGTGCTGGCCGGTTCGGCGGCGGTCGAGAAGGCTGCCAAGGACGCCGGCTTCGCGATCGATGTCCACTTCGCGCCGGGTCGCACCGATGCGACGCAGGAGGACACCGATGTCGAGTCGTTCGCCGTGCTCGAGCCTCGGTGGGACGGGTTCCGCAACTTCGTTCGTCCGGGCGAGAAGGCTCCGTTGGAGCAGCTGCTGATGGAGAAGGCCATCTTCCTGGGCGTGACAGCGCCGGAACTGACAGCACTGGTCGGCGGGCTGCGTGCGCTGAACGTCAATCACGGCGGCAGCAAGCACGGTGTCTTCACCGACAAGCCGGGCGTGCTGACCAACGACTTCTTCGTCAACCTGCTCGACATGGGAACCCAGTGGAAGTCGGGAACGGCCGAGAACGTCTACGAGGGTGTGGACCGCGCGTCGGGCCAGCCGAAGTGGACGGCGACCGCCAATGATCTGGTGTTCGGCTCGAACTCGCAGCTGCGGGCGCTGGCCGAGCACTACGCGCAGGACGACAACAAGCAGAAGTTCGTGGAGGACTTCGTCGCCGCGTGGGTCAAGGTCATGAACAACGACCGGTTCGACCTCGACTGATCGCCTAACAACACGACGCAGCGCCCCGCGAGTTATCACTCCTCGCGGGGCGTTGTGCTCGGTAGATTATTTTCCGTGGACGCACCGTTCCTACTCCTGTCGATCCGTGGTGAGGACGAAGCAGCCGACGACGAGTACCGGGCGGTGATGCGGTTCGCGGGTCTGGATACGACGGGCGTGCACCGGATCAGCCTCACCCACGAGTCCTTGGGGGTCGTCGACCTCGCCGACTGGTCCGGCATCATCCTCGGCGGCGGCCCCTACACCGTCAGCGATGCGCCGGAGTCCAAGTCGTCGACGCAACAACGCGTCGAATCCGAGTTGTTCGAATTGATCGGGCGGATCGTGGACGCGGACTATCCGTTCCTCGGATGCTGCTACGGCGTCGGCACATTGGGAACCGTCATCGGCGCGGTGGTCGACCGTTCGTATCCGGAACCGGTCGGTGGCATGGCGATCACGGTCACCGACGCAGGTCGCACCGATCCGCTCTTTGCCGAACTACCCGACGTCTTCGACGCATACGGCGGGCACAAGGAGGCGGCGACGACACTGCCGGCGGACACGTTGTGCCTGGCCACCTCGCCGCAATGCCCGGTTCAGGCGTTCCGGGTCAAGGACAACGTCTACGCCACGCAGTTCCACCCCGAACTCGATCTCGACGGCATCGACGTCCGCCTCAATGCGTACAAGGACCACGGCTACTTCGCGCCGGAGTCGGCGGAGCAGTTGAAAATCGAAGCGCGGCAATGGAATGTCCAGCACCCGCACACGATCCTGCGGCGCTTCATCGAACGGTATGCACGACATTCCTGACTGACTTTTGACTACGGGGGAATAAGTTCTCAGCGAGACGGGAACCCCGGGGTTCATGGATACGGTGGAGTACGCGCAGGGCCGTTCGGCCGATGTCTACGGCGATCCCGCGCAGCGCACAGTTCTGATGTGGCACGGTTCGCAGCCCGATGCCCGCGCCAGCATGCGCCCCCTCGCCGACGTTCTCACCGGATACGGCATCGGTGTTGTGGTGGCCGACTGGAACTCCCACGCCGATGACGGTGGGCGGGCCGATCTGCTGGCGTCGTTGCACTTCGCGCGCGAGGTCAGCGCATCTCCCGACGATATCGTCCTGGTCGGTTGGTCGATGGGCGGCGTTGCTGCCGCGGGAGTGAACATTCACTCCGAAAAGCTGGAGGTACGGCTGGCGCACACCGTATGCCTGGCCGGTGCATTCATGGTCGCCGAACCGATTTCCGGCGCCCGCTTGCCTACCGATCTATCGGGATTTCAGCAGCGCACACCGTTCACGCTGCTGCACGGTGTCGACGACGACGTCATCCCGATTGCGATCAGCCAGGAGTTCGCCGTGAACCTCCGCAAGCAAGGGTGGCCCGTCGACGAGGGACACCTGCCGACCGACCACGCGGCGATCGCCGGCGCACACCACGACAAGGCCGCTGATCGCTATTCCGCTGCGCACGATCAGGGCACACTCACGGTTGCGGCAGTCGTGGCGGGCCGGATAGCCGGCGTGACTCCACAGTCGAGCACTTGACCTCAACATTGGTTGAGGAAGCAGGCTGGCGACATGACCAATCCATTGACCCAGATCCGCGACGATCTCTACCAGACCCGCATGGACTCGCCCTTCCCCGGATTGAGGACCCACGCCTATCTGTGGCGACGGCCCGCCGGCAATGTGCTGTTCTACAGCCTCCTCGGTGACGCAGACTTCGATGCGATCGATTCGCTTGGCGGAATCAGTGCCCAGTATCTTTCGCACCTCGACGAGGCCGGACCGAACCTGACCGCGATCGCCGAGCGCTTCGGCCGTCAGTTGCATGCTCCCGCAGCCGAACTGGAGGCAATCGCCGAACACGGCCGCGTCGATGTACCGCTGGAGGCGGCGAGGAACCTCGACGTCAACGGTGTGGAAGTGCTTCCCACGCCGGGCCATTCACCGGGAAGCACCTGCTATCTCGTGACGGGTGCGGGCGGCGAACGGTACCTGTTCACCGGCGACACCATCTTTCCCGTCGGCGATGGCACTTGGTCGACGTTCGTGGTACCGGGCCGGGGCGATCCCGCGGCAATGCGGGACAGCGTCAAGTTGCTCGGTTCTGTCGAGCCCGACGTCGTGATCTCCAGTGCCTTCGGAGGTGAGACGCCGATCGAAGCCGTCGACGCTGTGCGGTGGTCGGAGATCGTCGATCAGGCGCTGGCGAGTGTGGCGTAGGTCAGCAGCACGTGACGGGGCCATGCCCCTGCTCTGCATACGTGTCGTTCCAGCGCCACCATTCATACGGCGCGCTCTGCGGATAGCCGTCGGGTGAATCCTCCCAATGTTCCTGGCGCCCCAGGGCTGTCATGTCGAGGAGATTCCACGTGCCTACGAATACCTCGTCACCGCGGCCGTTGATCATGTAGGTGCGGAATATGCGATCGTTCTCGTCGCGGATGAACGCGTTGGTGGCGTGCCACAAGTCGCAGCCGAAGTCCTTGTCGAAGGCTCCGCCCTCTGTGGGGAGCATGCTGAACCACGGGTGCCGCCATCCCATCTTCGCCTTCATCCGCTCGAGCTCCGGCTGTGTTGCGCGGGAGACGTAGACGAAAGTCGTGTCGCGCGCGTTGAGGTGAGCAAGGTTGGGCACGTGATCGGCCATCAACGAGCAACCCACACAACCGTGTTCGGGCCAGCCGGGGTGGCCGGGAACATCGTCGCCGCCCGTGCCGGGTTCGATGAATGCGCGATAGACGATCAATTGGCGTCTGCCGTCGAACAGGTCGAGCAGGCTCAGCTTGCCGTCGGGGCCGTCGAACACATACTGCTTCTCGACAAGAGTCCACGGCATGCGGCGTCGCTGGGCGGCCAGTGCGTCGCGGGCGCGTTGAACTTCCTTCTCTTTGGCGAGCATCGCCTGGACTGCGGCGTCCCACTCCCCTGCCGACACGATCGGTGGCGTCTTCATGTCTTTGTCTCCCTCCTCATTTCGGCGAGAGTTCGTCGGACCGGCCGGCCTTCAGCCGTGACCACTGGGCGATCGGGCGCCCGTTTTCGCGTATCCGCTCGCTGTTGTCGGCGATCGGGCGAATCGGCCAGTCCGGTGGTGAGTCCTCCCACACCTCTTGCCGTCCGTACGCGGTGAGGTCCATCAGTGCGAAGTTGTAGTCCATCGCTTCCACACCGCGGTAGTTGGTCCAGTAGGTCTCGAATACGCGGTTGCCGTCTCGCAGATAGCACACCAGGTGCATGAGTCCCTTCTGACGCCCGATCAGCAGGGTGTCGAGAGATTCCTGGGCCGAGTACCACGGCACGTGCCAATCCATGAAGTCCCGGTAGCGCCTGCTCTCGTCGTACGGCCCCTGGCAGAGGACCGCGTAGGTGATGTCGCGCGAGTGCAGATACGACAGTTCCTGGACACTGTTGGTGCACCATGTGCAGCCCTCGCATTGTTCGGCCGCGGAATGACCTGTGTGCCACATGAAGTAGTAGCCGATCAACTGCCCGCGGCCCTCGAAGGCGTCGAGAAGTGTTGTCGGTCCGTCCGGACCGACCAGCGGGGTCGATGCGTCCACCTCGACCATCGGCAGCCGGCGTCTGGCCGCGGCGATAGCATCGCCTTCTCGGGTGTGCGCTTTCTCCCGCATCCGGAGCTCGTCGATCTGCGCCTGCCAGGTCGCCCGGTCCGCGATCGCCGGCATCGCTGTCATGACTGTTCCAGCCCGGTCTTGAGGTTGGCGAGCTTCCACGGCCAGCCACCGGAAATGAGTTCGCGCACTGTGCTTTCCGGAGGAAAACCGTCATGGATGACGGTCAGCTTCACCTGGCCGTCATCAACGGGTTCGATATCGAAAGAGACCTTGGATCGACTCTCTGCCGCCGCTTTGGCGATGACGTCCTCGTCGAGGCCCAACTCGGTCAGCTCCGGCACGAACGTGTGGAAGGTGAAGGCGAGCCTGCGGTAGGGATCGGATTCGAGGATCACCTGCTCCGGGTGTTCGATCTTCAGCGCCCTGTCTTCCCAGACGTAGGTGGAGCCCTTCTGCCAATCCGAGGCCATCGCGTGCCCCATGTAGCGGTGCGAGAAGGCTGGATCGGTGATCGCCTGCCAGAGTCTCTCCGGGGTGGTGCGGATGTAGGTCGTGTAGACGAAGTCGGCGCTTTTGCTCATCGGTTCGGTCTCCAATGCGATCTTGAGGTCCGCGAGTGTCTGCACCCGCGCGCGGTCGTACTGATTGATCCAGCGGTCGGCGATGGCGTTGATCGGCTCGGCGTTGACGTAGTGGAGTTTCTCCCTACCCCGCCACACCGTCGTGATGAGGTTCGCCCCTTGGAGCACCGCCAGATGCTTGCTGACCGACTGCCGCGCCATGGACAGCCCGGCGCACAGGTCGCGCAAACTCTGTCCGTTGCGCGCGTTCAGGCTGTCGAGCAGCAGTCGTCGGCTGGGGTCGGCCAGCGCCTTGAAGACCTCGTCCATCTCTGCCATTTCAATTAATGCAGCTGTTTGGCTGCATATTTAACATAGGCAGCTACGCGGCTGCGTGTCAATGGTCAGCGCCTCGGTTTCGCGGATCCGGCGGCCGGAACTTGTCGGACTCGGGTGCTTTGATGGGGTATGTCGTCGATCGCACCCAAAGAGCGTGTTGAGGTGTTGTTCGATGAGTTGGCGGAGTTGACCGGTCAGCGCAACGCCATCGACGGACGGATCGTGGAGATCGCCGCCGAGATGGAGCGCGACTCGCTGATCGGCATGACCGGAGCACGGTCGGTCGCGGCGCTGGTGGCGTGGAAGACCGGCTGCTCCCCGGCCAACGCTTCTGTCATCGCCGCCGTGGCACGCCGGCTGGAAGAGTTTCCGCGCTGCGCGGCCGGTCTGCGCGAAGGCCGACTGTCACTGGATCAGCTCGGCGTCCTCGCGACGCGGGCAGGCCACGGATCTGACGAGCACTACGTCGAATTGGCCACAGTCGCCACCGTCACCCAGCTGCGTACCGCGGTCAAACTCGAACCCCGCCCCGAACCCGAACCACGGTCTGAGCCGGTGCGGTCGATCACGAAAAACTCTGACGAGGAATCCACCACGTGGAAGATCACCCTTCCGCACGTGGACGCCGCCGTATTCGACGCCGCACTGCAGTCCCATTTGGACGCGTTGGTCGCCGACTGGAAACACGACCACGACACCGATGCCCGCTCCGATCAGGCGCCGCCGTTTCCCGCCACGATCGATGCGTTCCTGCGCCTGATCGAAGCCGGGTGGGATGCCGATGTGGCCCGGCGGCCCCACGGGCAGCGCACCACCGTCGTCGTGCACCTCGATGTTGAGCAACGCACCGGTTCGTTGCATCTGGGTCCGCTGCTCACCGACGCCGACCGCCAATACCTGTCCTGTGACGCCACGTGCGAAGTGTGGTTTCACCGCGACGGCCAGCTCATCGGCTCCGGCCGCACCACCCGCACCATCAACCGCCGACTCCGCCGCGCACTCGAACACCGCCACCGCACCTGCGCAGTCCCCGGCTGCGACACCACCCGCGGCCTGGACGCCCACCACATCCAGCACTGGGAAAACGGCGGACCCACCGAACTGGACAACCTGGTACTGCTCTGCGCCTACCACCACCGTTTGCATCACCGCGGTGTCATCACCATCACCGGACCCGCCACCCTTGTGAAGGTCACCGACAGCAGCGGTCGACCACTCAGCGCGGCATCGTTGGCGCGCCCACCAACACGACCCCCACCCGCCGTAGCGCCCTGCCGCGGACCGCTCGGCGAACGCGCCGACTGGTGGTGGTACCAGCCCTTCGAACCCCAACCACCACCAACCAACAACTAGGTGATTGCGCGGCCTAGCGGCTGAATTCTTGGAATCGGGCTACGGCCAGATCACGCTGGTCGAGATCGAATGCCTCCATGCGAGTGACGCGAGTTCCGTCGAACAAAATGAGGGTGATCGCCGGGAGCTCGATGCTCGTGGCTTCGACCGTCGTGCCCTTCACGACAACATGGGTGAGCACGCCGGCAGCCGAATAGGTGATCACCTCCGCGAGCTCAGTCCACATATCAGGGACCAGCTCGGCGAGGGCGCGGATGGAGCGCCAATGATCCTCGATCGTCTCAGGCTCTGCACCCACGAGTTGCCGGTGATTGACATAGGTGGCGCCGCTTTCCATTGCGGCCATGACTTCCCACGCGTGACGGTTGTAAGCCTCGTTCGACCGACACGCCGCCTCGATCACTTGGGGATGAGCGACCTCTCCACGAGCGATCCAGCGAGCTGTCAGCTCAGCCATCGCGGCGTCGATATCGTCGGGGTCGAAAAGAACTGCACTGTCAAGCAATTCATCGTCGGTCGTCTCGACAAGCAGTAACGCCGCAAGAGTTATCGGTCGGTCGGCCTCGGCGGCGTCGCGGAAGATGTGGCGAGTAAGCGCGAGGTGGCGCCCTCTGATGCCGACGTGTTCCGTCTCCAGTTGCCAGGTCATCGCTCGCTCAGGCTCGAACATCGCACCGACGAATTGCCGGTCTAGTGGACCCGCGTTTTGCAGCCCCTTACGCCGATCGTCGTAGTGAGCGTTTCCGGTCAGGGCTGCGAGATAGCCGTCCATATTCCGGCGATTGAACGTATTGACGACACGCGCATTCGCACGGGTCGCGGCGTTCTCGAGTAGCGATGTGGACACGGTCAGTTCGTCGAATCTGGCGAGCGCGGCATCGATGTCGGCGTCGTCGAACAATTCGCAGCGGTACACGCGGCCGCCTTCGACCATCAGAACTTGGAGCATCCGCCACTCTGCTTTGAAGCCCGCTTGCGATGTCCCGAAGGAAGCGTTCGTGATGACCGCGCCAGACCTGCTCAGTCGATGCACCGTCTCCGCGCAGACGTGCAGATCGGGTGTGAGCTCCTTGGAGGTGCGGATACTGGTGCTCAGGTCGCTGGACGCAAAAGGCGTTCCTCGCCGGTGATCGATGTTCACCCAGTTCGCCGAAGGAAGTTCGTCCCGATTGAACGCGGCGTACACCTCCACGATTGCCGACCAAGTATCTGCGTATGCAGCAGCCTCGCCCTCGAGATACCGAGCATCGAGTTCTTCGAATGCAGCATCGACGTCGTCGAGGTCGAACATGACCTGGGCTGTCATCCTCGCGTCGGCGTCGACCTCAGCTATTGCAAGATTTTCGACATAGAACGCCCCGGGTCGTCCTCCGTAACTCGACTCTGCGCGAACCAGAACAAGACGCTCCCCGCGGGTCGCGATCTCAATTGTCGCGAATTCTTGGATGCCCATGGTGGCGGCGGCCCGCATGTCTTCCAGCACGGAGTCACGACCGTATTTAATCCCTCCGTTCACGACTCGACGGCGATCCTCGTTGTATAGGTCGTCGGCCAGCAACGCAGCCAACGCCTCCCAGTCGCGGGCAGCGAAGGCCGCCCGCAAGCGCTGGCCCACCTTGCTCACCAACTTTTCCAATGGTGTTGCTGGACAGCTGAGTTCGTCGAACCTCGCAAGTGCGGCGTCGAGGTCTGCTTCTTCGTAGATTTCGCCGCGGTTGATCAGGTCGCCGTCGACAGTGATTACATCGATCGCTCGCCACTCAGCGTCGAAACCTTCCTTTGAGGTCCCTTTCGACCATCGGGTGAAGACAGCTCCCAGGTCGCTAAGCCGGTGTACGGCCTCGACGTGGAGCTGGAATTCCGGCGCGAGATCCCACGAGGCGCGGAGATACGCGATCCCGTGATCAGGCGCCATTGAGGTGACACGCCGATGGTCGATGTTCACCAGGTCGGAGGACGTCGGGGGAAGTTCGCCTCTCGTCATTCCGGCGTACGCCTGCGTGATGGCCGTCCATAAATTCGCGTGTGGCGCGGCCTCGCCGGCGATGAAACGGGACTCGAGCTTCTCGAAGGCGGCGTCGATGTCGTCGAGATCAAACGCGACGCCCGCTATGAACCGGTTATCGGCGTCGACTTCGACGATGTTCAGCAGCTCGGTGCCGAACGCCTGGGGCCACTGACCACCACCTGATACGCGGGATCGGCCGAGGGCGAGGCGATCTCCTCGGGTCGCAATGACGGAGTACTCGACGTTCTTCACGCCGACGCCTGTAATCGCCCGCATATTCGCGATCACGGCGTCTCGACCGCGTTGAATACCACCGTTCACCACGCGACGGCGATCATCATGACAAATCTCGTCGGCAATGGACCCCGCCACAGCCTCCCAATCACGAGCCGCCCAGAAAGCTATGTAACGCTGGTACATTCGGCTGGCCGCATTCTCCAGCCGCGGGACGTGGCGACTGAGTTCGTCGAACCTGGCGAGCGCGGCGTCGAGATCGTCCTCGTCGAATAGCTCGACCCGGCTGGGTATCTCACCGTCGATGATCTGAACGTTGATGGATCGCCACTCGGCTTCGAAGCCCTCGCGTGACGTACCGGTGGCGACCCAGGTCAGGACCGCTCCGACATCAGTGATTCGATGCACAGCCTCGATGCGGATATAGATGTCCGGCACCACGTCCCACCCGGCGAGGATGTTCGCCCTCAGATCGCCCGGCGCCATCTTGGTCACGTGACTGTGGTCGATGCTGATCACGTCCCGAGCCGATTCAGGTAGGTCGCGTCGGTTGATCCTGGCGAACGACTCTGCGATCACCGACCACGTGTGCGCGCAACCGGGGGCTAGGTGAGCGAGGTAGCGCGCGTCCAGTTCTTTGAAGGCTGCGTCCACATCATCAACGTCGAATGCGATGTATGCGACCATTCGCTCGTCAGCGTCGATTTCGACGACACCCAACTGCTCGACGTAGAAGCCCTGGGCGGTTGTGTCGCTGCCCGAGATTCGTGTATTGCTAAGCGCGACACGCTCGCCGCGAATAGCGATGAAGGTTGACGTGATCGTTGTGACACCGAGGGCAGCGGCCTCCCGATTGCTCGCCACTTGCGCATGTCGCCCGCGTGTGACGCCGGCACTCACCACCGTGCGACGATCGTCGCTGAAGAAGCCTTCGGAGAGTGTTTCCGCCAGTGCGTCCCAATCGCGAGCCGCGAAGTAGGCGTTGCGGCGCTGGGACAATCGACTTGCCGCGTTCACTGGCCGCTGCGCATGCAGACTGAGTTCGTCGAGCCTTGCGAGCGCGGCGTTGAGATCGTCCTCGTCGTACAGCTCGGTTCGGTTGATCATGTCGCCGCCGACCGTCACAACATCAATCTCACGCCACTCAGGGGCAAAGCCTGTTAACGACGATCCCCGCGTCGCGCTTGACACGACCGCACCCAAATCGTTCAGCCGATGGACGACCTCGACGCGGATCTTGTTGTCGGGCGTGTCATCCCACGAGGCGCTGACAAATGCGAGCAATTCTCCGGCTGCGAACGCGCCTCCCCCGCGTCGGCGGTCGAGACTAACGAAGTCGGGCGGGGTCGGCGGCAGCTCGTGGCGATTGAGTGTGGCGTAGCCCTCGGCGATGACTGACCACGTATGCGCATGCGCGGCCGCTTCCCCCGCCAGGTAACGCGCATCGAGTTCTTCGAATGCGGCGTCGATATCCCCCAGATCGAACATGACAAAGGCGATGATCCTGTTCCGGCCGTCCACCTCGCCGATGACGAGAGCGTCGGTCCGGAAGGCCTCAGGTCGTTTATCCCTGCCGTTGATCAGAACACGGTGCATTGCCAAGGAGTTTCCACGGGTCGCGATGACCGTCGACGTTACGCTTTTGACGCCGACATCGGCGGATGCCCGCATGTTTGCGAGTATGGCGTCGCGTCCGGAGAATCCGACTCCGACCACCCGACGTCGGTCGTCAAGGCAGATGTCGTCGGCAAAGATCTCCGCCATACCATCCCAGTCGCGAGCGCCGAAGACTTCCTGAAACTGCGTGATCATCCGACTTGCCGCGTTCTGATGCTGTAGTGCCGGAAGATTGAGGTCATCAAACGTTGCCAGCGCGTCGTCGAGGTCTGCCTCGTCGAAGACTTCGCATCGGTCGACGAGAGTACCTTCGAACATGAAGAGATTGACCACTCGCCACTCGGCACTGAATCCGTCACGCGAGGTCGCGTGAGCCGCGAGGGTGATGACAGCCCCGGAACTGCTGAGTCTCTGTACCGCCTCAACATATAGCGTGGTCTGTTGCGAGAGATGCCACGTGGCACGCATGTACGCAGTCAGCTCGCCTGGAGCGAACGCCGCTCCGTGACGGTGATCTATGGTCACCGCGTTCGATGTTCCAGCCGGAATTTCACGCCTGCTGAATGCCTTCGTGGTCTGTATGACAGCCGACCAAGCTTGTGCATGCGACGCCGCCTCGCCCGCGAGGTAGCGAGCGTCGAGCTCCTCGAACGCGGCGCCGACGTTGTCAGCATCGAATGCGATACGTCGCGTGATCTTGTTGTCGGCGTTGATCTCAACGAGGTCAACTATTTCGGTGTGGAACGCTTCGGGACCCTGGTTGTGACCGGAGAAGCGGGTCCGAAGGAGGGCGAGGTGCTGCCCGCGGGTGGCAACGACGATTGATTTCGCGTACTTAACACCCAGGTCGACGACGGCCCGCATGTTCGCGATCTCGGCATCCCGCCCGTGCCGCATCCCGGCGCCTACGACCCGCCGACGGTCATCGTTGTACATGTCCTCGGCCACGATCGCCGCCATGCCAGCCCAGTCGCGGGCCACGAAACAGGCGTCGAAACGGTTGTTTACTTGGCTCGCCGCGTTTTCCAACGCCGGTATCGGCCGACTGAGTTCGTCGAATCGGGCCAGCGCGGTGTCGAGGTCTGCGTGGTCGAAAAGTTCGGTGCGCGTAACGAGCTCACCGTCGACGGTCGCCAGATTGATCTCTCGCCACTCGGCGTCGAAGCCCTCATGTGTTCGTCCGCGCGTAACGCTGCAAACGAGCGCTCCGAAGTCGCTCACCCGATACACGGTCTCGATGTAAACGGAGACGTTGGAAGCGACGTCCCACAGAGAACGAATGTATGCCGCCAGCTCGCCGGGCTCGAAAGACGTTGATAGACGATGATCGATGGTCACCCAATCCGGTGATGTTGCGGGGATCTCGCGCCGATTGAGCGCAGCGAAACCGTGTGTGATGATCGACCACGTGTGCGCATGCGCGGCCGCTTCACCGTCGAGATACCGCTTGTCGAGTTCCTCAAAAGCCGCTTCGATGTCGTCGGGGTCGAACATCACGATCGCTGCGACCTGATCGTCGCGGACTACCTGGACAAGGTGGAGGATCTCGATTTGAAACGACTCGGGGTCAGCGCCGAATGCTCGCAAACGCGTGAGGATGAGGTGCTCGCCCCGCGCCGCAATGGCGGTCGATGTCGTTGTCATGACCCCGAGGTCGGCGATGGCTCGTGAGTCGGCGATCGCGGCTTCGCGACCGTGGCGGACACCGGCATTCACCACGTGGCGACGATCATCTACGACAATGTCGTCGGTCATCGTCTGCGCCATCGCATCCCAGTCGTGCGCAGCGAGGTGCGTCAAGAGCCTTTCATGCGCCTTGCTTGCCGCATTCTCTAACCGCTGCGCCGGCTGACTCAGTTCGTCGAATTTGGCGAGTGCCGCGTCGAGGTCTGCCTCGTCGAACATCTCGCTGCGATTGATCCGGTCACCTTCGATCGTCGACAGGGTGATTTCTCGCCACTCACCCTCGAACCCCTGATGCGAGGTTGCTTTTGCCACATGGGTGACGACTGCGCCGAAGCTGGTCAGCCGGTGGACGGCCTCAATATAAATTGAGGCATCCGGCGTCTGATCCCACATTGCATGGAGATACGGGGACAGTTCGCCGGGCGCGAACGCTGCCGCGCGCCGGTGATCGATGTTCACCGCATCCGGTGTCCACGCGGGGATCTCGTGTCTCTCGACTGCGGCGTAGCCCTGCAGGATGACTGACCACGTGTGCGCGTAAGGGGCCGCTTCGCCTGCCAGGTAACGCGTGTCGAGCTCCGCGATGGCGGCCTCGATGTCTTCGGGATCGAACGCGATCTCGGCCACGATCCGGCCATCGGCCCCACTTTCGACGACGTCGATGGTCTCGGTGTCCAGCCCGGGCCAATTGGGCGCGGTGAAAGAGTGGCGCGCAAGAACTAGACGCTCTCCACGGAGAGCGACGGCGATCGATGTGATATTCGTGCAACCGATCTCGGCCATGGCTTGCATATTCGCGATCTCGGCATCGCGACCGCTTCGGGCGCCGGCGTTCACCACGCGGCGACGGTCGTCGGTCGACACATGCTCTGCCAGGGCGTCGGCCATGACGTCCCAGTCGCGGGTCGCGAAGTGCGCAAGATATCGATCGACTACGCGGTTTGTCGCGTTGTCGAGTCGCGGCGCCGGTCGACTGAGTTCGTCGAACCTAGCAAGCGCGGCGTCGAGGTCTGCCTCGTCGAAGAGCTCTGCACGGCTAATAAGTTCACCGTCGACGGTGAAGATGTCGATCATCCGCCACTGCGCGTCGAAACCCTCATGCGAGGTCCCATACGCGGTATGGGTGACGACCGCCCCGAGACTGCTCAACCGATGCACGGCCTCGATGTAGGTGACGACGTCCGGCGTGAGCCGCCACGTCTCATGGAGATACGCGGCCCAATCGCCCGCCACAAATGGCTGGAGCGACCGGTGGTCGACTCGGACCCAGTCCTTCGTCATCGTGGGAACTTCGCGCCGATTGAGCGCGGCGAATGCGCGCGTGAGAACCGACCACACACGCGCGTGCGGCGCCGCCTCCCCCGAGGCGTACCGGGCATCGACTTCCGCGATCGCGGCATCGAGGTCGTCGAGGTCGAATGCGAGGAACGTCGCGATCTGTTGTCGCGAATCAATCTCGACCATGTGAAGCACTTCGGTATGGAAAGCATCGGGCAACTCACCCCTTCCCCAGAAGCGGGCGCGCATCAGAGCGAGCCGTTGCCCGCGGATCGCAATGACGGTCGACGTCGCGTTCCTGACCCCCAGGTCGGCAGTGACCTGGGCGTGATCGATCGCGGCATTACGCCCGGGCTGACCCCCCGCTCCCACGAACCGACGACGATCGTCTGTATAGAAATCCTCGGCCATAGTTGTGGCCAAGGCCTCCCAGTCGCCAGTCGTGTAATACGTGTTGAAGCGTTGGTATTCGCGGCTTGCCGCGTTTTCCAGCTGCGGCGCTGGGCGGCTGAGTTCGTCGAACCTAGCGAGAGCGGCGTCGAGGTCCGCCTCGTCGAACATCTCGTTTCGGGTCATGAGGTCGCCGTCGACCGTTTGAAGTAGGATCGTCCTCCACTCGGCCTCAAAGCCCTCTTGTGACGTCCCATAAGACGAACAAGTCACGACCGCACCAAGATTGCCGAGCCGATGCACGTTCTGCACGTAGGCGCGCAGGTTCGGCGTGATGCCCTTCGTGTTGGCGGCGGTCAGGTCGCCGGGCGCGAACCGTGCAACCCGGCGGTGGTCGATGTTCACCACGCTGGAAGGGTCGTGCTCTTGGCGGTTGAACTCGGCATAGGTTCTGGCAATAACCGACCACGGATGTGCGAAGACGGCCGCTTCTCCTCCGAGATAGCGAGTTTCGAGTTCGGCGATGGCCTGGTCCATATCATCGAGGTCGAACGCGACGTACGCCACGATCTGCCCGTTCGCGTCGACCTGTGCGATGCGGAGCACCTCGGTGTGGAACGCATCGGGTCGCTGATCTCTGCCCGTATGGCCCGAATAGAGGGTCCGAACAAGCGCGAGGCGCTCGCCCCTAACCGCGATAACCTCGGAAGTCATCGATCTGGTCCCGAGGTCGGCAATCGCACGCACCTCCGCGAGCTCGGTGGCGCGGTCGGTGCCCACCCGGTGAAGTCCGCGGCGCCTGTCTTCGACCCGGAGGTCGTCGACAAGCAGCGCGCCGATCTCATCGAAGCGGCTGTCCGCAAAGAGCGCATTGAACTGAGCATCGGCCCGGCTCGCGGCGTTCTCCAGCTGCGGGGCCGGGCGGCTCAACGCCTCGAATTTCGTTATGGCGGAATCGATATCGGCTTCGTCGAACAGCTCGCAGCGACTGACCTTGTCGCCGTCGATCATAAGCAGGTTGAGTATCCGCCACTCGGCATCGAAGCCATCCGGCGATGTTCCACCAGAGACCTGGGTAAAAAGCGCTCCGCGATCGTGCAGCAGATGCACTGACTCAACGTAATTGCTGAGGTTTGGTGTGAGTTCGTTGAGCGTGGCGACTATTGCCCTGAGGTCGCTATGCGCGAGCGGTGTCCCTGCCCGGTGATCGATATTCACCCAGTCTGGCGTTGCAGGCGGTATCTCGTGACGACCAAGCGCAGCGAAGACGCCAACGACGACCGACCATGCGTGCGCGTACGGTGCCGCTTCGCCCGCGAGGAAGCGGACATCGAGCTCGGCCATTGCGGCGTCGATGTCTTCGAGGTCGAAAAACACCTGCAGCGAGATCCGATACTCCTCATCGATGCCGTACAGCTGGAGATAAACGTCGTTGGGTGCACCGGAGCTCTCGTCGGGGGTGCCAAGCGTCACGCGGGCGAGGGCCAAGCGTTCGCCGCGCACCGCTATAACCTCTTGACTACCTCGTACAGCGCCCGCCTCGAGAGCGCGCCTGTTCACATGCGGCCACTCCGTCGACACGAGGTCGGCCTGCCTGAAGCCGACCATCTTTCGGTGGCTCTCGACGGTTGTCTCGACTGCATAAAGCCCCTCGAACTCATCCCAGAGATCGCTATTTGCCGCCGCCAGCACCCGGTTGCCGACGCGCACGCACTCGTTCTCCAGTGGCGTTTGAGACAGCTGTTCCTCGAGCCGAACGTACTCTGCGTCGAGTTCGGCCATCGCGGCATCCAAGTCGTCGATGTCGAAGTGAATATGCAGCGCGAGTCGGCCCGTCTCGTCGAGGCCGTACAGCTGGAGCAACGCATCCCGTGGTGCACCGGGGCTCTGATCCTTCGGCCCTACTTCCAACGAGGTGAGAGCCAGCCGCTCACCCCGCGCCGCGACAACAGTGTGGCGGTAACGCATTTGCGCGAGCGCTTCACGGTAATGCTTTGCCCCGTCCAGCCATTCACTCTGAGAATTGTCGAATCGATCGATACCGACAATCTTCCGGCGACTCTCAACGCTGACGACCGGTGCAATGCACTGCGCTACCTCATCCCAATCATCGCGGTCGTAGGCGGCATCAAGGCGGCTGATCACCCGTACACATGCGGTGTCCAGCTCGAGCCGCACGTGCTGAGCGTCCATCTCGGCGATCGCGGCGTCCACATCCTCGACGTCGAACCAGATCTGCAGCGCGATCCGGCCCTCCTCATCGAGGCCGACAAGTTGCAGCATCTCATCCTGCGGCGCCCCTGGGCTTGTGTCAGCGGTGCCGACCCCCAACCTGGTGAGGGCCAAACGCTCACCCCGCACTGCGACGACCTCACGCCGGGCACTTCTAGCACCCATCCCGCGACCGAAATCTCTGGCCTGGCTTGCGAATTCGCTAGGTCGATAAGCGATCCGCCCAAAGCCCACTATCTTGCGGCGACTCTCGATCGAACCTTCGGAGGCATACTCTTGCTCCAACTCGTCCCGGGCCATGTTCAGGACGGCCGCGTCTACGCGGCGAAGCACTCGTACACACTCGTTGTCCGGCTCGACGGTTGCCGCGACCGATACAGCCGGTACGGACGGGCCGCCTTGCCCGAGCACGCTGCGCGCCATTTCAGCAAGTGCCGCGGCACCTTTCCGTTCGTACAGCTCGACCGCCTGCTCGGCTGCAGCCCACGCCGCTGCACTGTCGCCGGCGGCGCCCAACACAACGGCCAATGTCAGACAGGCATCACCGTGATCGACCAAAAGGTCGGTGCGCTCTGCGACAGCGACGCCCTCCTCGGCGACCCGCCTGGCCTCGTCGTAAGCTCCCCCGCGCGCCAGCAGCTGCGCCCGCGCCGATCGCCACGCGATCGACGCCTTCAACGCGTGCCCGGCGAGACGCTCACTCTCCGTGCACAACTCATCGGCCTCGGTATCCCGGTCGAGCGCAAGACATGCCCGGGCCATTAGCGCGGCAGTCTCCGCGGTATCGGCATCCAGACCCATGCGGCGAAAGCCGTTGTACGCCCGCCGCAAATGCGCCTCGGCGGCGCCGGGATCGCCGGCGACCAACTCGACGATGCCCGCAAACTGCTCAACTTCGAGTAACGCGTGGCGCATACCGAGTTCGGTGAGCGAACGTCGCGCGGAGTCGATCAGGGCACGGCCCGCGGCAGCGCGGCCACGCAAGGCATCCAGCACGCCCTGGCATCTCGTCGACGTCGCCTCGACGACCGGCGACCCTGTGGTGATGCGAAGTAGCCGAACGACATCCAGACACCGCCCGCCTGCGCGAGGTACCGGATTGGGGCCCCACAATGCCGCAAGCGGTGCGCCGGCCAGCACGGCGTTCACCCGGCGATGTTCATGCGCGCGCCGCGCCGCCGTGAGCGCCTGGTCCAGAGCGGTCTCGGCATCACCGATTCGTCCGAGACGGGCCAGACACGCGGCCCGAACCGTATGAGCGTTGGCCTCCCCCGCAGCGTCCTCCAGTCCGGCCAGCTGTTCGGCGGCCGCACCCACCGCGGACTCGATTTCGTCCAACCGCTCGGGGTTGGTCAGCATCGAAAGCTGCCCATCGAAACATGTACCCCAGGCCGTCAAACGCACAGAATCGCCCGCAGCCCTTTGCAATTGCGACACCGCGCCCGCCGCCGAAACCACATCGCCTGCCGCCAGCAGCGCCTCGCATCGCGCGACCAATAGCTCAGCCTGCTGAGCGTCGCGATCGGACAGCTCCTCGTCGAGCTCCTCCAGCGCGTGCAACGCCCTGTCGTACAGGTCGGCCGCACCTTCGTACGCGAGGCGTTCAATCGCCTGGTCCGCCGCGCGCCGGCAGTACTCAACTGCCTTGGCCGCGTTGCCCGCCCACGCACATTCGAAGTAGTGGTAGGCCAGTTCGGCCAGGAGTTCGTCGTCGGCGCCCGACTCGGTTTCGAGCGTCACGGCGATCTTCTGATGCAGCCGCATCCGACGCACCGAGGCAAGCTCGGCGAGCAGAGACTGACGGACGATGGCGTGGTTGAACCGATATCGACCGCCCGGCTCTTCGATGACGATGCCCGCCTTGCTCGCTTCGTCGAATGCGTCGATCAGATCATCGCCGACCACACTCTCGACCAGCGCCAGCGGGAAACGGCTGCCGACGACCGCGGCCGCTGCCAGGGCTTTGTTCGTCTCCGCCGGAAGCCGAGACAGCCTGCGGCTCACCGCTTCCCGAACCCCCTGTGGCAGGGTGCTCGAGTCCCAGCGGCCGCCGCTTTCGTCGACGTGACGCAGTGCCTCGATGAGGAAGAACGGATTGCCGCCGGTGACGGACGCCAGGGCCCGGGCCAACTCCTCGTCGTCGTAACCGGCTTCGGCGACATATGCGGTGACGTCGTCCTCATCGAGGCCACTCAATGAAAGGCGAGTGGCCGTGCCGTCGCGGTGAAGGTCGGCGAGCATGGCCGCCAGCGGGTGGGAACGGTCGAGGTCGGTGTTTCGGTATGTGCCGACGATCTGTACACGGGCGTGCTCACCGAAGCGCAGCAGGTGTCGTAACAGCAGCAACGTGGGCTTGGCCGCCCAGTGAAGGTCGTCCAGGATCAGGACGACGGGCGCACTACTCGAGGCGGCCGCCAGCAGCGCGACCACGGCATCGAACAATGCGTAGCGTTCGGTGTCCGGATCCGAGCGCGAAGGCGTCGGAAGGTCAGGGACCACCTCGGTGAGACCCGGAACCAATGCCAGCAGAGCCTCGACGCCGCGAAGGCCGCGCAGCCGGTTGGCACCGAGGCACGGCACCAACGAGCGCAAG
Source organism: Mycobacterium sp. 2YAF39 (assembly GCF_052114565.1). Lineage (NCBI taxonomy): Bacteria > Bacillati > Actinomycetota > Actinomycetes > Mycobacteriales > Mycobacteriaceae > Mycobacterium > Mycobacterium sp. 2YAF39. The sequence goes on from NZ_JBFREZ010000005.1 coordinate 319,925, forward strand.
GCCTCCGCGAACGGCTGATACGCCGCACCCAGGTCCTCGTCGCACCGGCCATAGAGGACCACGGCGCCTTGCTCATAGGCCTGACGGGACCATTCGCCTGCCAGGCGTGTCTTGCCCACGCCGGGTTCACCGGCGACCAACACCGCGCGCGCACCAGCCGCGAGCGTCGACTGCCATGCGGCCAGAAGTCCCGCGAGTTCGGTGCCGCGCCCGACGAACGGACCCGGGCCGGTCAGCACGGCAGGCAGGGCGGGCCGCTGGATCGGCGCCTCGGTCGGTTGCGCGGGGGAATCGTCGGCTGCCTCCAAGCGGAGTTCGAATACATGCTCGGGACGGGCCAGGTTCTTCAGGTTGCGCATACCGAGATCGGCCAGGATGACATCGTCCGAGAGGGAGTCGATGACGAGTTCGGCTGTCGCGCCCGAGCACAGGATCTGCCCGCCGTCGGCCAGGGAACGCAGGCGCGCGGCGCGGTTGACCGCCCGGCCGAAGTAGTCGCCGTCGCGCAGCTCGACCTCACCGGTATGCAAGGCCACCCGGATGCGCATCGGGTCGGCCAACGCCCACGGTTCGTGACGGATCGCTTCCTGCAGCTCGATGGCGGCCGCAGCCGCCGCTGACGGCCGGTCGAAGACCGAGAAGGTGGCGTCACCCTCGCCGCGCGTCTTGACGAGCCGCCCGCCACGCGACGTGACGACCTGTTCGACGATCTCGTCATGGCGGGCCAGCGCCACCGCCATCGCGTCGGCGTCTGCCTCCCACGCGGCGGTCGAGCCCTCGATGTCGGTGAGCAGGAAGGTCACTGCCTTGGTGACCGTCGAAAGTTGTTGTGATACCGGTATTTCCAGCGCGGCATCCTGGGAGACGATCGCGGCCTCCAGCCGGCGAAGGTTTGGCCCCGGGTCGACGCCCAGCTCATCGGCGAGCAGCGACCGCGCACGTTGGTACGCGCCGAGCGCTTCGCCCTGCCTGCCCGCGCGGTAAAGCGCGAGCATCAGCTGCCCCCAGCGCCTCTCGCGCAGCGGCGCATCGGCGATCGCAGCCTCCAACTCGCCGACGATCTCGGCCGCGCGGCCCGTCGCAAGCAGCGCATCGGCGCGGTCCTCGACCAATGCGGCGTGCCCCTCGATCCATCGCGTCTTCTCCGATGCCGCACGCGGGCCGTCCGGAAGTTCGGGAATGCCCCGCCACAGCGACAGCGCCTCGTCGAAACGCGCCACCGCCTGGCTGGCGTCCCCGGCCGCGATCGCGTCGCGGCCCAGCCTGGCGGCCACCTTGTAGCGGGCGGCGTCGATGTCCGTCGTGCTCAGGGTCCAGCCCGTCCCCTCCGTCAGGACGAAGCCGTCACCGAGGGCGCGACGCAGAGACGAGATGTGGGTCTGCAGCGCCTTGACGGCGGTGCGCGGCGGACGGGCGCCCCAAAGCAGCTCGGCAAGAGTGTCGGCGGAGACGACCGAACCGCCATTGAGGCCGAGCATCGTCAGGACGGCCCGAGGTTTGGCGCCAGGGACTGCGACCGGCAGGCCGTGCTGCCGGACCTGCAGAGGACCCAAAACCCCCAGCTCCACGGATGAAAGCGTAATCACGGAACCATCGTCAGGTCGGGGATTCAATGCACGGTCAAGGTTTAGTAAAGACGCCTCCGCGGGTGTGGCAGGCTCGGGTTGTGGAGCTGCCACAGCCCGACCCGGACACCCCACACCTCGCCGACGTCGTCCCGTCGGTCCTTGCGGCGATGGGGGTAGCGGGATTCGACGGCAGCATCCCGCTGCGGGACGACGTCGCCGGTGCGTGTGTGCTGCTCATCGACGGGCTCGGCGCCGAGCTACTCGATACCTACGCGGCCGACGCGCCGGTGATGGCCGGCCTGCGGGGCCGTACCTTGCAGGTCGGATTCCCGTCCACCACCGCCGCCGGGCTCGCCGCATTGGGCACCGGCTGCCGGTCCGGCGAGCACGGGCTGGTCGGCTACTCCTTCCGCCTTCCGGACGTCGGTGTCTTCAACACTTTGCGGTGGACCATGCACCCATGGGGCGCCGACCTCCGCGAAACCGCGCCACCCGAGGAGGTCCAGCCCATGCCGACGACCTTCGAACGGGCTTCCGCCGCGGGGGCAGCGGTGAGCGTCATCTCCGGCGCCGAATTCACCGGGTCCGGGCTGACCCGTGCGGTCTTGCGGGGCGGGCGGTATGTCGGCGTGCATGCGCTGGGCGATCTGGCTGCACGCGTGCAGGAGGCCGTCGTCGACGGTGGATTCTGCTACGGCTACCACAGCCAGCTCGACATGCTGGGCCACTTGTACGGGCCCGGATCGCCCGCGTGGCGGATGCAGCTGCGCCAAGTCGACCACCTCGTCGAATCGGTCGTCGAGGGCCTGCCGCCCGGTGGGCTGCTTGCGGTGGTGGCCGACCACGGGATGGTGTCCGTGGATACCGCAGACGCGATCGACATCGACAGCGACGGCGCGCTCACCGAGGGTGTGACGGACATCGGGGGCGAGCCGCGGGCCCGACATATATATGTAGCCCAGGGAGCAGCCAACGACGTTTTGACCACCTGGCAGGAGACGCTCGCGCAACGCGCGTGGGTGGTCTCGCGCGACGAGGCAATCGACGCGGGGTGGTTCGGCGAGCGAGTCAGCCAGGCGACGCGGGGCAGGATCGGCGGCGTGGTGGCTGCCGCCCGGGACTCAACAGCTTTGCTGAGACGGACGGTCGAGCCGCTCGAGTCTTCGTTGATCGGACACCATGGATCGCTGACAACCGCGGAACAGAGCGTCCCACTCCTACTCGCCTACGGATGAGCGATGGCCCACGACATACTCACTGAGTGGTAACTAGTTGGCGCACAACCCTTTTCGGACAAAACATCGCTTTTGCTGAGACCGCAGAACCCGAATAGTCGCCCCGGCCAAGCCAAATCGTTATCTACACCAGCGTCACCAGCAAACAATCACGCGAATATGCGCTTTTCTGGCCGAAATTCAGTGGCCCAGACCATGTGATTTGGACATTGTGAACGGAGTCACAGCATTTCCCGTGAACGTGGTCACAGATGTTGGCGGGCCCCAAAAAGCTCTGTTAGCGTCCGAGCTCATGTTTGCTGTCGCAGCGCTTTTGACGCTTGTCAACTCTGTCTCAGGCACGCCGTACGTCACCGGTGGTGATTCACCGGCCGGTACGGACTGCTCCGGTCTGGTCTCCTGGGTGACCAACGCGGCGACCGGCCGCCCCATTTACGGGGACCGGTTCCACACCGGGAACATCGAGCAGGCACTGCTTGCCCGTGGATTCCAGTACGGCTCGCAGCCGGGCGCCCTCAATGTCGGCTGGAACGGCGGCCACACCGCCGCGACGCTGCCCGACGGCACTCCGGTGTCGTCCGGCGAAGGCGGTGGCGTGCAGGTCGGTGGCGGCGGCGCATACCAGTCGCAGTTCACCAACCACATGTTCCTGCCGATGCCTGCCGACCAGGTGCCGCCGCCTCCCGGCGCCCCGGTCGTGCTCGTCGGCCAGCAGGGCCCGATGCCTCCGGCCCCGCCGATGGCACCGCCACCTCCCCCGCCGCCCGCACCGCTGATGGCACCGCCACCCGGGATGGACCCGATGTTGGCGCCGCCCCCTCCGCCTGCCCCGCCGATGGCCCCACCGCCGATGGCCCCTCCGCCGCCCGCCCCGCCGATGGCTCCTCCGCCTGCACCGGGAATGCCGCCGGCTCCGATGCCGCCGGTCTGACACCACGGGAGCGCCGGATAATCTCTGCGGCGTGATCGTTGTGCTGCCGCCGTCGGAGACCAAGCACCCCGGCGGCAACGGGCCACCCCTGCGCCTGGAAGCGCTGTCCCACCCCGAGCTCATGCCATTGCGCACCGCACTGGTCGACGAGCTGGTCCAACTGGCCGCCGACACGTCGGCGTGCATGCGTGCGCTCGGGCTCTCGGCCTCGCAACAGGTCGAGGTCGAACGCAATGCCATGCTGCGCACCGCGCCGACCCTGCCTGCGATCAACCGGTACACCGGTGTGCTGTACGACGCGCTCGACGTCGAATCGCTCAAAGGCGCCGCCGCGGGCCGTGCACATGCGCGGCTTGCGGTCGGCTCGGCGCTCTTCGGTTTCCTTCGCGCCGACGATTCGATTCCCGCGTACCGGCTCTCCGCGACGTCGAAGTTGCCCGGACAACCCGCGTTGGCGACACGCTGGCGCCCACTTCTGGAGCCGATGCTGGCCCTGATGACCGGCGAACAGCTGGTGGTCGACCTTCGATCGGGCTCGTACGCGGCCCTCGGCAAGCTGCCCGACGCCGTTCACGTAGATGTCGTCTCGGAGCGCTCCGACGGTCAGCGCACCGTCGTCAGTCATTTCAACAAGGCTCACAAAGGGCGACTGGCCCGCGTCCTGGCGTCCACCCGATCCGAGCCCGACGACGCCGGTGCGGTCGCCACGATCGCGCGGCGCGCGGGAATGCATGTCGAACGCGACGGCAGCCTGCTAACGGTCGTGGTGCCTGCCTGAGTCGTCGAACACCTTTTCCGCCAACGCGAATCGCGCGCTAGATCGGCGCGATCAAGTCCGTCGTGTAGAACTCCGCCGGGTTCTGCGAGTACATGTCGGGGCGGCTGATGAACACCCACGCTCCCGTCGCACCCGGTTCGATCCCGTCCTGGAGCGTCACCGCGGCCGCCCCGCCTGCATCGGTGTTCAGCGAACCCTGCGCGACGCCGGGATCCGCACCCCAACAGGGAACCGAGGGCGATCGTGGCACCTGAATCATCCTGATGTCGTAATGCATGTTCGGCTTCGCGGTCGCGATCTGCACATCGGCGGTCAGGGTGGTTCCGTCCGACCGCAGGGTGCCCGTGGGCCGTGCCATCCCCGTCGGTCCGTTGTAATCGGTCTCGCTGAAATCGCACCGCCGCAGAATCTGCGCGAACGGCAGCACAGTGCCCCCCGCTCCACTGGACACTCCGGAGTTGCCGGTGCCGTCGGCGAGCGCGGCCCAGGGCGGTGCGACCAGAACCATTGCCGTTGCCAACGTCAAAATCCGTGTCGTCTGCCGCATAGTCCCGAGTAAAGCACCGATCAGCGTCGAGTTGGGCAAAACCTGCGGGGTTGCTGAGTGTCAGTCCCGGCACTCCACGACGTCGTAGGCACCGTCGGAGTACAGCGACCGAATGTGCTTCTTGTCGAACTTGCCCACGCTGGTCTTGGGCACCTCGTCGATGAATGTCCACCGCTCGGGAAGCCAGAACCGGGCGACTCTGTCGCACAGATGCTTTCGTAATTCCTGCGCCGTGGCCGAGGCGTCGCTCTTGATCACCACCGCGGCGAGCGGCCGTTCCTGCCAGCGTTCGTCCGGCACCGCGACAACCGCCGCCTCCAGCACCGCCGGGTGCTCCATGATGCACAGTTCGAGTTCGACCGACGAGATCCATTCACCGCCGGACTTGATGACGTCCTTGGCGCGGTCGGTGAGCGTGATGAAGCCCTGCGGGTCGATGCGACCGACGTCACCGGTCCGCAGCCAGCCGTCGTCGAACTTCGAGGAATCGGCATTCTGGTAGTACGACGCGGTGATCCACGGGCCACGAATCTCTATCTCTCCCACCGCTTTACCATCGTTGGGCACCACGCTGCCCTCGTCGTCGACGATGCGGATCTCGACTCCACTGATCACTCGCCCAGCCGACGCGCGCAATCTCCACGCGTCTTCTCCGGTGACCTCCGGCGGCGGTGTGGCCAGGGCGGCCAGCGGCGAGGTCTCGGTCATACCCCAGCCCTGCCGGATGACCACGCCGTAGCGCTCTTCGTACTCCTTCATCATCGACAGTGGTACGGCCGACCCGCCGCAGCAGACCGTCCTCAATGACGAGATATCTCTGTTGGGATTGGCGTGCAGGTATTGGAGGACGTCGTTCCAGATCGTCGGGACAGCGGCCGCGACGGTGGGCCGCTGCCGCTCGATCATGTCGACGAGCGGTTCGGCCTGGAGGTACTTGTCGGGCATCAGAAGATCGGCGCCCGCCATCACCGCCGCATAAGGCTGACCCCACGCGTTGGCATGGAACATCGGCACGACCGGCAGTATCCGGTCACCGTCGACGAGGCCGATCGCGTTGGCCGTGCAGACACTCATCGAATGCAGATAACTCGACCGGTGGCTGTACACGACGCCCTTGGGATTGCCGGTGGTACCGCTGGTGTAACACATTGCGGCAGCGCTCTTCTCGTCCACGTCCGGCCAGTCGTAGTCGCTGGGTCGACCCTCGAGCAGGTCGTCGTAGCGGATCACCTCCTTGCCGGCGCCGCTGAGCACATCCAGGTCCCCGGCGCCCACGACGACCACGGTTCGCACCGTCGTCAGGTCACCGAGCACCGCGGCCAGCAGCGGAGCCAGCGACATGTCCACCAGCACAACGCGATCCTGCGCCTGGTTGCCGATGAACGCGATCTGCTCAGCGGCAAGTCGGATGTTGAGCGTATGCAGCACCGCGCCCATGCACGGCGCCGCGAAGTATGTCTCCAGATGCTCCTGGTTGTTCCACATGAACGTCGCGACCCGGTCGCCGCCCTCGACGCCGATATCGCGCAACCCGTGAGCGAGTTGCGCCACCCGGGAGCCCAGTTCGCCGAAGCTGATCTCGCGGTAGCCGTCGGGCGTCTTCGTGATCACCTTGCGGGTCGAGGACCACGTCGTGCCGTGCCGCAGAATCCCCGTCACGGTCAGCGGAAAGTCCTGCATCGTGCTGTCCATAACACCCCCAACGCGCGTGAGTCGGCAGGGGTTCATGATCGCCGACGCCCACAGCCGTTCGGCAGGAAACGACCAATGTGGCCGATAGCATCTCCTGTCATGTCTGCGCCCGGCTATCCCGCGATGCCCCCGCCGAAGCCTCCGGTCAACGGAGCCGATGTCACCATCTCGGTCGTCGTGCTCGTCGTGACGGCCCTCTTCGGTGCGGCCGCCTCCTTCTTCGGGCTCTTCTTCCTCGCGTTCCTCGACAGCTGCCCACCGGAGACGTGCACCGTGGAAGGCGCCGTCACCGCGGTGATGGGGGGACTCGGCACCGCCCTGATCATCGGTGTGGCGGGACTCATCGCGACCGTGGTGCAACTGGTCCGGCGAAAGCGCGGCTGGCCGATTGCGGTGGCGACCCTCGTGCTCTGCATCATCGCCGTGTTCCTTGGCGGCGTCGGCTACGTCATCGCTGTCGGAGGGTGACGGCACGGCCGACGCGTGTAGCTCCGAGCGCGCCGTGGCGGCATGAGACACTTTGGCCATGGTTGTCGCAATCGCCCGCCCCAAGCTCGAAGGCAACATCGCTGTCGGCGATGACCGTCAGATCAGCTTCGCCGAGTTCGGTGACCCGCAGGGCCGCGCGGTGTTCTGGCTGCATGGCACGCCGGGGGCACGGCGCCAGATCCCGATGGAAGCGCGCGTCTACGCCGAACAGGAGCACATTCGGCTGATCGGGGTCGACCGGCCGGGGATCGGCTCATCGACACAGCACAACTACGACACCGTCGTCGCCTTCGCCGACGATCTGCGCACCATCGCCGACACGCTGGGCATCGACAAGTTCGTCGTCGTCGGGCTGTCCGGTGGTGGCCCGTACACACTCGGCTGTGCCGCGGCGCTGCCGGATCGCGTTGTCGCCGCCGGCGTCATCGGCGGCGTCGCCCCCACGATGGGTTCGGACGCCATCACCGGCGGCCTGATGGGCAACCTCGGCACGCGGGTTGCCCCGCTGCTTCAGGTGGCCGGAACGCCCATCGGGCTGCTCGCGAGCGCCATCATCCGCCTGGTCCGCCCCGTCGCATCCCCAGTCGCCGATCTGTACGGCCGAGTCTCACCGGAAGCCGACCGCAAGCTGTTGGCGCGCCCGGAGATCAAGGCGATGTTCCTCGACGACATCCTCAACGGCACCCGCAAGCAGATGGCTGCCCCGTTCGCCGACGTCGTCGTCTTCGCCAGGGACTGGGGCTTCCGGCTGAGCGATATCAAGGTGCCCGTCCGCTGGTGGCACGGCGACGCCGACCACATCGTGCCGTATGCACACGGACAACACGTGGTGTCGCGCCTGGCCGATGCCGAGCTCTATCCGATGCCCGGTGAAAGCCACCTCGCCGGGCTTGGCCGGGCCGAGGAGATCCTGCATACCATGACCAAGGTGTGGGACGAGTACGGCGACCGCTCCTAGAACCCGAAACCCAGCTGGGCGCACACATCGCTGGCGAAGGCGGCATCGAGTCGTGCGATGAGCTCGGAGTCGTTGCTGCGCAATCGGTTTGCCGCGGCGAAAATCGATGCGCGATGGCTGCCGAAGTAAATGCTGCCGAGGACGTCGAGGTCCATGGAGACGTCGGCAGGCGCGCCAGTCGGCACGCACCGAGCCCGGCCGTCGCCAATCTCCAGCGCGAAACGGCCCCCGTCGCTTCGGAACCCGTCGGACACTTCCAGCACCGCGGTGAGATCCCCCCGATAGCTGCGCGCCTGCAGTGCGGCGGGGATGTCCATCAGACGCAGCCACAGATCGTCCTCGTAGTAGGTGACGCGGGCGTGCCTGGCGTCGGTCAACAGGTACGGCAGCGGATCGGCCGGATGCGTGCCGAACGCGACCTTGTCCATCAGGTCGAGCCCCAGAAGTGCCCGGCTCAGCGCGATGTGCGCCTCGGTCGTCACCGCGGTGAGTTCCGCGACCCGCACCATCATCGGTTTGTCGCCGAACACCCGATACAACGCGTACCCGTCGGTGTGCAGCATCGAGAACAATTCGGTTCCGCCGCGCCGGTCGTCCGCGCGGTCGGCCAGCAGTTCGTCCCATAACGCCTGCGGACGCACCTGAGCGCCGGGCGTCAGCATGCGCCAGCGGTCGTAGATCGCGGCGAATTCGTCTGAGTGCTCGGTGGGTTGGACCAACCGCACACCGAGAGGGTCCGGCGCGTCGGCGCGGAACTGCGCGCGCGTGCGGTCGACGGTCAGCTCAACCTCGGTGGTCGCTGGACCATAGCCGAAACGCCCGTAGATGCCGCCTTCGCTCGCCGTCAGCGCCGCGATCGGGTAGCGCGCATCCGCGATGCGGTCGTGCATCTCGGTGTACATCGCGCGCAACACCCCACGCCGCCGGTGGGTCGGCGCGACCGCCACCAGCGTGACGCCCGCGACGGGCACCACCGCACCGCCGGGCACGGTGACCGTCAGGTCGAGATAGTGCGACATCCCGATGATGTCGCCGCCGTCGCTTGCGACGACCGAACCGTCGCGGGGAATCATCGACCGCCACGCGGCGAATGTGTCGGGATGGCCGAACCTGCCGAAGCAGGTGGCGTCGAGCAGCAAGATTCCCGGCCAGTCGGCGTCGAGCGCCGTGCGGATGTTCACCGATGTCGATGTGTCATGGACAAGCACGGAATTCCACGCTGCCACACTGACGTCCGCCATCGCATCCGATTTTCCCGTCGACCCGATACGGCGGAAAGGCGCGAAAGGAGCGTGTCATGGCGACTGACCTGACGCTCAATCTCGATGACGAGCCCGGCCAACTGGCGCGGGTCGGCGATGTGCCGTCACTTCCGGTGGGGGCAAGCTCTCCGCCGCCGGGATCAGTCTGACGACCGCCTACCTGGCGACCAATACCCGCCTGGTCCTGGCGTCGGACGATCTCGCCGCCGCGCCAAACGCTCTCAGCTGATCAGCGCTTCAGCCAGCCCTCGATGGTGTCGAGGTCCCTTGAGTAGGTCATGAGCAGATCGTCGTGGTACAGCGCGCCGCCACTGATCGCGTCGTTTCCCTGCCAGATGATGTGGATGCGGACCGGGGTGCGGGTGAAATAGTCGGTCCGTTCTTCGCCTCTGAGCTGCCACCCGGCCGCGACGGCGCGCTCGGACAGCTCTTTGCGCTGGTCAACTGCGGTCATTCAGTATTCCTCCTGCCGAGCAGCGTACGTCATCGAACCGCTGCCGAATCTCACCCCAGCGCGCGGCGCAGGAGGTGCATCGCGACGGTCGTCGACCTTTCACGGACGTCGGACCGGTTGCCGGGCAACCGCATGGTGCGGAGGTCGGTTGCACCGTCGGCCAGCTTCACGCAGAAACAGACTGTTCCCACCGGTTTGTCCTCCGTACCGCCGCCCGGTCCTGCGATTCCTGTGATCGCGACGGCGGTGTCGGCGGAGAAGCGGCGCAACGCACCGTCGGCCATCGCATCGGCCACGGGTTCTGACACCGCTCCGTGGGCCTCGATGAGCGCCGGGTCCACGCCGAGAAGTTCGGACTTGGCCTCGTTCGAGTAGGACACCACTCCCCCCGTGACGTACGCCGACGACCCCGGAAGGTCCGTGAGCCGGGCAGCCACGAGGCCCGCGGTGCAGGATTCCGCGGTGGCGATCCGCCGACCGGCCAGCAGCGCGGCCACCTGGTCGTCGACGGTGGAACCGTCTTCGGAGAAGATCTCCCCGCCGTGGCGCTCTCGGAGCAGCGTCATCAGATCTGCGTAGACAGCCGCGGCGTCGGGTTCGTATCGGGTGACCATTTCGACCTCACCACGTCGCAGGCATGTGGTGATCTCGAGCCGCCCGAAGCCGTCGACACGCTCTTCGGCGTCGCGCAGGGTATCGGCCAGCCCCGACTCGGGCAGCCCGAACATCCGGACCATCTCCTGGCGGTACGTCGTTCGGCCCGCGGTCGCTTCCTGCACCGCGGCGGTCTGCAGCGCCGACGGCCACATCGGCTGCAGCTCGCGCGGCGGCCCCGGCAGCACGATGACCGTCGGCTTGCCTGGCACGACGACTCCGGGCGCAGTACCGACCGGATCGATGACGTGAGCGCCTGCCGGAATGAGTGCCTGCTTGCGGTTCGCCGCGCGCACGGCCTCCAGATCAACGTTTGGAAAGCGAGCCATCAGGCGCGCCACGATGTCGGCGATCTTGGCCTCGAGATCGTTGTCCAACACCAACTCTCGGCCGCAGAACTTCGCCACAGTCGCCACCGTCATATCGTCGGCCGTCGGGCCGAGGCCCCCACTGGTGACGATGAGGTCCACACCCTCGGCTGCCAGGAACCGCAGCTGCGCCTCGATATCGTCGGGCCGGTCGCCGCAGATGGTGATATGGGCCAGCTCGACACCGAGCTCGAGCAGCTGGTCGGCGATCCACGGACCGTTGCGGTCGGCCACCCTTCCCGTGAGAACTTCGGTTCCCGTCACCACGATGCCCGCACGTGCGCTCACGCCGTACGACACTACGCACACCGGACGTGGGCGATACCGGTCGGTAAGGATCGGTAATGTCGTTCTCCGTGACTGCGCCGAGATCGCTACGAGAGCTCTTCGATCAGCTCGGCCTCGCCGAAGTCCCGTCCACGGATGACAGCGTGATCATGGAGATGGCGGTCGACGAGCGGACCACCAACACCGCGGGGGGTCTGCAGGGCGGTCTGGTCGCGACGATGGCCGATGTGACGGCCGGCCAGCTCGCCGCCAGGGCCACGCCATTCGGGCACGCGATCGCGACGACCGATCTGTTCATCCGCTACCTGCGACCGATCAAGGTCGGGCCGGCGCGCGCGGTCGCGCGGATCCTGCGCCTCGGCAAGCGCTCCGTCGTGATCCAGGTGGACATCTACCGCGGTAACGACGATCAGATCGGCGCCACCGCGACGGTCAACTTCGCCGCCGTCGACTAACCGAGCGGTAGTGCCTTGTGGGGAACGTCGGTGACAAGTCCACCGTCCATGATGAACTCGGCGCCCGTCGCGAATGACGACTCGTCGCTGACGAGGAACACCACGAACGGCGCGACCTCCTCGGACTGACCGGGCCGGCGCAGCGGCGCGGTGACCATGTCGTCGGGAAAGTGCTTGGTCATCGGGGTGCGGATGAATCCCGGGTGGATGGAGTTGACCCGGATGTTCTTGGGGCCCAATTCGATCGCGGCCGACTTTGCCAGCCCGCGCACCGCCCATTTCGACGCGACGTACGGGTGCACCATCGGCGCGCCGCGCAGTCCCTCGATCGACGACACGTTGATGATCGAGCCGCCGCCCGCCGCCTTCATCTGCTCGACGACGGCCTGCATACCGAGGAACGTGCCCGTCAGGTTGACGTCGATGACCTTCTGCCACTTGGCCATATCGAACTTGCCGATCTGGCCGAGGGCGACGATCGCCGCGTTGTTGACGAGCGCGGTCAGCTTGCCGAACGCCTCGACGGCGACGTTGACCGCGGCCTCCCACTGCTCGGGGTCGGTGACGTCCAGGTGGACGTAGCGCGCGGATTCTCCGAGCTCGTCGGCCAGCGCCTTGCCCTCGTCGTCGAGGATGTCCCCGATGACCACTTTTCCGCCCTCGGCGACCAGAGCCCTGGCGTGAGCGGCGCCCATTCCCCGAGCTCCGCCACTGATCAGTGTGACTTTTCCGTCCACGCGTCCCATGGGGCGTCAGGTTACCGCACCAACCAGGGAGAACTAGAACCTGTTCCAATTGGGGTTGTCAGCACGCATACTGCTGGCCATGGCTATTCGCGTCGCGCTCCTCGGCACTGGCAACTGCGGCAGTCTGGCGCTGCGGCAATTGATCAGCGATGCACGCTTCGCCCTCACCGGCGTCTGGGTCTCGACGGACACCAAAGTGGGCCGCGACGCCGGTGAGCTGGCGGGGCTGGACGTCACGACGGGCATCACCGCGACCAACGACCTCGACGCGATCATCGCGACGAAGCCCGACTGCGTCGTCTACACCGCGATGGGCGACACGCGCCCGCGTGAGGCATTGGCCGACGTTCGTACGTTCCTGTCCGCGGGCATCAACGTGGTCGGCTCGAGCGTCGGCGCGCTCCAATATCCGTGGGGACTTCTGCCCGATAAGGCCATCACCAAGGTCGAAGATGCTGCGCGCGAGGGTGATTCGACCGTCTACTTCACCGGTGTCGATCCGGGCTTCTGCACCGACCTGTTGCCGTTCGCACTGGCCGGAACCTGTCAGAGCATCGAGCAGATCCGCACTATGGAGATCGCCGACTACGCCACCTACGACGGCGAGACCGTGATGTTCGACGTGATGGGCTTCGGCAACGACATCGGCGACCTGCCGATCCTGTATCAACCGGGCGTGCTGTCGATTGCGTGGGGCACCGCGATCCGGCAGCTGGCCGCGGGACTGGGCATCGAGGTCGACGAGATCCGCGACTCCGTCGAGCAGGAGCCCGCGCCCGAGGACCTCGACGTCGCGGTCGGCACCATCAAGAAGGGCACCGTCGCGGCGGTCCGCTTCCTGATCGAGGGCATGGTCGACGGCAAGCCGGTGATCGTCGTCGAGCACGTGACCCGACTGCGGGCCGATCTGCGGCCGGACTGGGCACAGCCCGCGCATCCCGGCGGCTCCTACCGCGTCGAGATCACCGGTGAACCGTCGTATTTCTGCGACATCGTTCCGATGAGCCGCAATGGCGGAGCGCCCTATGCAGCGATCCTGGCGGCGGCGGGCCGGATCGTGAACGCGATTCCCGACGTCGTGGCCGCACCGGCGGGCATCCGGACCACCGTCGATATGCCGCTCGTGACCGGGAAGGGTCTGTACGCAGCGAAGTAGGCTGGTGCGCGATGACCGCGCAGCCCGTGGCAGATGACCCAACTGCGGAGATCGCCGCAAGCGAACCGGGGCCCCATATCGGTGCGTTTTTCGATCTCGACGGCACCCTGGTGGACGGCTTCACCGCCGCGGCGCATGCCAGCGACCGCATCAAGCGCAGACAGGCCGGCATCGGCGAGGTCCTCGGGGTCGTCGAAGCATCGATGCGCTACAAACTGCGCCGGATGCGATTCGAGCATCTGCTGACCAGGGCCGCGGGCTATCTCCGGGGTGAATCGCTCGCCGACCTCGACGACGTCTGCGAACGAATATTCGTCGACAGTGTGGCCACGCGCGTCTTCCCCGCGATGCGCGACATCGTCGCGGCGCATCAGGAACGCGGTCACACGGTGGTGCTCAGCACCTCGGCGGTGACCATCCATGCCCAACCCGTGGCCCGCTACCTCGACATCGACCACGTGCTGTGCAACCACTTCTCGCTCGACGGCGATGGCCGCCTCACCGGGCAGATCGCGAAACCGGTGGTTTGGGGACGTAACAAGGCCAGCGCCGTAGTGCATTTCTGTCATGTCAATGAGGTCGACCTACAACGCAGTTACTTCTATGCCGACGGCGACGAGGACGCCGCGTTGATGGTCAAGGTCGGAAACCCACGGCCGGTGAATCCACGCCCCAAGCTCGCCGCCTTGGCCGTCGAACACGGTTGGCCCGTGCTTCGGGCCGTCGGCACCGGTGGGCGCAGGCGTCCGTCGCTGCGAAGGTTCGTCGGTTACGACTGAGGAGAACTTGAGCCCGGCAATGAGGTCTCCTTCGTCGAGGACCTGACCGATGAGCTAAACTAGAACACGTTCTAATTCGCGAGCGGCCCACCAAGGAGCAGCCATGCGCACCCCCATCTGCAACGACCTCGGCATCGAATACCCGATCTTCGCCTTCACCCATTGCCGCGACGTGGTCGTCGCCGTGAGCAAGGCCGGCGGCTTCGGCGTGCTCGGGGCGGTCGGCTTCAGCCCGGAACAGCTCGAGATCGAGCTGAAGTGGATCGACGAGAACATCGGCGACCACCCCTACGGCGTCGACATCGTCATCCCCAACAAGTACGAGGGTATGGACTCCACCGACCTGGACCCGGAGGTGCTCAAGAAGACCCTCAACGACCTCGTGCCGCAGGAACACATCGACTTCGCCAAAAAGATCCTCGCCGACCACGGCGTGCCGGTCGACCACAGCGATGACGATGCACTGCAGCTGCTCGGATGGACCGAGGCGACCGCCACACCGCAGGTAGAGGTCGCGCTGCAGCACCCGAAGTGCACGCTGATCGCCAACGCGCTCGGCACCCCGCCCGCCGAGATGATCAAGCACATCCACGCCGAGGGCCGCAAGGTCGCCGCGCTGTGCGGATCGCCGTCGCAGGCGCGCAAGCACGCCGACGCCGGCGTCGACATCATCATCGCCCAGGGCGGCGAGGCCGGCGGACACTGCGGCGAGATCGGCTCTATCGTGCTGTGGCCGCAGGTCGTCAAGGAGGTCGCCCCCGTCCCGGTGCTCGCAGCGGGCGGCATCGGCAGCGGCCAGCAGATCGCGGCCGCGCTGGCGCTCGGCGCACAAGGCGCGTGGACCGGCTCGCAGTGGGTGGTGGTCGAGGAGTCCGAGCACACCGCGGTGCAGCACGCCGCCTACGTCAAGGCCGAGAGCCGCGACACCGTCCGCAGCCGCTCCTTCACCGGTAAGCCTGCGCGCATGCTGAAGAACGACTGGACCGAGGCCTGGGAAGACCCGGACAACCCGAAGCCGCTCGGAATGCCGTTGCAGTACATGGTGTCCGGTATGGCGGTCGCCGCCACGCACAAGTTCCCGAACGAGAGCGTGGACGTCGCGTTCAATCCGATCGGTCAGGTCGTTGGCCAGTTCACCAAGGTGGAGAAGTCCTCCGCGGTGATCCAGCGGTGGGTGCAGGAGTATCTCGAGGCGACCAGCACGCTCAACGATCTGAACGAAGCCGCGTCCGTCTGATCGCAGCGGCCTGCGCCGGCTTTCTCGTCGCCGTCCTCTGGATGGACCTGATCTTCGACAGTCAGGTCCTCCGTCACCGCGGCGCAGAGGTGCTTCCCGAGGAGGTGCTCGCGTCGGTCTCCGCGTACTACCGCCGAGCCACGACGACGTCGCGGCCGATGGGTCATCTCATCGCACTGGTGATGGTGATCTTGTTGGGCGCGTTGCTTATCGCCGCCTTCGGTGACCACCACCCGGTATGGCTGTCGGTCGCCGCGCTCGCACTCACCGGCGCACCGATCCTTCTGGCGATGATCCGCACCGTCCCCAACGCGGTCCGGCTCGGCGCCCGCACCGGCGAACCGGCGGAACAATCTCGGCTGGCCCGCTCCATCTCTCGGGATCACCTCTTCTGCGTCGTAAGCATGACGGGGTTTCTGGTGCTGTGGCTGCTTCGCTAGCCGCGGCGCGCGGTCACAAGCCAGGCGCATGAGTCGAACCACACACCGCCCTCCTCACGGGCGCGAATGATCGATCTCAGCCCGCCGAGCGCGCGATCGGTCGACGCGTCATCCAGATCGTCACGCGGATCGCGGGGTGCTCGCAGCGACCGAATGGCGTGCAGTGCGCTCGCGGGGTCTGCACCGTAGTAGACCGGTTCGCATACCTCGACCAGCTGCACGTCGACGAAGCCGGCACCGTCCAGGATGGCGTGTACGTTCGCCGGATCAGCCAGGGAGAAGGCGCCTCTCGCCGCTGGGGTCGGTGGTGCGTCCAGTTCGTCGGCCAGCGCCAGTTGCACTGCGGCGCGCCACTCTTGCCGATCACCGCCCTGCCAGACCAGCTGCACGAATCTCGCACCCGGGCGCAGCGCCCTCGCGACGTTGGCGAACGCGGCGCGCGGATCGGCGAAGAACATCGTGCCGAAGCGACTGAGTCCGATCGTGAACCGCTCCTCGGGAAGCGGGTAAACCTGCGCGTCACCCAACTCGAAGCTTGCGTTGGCGAGCCCTTCGGCCTTCGTCAGATGACGTGCCCGTTCCAGCATTGGTTGCGAGATGTCGATGCCGAGCGCGTCGCCGCCGGACGCGGCACGTGCGGCCGCCCGGGTGGTCTGTCCGGTCCCGCAGCCGATATCGAGGACACGGTCATCCCGGTGAATGTCGACCGCATCGAGTAGTCGTGCGTGGTAACGGCGAAGCTCTGCGTCGTAGTCGAACATGTCAGCCGCAACCATAGTGCCGACCGAACCGCCCTTGCTTTGGCCTCGCGACTATGTAAGGTGACATACATAGTCGGACGGAGAGGGGACCCAGTCGTGCCAAGCCACCGCGAGCGGATGGTGATGTCAGCCGCCCTGCTCATCCGCGAACGGGGCGCGCATCCGACCGCCATTGCCGACGTCCTCGAGCACAGCGGGGCCCCGCGAGGGTCGGCGTACCACTACTTCCCCGGCGGCCGCACCCAACTGTTGTGCGAGGCGATCGACTACGCCGGTGAGTACGTCGCGGCCAAGATCGCGGAGGCCGGATCCGGTGTCGACGCCCTCGACGTGCTGTTCACCGACTATCGGAAGCAGCTGCTGCGAAGTGACTTCCGGGCCGGCTGCCCCATCGTCGCCGTGAGCGTCGAGGGGGGCGATCCGGACAAGCCCGACACTGCGACACCGGTGATCGAACGTGCGGCAGCGGCGTTTGAACGGTGGACCGACCTCATCGCCACCCGGCTGATCTCCGACGGCGTCGCCAAGAAGCGTGCCGCAGAACTCGCCATGCTGACGACCGCATCGTTCGAAGGCGCGATCGTGATCGCGCGCGCATCCAGAAACGTCAAAGCTCTCGACCTCGTTCACGGCCAGCTACGCGCCCTCCTGCTGGCCGAGACCTCGGAAAGGTAGTCCGGTGATCGCTAAAGAGGATGTCGCCGCCGTGGCGGCTCCAGAAGAATGGCAGCCGACCGCGTGCATTCTCTGCGAATGCAACTGCGGCATCGTCGTCCAACTCGACGGCCGCAAGCTGGCGAAGATCAGAGGCGACAAGGAACATCCTGCCTCGCAGGGATACACCTGCAATAAGGCGCTGAGACTCGACCACTACCAGAACAATCGCGGCCGGCTGACCTCGCCGATGCGCCGGCGTCCCGACGGCAGCTATGAGGAAATCGACTGGGATACGGCCATTTCCGAGATTGCCGCGGGCTTCAAACGCATCGCCGAGACCCACGGGGGCGACAAGATCTTCTACTACGGCGGGGGCGGCCAGGGCAACCATCTGGGCGGCGCCTACAGCGGCGCCTTCCTCAAGGCACTCGGCTCGTACTACCGTTCCAACGCGCTCGCACAGGAGAAGACGGGTGAGGCCTGGATCGACGCCCACCTCTATGGCGGCCACACCCGAGGGGAATTCGAGCACGCCGAGGTCTCGGTCTTCATCGGCAAGAACCCGTGGATGTCGCAGAGCTTTCCGCGGGCGCGGACGGTGCTGAACGACATCGCCAAAGACCCTGAGCGTTCGATGATCGTCATCGACCCGGTCATCACCGACACCGCCAAGATGGCCGACGTGCACCTGCGCGTGCGTCCGGGAACCGACGCCTGGGCGCTGGCGGCACTCGCCGCCGTGGTGGTGCAGGAAGATCTCTGCGACAACGCGTTTCTGGCCGAACATGTCACGGGCGTCGATTCCGTCCTGGACGTGATGCGCACCGTCGATGTCGGCGACTATGCGCTCCGGTGCGGGGTGGACGAGGAGCTGATCCGGGCGGCGGCGCGGCGTATCGGCGCCGCGGCGAGCGTGTCCGTGTTCGAGGATCTGGGCATCCAGCAGGCTCCCAACAGCACGCTGTGCTCCTACCTCAACAAACTGCTGTGGATCCTCACCGGCAACTTCGCCAAACGCGGTGCCCAGCATCTGCATTCGTCCTTCGGTCCGCTGTTCCGGCATACGCCAAACGTGGGTCGGACGCCGGTCACCGGCGCCCCCATCGTCGGCGGACTGGTCCCGAGCAACGTCATACCCCAGGAGATCCTCGGCGATCACCCGGACAGATTCCGCGCGATGATCGTCGAGAGCAGCAACCCCGCTCATTCACTCGCGGACTCCAACGCGTGCCGCGAGGCGTTCAGCTCGCTGGAGCTGATGGTCGTGATAGACGTCGCGATGACCGAAACCGCGCGACTGGCCCATTACGTGCTACCCGCGGCATCTCAGTACGAGAAGACGGAATCGACGTTCTTCAACCTCGAGTTCCCGCACAACACATTCCATCTGCGGCATCGACTGATGGAACCGCTCGACGGCACCCTGCCCGAGCCCGAGATCTGGGCGCGCCTGGTGCGGGCACTGGGTGTCGTCGACGACGCCGAGCTCGAACCGTTACGACGCGCCGCACGCGAGAGCCGTGAAGCGTTCACCGCGGCGTTCCTGCAAGCCGTCGGCGCCAGTCCGATGCTCGGCAAGGTACTCCCCTACGTGCTGTACGACACGTTGGGACCATCGCTGCCCGAGGGACTTTCCGGTGCGGCCGCGCTGTGGGGACTCGCCCAGAAGGCGGCCATGACCTACCCCGATGCCGTCCGCCGAGCCGGGCACGCCGACGGCAATGCGTTGTTCGACGCGATCCTGACGAGCCGTTCGGGTATCACGTTCACCGTCCACGAGTACGAGGACGATTTCGCGTTGATCACACATGCCGACCACAAGATCGCGCTGGCCATGCCCGAGATGCTCGATGAGATCCGCGCGCTGTCCGACGCCCAATCGCATTTCACGACAGTCGATTTCCCGATCGTGCTGTCGGCGGGCGAACGTCGCGCCTACACCGCCAACGACATCTTCCGGGATCCGGCCTGGCGCAAACGCGACTCCGACGGCGCGCTGCGGGTCAGCCTCGAAGATGCCGAAGCACTCGGGTTGGTCCACGGCGGACGCGCCCGAATCACCACCGCGGCAGGCAACGCGGAGGCGACCGTCGAGATCAGCGAGGCGATGCTTCCTGGCCACGCATCGTTGCCCAACGGGTTCGGCCTCGACTTCACCGACGGTGACGGCGAAGCGCACGTCCCCGGCGTGGCGCCCAATGTGCTGACATCCAGCGACTGGCGCGACGCGTATGCCGGCACGCCGTGGCACAAGCACGTTCCGGCCAGGATCGAAGCCGTGCCCGCGCTGAGCACTGTCTAGCGTCAGATCACAGGCTCGCCGATGCCGAGCATGTTTCCCTCGCTGTCACGAAACCATGCGCCCATTTCACCCGAGCCCTTGCTCGGGTAATTCCCCGCGACCTCGGCGATCCCGTCCACGGTCTTGAGCCCCGGCAGGTCGACCTCCTCGAAAACCACTCCACGCCTGCGTAGCTCGGCGACAGTGGCCGCAATGTCGTCGACAGTCCAGGCCATTTGAGTGAAGGCACCCGCCGAAACACCCGCGGATTCGAACAAGGCGAACTCGCATCCAGAGCAGCGGTACAGAAGACCACCCGGCCGCTCCTCGACAGGCTCGAGCCCGAGCTTGTCGGCATAGAACGCCCGTGCCCGCTGCAGGTCCTGCGCAGGCAACCGGGTGGCGATACGACCGTCGTGCAGCATGGGTACAGAATAGTCAGGTCAGCAGGTGCCGGGTCGCGTGCGCAAGCACCTGCGCCCTGCTGCTTCCCGGGTGGTCGGCGGCGATGAAGTGACTGCCGATGGCCAACGAGAACGCAAGCATGCCGCGGGCTTCGATGTCATCGGCATCATCACAGAACGTGCCGATCAAGGTGCGCAGGTATTCCATGCGCCGATTGTCGACGCGCCGGAGTCGCCGGGCCACCGCCTTATCGCGCCGTGCCCAGTCGCGCACAGCGAGGTCGATCGGCAGCAGGTCCTTGGCGAAGGTGAGCATGCCTGCCTTGCGCACCTTGTCCCTGGCGTCGCCCCCCTCGGCTTCCACGCGATCGAGCACCTCGTCGGTGCTGCGGTGCTCCCACGTCTCGAGGAGTGCGTCGAGAAACACTGCCCTGCTCGCGAAGTGGTGGTAGAAACCGCCGCGGGTGACCGCGAGCGCCTTCGCGAGAAGGTCAACGCGTACCGCGTCCGGCCCACCCGCCGCGAGGGCGTCGAGACCTGCGTCGATCCACGTACTCCGCGGAGTGCGGGTCTGGGCGACCATGGTTCTCCATCTGTTTTGACCGGGGCTTGACGACCGCCATCCGGCAAGCATACAGTACTGTATGCTTGGTTCTAGGCCGCTCGACAAGGGCGCACACATGACACGGCCGTGGCGAATCCACGAGCTCACCAAGGATTTCCAGGTTCTCGATGTGTGGGCGTTGCCGACGCCAGGTGGGGCAGACGACTTCGCGAGACTCGTCGACCTGTGGTCGACGTTCGATCCGAAGCGGTCCTCTCCCGTCGTGCGCGCCCTGTTCGCCATCCGGTGGACGATCGGCCGGATGCTCGGTCTCGACCGGCCGGAGACGGGTCTGGGATCCCGTGTCGAGACGCTCCGCGATCGGCTGCCCGCCGACTTGAGCGGCACCCCAACCGATCTCGCGGCCGACCGATCTGCTTTCAGCCCCTTGTACCGGACCGACGACGAGTTCGCGATGGAGATCGCCAACCAGACGGTGCACGGGGTGTTGCACGTCGGATGGGTTCCCGATCGGGGGTCAGGACAATTTCATGGCCAGATGGCTGTTCTCGTGCGACCTAACGGTGCACTCGGTGCCGCCTACATGGCAGCGATCGCGCCGTTTCGTCATCTGATCGTCTACCCGCTGATGATGCGCGACATCGGGCGGGCGTGGCGTGAGGACTCAGCCGGTAGCGCCACCGCCGGACGCGAAATCCTCTGATGCGCACCGAGACCGGCGTCCAGCAGGTCACGCCATCACCCACGATGCGGACGGTGAGCACACTGGGCCGGGTCGACTACGAGGATGCGTTCGTCGTCGATGTCGAGGCGCCGCGCGCGCGATCCGCCGAGCAGTGGATCCGACGCGTTCTCGAAGGAGCACCGACGGCCGTCAGGCTGCAATTGCTGTCCGGCTGGTCCGCACTCGGCCTTGCGCTGAAGCGGCCCGGCGCCGACCGAACGGTGCTCGGCTGGCAGATCCGGGCAGAAGCACCGGATTTCGTCCTCCTGGGGGCCGCGTCGCGCGTAGGCATGCCCGCGGAGCTGTATTTGCGTCGTGAACCAGAACGCTTGCTGTTCTGCACCTTTGTGACCCACGAGAATCCGGTTGTCCGTGCGCTCTGGGCGCGGGTGGTGCCCACGCATGTACGGACGGTGAGCACGCTCTTGGCGCGTGCCCGCAACTGCTGAGCCCTCAGGGAATCGGCGGCGGCGCCGGAGCGGGTACCGGTGGAGCGGCGGCAGGCGGCAGCGGTTCACCGGGAGGTGGCGGTGGTGCCGCAGGCATCGGTTGCGCCGGATTGGCGGCGAGCCCCGCGGGTGGCGTGGCGTTGGCGTTCAGCGGCCGCTGGGTCAGCAGGAGCAGAGCGTCCTTACCGCTCACCTCTTGCGTCTGGACGGCGCGCCAGAGCTCGCGAAGGTAGGACCCGCTCCTGCTCTCCTGCGGGCCGACGGGGGTGATGCTGGTGCCGGGCGGCAGATTCTCGGGGCTCACCAGATGCGGGGTCTCCGCGGGCGGAGCGGCGTCGGCCGCGACCGGAACGGCGGCATCGCCGGTCACCGGCGCTGCGGGCGCTTCGGGCGGCGGCGCGGGCGCATCGGGAGCGGTCGGAGCCGGTGCGGCAACAGGGAGCGCCGGAGCGGCCGGAGCCGGCGGGGCGGCGGGGGGCGGTCCCGGGATGACGGGGGCGATGAGCGCGGGCGGAGGCGGAGGTGGGATGGGAACGCCAGGTTCGGCCTGCGCCGTCGACGCACCGGCGAGCAGCGCGGCGAGCGCTCCCAGGCCCGCGGTAGCCACCGTCGCCGCCGTCACCTCGATGTCGATCCTCACCCAAGCCCCCTTCCGCGTGCTGACCCGAATCCGGCCTACCGAGTGCTTCAGTTTGATGGCCAAAATTGTTACACCTGATTCCAGTGTGAACAACCGGTCAAGAACCCCTGCGGCGCGGGAACACGTTCCACTTCGGAGTATCTGTAACCGGTCGCAGCGGGCCCCAACTGTGGTGTAGCAATGAATTACCGGTACTAGACAACGTCATACAAGGGGTCCATCGATGCCAACTCCGAACCTTCCGCCCGGATTCGACTTCACCGATCCCGATATCTACGCGGAACGGCTCCCGGTCGACGAGCTCGCCCACCTTCGGAAGGTGGCTCCGATCTGGTGGCAGGACCAGGAGAGGGGCAACCTCGCGTTCGGCGACACCGGCTTCTGGGTGGTGACCAAGCACAAGGACGTCAAAGAGGTGTCGCGGCGCAGCGATGTGTTCTCCAGCAACAAGAAGACCGCGCTGCCCCGGTACCGCGACGAGGCCGACCCCGCATCGCTGGAGGCCGGCAAGGTCGTGCTGCTCAACCAGGACGCCCCGCACCACACCCACCTGCGCAAGATCATCTCGCGCGCATTCACCCCGCGCGCTATCGAGTCGCTGCGCGACGAGCTTCGCCTCCGGGCGCGTGACATCGCCAAGCGGGCCGCGGCCGAGGGATCGGGTGATTTCGTCGAGCAGGTGTCGTGCGAGCTTCCGCTTCAGGCGATCGCCGGGCTGATGGGGGTGCCCCAGGAAGACCGGATGAAGCTGTTCGAGTGGTCGAATCAGATGGTCGGCGACCAGGATCCCGAATACGGCAGGAACGATCCGACTGCCGCATCGGTCGAACTGATCATGTATGGCATGCAGATGGCCGCCGAGCGCGGCAAGAACCCCGGCGACGACCTCGTCACCAAGTTGGTGCAGGCCGACGTGGAGGGTCACAAGCTCACCGACGACGAGTTCGGCTTCTTCGTGATCCTGCTTGCGGTGGCAGGCAACGAGACCACCCGCAACTCCATCACCCAGGGCATGATGGCCTTCACCGAATTCCCGGACCAATGGGAGCTTTTCAAGCGTGAGCGGCCCGCGACGACCGCGGATGAAATCGTTCGCTGGGCAACGCCGGTCACGTCATTCCAGCGCACCGCGCTCGAGGACACCGAGCTCAGCGGCGTCCAGATCAAGAAGGACGACCGGGTGGTGATCTTCTACCGTTCGGCGAACTTCGACGAGGAAGTGTTCGAAGACCCCTACTCCTTCAACATCCTGCGAGATCCGAACCCACACGTGGGGTTCGGTGGCACCGGAGCCCATTACTGCATCGGCGCCAACCTGGCGAGGATGACGATCGATCTGATCTTCAACGCGATCGCCGACGAGATGCCCAACCTGACCCCCATCTCCCCGCCCGAACGGCTACGGTCGGGCTGGCTCAACGGCATCAAGCATTGGCAGGTCGACTACACCGGGGCCGGCGCTACCTGACCGGATAGTTGACCAACGAGCGCCAATAGTCTTCGGGGATATCGACATTCGCCCGCATAGCCATGGCGAGTCCGGTCGCCATGGCGATACCCAGCAGGCCGAGCCACAGGCCCGCGACCCCGATGGCGACCCACGCGACGGCGGTAAGCCCCGGCCACGGCGACAGCAGCACAAGCAACGGTGCGAAGAAGAACCCGACGCCGATGTACCACGACGACCCGGCGCGATCGGAGGTCAGCACGAAGTGCAGCCACCGCGGAATGGGGCGGTCGACGGATGATGCGGTTCGCATGGTCGCTCTCCTCAGCTTGGACTGTCACCGTCCACGGTCCCCGAGCCAGGTAAGCGGTGCAATTACCTGACGCGTAATGGCCGCCGCCCATGAGGTGCGCAACACTGGGCCGGTGACCACCGCCCACGTGCAGTCTCCGCCCTTCGGCACGTTGATGCGCGACTGGCGCCAACGGCGCCGGCTGAGCCAGCTCGATCTGGCGATCGAGGCCGACGTGTCGGCCCGCCATGTCAGCTTCATCGAGACCGGCCGGTCGAGCCCGAGCCGTGCGATGGTGTTGCGCCTCGCCGACGTGCTCGACGTTCCCCTTCGCGAACAGAATCAACTGTTGATGGCCGCCGGACTCGCCCCGGTGTACAGCGAGCGATCCCTGCACGACCCGGATATGGCCGCGGTACGCGACGGTGTCGAGCGCGTGCTGAATGCATACGACCCGTATCCCTGTGTCGTGGTGGACCGTGGCTGGCACATCGTGCAGGCCAACACGGGCTCCGGCGTGCTCCTGGAAGGCGTCGCACCGAGCCTGCTCGAGCGGCCGAACGCGCTTCGCATCGCGCTGCATCCCGAGGGGCTCGCTCCGCGGATCCGGAACCTGCCGCAGTGGCGACACCATCTGGTGGAGCGACTCCGCCGTGAGGCCTCGGTGAACGGGTCCGGTGAACTTTCGGCGTTGCTGGCGGAGATCGAGTCGTTTCCAGGCGGATTCGACGACACCCGCGATCTCGGCGGTATCGCGGTCCCGCTGGAGCTCTACACCCCGCAGGGCCAGCTGCTGACATTTCTCTCGACCGTGACGACATTCGGCACGGCCCTGGACCTCACCGCGGCCGAACTGTCCATCGAGGCGTTTCTTCCCGCCGATGAGGCGACCGCCGCCGCGCTGCGGTGAAACGCACGTGGCGGGCGGTCAACACCAATAGAGTCTGGCGACATGGACAACCGACTCGTCGCGGCAGCCGCCGTTGCGCTCGCCACCTTCGCGGCAGGCTGCTCGACACCGGCGCCCGCACTCGGCGGCACGAACGCGAAAGTGACCATCAACGGCAAGAGCACCGGCGATACGCATGCCGTGGTGTGCTCGCAGACCGGATGGATGTGGAACATCAAGACCCCGGGCGAGCCGACAGGGTTGACCGCATTCTTGAACACCGAGGACGGTGTCACGGTCCAGTCGGTCGACTTCCGCGATTTCTCGGGCTTCACGGGGACCTTCTGGGACGGCCGCCTCGGGAAGGCCGAAGTGACCGGCAGCGGCGGGAAGTTCACGATCGACGGTTCCGCCGACGGGTCGTTCAAGGACAATCCGAGCAATGCCGTGACGGCGACGTTCCACATCGAAGCCAACTGCTGACCGGTGGTGCATCCCTTTCGAAGCGCCATCGAAGCCAAAGACCTCGATGCCGCCGTCGCGCTTCTTCGCGAAGATGTCGTCTTTCGGAGCCCGGTCGTCTTCACGCCGTATGAGGGGCGCGAGGCGCTGCGCCAGATCCTGGCCGCGGTCATGGAGGTGTTCGAAGACTTCCGCTATGTGCGTGAGATCGGCGCCGACGGCGCGCGTGACCATGCGCTGGTGTTCGAAGCGCGAGTGGGCGACAAACAGGTCCAGGGCTGCGACTTCATCCACCTCGATGACGATGGCGCGATCGAGGAGTTCACGGTGATGGTGCGGCCGATGCAGGCCATGCTGGCGCTGGCTGACGCGATGAAGGCGCAACTCTCCGCAGGTTAGGTTACTGGTCTGACCACTTGACCTCTGGCCTGCCTCCTGGCACTGTGGGCGGCATGGCCCTTCAACCGGTGAACCGCCGTTCGGTTCCCGAAGACGTCTTCGAGCAGATCGTCGCCGAGGTACTCAGCGGCGAGATGCAGCCTGGCGAGTCGCTGCCCAGTGAACGCAGGCTGGCCGAGGTGCTCGGCGTATCGCGCCCCGCTGTGCGCGAGGCACTCAAACGCCTGACGGCGGCGGGCCTCGTCGAGGTGCGTCAGGGCGATTCGACCACGGTTCGCGATTTCCGTCGCCACGCCGGTCTCGACCTGCTGCCCCGCCTGCTCATCCGCGACGGCGAACTCGATGTCTCCGTGGTCCGCAGCATCCTCGAGACCCGGCTGCACAACGGTCCCAAGGTCGCCGAACTCGCCGCCCGGCGTCGCGAGCCCGAACTGGCCGGGATCCTCGACGACACACTGCGCGCACTCGCCGACGAGAAGGATCCCGTCGAACAGCAGCGCTGCGCCCTGACCTTCTGGGACCAGATCGTCGACGGTGCGGACTCCATCGCGTTCCGGCTGATGTACAACACGTTGCGCGCGACCTACGAACCGGCACTCCCTGCCCTCGCCGGCGTCATGGCCGACGAGGTGGGCCGCCCGCAGGCATACCGCAAACTCGCCGATGCGATCGCCGCGGGTGACCCCGAACGGGCCGCCAAGGCCGCACAGGATCTTCTCGAACCGGCAACCAGGGCGCTTCTCGTCGCCCTCGACGATCTGGGGAACCAGTCATGACGAAACCGACCGCCCGCAAGAAGCTCACGCTGGCCGGCGCGGCCAGGGAGTTCGTTAAGCACCCCTCCCCCTGGATGATTGGCGCCGTACTCATTGCCGCGATCATCGCGCGGGTCGTCGTCGGCGACTGGCAGCTCACCGACGCGGTGGTGCCGCTGGTGATGCTCGCGCTGTTTCCGTTCTTCGAGTGGATGATCCACGTGTTCATCCTGCACTGGCGCCCGAAACGGGTCGGTCCACTGACCATCGACCCGCTGCTGTCCAGAGAGCACCGCGCACACCACGTCGATCCACGCAGCATTCCCCTGATCTTCATTCCGTGGAAATCGCTTGCGACGTGGGTGCTTCCGCTCACCGTCGCCGTTGCGGTACTGGCGTTTCCGCGGCTGGGGATGGGCCTGACGTACCTCGTGTGCATCGGGGTGGCCGGCCTGGTCTACGAGTGGACCCACTACCTGATCCACACCGACTACAAGCCGAAAACACCTGTGTATAGGACGATTTGGCGGAATCATCGCAACCATCACTACAAGAACGAGCACTTCTGGTTCACGGTCACCAGTTCAGGCACTGCCGACCGCGTGCTGCGGACGTATCCGGATCCGGCCGCCGTCGAGAGCTCGCCCACCGTGAAGAACCTGCACGCCGAGAAGCAATCGGCGTAGCTCGAACGGCGTTGCTAGGCCTCGATGATGATCGGATCGCCGATCCGGACCATGTTGAAGTACCACTCCGCGTTCTCCGCGCTGAGATTGATGCAGCCGTGGCTGACGTTCTCGTAGCCCTGTGAACCCTCCGACCACGGGGCGCCGTGCACATACACACCACCCCAGGTGACGCGCACCGCGTCGTAGACGGTGAGCTTGTAGCCCTCCGGGTCGTCCAGCGGGATGCCGATGGTGCGCGAATCCATGATCACGGTTGATTGTTTCTCGAGGGCGGTGAAGTTTCCGACCGGCGTCGCGTGGCCGTACTTACCCATCGATGCAGGCATCTCCCGCAGGACCTCGCCGTCCTGGCTGACGGTGAAGGTGTGATTACTGATGCTCGCGACGCCGACCGTGGCTCCCCCGCTCTGGAAGTTGGTCTTCGCCCCGCCGACAGACACCGAGATGTCCGAGTGCGCAGGCCAGAACTCGGTCGGACTCCATTGGAGGACGTTGTCGCTGAGCCAGGTGAAGTTCCCGGCGGGCGTCTTCGGTGAGGTGATTTCGACGCTGCGCTCCACAGCCGTGCGGTCGGGAATCTTCCCCGCGAAGGTCACCGTGATCGGATGCGCCACGCCAACCGTCACGCCGGAAGGCGAAATGCTCACCACGTCCGTCGGAACGGCGACACCGGCGGTACTGGTCGCTACGGACCCTGAGAGGGCGGCCACCAGCATGCCCACCACGGCAACAAATCGCAATTTCAGCACACTTTCATCCTAGTTCGTCGGGCGGAGTGGACCGCGTAGCCGCAAGTTCCACGAGTCTCCGCATGTCGTCGAATCATCACCATCAATGATCGAATCCGCCGTTCAGAACGTTTCACACGGCGTCGATTCGCGGCGGCGTCGCGAGCCTGTTGACTGCCAGCAACGCGTAGCCGGCGGCGATCACGCAGCATCCCAGCACACAAACATTCAGCGCCACCGTGCCCACTCCGACGCTGTCGGGATCCAGAAAGTAATACGGCGCCCGCCGGCCGGCCGTGTTGAGAGCCACCACGGCCAGCACGACATACAAGGCGGGATAAATCAGCCAGGCCAGCGGATACCACCAATGGACCTGGCCCCGCCCACGCCCGACGAGGAGCCAGTCGCTCAGCGCAAGGACGGGTACGACCACGTGCAACAGGACGTTCGCGGCCGTGTAGCCCATGCTGTGGCCCGTCAACAGCAAGTTCCAGATGACGCCTGCGATCACGACGTACAGCACGACCGCTCCGCGCAGGCCCACCCGCGCATCGGCGCGGGGCGACACGAGTGTCCACAGGTAATACGCCGCGGCGAGGATGTTGGCCTGATAGGTGAAGGTGAAGACTGTAGTTTATTCATCACTGTCTGGTCTAGAGTGCTCATATGCCACGAGCAGCCATCTATACCCGCATCAGCAAAGACAAGACCGGCGAGTCTGCCGGAGTCGAGCGCCAGCTCGGATCTTGCCGGGAATTTGCCGACCGCCACGGCTACACCGCCGCCACGGTGTTCTCCGACAACGACATATCTGCGTACAGCGGCAAGACTCGCCCCGACTTCGAGAAGCTCCTCACGGCGATGGCCAAGGGTGAGTTCGAAGTCCTGGTGATCTGGCACATGGACCGACTCCACCGAAGCATGAGGGATCTGGAGCGCATCATCGACGCCGCCGAGGCGGGCAACGTGAAGATCGAGTCGGTCAACTCCGGTGATCTGAACCTGTCGACATCAGCCGGTCGGATGAACGCCAGAATCCTGGGCAGTGTGGCTCGCCAGGAAAGTGAGCACCACGGCGAGCGCCGCAGGGAAGCCAACAGGAAGCGGGCGCTGGAGGGCACGTGGTATTCCACTGGCATCCGGTGCTATGGATATGACCGTCAGGGTGAACCCCTGGAGCAGGAAGCCACCCTCCTCCGCCGTGCCGCCAAGGCCATCTTGGCCGGAAGATCCTTGTCGTCCATCGCTCGTGAGATGAACGAGGGTGGCCACCGGACCGTCAACGGCACGCCGTGGACCAACCTCAAGCTTCGTCGAGCTTTGATGACACCCAGGATCGCTGCGCTCAGTGTGCATCAGGACCAGATCGTGGCCCCCGGCAAGTGGGACCCGATCCTCGACGAGGCCACCTGGCGCGGTCTCTGCGCCTATCTGACGGACCCTTCCCGACGAGTCTCGGTGAGCTTCGATAGGAAGCATCTTGGGTCCGGTCTCTACATCTGTGGCTTCCGAAGACCAGAGGCCCCTGACGACATCTGTGGCCGCAAGCTGTCCAGCAGCTGGCCCCACGGCAAGGGCAGATCCATGGTCTACGTCTGCCGTCCTGATGTTCATCTGGCTCGGAACGCTGGCGAGCTTGACCGGTTCGTCGAGGAGGTCGTCTTCGATCACCTCGTGGACATCGGCATCGGCACAGATCTACGCCAAGCCGAGGACCAGATCGATGTCGGCGAGCTGCGCACCCAGCGTGACGCTCTCCAGGCCAGAAAAGACCAGCTGGCCACCCTGCTCCGCAAGGGCATCCTGGACATGGCTGCTGTCGAGCATGAGGCCGCGATCCTCACCGCCGAGATCGAAGCCTTGAACGCACAGATGGCCACGGCGGTACAGACCAGCCCCGCCACCTTGCTCCTGGAGGACGGCGAGGACCCAGAGGTCCTGGCCGATGACGAACTCCTCGCGAAGAGATGGATAGCGGCCTCCCCGGACATCCGGGGCAAGATCATCACCCAGGTCGTGGACGTGGTGGTCAATCCGGCACCACGCGGAACCCGGTTCGACGGTGATCTGATCGACTTCCGGTGGAAGTTTCAACCTATAGAAGTCTCAACATAGGTAAACAAGGTTCCTGTAGCGCCCATAAACACGCCCTTCTGGATCACACCAGCTCAGGGCGTGTTTTTGTCGTTCTTCACCCTATAGGGAACACCAAATAAGGTGTTGAAGAAGTAACACCGACTAGAACGAAATGGACACTGCCGCAAGGCATCTCGGAAATTAGTGCTTGCGCTCCGAGGCATGATTCGACTAAAGTCATGACTGGATCGCCGTGAGGCGTACCAGATCACGTGGGCCAGCTCCGTGCCGGTCGGTACCGCGTGGCGTGATTCAAGTGGCCGACACAGCGACTCTTTCAAGCTCACTTCAAGCTCACTCAAATTCGCCTGTGTCCCTTGTCCGTGTTTTCTCCGGAGGCCTTACCTCGTGCCCAGCACCACCAATGTCGCCACGCGCCGTGCCCGCGTAGGGGCGCTCACGCGCTTCAGGGACGCCGCCGATCCTGAGCTGGCTCTTGCCCGCACCCAGATGGGTGAGGAGAAGTTCATCGCCGCCGTCGAGCGTGCGCTCGCCAAGGCACCCCCGATCACTCCAGGGGTACGTCAGCGCATCATCGGCCTGCTCTCTGTCGCTGCCGATGGTGGGGCGTCCGTCACTCCTGACAAGGGGGCCGCGTGATGCACCTGGTCCACCTGGTGACCGAACCGATCCATGTGACCTGTCCTGCGCGAGAGGTCGCCCAGGAATGAACGAGGCCCCCGGCAGGACCAGGGGCCTCGACGTCCTCTCCACCCAGAAGAAGAACCACCTTCACTAGAAAGGCAACTCCAATGCTACGCCCCAGCAAGCTAAAGAAGAAGTACCGCACCCCACCGGAACGCCGGGCAATCCTGGACCGTCAGGCCGAGATCGGCGAGCAGCTGTACCGGCAGACGGTCGAGATCCGCCAGGACGCCTTGCTGCGCGTCTTGGAGGACGTCGCCGAGACCGTCAAGGGGTGGCAGCGATGAAGAACATCCTCGATCTCTACGAACCCTTCAAGGGTCGGCACAACCCGCTGCGTAACGGCTGGAGCACCGACATGGTCGCGGTCGTGGCCGCCAAGATTGACGTTTCGCTGCCGGAGGCCTTCATCGCCTGCTCCCTGGTGGCCGAGAAGCTCACCACCGGCATGCCGCTGCGGTATTCGCGATCCCAGCGCAACTACTCCTACTTCGAGACCTATGAAGCCGACCCGATGATGACCTACCGCAAGGTAATCCCCGCCGTCGGCCAGCTCATGGCCCTCGGCTACGCGAAGGGCCATAAGGGGCTGTGGGACTTCAAGAAGCAGTCGATCCTGGAGGCCACCCCGAAGCTGATGGAGCGCATCGGCTGGCTGGTGGACCTCACCAAGCGCCAGGGCGCAATCCTCAAGGACGAGATTGTTCTCCGGGACAAGAACGGCAAGAACGTCGGCTTCACGGACACCGCCGCGATCCGTCAGATGCGCATCGACATGAAGACCATCAACGCCCACCTGACCGATCAGCAGTACCTCCTCGACGGTGTCCAGATGTATATCCCTCCAGCCGCGAGAATCTTCAACCAGAACTTCCGTCGGGGTGGACGCCTGTACTGCCAGGGCAGCAGCTACCAGCAAATGTCTCCGGCCAAACGAGCAAACATCACCATGGTGGTCGACGGCGACGTGGTGCCCATGGTCGAGGAGGACTTCGACTCCTTGCACATGCGGCTGGTGTATCAGCGTGCTGGCCGGTCGATGCCCACCGGCGACCTGTATGAGGTCGATGGGTTCAGCCGCAAGCTGGCCAAGAAGGCCACCCTGGTGTCCCTGAACGCCGACGGTACCGAGGTCAACGCGATCACCCACATCCTGGAGAAGGACGAGGAGTTGGCCGACGAGAACGGGCTGTGCAAGCTTCCCAAGTGGGAGATCAAGGCTGCGGTGGAGAGGCTGATCGCCGCCATCAAGCGCAAGCATTACCGGGTGAGGGAGTTCTTCGGTACCGGTGTTGGCGCTCAGCTGATGCGTATCGACTCCGATATCGCGGTGAAGATCATGCTGACGATGATCGAGAAGACCGGTCGGTGCCCGCTGGTGGTGCATGACTCCTTCATCGTGCCGGTGAGCGATGCTCCTCTGCTGCGGTCCCTTATGGCTGATGCTCTAGCTCTAGCTCACCCTTCCCTGACCAGCCCTTCCCCTACCCCATCAGAGCAAGGGAAGGCTTCCACCTCCTCTTCCTATATCCACATGGTGAAACACCTTGATAACCAGGGAGAACGAGTCCTTGTGAAGACCTCTATGGGAAGCAGTAGCACGCACTGCGGGGTCGGTCTGGCGGTCCTGGACGGTGAGAGACCTCCGGAGGATGTGGATACCGGCAGGAGGGCACCTGATGGGTAGGCCCAGGCACCACAAGGGGCGCACCAAGGAGCTGAGCGACAGTCAACTGATCGCATTGGCGTGGAGAGAGCCGGGCAAGCAGCCGAACATCATCAGCCCTGGCTGCATCCGCGCCTGTTACCCCGGACGGTGTCCACGGTGCGAGAAGCCGATAGCGGTCGGCCAGGAGATACACCGGGTCCGTGATCACCACGGATACGTCCACCTCCGGTGCCGACGGCCAGCGGAGGTTCTGGAGAGCGGGAGACCACACACCGTCACGGTCCGCAGGATGTCGACGGTGCCCAACATCTGCGGGGAATGCCACCTTGAGCACGCCGGAGAATGCCCGTAACCCCGCACGGACCCACCGAAGCTCCGGTCATCAATGAGCGCCTGCACAAGGCTCAGCTCAACCTCAAGGGTGCCCAGGACCGCCAGGACGACGTTCTGACGGAGTTCTGGGCCACGGAGATGGATCAACCTCCTGGACGCCAAGCTGGTCGTCAGGAAGGCCGACACGGGGCCAGAGCAGGACGCTGATGCTCGCGGCTCCACCTCGGGTCTGTCGCCGGTGCAGGAAGCTGGCCGAGAAGAGTCAGCTGGTGGCAAAAGCTAAGGGACGCATACCTATCGATGTATCCCCATTTGTGAACACGATGGGTGTCGACGGCCAGCCACTGATGTCGAGCACATCACCCCTCTCGCCGAGGGTGGTGCTCGATACGAGTGGCGGCGATCTTCAATCCCTTTG
Organism: Mycobacterium sp. 2YAF39; assembly: GCF_052114565.1. Taxonomy (NCBI): domain Bacteria; kingdom Bacillati; phylum Actinomycetota; class Actinomycetes; order Mycobacteriales; family Mycobacteriaceae; genus Mycobacterium; species Mycobacterium sp. 2YAF39. The sequence goes on from NZ_JBFREZ010000005.1 coordinate 353,305, forward strand.
TTGTGGAACGAATGGACACCACACGCAGAAGACCACACAGGACGCATTGCGTGGCAAGGCTCGCGCTCGCTAACGAGCTGGTAGTGGTGGCCGAGAAGAGACCAGGGCCTTGCGCAACGTCCTGATCTGGGTGATGAGTTCATCAAGCCACTCATCCGAAACCATGTGCGGTGCTTCATATTCGGTCTCGTTGATACGCCACCTCAATAGCCGTACTCGTTCCCGGGGGTCTTCACCGTCAACACCAATCCATGAGTGCAGCATCGCATTGCGCTTTGGTGCTATCTCAAGCAAAGCCTCATCGCCTCGGCGGAAGTAGCCACCAACCTCAGCGTCTCCAATTTTCGGAGCGAGGTCGATGAGCCACTCGCCCAGCTTCGTTGTGGTCTTACCGGTGAGCTTCGGGAATTGCGCATCGAAGTCCAACTCAGTTGGCAGCACAGGCTGAAACCGGACCAAATCGCCCTTCAGCACAGATTCCAGGTCCGCCACCAGGAACACCACCATGCCTATTCTTGCTAGATAGGGCTGGTCCGGTAGCTCCATCACGACCTCTCGACGTGATCCTGAGCTGCCTGCTTGGCCTCGTCGATGGTGCGGAAGATCCCGATCTCCTTGTTTGGGTCAGCCTCGGTGTCCAGGCTCAGCCTCCACCCGTCAGCCCCTGTCCCCTTCGGATCGACAGGCCAGATCTCGTAGCAGTCCTCTGACGATCCCGGATTGGCATACGCACCCGTGCCATCGATGTGGTGGTCCTGCGTGTCTCCCTTCTCGACGATGGAGTGGGTTGTGCCCAGCAGGAACCAGTCGAGAGCCATAGATCAACCGTAAGTGACAAGACCCAGCCCACTCCATCGATTGCCACATCCATGTGGTTACTCGCCGTGGTGGCGAAACCTTTACACGCACACATCCGCTCGGCTACTTCGTCGCCACCTCGACGAGCTTGGCATGCAGCCCATCGTCGAAGTCACCAGGTTGACCGGAGGAGATCACGAAATACCCCCAAGTACCGGAGAAGCCCCGAAACAACGCATGAGGCCCTGTGATGCAGTGCCTCTCGGTCTCTAAGTAGTGAGGCATCACTGGATACAAGCGCGAGCAGGAGAAGCCATGTCCCTACCCGAGGCAGTCCTCGACCGTGTCGACGAGACCGTCATGTCGACGGCGTTGATCTCCACCAACAGCTTTCACCTAGAACCACGCTGCCGAATCTGTCGCAACGACATTGTCCGCCAGAAGGTCAACAACCTGCTGGCAACCGGAGCCAGTTACGCCATGGTCGTGCGCGCTCTCGACGGCGACAACGCCAAGCTCGACCGCTGTGATCAGGTCACTGTCGATTCGGTGCGAAACCACTGCGGACGGCACTTTCCTGTGCAGAACTTCGCCAGGGCCACCTACCGAGAGATCCTCGAACGCCGTGCTCGGGAAAACCAGGTGGACTTCATCGAGGGTGTCGCGACGGCGATCACGCCAATGGCCTTCCTTGAGACGGTCATGGCCAAAAGCTATGCGGCTCTTGTGGACTCGGATACTTCCGTTGATGTGCATACCGGTATCCTCGCCGCAAGCAGACTTCAGTCCATCCTCGATGCCCGCGTCGAACAACCCAACTTGCTGCAGATCAGGGTGCAGCTCAACAAAATCGTTGACGCGGTGCGCTCCACGGTGCCACAGGAGATGTGGGCCGACATTCTGCAGGCGCTTGATGTGCCGACCGACCCGGTACGTGGCGATGACGTCATCGACTTCTACGACACGAACGACCACGCCCATGCCCTCGATCCCGGCGCTGAGGCTGACTTCGATGACGACCTTGGCGACCGGAACTCGTCCAGGGACGCCGAAATTCATCGACAGTGAGAGATGTTGACCAAGGCACAGTCATTGTGTCCTTCCACCTAAGTTCAAGGTGGTGGCCCGCATGACGGACTGGCTCAGCGCCAACCGGTGCCGGGCACAAGCAGTGCTTGGTCTCAAGGAGTGACATGGCCGATGATGGCTCCCGCTACCGCGTGGGCAATGAGATCTACACGCATGACGAGCTTCGCGCAGTGACCGAGGCTGACGTCGCAGATCTGCCGCCGGAGACCTGGCGCGACGGCAGGTTCGGCTTCGACGACTACCTAACCGAGTCCGTCCAGACCGGGACCATAGAGGTCGTCGATCCTGACGAGGAGGAGTGACCCGATGGCCAGCACAGACGAGGACAGGGCCGAGTTGGCCGCCGAGTTGGGCTTCTATCCGGCCACCCTGGACCCTGTCGACATCGAGCGCCACCGTCGGCTGAACGCCGCCGCCGACAGTGCGCAAGGCCAGGAGCGGATCGGGCAGAAGTACTTGCACCTGCGGGAGCAAAAGCGCCGGGACGAGGTTGAGGCGGACGGTCGTGTCGAAGTCGCTGATCTATATGAGTGAATCGGAAGCGCGCGTCAGTTCAGTGCTGGTCGTCGAGGAGCGTTCGAGGGTCGACACCGAGGAAGGCGGCGATCCTCTCCAGGGTCTGCAGTGTGAGGTTACGTTCGCCGCGTTCGACTGAACTGAAATAGGTGCGGTGAACACCCATGAGTTCGGCGAAACTTTCCTGGCTGTAGCCCTGCTCCAGGCGGTGACGGCGCAGATTCATTCCCACGATCCGCTGTAGCTGGCCCTCCATGTCGGGAATTGACGCTGCCCCGGCGCTACTTGAAGGTCTACAGACTTATAAGTAGCGTACGAGCTGGTTTAGGTTTGCTGGGAGTGACGCTCGGCCAAGCACGAACGGGGAGAAATGATGACCGGACCCGTCGGACCGCAGGGCTGGTATCCCGATCCCAGCGGCTCCGGTGGACGGCGGTACTGGGATGGCGGCAGCTGGAGCGCGTACGCGCCACCTAGATTCGGTGCTGCCCAGATCGCCTGGTGGCAAAGACAATCGACCGAGCACAAGGCCTTGCTGGTCGTCGGGGCCGTTGTGGTGGCCGGACTGCTGCTGTTTGGAGCCGTCACCTGCGCCAACCAGATGTCGGTACGCAGTGAATGCGAGAGGCAGGCCTCTCAAGAGGGGTATCGCGGTTCGGACAAGGACCACGCGGTCGAGCTTTGCGTGGATTACGAGAAGAGATTCGGGAGTGCCGTGACCGGTGCTCTGCTGCCACCAGTTCCGCCGGGCGTCCTCGCGTGACGACACCACCTGGCTGGTATCCGCCCCACGACGATCCGGCGACCGACTTGTATTGGGACGGAAGCCGATGGACGGGACAGGCCTGGTATCCCGATGCCAACGACTCGGACAGCCGGATGTTCTGGGACGGTTCGAAGTGGACCGGTCACCGGCGCTCTGCGAGTGAACCGCCGTTCATACCGAAGAAGAAGCCGGACTGGGCATTCCTCGGAGGGATGGCGCTGGGGGTCATCGCCGCTGCCGCAGCCGCATCGGGGAACGGTCAAGCCCGGCGTGCGTCGTTCGCACGCGATTGGGATCTCGGCGACGCACAGTTCAAGGCACAGCGTCGGCATGAGCAGTACAACAATTATCTACGGCTGCACAACCAGTGGGTTCAGACCAACTGGAATAATCCCAGCCCGCCGCCGCCACCGTTGCCGCCGACGTACTGATCGACAGGTGTAAGCCAAATGACGAGATCCGCCCGCTACCTCGCCGTATTGCTGGCATTGTCAACCTTTTTGGTCGCCGCTTGCGCCCACAACGAAGGCTCACGCGCACCAGCCCACGCCAACAACGAGGACGACTCGTTCGCCCAAATCTTGGAGAGTAAATACGGCATCACAGTAGACGGCGACACTGCTTCCGACATCGCCAACATCGCATGCGATTCGCCAACGCAAGGCGTTGGACTTTACGACGCGCAGCAGGAATTAGCACAGCGCCATCCGGAGATTAACCGCACAAACCCCAACGCTGTGGGTCTTGCCATGAGCGCAGCAGTGCTTGCGTACTGCCCCGACAGGTTGCCGTAGCCCTTCGTAGCGGACACGGACGACCGAGTCAGCATGGCGATCTTGAAAGTTTGCTGTGTACACTTCCGACGGGTCGGGGGAACCAGCAATTGCAGGGGGTCTTACTAGCCATGAAGGCTATTCGAGGTGTGACGGCAGCATTGAGTGCGGGGGGCGTCGTTGCAGTGATGGCTGTTAGCCACGCCGGTGCGGCGGCTGCCCAAAACGACGCTTCTGGCTATGTCGGAGCGCTCGAACGGGCTGAGCTGATTGTTCCTAGCGGTGACCCGAAATACCAGTTCACCGACGGCGATTCCGCCTTATTCACCGGGAACTGGGTGTGCCAGGAGGTTCAACAGGGGCGATCTCGGTACAGCATCGTTGACGACCTTGACCACAGCGACGGGATGCTGTTGTCCCCCAGTGACGCAGGGGTGATCTTCGACGCTGCCACCTCTTACCTCTGCTGAAGGGTCTGAAACGCTGAGGGTCGAGAAGTAGTGAAACGCATGCGCCCATGCCGCTGAGGATTGGGGACTCTTTCGCCGGATACCGGGTCCTGCGGCTGTTGGGGTCGGGAGGAATGGGCGACGTCTATGTGGTGCAGCATCCCCGTCTGCCCCGCCAGGAGGCGCTAAAGGTCCTCCGCTCGGACCTGTCGAGTGATGCGTCGTTCCGGGAAAGGTTTATCCGCGAGGCTGATCTCGCGGCGGGACTGCGTCATCCCCACATAGTCGGCGTGCATGACCGAGGTGAACATGAAGGTCACCTGTGGATCACCATGGACCATATCGACGGCACCGATGCGGCTCAGCTGATGCAGCAGCGATACCCGGCGGGCATGCCGTTTGAGATCGCTCTGTCAATCATCACCGCTGTCGCCAGCGCATTGGATTATGCCCACAAGAGAGGCCTCCTGCACCGAGACGTCAAGCCCGCCAACATCATCGTCGCCGACGCCGAAGGCGAGGAACCAAGTGTCTACCTCGCCGACTTCGGTATCGCCCGACCGCTTGACGACATCAGCGGCATAACGACGACGAACATGACCATTGGCACAGTCGCTTACGCCGCTCCAGAACAGCTCATGGGTGAGCAGATGGATGGGCGGGCAGACCAATACGCTCTAGCTGCCACCGGATACCACCTATTGACCGGCCTGCAGCTGTTCCCGAACTCCAATCCGGCTGTTGTTATCAGCAGGCACCTCAATACGAATCCACCCGCGCTCAGTGAGCGTCGCCCCGACTGCGCCGACCTCGATGATGTGTTTCGGCTTGCACTGGCCAAGGACCCCCACAAACGCTTCGTATCATGCTCCGCATTTGCGCAGGCATTAGTCGATGAAGATGTTGGACGAAGCGCAGCGTTCGCGAATGCCACTACGCGGGCGGCACCGAGACCACCTGGGTCCGCGCCCCCCACCGCTGACGAGTCGTCGGGTAAACCTGCGGCTGGATCTCGGCGTGGATTGGTTGTCCTGAGCGGTGTCGCCGCCATACTCCTGTTGCTGGGCGCTGCCGCCTTGGCGTGGCACCCATGGGATCGCCAACGATCCAACTCAGCAGCCGCGACGTCCACAAGCGTCCCATCGTCTACGGCACCACCTGGAACGGCGACGCCGCCGACATTGGCCTCGACTCCGCCTACAGTCCAGCCGATTACAACGACAACGACGACGCCCGAGATACCGCGAGCGGGTTTTTTCGGCGAGTGGGGCCAACATTCCATGGCCGTCACTCTCGTGCCCGACGGCTCTGCGTACTACAAGGTGTGGTCGGGCGTAGCCAACGGCGCTTCGTGGTCAGCGACGTGGTCACCGATGACGTCTTCGACGGCGATGATCGTTTTGACGATGCAGTCGGAGTCGCACGGCGAGATTGACTATCATCTGCACCGCTACCCCGGCGAAGCATTTACCTTCACTTTGCAGCCCGACGGATACGCGACGATCACCACGCCCTCCGGCCAACCCATGACACTATGCCCACGAGGTGCCGGTTTCCGGGACACAGAGGGACTATGCGGCGCTTAGGCTCAGGGCCGTCGCAGCGACGTTTAACTGACTGGTCGCCGTGGAGGTATTCAGCCGCGAGTCATCGAACAATATCTGAGAAGAAGAGCGGCGCTAGACACCAAGTAGCTTCGTAGACATGGGTATCCGACAGGACCGACTGGAGATCATCCTTCGTGACCTGGGCTATCAACCGACTGGGACCGCATCGCCGTCTCCCACCATCAAGAGCCTGCCGCCGTCGCTGCGCATTCCCATCATCGACTTGTACCACAGACTCGGTGGGATACTCGATACCCCGCGCTTGCGAACAGGAAAATGGGACATCGCCCTTCAGGGATTACTCGTCGAACTCGACGAGCACCAACACTTTCATCGCTATCGTGCCACGGCGCTAAAGCCGAAATGGGCGCAAGACCTTCCGTGGCGCTGCGACTACATAGCCCAATGTGCGAAGTACGAAAGCGTCTACACCGCTGAACGCCGAATCGGGTTCTGGACCAATCCCTCAGCGGAGAAGATGTTCGGAGCGGCTGGGCCGCTCGGCGATATTGAAGGGCCTGGTGCTCCACGTGGTCGGCAACGCGCCTGCTACGACGCCATGAAAGACATTCTCGCCGCCCGCGGCGTCATCCGGCTCGCCCGCTTGTCAGTCTATGACGAGGTCGGTGGCGGGGCGCTTCTTGGCAGGGCGCTCGAAGGCAAGGCCACACTGGACCGTGACGAGCTACACGCCCTCCTGATACGACGAACAGTCCCGCAAGCCATGGATCATCCATTGCTATAGCCGATTGTCGTATCGACCCTTGTGACGTCGGCGAGGTCCATATTCACCCAACTCCACCAGCGAGTCTCGTTCAATGCGAATCGTTTTGGGGCCAATACGTTTGGCTTTCAGGTCCCCAATAGAGATCATCTTCCGCACGGTACGTTCACTGATCTGGTAGTACTCGGCAGCTTGCTTGATCGTCACCCAGCTCGGAAGTTTCTCGTCCATCGCGCTGTACTCCTCGTCAGTCAACGGTTCCAGATCCAAGCCCGACCAGTTCAGTGAGTCTCGGTCGAACCGCAAGATCCGGCACGATGTGATGTAAGAGTCACCGCCCATCCTGCGGACACGCACACGCAGGCGGCCACCGTACATAGCGCTGAACATCTCGGGGACACTGACACCCAATTCAGCGGCGGCCTGACTACTCGTGAGCCATCGAGTCATGATGCGGAACAACTGCGTCAACACTGCGAGAGGAGGCGGCATGTTCGATAGGCACTGATGGCGTACGGGCATTCTGACATTGGAGATTTGACGCAAGCTTCATTGGCGCATCTCTTTTCCATGCCAGCCTTACGACGACGGTCTGACTGGCGGACTAGGCGGAGGTGCCGGTGGCGGGTCGGGTCGGGGTGCCGTATCAGGCGTATGCGCGGTATCCGTAGTAGGTGCGCTGTCGGGTGTAGATGCTCCGGTATCTCCTGTCGGACTTGGCCCAGGGGGAGCATCTGAAGTTGTGGTGGCGGAACAACAGCAGCACTGGGGCGGAGGAGGACTTTGGGCAGGACCCAAGTCGGCTTGGCAGCCAGCCACAACCGTGAGGACGAGTGCGCCGAGGAAGGAGAGCTGCTGAAGTTGAGAGGCTCCTTTAGCGTTCTTATTCGACGGATTGCGTTCCTCTGGTTTTGCGCTGGTTAGTGCGCCACCCAGTGCGAGAAGTACAAATAAACCCAACGCGATTGATAAAAGGTAAACACCCCATGCGACAGTCATCATGTGACGGGAAGCGTCATTCGCGCCGGTCGCGAAATCCTTATAGAAGGTTATCGTGAATGCGATTATCGCCGACGCTAATGTAATGAGCTGCTTCGTTACGTCTTGAACGAAATCGAACGCCTTCTCCAGGAGAGGGTCGGGGGCAGAACCGCCGGTGGGTGGGGGGGCGGGAACAGAACCGCCGGTGGGTGGGGGGCTGGAGCCAGTCTCGTCAGTGTGCAATTTAACACCAATACAACAGCGGGCAGAGGCGTTCCCTTATCTTCTCCCAAATATCTGCAGTTATTATGCTGATGCCGTCGGACTTGGCAATTGTTTTGATTCTATTTGCAAGTTCGTAGACATTTCGATCTGGGACGTCTTCGTATTCGCTCAACGCACGTACGACAAAGAGTTGAAATTCATTTGCACCGTCCGGGGCGAAGGAGATCCCGCTCCCCTTCAGAAATTCGAAGACCTCATCCGCGAGGCGCTGACTCTCCGGAGTGGGCCGAGACGGCAGTGGAGGCAGTGTCACTTTTCCCCCTGATACGTGACATGAGGACTTTAAGCAGATTAGTCGAACGCTTCGTTACGCGAACGACTTCGCAGAACATTCGATTCACGACTCGCGTTCGCCGAGCGCCTCTGATCGCTGGCTGAACGATGCACCGTTGAACGGCACACGGACCGGGTCTCGAAAACGACCACATATGAGACATCGGTAGAGTCGGGACCGCCTCGTCTGTCCATCGTGGTCGCGGTGTCTCAATAGTTAGTCTCGGAATAAACTGTCTCAGATGTGCGTTCAGACTTGTTGTGAGACAGGAACACTCGGCAGACTCCTCCGCTACTGGGACCCGGATCGGCTACGTTCGAGTCAGCACTGTGGCACAGACGCTCAATCAACAGGAGACTGCGCTCGAAGCCGCCGGAGTCACAAAGACATTTTCCGACACCATGTCCGGTGCACGGGACGACCGGCCCGGCTTGGCCGAGTTGATGACCTACATGCGTGACGGCGACACGGTGGTGGTATGGAAATTGGACAGGCTCGGCAGGAATCTCCAGCACATACTCGCGACAGTCAAGGAGATGACCGATAGGGGCGTCACATTAGTGTCGACATCTGACGGCATCGACTCGTCGACGCCCGCTGGCCGGATGATGATCGGCGTTCTGGGGTCTCTCGCGGAGTACGAACGAGCGCTGGCGAAAGAGCGGACGGCGCTGAAGCTGGCGGCATCTCGTGCCAATGGCACGAGGTTCGGACGGCCACGCAAGGTCGACGATGCCGACCATATCGCCACAGCCAGACGGATGAAGGCCGACGGCCACACAGCGAGGGACATCGCGAAGTACCTCGGGGTGAGTCGAGCGACGCTGTATCGCTACTTGGCAGAACTCGAGGCAGCATAGCTACATCATCGGCGAGGATGGCAGTCTGCCCATCTTCTCTCTACTCTGTGTCACTATTTTCGGCTCCGGGGGGGTCATCGTCCCATACACCGGATTCTTCGAAGCCCCTTACCCATTCGTCGTAAAGTGCCTGCACGTCGCCCATACGCTCTACGCCACGCTGCAGTTTCGATGCGGGCTTCCGCATCGCGCGACTGAGCGACGCGACTTCCTGCATCGCGTCGCTCGCGAATATGACACCCGCAAGTGCCTCATTAGCCGAATCTCGCATCTTACGAATGGAGTTGGCGAGGCTCAAGTACTCGGCTTGGTCGCTGGGCGACATTTCTGAATACGGGCGAAGGTGTATTATTGCATCTATCGCCTTATTCAATTCGATTACTTGCGAGGCGTATTCCGTTGACAGTTCAAGGTAACGCTGTGCGGGAACCTCCAGCTTAGTTGCGACCTTTTGCATGACCGCGAGCCGAGGACCGACCTTGGGATTCATTGCGGCCCTGTCTAGTTCAGGCTTGCTTGCAGTGCCTATCTCGCCAATTTCTGTGAGGCACTCACCCATCGCTTCGATTGTCTCGGCGAATACCGGCATGATGCTCTCGGCGTCCGCTATCAGATCCAAAGTCCCGGGCGCATCATCATCGGCATCGTCGCCGCCCTGGTCTGTCGGGCCGCCTTCGCCGGTTGTCGACACCACCGTGTCGGGCTTTTCTGCCACATCCTGCGAGATTCGGTGGATCTCTTCTGCGAGTTCATGAACTGCTGCGCGGTGCTCGCTGGAGAGCGGGTCAAGCAACCGAAGTTTGTGCCATTTGACGTATTGAGTCTTGGCTACCAATCGAATGACGGGGTCTTCAGCGTCCTTCGACAAGTAGGGCACGTCCGCGTACAGGATCGGCAGGAAGAGTTCATTGAGTCCGTTAGCTTCAGTCGCCTTGGTGGTGAAGTCGATTACTTCCTGCCTGCAAGCTTTGCTCTTGAAGAAGCGTGGGGTGATGATGGGTATGAAGAACGTCGTCCCGGCGATGCTGCTAGAGATTCGCTGCTCCCACTCCTCTCCCCAGTTGATTTCCGTGTCGACAAACAACGTGAGGTCTTCGCCAGTCAAGATCGAATACGCGCCCATGATGAGCTTGCGCAGATCCAGGATTGCGTTGTCGACGGCATCGTTGTCATCGTGGACGTAGCTCCAAAAGCCGACAGGGCCTCCCGTCATGACTTGCTGCTCCTTCCATGGTGTGCGGACACTTACCCCACCTATCGGTTCGGGTGTTTTACCTCGCTAGCGCGGCCCGATAAGAGCTGGCTACCAGCTCGCAGCTTCTTGAAGCACATTCGGTGGCGGCGTGCGAGGCTGTTATCGCGACAACCGGCACCAGAAAATCCATCACGACGAATACGGAACACGTTCTGGGCCAGGACACTTCACTGATCATGACATTTGACCTGCCATCTCCCGTTCATGCCTGACCAATACGTCTCCGCCACGTTGTCAATGAGACGGACGGCTTCGGTCTCAGACATATTGAACTGCTGCATCAGCCAGGCGACAGCCTCGTTGACCTCGAACGGCATCTCCCCGTTCGAAGCATCGAGATGACGCTGGTTCTCTGCGCAAAACGCCTCACCTGGCGTATCTGCGCGGGCAATCGGCACAGGAGTAAGGGCGATGAAACAACACAGTGCGGTTGTGCTCGCACAAGTCCTCATCCAAGTCATGTCAACTCCTGCCTACGGTTGGAACTCGGGGTGAATGAAGCCGGAGTCCCTTATTTCCCAGATCTTGTCCTTGTCCACGCCCTTGAAGTTGATCTGGTCAATCGTCGACTTCAGATAGGTGATGTTGATGACGACCTTGGTCTCGACATTGCCGTAGGCGTCCTTCATCGGGAAGCTGCCCCGGACGTTCACCTGAGATGCGTTGGGATAGACCTGTTTTGCGTATTCGAGGATGTCGATGGTCTCGAACCGCGCCCCGTCCTTGATCAAGCCCTCGGTCAAGTTGTCACCGATAGCGAACGCCGCAGTCACCACTTCCCCGTCCGGACCGGGAGCGGTAGTGAAGCTCGCGTCCGGTTTCTCGGGGCCAGCCGAAGTGGTCGGAGTGCGCGAGGGAGTACTGGAGCGAACCGACGAAGAAGTGCTGGAGCTGGAGTCCTTCTTGTCGTCATCACAGGAGTTGCCAATGAGGCCGATCAAGAAGATGACTCCAATGACGATCAGGACGGTCTTGAAACATCCCAGCGGCTTCTTTTGCGGGGGCGGTGCGGTCGCTACTGGTGCCGTGGGACCCCAGTTGGTCCCATCGAAGTAACGCTGCCCGCCGCCTGCCGGATCTGGATACCAGCCAGGCGCTGGTCGTGGTGGCGGTGGTGGAGAGGTCATCGATCCCCCTGTGCTCGAACGCGCGTTCCCCTTCGCGCATCGGCGATGATGGTAACCAGGCCCCGACCAAGATCACCAGGGCGGATTCGAGCTATCTGACATCAGGCGCGCTTCGATGACTGACCGTTGATGTCGGCGAACTCAGCCCTGGCGCGCTCCTCGGCCTTGATCTGGCGTTGCTGCTCGCGCAGGTGCGCAAACTTGGCCAGAGTCCTCTCGTCGCCCTGCTCGATCACCTCGGTGAGGGCGCGACCGGCACCCAGACGAACGCCGGAGGTGGACACCACAGTGCGGTGTCGCCGACAGGGTTCTCTGCCCACTGATGGGACTCCGACGCCAGGCAGGGTGTTCCGGGGGTTCGGGTGCCGACTCCGATGCCGTCGTCCATCTCCCAGTCGTCAGGAGTGATCGGGTCGGCTGCGGCCACCGGTGCTCCAGCCAGCATGACCGCGAACGCCGCGATGCCGCCGATGATGATGCTTTTCATATCTCCCCCTGCTACTCGTGAATCCTGCGCTCGGGGATCTCCACGAGACCCCGTCACGCTCCCCCATGTTGATGTACATATGCAGCTCGGTGGCCTCCGCCGGAGCGATGATCACCACGTGCTTGCGGACGTGAGTACCCGGCACCAGCTGGGTCTCAAGCCTCCGGTACGGCAGTCGCGCCGGACGATGTTGAAGTCCACCTCACCACCAGCATCCTCGACGCCCCACCACTTCGCAGCAAACAACTCAGATTCGGAAGCAGGGAACCGGAATGCCCTCGGGTCGACCTTGATGTCCAGCACGAAGCGCAACTGCTGCCCCGGCTTCAGCGGAGTCGCCGGGTCGTCGCAGACGACATCGGACTGGAGGGACGCCAGTTTCCAGGTCACGTCACACACCGGATCAGCGGGTTCTGCCGGGCACGGTCCTGCATCTCCTGGCCGACCTGGATCTGGACCAGGGTGGCCTTGCCGTCCGGTTCCGGGTTCAACTGCTCGGGCGGAGGCAGTGGAGCAGGAGGCGGTGCGGCCACCGGCATCGGTCCACTGCCGTCTGAGAAGAGCGCCCCCGTCACCGGCTTGTTGTGGGTGCAAGCTCCGATCAAGCCCAGGAGCAGGAAGAGACTGATGGCTGCCAGGAGGAAGGCAGGGTTCTTCTTGCGGGCGTGGCCGATCTCAGGCGGAAGCGTTTCTGCAGGTAGGGTGTGGTTGTTGATGGGCATGGGCGGAGATTCCTGTCGGTGATCGCGAGAGTGACGCGGATGCGACACTCTTCGTGACCAGCCGCCAGGTCACCCCGGATCGAGACGAGATCTCGACGGCGATCACCGCGGTCAGCACCGCCGCGGCTATCCCGATGCGCAGCACCAGGCGCAATATCGCGGGACCGGTGCCGGGCGACGTCACTGAGGCGGTAGAACGGGCGGCGCTTCCGGTGCAGGCACGGGGGCCTCAGGCGGTGGCACCGGCGCGCCAGGAACGGCGGCCTGCTGCGCGGCAGGAACCTCGTCGTTCCTGCCGATATTCGACAGCCGGTCCCTGAGCCGGCTCAGCAGGCCCGGCCGCTGTTCAGGCACCGGAGTCGGTTGCGCAGGCATCAGACCCGGCGCAGGTGGGACGGCCGCGGGAGGGAGCGCGTCGACCGCGGCGTCGGGCGCAGGCAGCACCGAAGCGTCCGGCAGCGGCGCCTCGACCGGGACACCGTCGACCGGCGCGGCCTCGGCGATGTCGACGGCGCCAACCGCAGGGTCGGCGATCTCGACGGGCGGAGCTTCCGGCAGGGGCGGCGGCAGTTGTTCCGCCGGAGCCGCAGGCGGGGCTTGCGGGAGGGCCGCGCGGGCCGCAGCCGCCGCGATCTGAGGAGAGGTGTTGGCTGCCGGTCGTGCCTCCGGCGAGGCGATGTCCCGATCGGGTGCCATCTGAAGGCTGACCGCAACCGACACCGACCCGACGAACGTCACCGCACCGACGACGAGCATGGCAAGCGGACCGGTCTGCGTCAGTCGACGGCGCTCGCGTGGCACGACCCGCTCGGGGGTCTGGCCCAGCTGGATGAACTCGGTGCTGTGCGCTGACGCGAGCGCCGCGCCGCGGGCCAGTGCGAGCTCGGACTCGGCGGGTACGAACACCGGCACCGACAGGATGTCCTCGAGCCGGGGAATGACCGCGTGAAGAGCGCTGCCGGACCCGACCACCACCAATGCCTCAGGCCGCCAGTCGGCCTTGGTGAAAACGGCGTTCAACCAGCGGAGCAACGCTTCTTCGGTGTCGATGGCATGGTTGATGGCCGTCTGAACGGCGCCGACACCGGCATGAACGATGAGCATGATCACCGTGTCGGGTTCGATCACGCACACCGCGGTGACCTGGTGGCCGATGACCTCGGCGATGCCCCATGCGAGGGCCTCCGTCGCCTCGGGCAGGCGTACCGGAACGACGTTGTCGAAACCGGAATCGCTCAGCGATTTCAGCAGTAAGGACGCCTCGTTGTCGGCGCCGTCGCTCCATGTCACGCCGATCGAGTGCAGACGCTGGCCGCGGGAGGCCGCGATCGCCTCGGTGCGCAGCACTGCCGCGGCGGCCTGCTCGGAGGCCTGGCGGGGTGTCGCATGCCGGCCGGAGACTATCTCGAACGCTTCCCGGTCGACGGTGGAGCCCTCGGCGTCCTGCCCTTCGACGAGAACGAGACCGACAGCGGACGGCGTCACCGATAAGCCGAGTACGGTGTCCACTCTTGCCCTTCTGAAACCATTCCGGACGTCCACCTGAAACCGCCGGGGACATCCACCTGTTCGGGGTGACCTTACAGGCGTCGGCGTGAGCCGGCTCACCGGGCTTTGTTGGAGCCACCGGGCCTACACATGCAGATCCGCATCGAAATGTGCTGTGGTACCGAAACCTACTGCAAGTCCTTCACCTGTGCCTTTGCCCGCAATACAGGCCCTTTCCATAGGTCACCGGAAATCGGGTCGAGTGGCACCGTGATTCCCATGACCGCTGCGGGACAAGGCGAAGGCGGGCCCGCCGGACGCACCGTGTTCGGCCATCCAGCGCAATCGGTTGGGTCGTCGGTATCGCCGTAGTGACGCCGGCGTGATCGTATTCGCGCCGCCCTGAATAAGCCGCCTCATGGAGGGTGTGCACTAGCTTTCGGGCCGGCCCGCCAGGATGTCCGTCAAGGCCAGTGGGTCGACGTTCCCACCGGAGAGCACCATGACGGTGCGGCCGGACGGAGTCTCGCCACGGCGATAGGCGGCCAGGGCGACCGCCCCACTGGGTTCGCTGACCAAATGCGCCTTCGTGGCGATTTCACGGACCGCGTCGCGAATCTCGTTCTCCGACACGGTGATCACACCGTCCAGCACCCTCTGCAGATGAGCGAAGGTCAACTCCGAGGGCTGTGAGCGAAGACCGTCGGCGATGGTGCGATTGCGGTCCTCGATCGACCAATCGACCCGATGGCCCTGTGCGAGTGAGTCAGCGGTGTCGGCGGCGAGTTCGGGTTCCACGCCGAAAACACGTGCCTGCGGGCACAGCGCCTTGATGGCCGTGCCGACCCCCGACGCCAGGCCGCCGCCACTGACCGGAACGAGCACGTTCTCGACCGCAGGCAGGTCCTCGGCGATCTCGAGACCGATCGTTCCCTGCCCCGCGATGATGTCGGGATGGTCGAACGGCGGAACCAGAACCCCGCCGGTCTGCTCGACGACTTCGGCGGCGACCCGTTCGCGCTGACCCGCCTCGCACAGCACCACCTCGGCGCCGTGGCCGCGGGTGGCGTCCACTTTGACGGCCGGCGTCTCCTTCGGCATCACGATGTGCGCCGGAACTCCGTATATCGCCGCCGCATACGCCACGGCCTGGGCATGATTTCCGCTCGAGTACGCGACGACCCCGCGGGTCCGCACCGACTCGTCGAGGTTGCCGATCGCGTTGAAGGCGCCGCGAACCTTGAACGCCCCGATCGCCTGCAGGTTCTCCGGCTTGATCCACAGCGGACGGTCGTCGTCGGCCCACAGCGCGGGCAGTAGTGGCGTGCGGACGACGAACGCGCGGATCCGCGTCGCCGCCGACCTGATGTCATCGATGGTCACCATGTCCACGCACCCCACGCCAAGATCGTATGCGTCGTGCAGCGTTGCTCACCCGAACTCCGCGAAGTCGCTGCGAGCCGGCCGGGCGGCCTATCGCCGACGCTGCGCCACGCGCTCACTTCGGTTGAGCGTCAAGCCCGTAACGCATCCGAGCGAGTCCTCCACTGGGCCCACGCCGAAGGCAGGGGACGGTACGGTCGACCCATGGGGCACGATCACGATCATCAGCGAGAGCTTCCACCCGGGATGGTCGAGCAGCTCGAACTGGCTTATGCCGGTGTGACTTCATTCGGGCACCGGCCGTTCCTCACCGAGGTCGAACAACTGGAGTCGTGGCGGCCCGATGTGGCGATCGTCGGGGCGCCGTTCGACGTTGGCACCACGAACCGGCCCGGCGCCCGCTTCGGCCCCCGGGCCATTCGGGCCACCGCCTACGAGCCGGGCACCTATCACCTGGATCTGGGACTCGAGATTTTCGACTGGCTCGAAGTCGTCGACTTCGGCGACGCGTACTGCCCCCACGGGCAGACCGAGGTCTCGCACAACAACATCCGCGAACGCGTACACGCCATCGCCTCGCGCGGCATCGTGCCGGTGGTCCTCGGTGGCGACCACTCGATCACCTGGCCGGCCGCGACCGCTGTCGCCGACGTGCACGGCTACGGCAACGTCGGCATCGTGCACTTCGACGCGCACGCCGACACCGCCGACGAGATCGAGGGCAACCTCGCGAGCCATGGCACGCCGATGCGTCGGCTCATCGAGTCCGGCGCTGTGCCGGGCAGCCACTTCGTACAGGTGGGGCTGCGCGGCTACTGGCCGCCGCAGGACACTTTCGAGTGGATGCAAGAACAACGCATGACGTGGCACACCATGCAGGAGATCTGGGAGCGCGGCTTCAAGGAAGTCATGCGCGACGCCGTCAGCGAGGCCCTGGCCAAGGCCGAGAAGCTGTACGTCTCGGTCGATATCGACGTCCTCGACCCCGCGCATGCACCTGGCACGGGCACACCCGAGCCGGGCGGCATCACCACCGCCGACCTGCTGCGGTTGGTGCGGCAACTCTGCCGCGAACACGATGTCGTCGGCGTCGACGTGGTCGAGGTGGCGCCCGCCTACGACCACGCGGAGCTGACCGTCAACGCCGCGCACCGGGTGGTGTTCGAGGCGCTCGGCGGCATGGCCGCACGCCGCAGGGATGCCGCCCCCGACGCCGCGCCGCCCGGGCCGCCTGCCCGGTAGGCCGCCCCCGCCGAGTGTGGAGGACAATGGAGCCATGTCCGGAATATTGTTCTTCGACGGCAATTGTGGAATGTGCACTCGATCGCGGAACTTCCTGCTGAAGCTCAATCGGACCGGTGAGCTGCACACAGAACCACTACAGACGCCGGGCACCGCAGAGCGGCTCGGTATTCCCGACTCGAGCCTGATGGACTCGGTGCGCTGGCTGGATGATGCCGGCAACGCGTACGCGGGCGCGGAGGCGGCCAACGCCGCAGTATCTGCCGCGCTCGGCACCCGAATTCCGCTGATGATTTACCGCGTCCCGGGCATTCGATCACTGGAAGAGGCGGTGTACCGCTGGGTCGCCGACCATCGTTACCGATTCCCCGGCACCACCCCGTACTGCGAGTCGCATCCTGTCGCCTGCTGATCCCGACGGCGAACGCGATGGACGTCCAGATACGCCCCGCGGTCGGATTGAAACATGGCTCGATACTCTTCTGCTGCAACGGAGCATCACCGACGTCACAGGCTGACTTCCGTCCACGCCGGGTTGTCGTTTCGATGGTCCTCGAGGTTGCGGCACTCACCGTAGAGACGCATGGTCGCAAAGGTCGGGTCGTCGAGGTTGCGCTGCAGCACCGCGGTGACGCCGCCCTTGGTGAGTTTGCGGCCGAAGTGCTCGGCCTGCGCGGGCGCGGCCGCCCAACCGCCGACGATCATGGCCGAGGCGACCTGGTCCAGATAACGCGCCCAATCACTGTGCGGCAGGGAAAAACTCATGTACATGGCCGCCTGATAGGGCGCCGCGTTCTGGGTTGCGCACGACACGAACATGTAGCCGCCGGTCACCTTCTGCAGGCGTGCTGCGGCGACGATCTGCCTGGCTGAACCGACGACCTGGCCGGCGGCCTGATCATTGGTCAATGGCACGGCGATCCGGTCGGCCGCGCTCCCCTGTCGATCGACCACGAGGACACCCGCCCCGAGAACCAACGACAGCACGAGCGCCGCCCACAGCAGTGCCTTCGACGGTCGCGAGCGGATCCAGCCGGCGCCGGTCATGACGAAAGCTACCCGCTCCCGGCGATCCCGCTGATCAATCGCTCACACACCGTGTCCATCTCGCTGCGCGCGCGTTCACGATCGATGGCACGGGACACGAACAGCGCCGCCTCGTCGAGCGCGCCGAGCAGCACATGGGCGGTGGGGCGCAACGGCTGCTCGGGAATGGCTCCTTCCGCGATCGCGTGGGCGAGCATCCCTTCGATGACCCCGAGACCGTATTTGACACCGACTGCGCGCCAGCGGTCCCATCCCAGGACCGCCGGGGCGTCGATCAGGACGATCTGCTGAACCTCGGGCGCCGAGCAGCCGTCGAGGAACAGGCGCGCAGCGACCCGCATAGCCTCCAGCGGATCAAGGGGCTGTCGCTCCATGATCTGACGGGCGATGTCCCCGACCAGATCGCGCTCGACCTGCTCATACACCGCCGCGAACAGGCCGACCTTGTCGTCGAACTGGTGATACAACGCCCCACGGGTGACCCCGGCTGCGGACACGATCGCCTGGGTGGAGATGTCGTTGAAACCCTTGTCGGCGAACAGCTTCCGGCCGGCGTCGATCAGCAACGCACGCGTGGCGGCGGTGCGCTCCGCCTGAGTGCGCCGAGTCGTCGCCGGATCGTTGACTTTCATACAGCCTGCACGTACCTTTCATACCAAATGTTTGTAAGTTATGGAAAGGATAGCGAACATGCCGCAGGTCGCACTTGATCAGGCCACCATCTCGTACCGCGTGTTGGGTCCGGAGGATTCGCCGCATCCGCCGGTGGTGTTCGTGCACGGCATCCTCGTGGACAGCCGGCTGTGGGATCGCGTGGCGGACGGTCTGGCCAGCCGCGGATTCCGGTGCTACCTGCCGAACTGGCCCTTGGGCTCGCACACGATTCCCGTCAACGAGGGCGCCGAGCTGTCACCGCACGCGGTCGCGACGATGATCCATGACTTCGTCGAGAAGCTGGGCCTTTCGGACGTGACGCTGGTCGGCAATGACACCGGCGGCGGGTTGTGTCAGTTGGTCGTCGACGCCTACCCGGATCTCGCGGGGCGCCTGGTCCTGACCAATTGCGATGCGTTCGACAAGTTCCCGCCGTTCCCCTTCACTCTCGTGTTCGCGCTGCTGCGTGGGCCGGTGTCCATCAAGGTGCTGTTCGAGCAGATGAGGTTCACACCGCTGCGGCATTCTCCGCTCGGCTTCGGCCTGCTGGTCACCCCGGATCCGCAACTGACGGCCTCGTGGCTGGAACCCGCCCGCACCGATGTCCGCATTCGCCGCGATCTGGCCCGGCTGCTGCGGGCGGTCGCCAAGACCGACCTGACCGACGTGTCGACCCGGCTGCACCGCTTCACCAAACCGGTCACCCTCGTCTGGGGTCAGCGCGACCGCGCTTTCACCCCTGCGCTCGGCCGAAGGCTCGCGGCGCTGTTCCCGGGATCGACATTGGTCGAGGTGCCCGACGCGCGAACCTTCGTCTCCCTCGACGCGCCGTCGGCGGTCATCGACGCGATCACCGCTGTGGGAGCCAACGCGCACTGAAAATTTACGTCGAGGATTATTCGGCGTAAGGCGGGTACTCCGTCTCCGACGACAGGAGGCGGCGCATGAGTGCGGATGTTTCAACCGAGACCGTCACGACGCAGGTGCCGAGCCGACTGGACCGGCTTCCGTGGTCGCGTTTCCACTGGCGGGTCGTGATCGGACTGGGCGGCGTCTGGGTGCTGGACGGCCTCGAAGTCACGATGGTCGGCAATGTCGCCGACCGGCTCACCGAACCCGGCAGCGGCATCGAGATGACCGCTGGCCAGATCGGCATCGCGGCCGCCGTCTACATCGCGGGAGCGTGCCTCGGAGCGCTGTTCTTCGGTCAGCTCACCGATCGCTTCGGCCGCAAGAAACTGTTCATCCTCACCTTGGTGGTGTACCTGACCGCAACGGTGGCAACGGCATTCGCATTTGCACCGTGGTACTTCTTCATAGCGCGGTTCTTCACCGGGGCCGGTATCGGCGGCGAGTACGCCGCGATCAACTCCGCGATCGACGAGTTGATCCCTGCACGCGTGCGCGGCCGTGTCGACCTGATCATCAACGGGTCGTACTGGCTGGGTGCGGCGGGTGGTGCGGCGGGCGCACTGCTGCTGCTGAACACGTCGCTATTCCCGCAGGACATCGGATGGCGACTGGCGTTCGGCATCGGCGCGGTGTTCGGGCTCGCGGTGCTCATCGTCCGCCGCAACGTTCCCGAAAGCCCGCGCTGGCTGTTCATCCACGGGCGCGAAGAGGAGGCCGAGCGGATAGTCGGTGAGATCGAGGACGAGGTGGCGCGCGACACCGAAGAGCCACTGGTGGAACCCGAGGGGTCGCTGACGGTCCGGCCGCGCAAGACGATCTCGTTCGTCGAGATCGCCAAGGTCGCGTTCACCCGCTATCCCAAGCGCGCGATCCTCGGCCTGGCGCTGTTCATCGGTCAGGCGTTTTTGTACAACGCGTTCACATTCAACCTCGGCACCCTGCTCAGCACGTTCTACGGCGTGGCGTCCGGCACTGTCCCGCTGTTCTTCGTGGTGTGGGCGCTGGCCAACTTCGCGGGACCGCTGCTGCTCGGACACCTGTTCGACACGGTCGGCCGGAAGGCCATGATCTCCCTGGCCTACCTGGGTTCCGCGGCGGTCGCAGTCGGTCTCACCGCGCTGTTCGCCTCGGAAACCGGCGGCGTGATCGTCTTCATCGCGGTGCTGTCCGTCTGCTTCTTCCTCGCGTCCTCGGGCGCCAGCGCCGCCTACCTGACGGTCAGCGAGATCTTCCCGATGGAAACGCGGGCGTTGGCCATCGCCTTCTTCTATGCGGTGGGTACGGCCATCGGAGGCATAACCGGGCCGCTGCTTTTCGGGACGCTCATCGAAACCGGCGATCGCAGCCTGGTGGCGATGTCGTTCCTCATCGGAGCGGCGGTGATGGCGGTCGGCGGCGTCGTCGAGTTGATCTTCGGCGTGAAGGCCGAGGGCAAGAACCTCGAGGAGCTCGCGGCACCGCTCACAACGGCCGATGAGAAGCCTGCGTGACGTTCGCGTGCCGGGTGTTCGACCACCAGCCGACGTTCCGCGCGGAGGGGCGCACCATGCGATGGGCGTGCGAGCGGTGCGGAGGGTCGAGCGGGGCCAAAGAATACGGTAGCGCCGCCGAGGCCAGCCGCTATGCCGCCGCCTTCAACAAGCGCGACGCTGACGACCTCGGTAAGCGGGCGCCGCTGATAGGCCTTCTGCCGCTGCGTATTTGGCGGCGGCTGCGCCGACGCTAGCCCTTGACCAGAGTGAACTGGCAGATATCGGTGTAGCCCTCGCGGAAGAGATCGGCACACCCGGTCAGGTACTTCATGTAACGGTCGTAGACCTCTTGCGACTGGACCGCGAGGGCCTCGTCCTTGCGGGACTCGAGCGCCTCGGCCCAGATGTCCAACGTCCGTGCGTAGTGCATCCGCAGCGGCTGGACTCGGGTGACCTCGAAGCCGACCTCGGCGGCGTGCTCCTCGACGTTCGATACAAACGGCAGCATCCCGCCGGGGAAGATCTCGTCCATGATGAACTTGAAGAACTTCAGCTTCGTCATGGTCAGCGGCAACCCGCGCTCGGCGAACTCCTCGTCGCTGGGCTTGACGATCGTGTGTAACAGCATGACGCCGTCTCTCGGCAGGGCGGCATAGGCCATCTTGAAGAAGTCGTCGTAACGGTCCGCGCCGAAGTGCTCGAAGGCGCCGATCGAGACAATGCGGTCGACCGGTTCGTCGAACTGCTCCCACCCTTGCAGCGACACCCGCTTGGTGCGCGCACTGGGCGACGCGGCGAACACCTTCTCGACGTGCGCCTTCTGGTTCTCGCTCAAGGTGAGGCCGATGACGTTGACGTCGTACTTCTCCAGAGCGCGGTTGAGCGTCGCGCCCCAGCCGCAGCCGATGTCGAGAAGCGTCATCCCCGGCTTCAGACCCAGCTTGCCGAGCGACAGGTCGATCTTCGCGAGCTGCGCCTCTTCGAGCGTCATGTCATCACGCTCGAAGTACGCGCAGCTGTAGGTCTGCGTCGGATCGAGAAAGAGCCGGAAGAACTCATCCGAAAGGTCGTAGTGCGACTGCACGTTCTCAAAGTGCGGCTCGAGGCCCTGGTCGTCGCTGGTCGTTTCTGGCAATTCTTAGCCTCTGACGTCTTTGTTTCGAAGTATTGCGAAGGGTCCGCGGCGGTGCGGGCGCCTTCCCCGTCGTCCGCAGTTTACGCACATTACATATGACAACCGGCATCGGCCTCACCAGCGAATCCGGCCCCGCGCGCCGGATTGGCTCGTTGACGCCAGCGAATATTACCCGTCCGTCGTCACCGTTGATGATCGACCTCGTCGCTGCGGGTGTCGAAATTTAGCTAGCCGGTCTATCAACCGGTCGTGAAAATGCCGCCGACCTCGTGAATTCGAGCGGTTCGGCGATCGGTCGCGGGCTTATTGCGGGTGTGCTCCCCCAGTGGAAGTTGCGGTTCGTGGTCGATACAGGGCGTGTCCGAGGGGACCGGCCGCAAACGCAACGTCAGGAAGTCGTCACATCCATCTCGGTTCCCTGCGGCGTTTCGTCAGCTGAGATTCCTCGTCACGCTCACGTCGTATTCGGCGACCGACGCTGTGATGATCGCCGCGCCCTGTTCGCCGTCGACACCACTGCCGCGGAACGCCTCAACCGCGGCCACGGACTCCCACCGCTCCAGAATGTTCACGCGTCCGGGATCGATGAGGTCGGCCGACAGCGCGAAGTCCAGACAACCCGCGGCCGCCCGGCCGTCCCGGACCACGTCAATGCACCCGGACAAGTACTCGTCACGCTGGGAGGGATCGACGATGAGATGGCCGGCGACGATAACCATTGGGTCCTCCTGTCCCGAGCCCGCCTATCAGTAGTAAGCATGACGGTACGAACCTGCGGGATGCGTCAGAACTGCTCGACACCGTCGGAACCGATGCCTCACGGGCGTACGGGCAGCCGTACGAAACCGCCGACGGAACAATGGTCCTTCCCGTAGCCAGGGCACGCGGCGGGGCGCTCGGTGTGTTCGTCGTCAAGGACGGCAAGGCGACCTGGGTCCCCGCGGTCGACGGCACGGCCATCGCGATGGCGGCATCCCGTCGGGATCATGTCGGCTGCGTTCGCCGGCGTGGCTATGGTCCGCCGCCCGCCGTGGCCCGATCTGTACGGCGACGTCTCGCGACGCTAGACCGCGCGCGATACGCCACTACGAGCGCGACACCGATCAGCACGGCCAACGCGATCACCCACGGCCACGCCCCGTGCTGATGGACCCAGCCCGCGGCGGCACCCTGGAGACGGCCCGCGGCGGCGATCACCGGATCGTCCGGGTCTCCGCCGGCGGTGAACAGCCGCACCTCGTAGAGACCGTAGTAGCCCACGTAGAGGCCGACCAGCACCAGCAGAGCACCGCTGATCCGGTTGAGGTACGGAAGGATTCGCCGCAAGCGGTCGACGACGGCCGAACTCGCCAAGGCGGCCGCGACCGCCAATGAGCCGACCACCAACGTGAACCCGGCGCCGTAGGCGACGTAGACGAGCGCCCCCGCGAGACGCGAACCACCCTTGAACGCCATACCGGTGACCGCGAGGAAAGGGCCGACCGTGCAGGACAACGACGCGACGGCGTAGCTGAGCCCGTAGCCGAACATCGAGCCAAGGCGCGCGGTCGGCGCCCAACGCGTGTGTGCCGCGGGAATCAGCGCCGTCATGTCCCGTCCCAGGAGCAGCCAAATCCCCACGGCGACAAGGCCTGCACCGATGACCACCGTGACGTATGGCAGATTGCGCTGCACCGTCGACGCCGCGGCGACCGTCAGCAGTCCGAACGTGCCGAACACCGCGATGAAGCCCAGCGCCATCGCCGCTGTCGCTGCGGCAGCCCGGGGCAGAGCGGTGAGCCCGTCACGCTGCTCGGCCTCGCCGCGGACCACGAGGGCCAGATACGCCGGCAGCATCGCAAACCCACACGGGTTGAGCGCGGCAACCAACCCGGCCGCGAACGCCAGGCCGATCAACTCATGGTCCACGCGCGGCGGCGGCCTAGGCGAGTGCCGCTACCCGATCCGACAGCTCCTGGCGTGGCATCGCCGAGGTCGGATTGTTCACGAACGACGACGACCCGTCGGCCCGGTAGAACACGTACGCGGGCTGCCACGGGACGTTGTACCGCGCCCAGATCGAGCCGTCGGCGTCGTCGAGATTCGTGAAGTTGAGGTTGTATTTGGACACGAAGGCCTGCATGGCGCCGACGTCCGAACGGGCCGCGACGCCGACGAACGTCACGCCGGGGTTGGCCGCGGCGACCTGGCTGACATTCGGCGCCTCGGCGTTGCAGAACGGGCACCACGGCGTCCAGAACCACAGCACCGCCGGTTTACCCATCAGGCTCGCACCGGAGAACGGCGCCCCGGTAAGCGTGGTCCCGGTGAAGTCCAGGCGGTCGTCGGCGATCGCCGAGGGCGGACTGACGAGTCCCAACGCCAGCACTGCCGCCAATCCGGCCAACGTCACCGACCGGGCAATCCGCAACAATCGAAGCCTCATTCCGATCTCCTCCCGGTCATGGCGCAGCGAACGTATGGCCCAGTGGATGTCCTGGCCACATACTTCTAAACACGACACCACGACCGTGGCGGTTCACCTCGACCGAGGTCAGTTCTGCCTCGGGAGAAGTTCAGCCACGAAACGGTCGATGAAGTCGGGTGTCCGCGCTCCTGCGGGCCGGATGACGAACTTGGTCAGTCCCGCGTCGACGTAGGCGTCGATCTGACGATGAAGGCCCGACCAGCCGGCAGCTATCAGCTCTGTGGGTTCCAGGTCAGGTCGACGGCGCCTGGCCGCGGCCGCCAGCTCGACGGGGATGTCGCCGTCGCAGACCGCGATGTTGATGCCGTAATGGTCGGGTTCGATCGCGCGTCTTGCCCGCTCCGCCGCCCGTTGGATCTGTTCGCGTCCGTCACGGGCTTCGGCAGGAGTGAGGAAGCTACCCAGCCATCCGTCAGCGAGCGCACCGATCCGCCTGAAGCCCGCGGGGGCCGAGCCGCCGAGCCAGATGTCCATCGGCTTGAGCGGGCGCGGTGCGACACCGACCGAGCTCGCCGAGAAGTAGTCGCCTGCGAACGAGACATCGTCCTGCTCCAGAGCGGATCTCAGCAACTTGAGCGACTCATCGAAAACGGCGGCGCGCGCTCCGTCGGGGACCACGAAGATCTCACGCTCAGCCGGAATGGCGGATCGCAGGCCGAACACTGGCAGCACGCGCTTGGGGGCCAGTGCCGCCAGAGAGGCCAACTGCTTGGCCACGAGTACGGGGTGCCTGCCCGGGAGCACCGCGACGGACGTACCGACCTTCAGGTTGTCGGTTCGCGCCAGCGCGTGTGCCATGCCGATGAACGGATCCACCGCATTGCTGTAGACGAGTTCGGAGAACCACAGCGAATCGACGCCGGTCGCCTCCAGATGATCGACGATGGCCGGTAGCTCGTCCGGCGCGGTTTCCGCACCCAATCCGATACCGAAGCGAATCTTCAACCGCGCCTCCTGGGCTCCGCCGCCAATGCTACGGACTGTGTGATCGAGGCCTTGCTACCGTTGCACCGCGCGTGACAGCCAAGGCGTTTACCGAAACAGGAGTAGCCATGGACGGATCGGTGACGGTGTCGATGAAGGCACCCGCGGACAAGGTCTGGAATCTCATCGCCGACATACACAGCACTGGCAAGTTCTCACCTGAGGTGATGGAAGCGGAGTGGCTCGGCGGGGCGACAGGGCCTGCGCTTGGCAACCGCTTCCGCGGTCACGTCAAGCGCAACGAAATCGGACCGGTCTACTGGACGACATGCGAGGTCACCGCGTGCGAGCCGGGACGCGAGTTCGGTTTCGCGGTTCTGCTCGGGGGCAAGGCGGTGAACAACTGGCACTACCTGCTCACACCGGTGGACGGCGGAACCGAGGTCACCGAATCTTTCCGGCTCGACGATTCGCTCGCAATGAAGCTCTTCTCGATATTCGGCGGGCAACTGCGTCGCCGCCGCAACATCCGCGATATGCGCAAGACGCTGGAGCGGATGAGAGAAGTCGTTGAGGAGCCGGCCGTCCGCTGACGTTCAGAGAGCACGCAGACGCCGCACACGATCGCTGATCGCGCGCCGCGACACCGCGGCCTCGCGGGCGAGTGCCTCGAACGCATGCGGACAGCCCGGGTACACGTGGAGCTCGGTCGGCACACCCGCATCGGCGAGACGCCGGGCATAGGTGATGTCCTCGTTGCGGAACACGTCGAGGTCGCCGACGTCGATGTAGGTGTCGGGCAGACCGGCCAGATCGTCGGCACGGGCAGGTGCCGCATACGGCGACACCTGCGCGCCACCGGCGTTGTCTCCCAACAGCGCACCCCAACCGGTGAGGTTGTCGTCGTAGGTCCACGTCAGGAACGGCTGCACCTGCGGATCCGGTGTGGCGGGTCGATCGTCCAGCATCGGATAGATCAGAAGCTGTTGCGCGACCGCAGGACCACCGCGGTCCCGTGCCATCAGGGACACCCCCGCCGCAAGACCGCCGCCTGCACTGTCACCCATCACGGCCACGCGGGCCGGGTCTACTCCGAGGTCCCCTGCATGCTCGGCAAGCCAGACCAGCGCGCCGTAACAGTCCTCGACGGGTGTCGGATCCGGATGCTCGGGGGCCACCCGATAGTCGACCATCAGCATCGGGACGCCCGAGGCCGCCACATACTCGCGCACCGCGAGGTCATACAGGACGCCGACGTGCTCGAGGCCGAAGATCATGCCGCCGCCATGTAGGTAGAGCGCGGCGCTGCCAGGTGTGTCCGCGCCGGACGGGTGATACCAGGTGAGATCCAGCGCCGCGCCGTCCGAAGCGGTCATGGAGTGCTGCGCGCCGTCGACACCGGCGGTCGGCGCCCGACGGGCGGCCACCAGATCGAACATCCGGTGACCGCTGACGCGGCGCGATTCGACATCGCCGACAGGTGCGGGCTCGGACTCTCCGACGGCCGCGAACAAGGGCGCCATTTCGGCGAGCACCTGCTGGTCGATACCGAGTGTCATGGCTGCGACAGTAACGTGGATGCACGTGACGACGACGAGGTTCCAGACGCCTCCCGATCGACACATCGCACCGTTCGCCGCAGGGGTGGTGCTGCCGATCGCCGGCGTGATGGCCGTTTTGCACTGCGCCGCAAGCGCTTTCGGAGGTGGCTTTTGGTTCGACGAGGTGTACATGCTGGCCATCGGCCGCAATCACCTCGACTGGGGTTCGGCCGACCAGCCGCCTGCCGCCCCGCTGTTGGCCGCATGGATGGACGCCGTCGCACCCGGTTCGATGATCGCGTTGCGAATCCCCGCCGTGCTGGCCACCGCCGGAGCGGTCGTCATCGCGGCCCTGATCGCCCGTGAGCTCGGATGTGACCGCCGCGCACAGGGTTTCACGGCAGTAGCGCAGGCGACCACGCTGTGGGCCACGCTCACCGGGCACTGGCTCACGCCCTACGCGCTCGAACCGGTGCAGTGGCTGCTGCTGATCTGGTTGCTGGTCCGCTGGATCCGGGTGCGCGACGATCGGCTGCTGCTGGTGTTCGGCGCGGTAGCGGGAATCGCCGCGCTGACGAAGTTCCAGGTGCTGCTGCTGTGTGCCGTATTGCTCGTCGCAGTAGCGGCCGTCGGTCCCCGCGAGCTGTTCCGCAGGCCGATGCTGTGGGCTGGCGCGCTGATCGCCGTGTTGATCGCCGCGCCGACGATGGTGTGGCAGAACGCCAACTCATGGCCACAACTGCGCATGGCATCGGTTGTGGTGGGTGAGGCCGAGGCGTTGTACGGCGGTAGGCCCGGTATTGCCGTGCAGCTCATTCTGTACGCCGGTGCGGCGGGCGCGCTCGTGCTGTACGGGCTGTGGCGCGCCTTCCGTGACCCGGGACTGCGCGACTATCGCTTCCTCGGTGTCACGTTCGTCGTGCTCTACGTCGTGTTCGTGGCCACCGCGGGCCGGCCGTATTACCTGGCGGGGCTGTACGCGCCGCTGGCCGCGGTGGCTGCCCTTGCGATGCAACAGCGCCGTGAGCGAGGCACGGTGCGCATCCGATGGTTGTACTGGCCCGCCACAGCGCTGAGCGTGGCGGTGGCGCTAGGCGCTTTGGTGCTTTCGGTGTTCCTCGTCCGGGACGACACCGGCCAGCGGATCGCCGCGCGCACCGCCGATGCCTATCACGCGCTGCCAGAGTCGCAACGCGAACGAATCGTGGTGATCGGCCAGTCCTACATCGTTGCCGCGTATCTCGACGGGTACTCCGACCGCTACTCGCTGCCGAAGGCGTTCAGCACCAATAGGAGCTACGGCTACTTTCCCCCACCCCCCACGGACAGCGACTCCGCCCTGTACGTGGGTAGCGGCACCGACGACATCGGGCCCTACTTCTCCGACGTCCGCAAGGTCAACGACATCAGCGAGGACATGGCCGTGTATTTGCTGACGGGACAACGGCAGTCGTGGGACCAGATCTGGCGGCAGGCGCGGAGTTTGAAGGTCACCTGAATCCCCTCCCAGGCACCGTCCCCGTTTGGTAGAACAGGTTCTAGTTTTCCAGCGAGCCGAAGGAGTCTCAGATGGGCAAGTGGTCACGCGAGGAACTCGAGGAAGCATGGGGCCGCTACCAGGAATCCGTCGTCGACGTCGGTAGGACGTGGGACTGGTCCAGTTACGCCGACCACTTCACCGAGGACGCGAAATACGTCGAGCATGCCCTCGGCAACATGGAGGGCCGGGAGACCATCCGCGAGTGGATCGTCTCGACGATGAACACCTTCCCCGGCAGCGAGATGCCGACCTACCCCGTCGAGTGGTACTCGATCGACACCGACAAGGGCTGGGTCATCTTCAAGAACATCAACACGATGCGGGATCCGGGCGACGGCAGTGTGCACGGGGCCGGCGTCATCACCGTGCTGGAGTACGCGGGCGACGACAAGTGGAGCTACGAGGAAGACGCCTACAACCCGATGAACTTCATGGTCATGATCCAGCAGTACATCCAGCGCAGCCACGAACTCGGCACCATCTCCGACGATGCCCGCACCTTCGCCAAGAACATGAACTGGGAACTGACGTAACCGATCACGACGGAGGAAGCATGGCTACTGCTGAATGGTCCCGCGAGGAGATCGCAGCGACGTTTGAGCACCACCAGCAGCTCGTCGTCGAGATCGGCCAGTCATGGGACTGGGCGCGGTACGGCGAACTGTTCACCGAGGATGCGACCTACGTGGAACATCTCTACGGCAAGATGTCCGGCCGCAGACAGATCAGCGAGTGGATCGCGTCGACGATGGACACGTTCCCCGGTAGCGAGATGCCG
The DNA here is from genome assembly GCF_052114565.1 of Mycobacterium sp. 2YAF39. Lineage (NCBI taxonomy): Bacteria > Bacillati > Actinomycetota > Actinomycetes > Mycobacteriales > Mycobacteriaceae > Mycobacterium > Mycobacterium sp. 2YAF39. The sequence goes on from NZ_JBFREZ010000005.1 coordinate 382,601, forward strand.
TTCTACCCGGTTACCTGGTACTCGATCGACACCGACAAGGGTTGGGTCTTCAGCGAGATCATGAATCGGATGAAGGATCCCGGGGACGGCACCATCTTCGAGGCGCCGTGCATCACGATCCTGCGGTACGGCGGGAACGGGATGTGGCACAACGAGGAAGACGCCTACAACCCGACGAACTTCCTGCCGATGGTTAAGGGCTACATCCAGCGCAGCCACGAATTGGGCACCATCTCCGAGGACGCCAGGACCTTCGCCAAGAACATGAACTGGGAACTGATCTAACGGATCACGAAGTCCTCGGGATCGGGTTCGCGGGTCCAGCCCCAGTAGTCGACGAGACGCCACGGGCTCAGCGTGTGAATCTCGCCGAAGCTGTTCTTGAAGAACGAATGCTTGATGGTCGGCTGTGACCACACCATGTTGGCCATCTCCGCCTGGCTGCGTTCGTGCCAGTCCTTCGTCTTCTCCACCATCGGCTCCATCGTGGCGTGTCCGCCATCGATGAGCAGCTCCAGACATTCGCTGATGTAACGCATCTGGCACTCGGAGTGGAAGATCAGGCTGCCACCGCTGGCGAGCCAGGTGCCGGGGCCGTTCATGCAGAAGAAGTTCGGATAGTCGGGAATCGTGATGCCCAGATACGCCGACGGCCGCTCTCCCCACCGCTCGGACAGAATCTCGCCGTTGCGCCCGCGAATAGTCATGGGCCACAACATCTTCGTATGCTCGAACCCGGTGGCGTACACGATGACGTCAGCCGGATACCGCGTGCCGTCCTCGGTGACGACCGCATCGGCTTCGATGTGGTCGATACCGGTGCGCACCAGCTCGACGTTGTCGCGGGTCAGCGTTTTCAGCCAGCTGCCGTTGTCCTGCAGGGTGCGCTTGCCGGTGGCCGGGTAGTCGGGCACGACCTTGGCCGCCAGATCCGGATCGTCGCCGACCTGACTGGTGATCCATTCGGTGAACATTATTCGCGTGATCTCGCTGATCTCGCTGACGGCCTTCTGCGGCTCCGGGTAATCGGGGTCGACGCGGGCCGCGTCCAATCCCTTGTCACAGCCGGGCCAGAAGATCAGGAACCGGTACCACCGGCCGTAGAACGGCAGGTGACGGAGCGCCCACTGGACGCCGGGCCCGACCTTTTCGTGGTAGTTCGGATTCGGGAACATCCACTGAGCCGTGCGCTGAAACACGGTGAGCCGGTTGATGTCCGGCGCGATGGTCGGGGCGATCTGAAATCCGCTGGCGCCCGCGCCGATCATCGCGACCTGCTTGTCGCGTAGATCCACCGAGTGATCCCACGCGCTGGAATGGAACGCCGGCCCGGCGAAGTCCTGCTGACCGACGATATGCGGGACGTGGGGCCGATCGAGTTGTCCTACGGCGCTGATGACCGCGCGCGCAGAGAGTTCCGTGATCGCGCCGTCGCGATCGCGTGCCCGGACCGTCCACGTCGACGTGGCGTCATCCCACGCGGCCTCGGTCACCTCGGTCTCCCAGCGGACGTGAGGCGCTATGTCGTACTTCTCCATCACGCCCTGGAAATAGGCTTGCAGCTCGGGCTGTTCGGCGAAGAAGTGCGTCCAGTGATCGGTCGGCTCGAAGCTGTAGCAGTAGAAGTGATTGCCGACGTCGACCCGCGCCCCGGGGTAGGTGTTCTGGTACCAGGTGCCCCCGACGCCTGCGTTCTTCTCCACGATGGTGAACGGAATGCCGGCCTCCTTGAGCCGGATCCCCGCCAGCAGCCCGGATTCGCCGCATCCGATAACGACAACTCCGAAGTCCTCTCGCGCGGACTCCGCTACCGCGCCCGTCGACCTGGCGTCGCGGCCGTCGAGTTCCATTTCCTCGAGCACCATCGGCACGTACTCGGCGGGCACCTGTTCGCAGACCAGCCACTGCATCATCTCGTGCAGCAACTCGGCGCTGACGGGTTCGGGCTCCGGGCAGCCGCGGTCGCGGTAGTCGGCGATGATCTCGAGCGCGATCTTGCGGACCGCCGCCTTGTCCTCTTCGGACATGTATCCCTGCACCTCGTTGAGGAACAGGCCCGCAGGCTTCAACTCACCGCGGATCAACTCAGGGTCGCCGGACATGTGCACGAGCGACAGCATCAGGGTCGGGATGCTGACGTCGAGCAACGCTTCGGCTATCTCGTCATCCGTCGCCGTAAAAGGTTGTCCGGCATGTGGGTTACGCACCCAACGGTGCTACCACGCCAAAACAACAATTGGAACATGTTTCAGAAATCCGTGACGGCGGCCCGGGGTGAACCTACTCTCGATGAGTGGGCATTGCGACGCGCGTGAACGGCACAGCTCCCCCGGACGTGCCGCTGTCCGAAATCGACCTCGCCGACTGGAAATTCTGGGTCCTCGACGACGATATGCGCGACGGAGCGTTTGCCACGCTCCGGCGCGAGGCGCCGGTCTCGTTTCATCAGCCGCTGGAGACACCCGGCGTCGAGCCTGGTCCCGGCCACTGGGCGCTCAGCCGGTTCGAGGACGTCCACTTCGCCAGCCGTCATCCCCATATCTTCAGTTCCAGCCCGGGCATCACCATCAACGACGCCAACTCCGACGTGTCGGAGTTCTTCGGCTCGATGATCGCCATGGACGACCCCAAGCACCTGCGCCTACGCAACATCGTCAGCAGGGCGTTCACTCCACGCGTTGTCGCCCGCACCGAAGTATCGGTGCGCGAGCGGGCACGCCGCCTGGTCGAGAAGATGATCGCCGATCATCCCGACGGCTCGGGTGAGGTGGTGGCGGAGCTGGCGGGCCCGCTGCCGCTCCAGGTGATCTGCGACATGATGGGTCTCCCCGAGGAGGACCACCAGAAGATCTTTCACTGGACGAATGTGATTCTCGGGTTCGGCGACAAGGACATCGCCACGGACTACGAGGAGTTCGTCAAGGTCGCGATGGACATCGGTGCGTACGCGACCGGGCACGCCGAGGATCGCCGGGTCAACCCGCAGGAGGACCTGACGACCGCGCTGGTACAAGCCGAGGTCGACGGTGAACGGCTGACATCCGCCGAGATCGCCTCGTTCTTCATCCTGCTGGTGGTCGCGGGCAACGAGACCACCAGGAACGCGATCAGCCACGGAGTCCTCGCGCTGACGAGGTATCCCGACGAGCGCGAGCGATGGTGGGCGGACTACGACGCGCTTGCACCTACCGCCGTCGAGGAAATCGTGCGATGGGCGTCGCCGGTCATCTACATGCGCCGCACGCTGACCGAGGATTGCGAATTGAGCGGGACCAAGATGTCAGCGGGCGACAAGGTCTCCATGTGGTACTGCTCGGCCAACCGCGATGAGGACAAGTTCGAAGATCCGTTCCTGTTCGACATCTCCCGCACCCCCAACGCGCACGCCGGTTTCGGTGGCGGCGGTGCGCACTTCTGTCTGGGCGCCAACCTCGCGCGTCGCGAGATCAGCGTCGTCTTCGACGAGTTGCACCGCCAGATACCCGACATCGCCGCGACAGAGGAGCCCCGGCGGCTGTTGTCGCCATTCATCCACGGGATCAAGCGGCTACCGGTGTCCTGGACACCACCGAACTGAGCCTCGGGGACTAACGGGCTCCCACCAGGTTGGCGAGCGCTGCTATCGGGGTGTCGTCAAGGTGCTGACACAGGTGCAGGGGATCGTCGAACACCTGGTGAGCCCCGGCCTCCTCGAGTTCGCACTTCGACACTCCGCCGCTGAGCAGGCCGATGGTGACGACACCCGCGCGCTTGCACGCTTCGACGTCCCATACCGAATCGCCCACGAAGACGGCGTGCGCGGCATTGACGCCTGCGCGGTCTAGTGCGATGTTGACGATGTCGGGACGAGGCTTGGCGGTGTCCACATCTGCCGACGACGTCATCGCGGACACCAGATGGTCGCAATCCAGTACGTCGCGCAGAATATCGAGTTCGTCCTCGGGCGCCGAGGTGGCCAAAACGACTTGCACGCCCAGCTTTTCGACGGCCTCCAGTAGTCCGCGTGCACCGGGCAACGGGCGCAGCAGCGACGCGAGCTCCTTGTAATACCGCGAGTTCAGGTCCTTGGCTCGCGCGCGGGTGTCGTCATCCGCGTCCTCGGCGAGTGTCGCGACGAGTGTGTCGCCGTCCATACCGATCGATCGGTGGATGCGCCACGCGTCGACGTGGACCCCGACCTCGGCGAATGCGCGATACCAGGCATGGACATGCAGGTAGTTCGAGTCGACGAGGGTGCCGTCGATGTCGAACAGCACCGCCGCGGCGGTCTCCTGTTTGCGGCGGTTCACGAACGCAGGTGCTGCTCGTGTGAGGACGGCCGCTCCTGGGGTGCGGCGGTCTCCGCCCGGACCTCGTCGGTCTTTCCGGGTGCGGGCTCTGCGGTGCTCCCCTTCGGATCCAACTGGTCGACCCGTTCCCGGTGCGCGTCCAGTTCCTCGCGAGAGGTGTTCAAGGCGTCGCGGTGGGACTGCGCGGTGTTCTGCAGGCGCGCGGCCTCGGCGGCCTTCGCCTCCGCCTCTGCCTGAGCGGCCTTGGCCTTCGCCTCGGTCTCGGCGGCAACGGCTTCGCGCTTCTCGAGATGCTCGGTCCGATGCCCGATCTCGCCGCGCAGTCGTTCGGCTTCGGCGCGCCGGCGCGAGTTGCGTATGGTCCACCCGACGAACGCGATGACGACGATCGCCACAACGGCGATAATGATCCAGACCATGGCATTGCCGTCCATGTCGGCTCCTTCGATCGGCTCCCGGGTCACGACGATTGACGAACCCGCTAATTCTGCGGATGCCCGCCTGCCGAGGCGCCTAAACGAAGTGGTCCTCGACGGCCGCCCGTCGACGTCGTCTGACGCACGGCGTCCCCGACGCCCGCCCGCGGCTCTTACCGGGTGTCATCCGCTCCCGTCGATACCCGACACAGCCCTCATGTTCGATATTTGCCCAATCTGCATGCCTGCGTATCATTTCCTGTGCGATGAAGATCACGTTTGAAGATCAAACGCCCAAGATAACGCCATAATTGACGCGTCGCTCAAGTTGGCAACTTTCCGATGTTGCAATAAGCTAGCAAATGCTTCATTCTTTGCGGAACGAGAATTCACGAGAGAGGGTTCGCCAGGTGGGGGTCGATTCGCTTCGAGTGCTGGTACTCGGACTCAACTACGCTCCCGAGCCGACCGGAATCGCGCTCTACACCGCCGGACTCGCGCAAGGACTCGCGGACAGAGGGCATCGGGTGCGGGTCCTCACGGGACTGCCGCACTACCCCCAATGGCGGGTGTCACCTGGCTACTCGTCGGGGTCGGACACCGGCCCCGACACCAACCCCCGGGTGAGCCACCTGCGGCACCATGTGCCGTCGCCGCCCGACATGCGTGGTCGCATCGCCATGGAACTGTCCTATGGCCGCAGAATCGTGCGAGCAGGCTGGGATGAACCCGACGCGGTCGTCGCCGTCACCCCGGCCCTGCTGGCGACCGCGGCAGCGATCGCCAGGGCCCGCACGTCCCGGCGCCGCCCGCCGGTCGGCGTCTGGGTTCAGGACCTTTACGGACTCGGCGCTGCCGAGACCGGCGCAGGCAATGGGCTGGCCGTCGGCGCGATCAGCCGTGTCGAAAAGACGGTCCTGCGCTCAGCCGATCAGGTGGCCGTCATCCACGACCGGTTCAAAACCCACGTGGTGGACGCACTTGGTGTCCGCAGTGACCGGGTCAGCGTCATCAGGAACTGGACCCATCTGCGGCCCCTGGACCGAGCGGTCCGTGCTCAGGCCCGCCGCAGCTTCGGCTGGGCCGACGACGAGATCGTGGCACTGCACGCGGGCAACATGGGTGCCAAGCAGGCTCTCGAGAACGTCATCATCGCCGCGTCGACCGCCGAATCCCTCGCGAGACCAGTGCGATTCGTGCTTCTCGGCGACGGCAATCAGCGAGCCAAGCTCGAGCAGCTCGGCGCCGGGGTCCCGAATCTGGAGATGATCGCGCCGCTGGACGACGCGCGGTATCGCGAAGCGCTGCTCGCCGCCGACGTATTGCTGGTCAATGAGAAGGCGACCGTTGGCGACATGGCGGTGCCCAGCAAGATCACCTCGTACTACACCTCCGGCAACCCGGTCGTCGCGGCAACCCGTGCCGACAGCATCACCGCCGCGGAGATCGAGACATCCGGCGGCGGACTCGTGGTGCCACCCGAATCTCCTGCCGATCTGCTGGCCGCGGTCGAGAAACTCGGTCGCGACAAGGCACTGGCCCAACGGCTCGGTCAGGCCGGCATGGATTTCTGCACCCGCACGCTGTCCCAGACCACCGCCATGGACCACTACGAGCGTTGGATCCATCGACTCGCCAAGACCGCAACCGGTCGCCGCACCGACACACAAGGAGTACTCCAGGCATGACCAAACGCGCTCTCATCACAGGCATTACAGGCCAGGACGGCTCCTATCTGGCCGAGCTGCTGCTTCGCAAGGGTTACGAAGTGCACGGTCTCATCCGCCGCAGCTCGACCTTCAACACAGCCCGCGTCGACCACCTCTATGTCGACCCGCACGACCCCGATGCCAAGCTGTTCCTGCACTACGGTGACCTGAGCGACGGCGTACGGCTCGTCACCTTGCTGGCCAAAATCAACCCCGACGAGGTGTACAACCTGGCCGCCCAATCGCACGTGAGGGTCAGCTTCGACGAACCCGAGCACACCGCGGACACCACGGGCGTCGGTACGATCCGTCTGCTCGAGGCGGTCCGGATGGCCGGACTCAACTGTCGCTTCTATCAAGCCTCGAGTTCTGAGATGTTCGGCGCCACACCGCCTCCCCAGGACGAGGAGACACCGTTCTACCCTCGCTCCCCCTATGGTGCGGCCAAGGTGTACTCGTACTGGATAACCAAGAACTACCGCGAGGCCTATGGAATGTTCGTGGTGAACGGCATCCTGTTCAACCACGAATCACCGCGCCGCGGCGAAACATTCGTCACCCGTAAGATCACCCGGGCCGTCGCGCGCATCGCGGCCGGACTGGAGCAGCATGTGTACATGGGCAATCTCGACGCGGTACGCGACTGGGGTTACGCACCCGAGTACGTCGAAGGCATGTGGCGAATGCTGCAAGCGGACGAACCCGACGACTACGTTCTCGCCACGGGCGAGGCGTATACGGTGCGCGACTTTCTGGCCATCGCGTTCGAACATGCCGGGCTCAACTGGGAGGACCACGTGCGGTTCGACGACCGCTACCTGCGTCCGACCGAAGTCGATTCGCTGATCGGGAATGCACTCAAAGCGGAACGGAAGTTGGGCTGGAAGCCGCTGGTGCACACACCTGAACTCGCCCGCATCATGGTCGACGCAGACCGTGAGGCCCTCAAGCACGCGGGAGGCAAGTGGATCGATGCACCCGATCTGCCGACCTGGCCGATTTCATGATTGACGACAATCAGTCCTTCACCCTGGACCGCGGGGAAACCATCTACGTGGCCGGCCACCGGGGACTGGTGGGCTCGGCGATCTGGCGGACGATGCAACGCCGCCGCGGCTTCTACAACCTCGTCGGGAGCACTTCCGGCGAACTGGATTTGACCGATCGACATGCGGTGTTTCGCTTCATCTCCGATCTGCGACCGTCGGTTGTCATCTTGGCCGCGGCCAAAGTCGGTGGAATCAAGGCCAACAACGATTTTCCGGCCGACTTCCTGTCGGAGAACGTCCAGATACAGACCAACGTGCTCGATGCCGCGGCCGCGATCCGGACACCGCGTCTCCTCTTCCTCGGCTCGTCGTGCATCTACCCCAAGTTCGCACCGCAACCGATCACGGAGAGCGCCCTGCTCACCGGTCACCTTGAATCAACCAACGACGCGTACGCGATCGCGAAGATCGCGGGCATCCTCCACGTCCAGGCGGTTCGCCGCCAGTACGGGTTGCCGTGGATCTCGGCCATGCCGACGAACCTCTACGGTCCTGGCGACAATTTCTCACCGGCGGGCTCACATGTACTCCCGGCACTCATCCGGCGCTACGACGAAGCGCTCGCCCAAGGCGTACCCGCGGTGACGAACTGGGGGTCGGGAACTCCGCGGCGCGAGTTCCTGCACGTAGACGATATGGCCGATGCCTGCATTCACCTGCTCGAGCACTACGACGGACCCAGTCAGGTGAACGTCGGCACGGGCAAGGACATCACCATCGCCGCGCTGGCCGAAATTGTGGCCGAGGCAGTCGGTTTCACCGGTGACACTCAGTGGGACGTGTCCCAGCCCGATGGAACTCCGCAGAAACTGCTGGATGTCAGCCTCCTGCGGAGCACCGGGTGGGAACCGAGAGTCGGCCTGCGCGAGGGCATCCGATCAACGGTCAAGTGGTATCGCGCCAACCGGGGCGCCGTACGCGCATGAGTGAGGCGAATTGGTCCCTGCGCGGCTTCACCGGCGCAAGCTACGACAAGGGCCGAGGCCCGCTCACACAGATTCTCTGGTTCTCGGTGTCGGGATTACTGCTGACACATTGGTGGTGCCCCAACGTCGTGCGGTGCACGGTCCTACGCTTGTTCGGAGCCAAGATCGGCCCGGGGACGCTCATTCGTCATCGCGTGCGTATTCACTGGCCGTGGAAGCTTGTGGTCGGTTCCGATACCTGGATCGGCGAAGGTGCGTGGATCCTCAATCTGGAGCCGGTGACCATCGGTGACGACGTCTGCATCTCCCAGGATGCGCTGCTGTGTACCGGGAGCCACGACCGACGTTCGCCCACATTCGAATTCGACAACGCACCCATCCGGATCGAAGACGGCGCGTGGATTGCCGCGCGTGCGACTGTGCTTCGCGGTATTTCCATCGGCAGGAATGCCGTCGTCGGCGCCACCGCTTTGGTGACGTCCGATGTCCCACCCGACACCGTGGTCCTTGCTCCGCAAGCCGTGACGATAGACCGTTGATCGGAGGACTGCTCCCGTGCGCATCCTGCATGTCGTGACACTGGTGTCACCGGATTCGGCATACGGCGGTCCGGTGCGCGTGGCGGAGAACCAATGCACCGAGTTACTCAACCGCGGCCACGACGTCCACATGGCTGCAGGTGTCCGTGGCTACGAATCTGTGCCCGATACCGTCGGTGCAGTACCAGCCCACCTATTTCCCGTCCGGACGACGATTCCCCGGGTGGGGTTCGCGGGACTGCGCGCCGCCGGCCTCGTGCAATGGGTACGCGACCACGCCTCCGAATTCGACGTCGCGCATGTGCACCTGGCCCGTGACTTCGTCACGTTGCCTGCAGCCCTTGCCCTTCTGCGCTCCGGCACACCGGTGGTGGTGCAGCCGCACGGAATGATCGACGCCAGCGACCGGCTGCTGGCCAAGCCGCTGGATCATTTCCTCACCAAACCGGTCCTGCGCGCAGCCTCATCCGTCTTCCACCTGACTCCGCGAGAATTCGACGACCTGGCCGGTGTGGCCGGGGATTCCATTGCGCTGCGCGAACTGCACAACGGTGTTCCTGAGGCGAGCGATTGCGACGATACCGGCCGGACGCGTGACGACGAGGTGCTGTTCTTGGCCCGCCTGCATCCGCGCAAGCGTCCGACGACGTTCGTTCGGATGGCAGCCGCGCTCGTCGAGGCCGGGATCGATGCGCGCTTCACATTGGTCGGGCCGGACGAGGGTGAAGGCGCTGCGGTTGCGAACCTGATCGAGCAGTCGTCTTTGCAATCCCAGGTCACCTACGAAGGTGCACTGAAGCCGGAACAGTCGATTTCGCGGATGCGACGCGCCAAGGTGTACGTGCTGCCGTCGGTCGACGAGCCCTACCCGATGAGTGTGCTCGAGGCGATGTCGGTCGGCCTTCCCGTGGTGGTCACCGACACCTGCGGACTGGCCCCGCTGATCTCCGAATCCCGATGCGGTATCGTCGTCGGGTCCGACGACATCGACTCCCTCACCGCGGCGGTCCGCACCATTCTCGAAACCCCCGGGCTGGCCGGCGAGATGGGTGAAAACGCCCGCCGCACAGTGACACAGCGACTGGGCATGTCGGCCGTGGCCGATCTACTTGAGCAGAACTACTGGCGCGCGATCGACGCGCGCGCCGTAGCCCGCTGAGGTCAGACCTCGCCGCAGGTGTCGACAGGCGGCGTGCCTTGGAGCCGCTCCGTCAGCCACTGTGACAGCCGCGGTCCGCCGTTGAGGTTGCCGTGGCCTTCGCCCGGCCGCACGATGAACTCGACGACATCTCCCATGCCACATGCCTTCTCGACAGCCGACCGCACCCACGGCGCGCGTACGGTCTGATCATCGGCACCGGTGATCACCAGCATCGGACCTGAAGCAGGGCGCTGTGGCAACGAGTATTCGGAAAGGGCCTGCTCTAACTTATCAGCGGCCCCTTCCGAAACAGGTTGGCTATCCGGTCCTCTGAGCTCTGCGGCGGCTGCCGTTCGTCGCGCGAGAAGCGGGCCCGCGCATGCCAGCCACACGTCGGTGTTGCGAGCCAACGCTCCGTGCAGATAGTCGTCAGGGTTGAGGTCACCGTGGGTGGCGCGCAGACCATAGACGACCATCGGCAACAGCACCTGCTGCTCCTTGCTGAGCCATCCCGACTCGGCCAGCGTTGCCATTTTCGACATGTCGACCACGGGGGCCATCGATGCGGATCCGAGGAAGTCCAAACCTTCTCCGTATTCGGAGGCGTACTCGTTGGCCGCCCAACTAGCCTGGCCGCCTTGCGATATTCCCACCGCGAACCACTTCGACGACGTGGTCGGGACGAGTTCGCGCGCGGCCCGCACCGAGTCGATCATGTTGAAGGCCGCAGTCCTCGGTTCCAGAAATGGATGGGTACCGGCGAGACCGAGCCCTTCGTAGTCGGGCAACGTGACGACGAACCCGAGCGATACCAGGGATGCGACCACCAGGTCGTAGCCCAAGAGATCCGGGTACCCCGACGGGCCGCATCCATTGCCAATCCCGGTCATGCCGTGACCGTAGGCGATGACGGGCCAACCACCCTGCGGCGGTATACCCGCGGGCACGACAACCGTTCCCGAGACGTCTCGCTCTCCCCCATCCACGCCGGAGACCGACCGGTACACGACCTTGAACTGAGAACTGCCGATGTCGGCAAGCGGTTTTGAAAGCGCCGCGACACTCTCCGAATTGACGACCGAACCGCGCAACCGCTTGACATCCGGCGAAATCTCGATGTTCTGCTCGCCTGAATGCACTGCCGTGCCGGCCTGACGCGTATCGGGCTCGGTTGTGGAGCACGCCTGAAGCGACGCCATCGCCATGCCGACGGCGAGCACCGTCGCCAACACCCGAACGGGTTTCTTCTTTACGATCACGATTGTCTCCCTGGTCGATTCGAAGCGCTCAGTCACGGCCTCAGCCCGCTTCGGACATGGTGTAGGTCAGGTCTTGCACAGCCGGTGTCGTGGTGATCCGGCGCGGAGAAACGAAGTCCAGCACAGAGTGTCCGTTCCGGGACACCTGAACGCTGACTTCGGCGTCAGGTCCGTCGATCGTTCCGATGGTCGCCACACACGTGTTGATGCCGACTTCGCCGTCGCAGGACGTCTGCTTGTCACCGACGTCGATGGTCACGGTGGCCGGAGCAGTCAGGATGCTCACCGCCTCCACGCTGTCTCGGCCGGGCACACTTCCCGCACGCAATGCCGCCACCGCCTTCTGCTTCGGATAGGAATCGTTGCCGACCAACTGAGTTCGATGAGTGAGGAAGACTCGATCGACGGCGGCCGGAGGTGGTTGTCCGGTCTTGAACACCGCGATGAGGTATGCGTTGAGCTCCAACAGCGCCGTCCCGTGCTGGACCGACGGCGCGAACGCCGTGCCTTCACCAAAGTCGTTCCACGTGATCAGCTGCACCCAGTCCGCGTCGCCGTTGATCGCGATCTGCCAGGTGTTCCGCAGGTTCGTCGTGTTCTCGGCCTCGTCGTAGATCTTCTGGACCGGACGGTAGTCCTGCATCGAAATCGGCTGCATCCATATCAGATTCAGCGCACGCGCCCGCGTGACGGGAGCCAGCGGGAATCCGGTCACGGGGTTGAAGGCGGGGTTGCGGCCGCCCCATGCCGACATTCCGTACGAGAAGTCATGGAAGGCGTCGATCAGGTCCAGACGGGCTTCGAGAAATACCGGCACCAGCGCGACGCCCAATCCGTGCTTGCCTTTCATCTCGTCGATGAACGACCGCCACATCTCCGGTGACCAGTTCTCAGCGTAGAAGGGCGACACCACGATTCGACCGTCCTGGAGCCGGAACGCCGCCGGACTCGCTGCCAGGGCGGCCATCTCGTCGGCGAGCTGGGCAGGCGTCAGATATTTCAGTTCACCGTGCATATCGGGCATCAACATGATCTTGAAGTTCGGATCGACCGATTGGGCAGCGCGCAGCAGCATCGCCGGCACGTCGGACACCCAGTTCTGGCTCGCTGCCGGCGTCAGGATGTCCACGCTGAAGCCATCGATGCCCGCCTCGGACGCCTGCGTGACCTCCTGCATCAGGTCCAACTCGCGCCAGTTGGCCTCCGACCGCGGCGCACGAGGCATCGGCCGATCGCGAAGCATGCCTCCGACTTCGGAATACTGGCCGTTCAAGCCGTCGGGATTGAGGTAGTTGGCCGAGTAGTAGTCGACGGCAGGGTCGAGATTGTCCAGCGAAATGGGAAACGGCGGGAAGTAATGCGCGAAGACCAGCCGGCTTCCCTTCCCGGTCTGTCCAGGCGGTGCGGCCGCCCGGATGCCCTCGCCCCGTTGCCCGTTCACCGCGGGGCTCGCCACTGAGGTGACAATGAGCAGGGTGAGCAGCGTCGCCACCACGCTGACCCGGCCAGCGATACGCAGCCGTCGTCGGCGCGGGTCGGCTGTACGGGAGCGACGTGCATGGCTTGGCGGCACCTGTAACTACCGCGCCTCGGCGAGAACCGCGCCGACAACCCGGACCCCTACGTTGCTCAGCGCGTCCTTTGCCTGGGCGAGCTCGTCGATCCGGGTCTTCCCGGCAATCGCAACCAGGACGACCTCATCACACGCGAGTCCGACGACGGCCGCATCGGTCGCATCGAGCACGCCGGGCGTGTCGAGGAAAATGTGGTCGAACGACTGCGCAAGGGAGCCAAGAGTTTTCGTCATCTCCTTGGAAGCGAGCAGGTCGCTCGAGGCACCTCTTGGGCTGCCCGCGAACACCACGCGCACGTCGGTTTGGGGCAGCTGGTAGACCGCATCCTCGATGGCGACATCACCCGACAGCACCTCGGAAAGCCCCTTGTCCGAGTTGTCGCCGAGGTACTGTGCCACGCGCGATTCGCGCAGGCCGGCGTCGATGATCACCGGACGGTGATCGATGCTGTCCAGAGCAATGGCAAGGTTCGTCATCGTCGCGGTGGTCGACTTCGCCGATCGCGGTGACGTGAAGGCCACCGTTGCCGCATTCGAATCCCGTTCCGAATACAGGAAATTGGTGCGTAACCGCCGTATCGCTTCGGCATAGGGCGTCGCGGCATCGGCGGTGTTGTCCATGGGGGCCTTCAGGCGGGCCGTGTCACGAGGCAACGTGCCGAGCACCGGTACGCCGGTGGCATCGGCGAGCTGGTCTTCGCTTCGGACGGTCCTGTCCAGCTTGTGGACCAGCCACATCGCCAGCATCGCCACCAAGATCCCTGCCGCAAGGCCGAGCAGGGCGTTCAACACATAGTTCGGCGATACCGGTGAGCTCGCCACTTCGGCCTTCTGGACAACCGTCACGACGGAGCTCGGCTGATTGGAGTCTGTGGGGGTCTCCAGTCTCGCGATGTAGGCAACGAGGTTGTCGGCGTAGGCGTCTGCAAGATTCGCCGCGCCCTGTGCAGACGAGTCCGTCGCCGAGATCTCCATCAACACCGTCTTCGGCACCTGAGCACCGGTGACCTGCGTTGCGAGCGTGTCCGGCGACACCGACAGTCCGAGATCGTCGACGACCTTGACTGCAAGGTCTCGAGAACTCACCAACTGGGCGTAGGTCGCCGCTCTCTGTTGGGAGAACAGGTCTCCGTTGTAGGCACCGGCCGAGTCGGCGCTCGCCGGAGACCCGAGAAACAGTCGTGAACTCGCCTCATAGGTCTGCGGAAGTGCAGAGCTGATCGCAAGCGATGCGCCCAACCCCACCACCGCGCCGGCGACCAGGGGCAATGTACGTCGTGTGATCTGTCGCCAATTCATTCGGCGGTCCTCCTATTAGACGAAATGAGTTGTAGAACACCGCTCTTGGCGGAGCGGATTCCCGGCGTGAACACGGCGCCGAGGATCGAGATCTGCTGCGATTTCAGTCGATCGAGTGCCGCGCGTAGTTCGTTCTCCCGAACCTGCCCGCTCACCACGATCACGACGGCATGAGCGATCGCGCCGCCCAGCCCCTTGTCCGCCTCGGCAGCGTCGCTGCGCCCCAGCATGTTCGAGGCATCGATCACGATGATGTCGGCCGATCGGCGCAGCTCGGCGGCGGTGTCCACCGAAGCGACCAACGATCCGCGCCGCGTCATCGCCGACGTCAACTCACCGACCGCCGCCGCTGATTCGCCGACGTCCCCGTCCGCGGCGGTCACGGCGATATAGGCGGGCCGTTCACCGGGCAGAGCGCGTTCTATCGCCAGCGCGGCCAGATTCCATTCCTGTTCCCGGTCACCGCCCTCACCGCCCAGCACTGCGAGCACGGGCAACCCACCGGCCTGTTCGACCATTCGCGCGTCGGTGATCACCCGCCGGCGGCGGAACAGGGCGACACCCGTGACCCCGGCGAGGAACCCCAGGGATATCCCCAGCAACACGTATACGGCGATGTTGGGGTCGCTCGGCTCGCTCGGCGCCTCGGCAAGCTGCGTTATCACGGGGTCCACGTTGGGAATCCGCATCCCGGCAGGGGTTTCGAGCCGCCGGATGTCGTCGGCGAATGCGACGGTGACCGCGTTGGCCAGGTTCTGCGCATCAACGGGCGAGGAGGCTTTGACCGTCACCGCGATAAGCACGGTGTCGGGCCGGACCCTCGCCGAAATCCCAGCGGCCAGATCCGCAGGGCTCATGGCGAGCTGAAGCTTGTCTACCACCCGCTGTGCCAGATCAGGCCTTGCCGCCAGCTCCACGTAGCTGCGTGCACGCTGTTGTGAGAACGCGTCGGCCTGGAAAGGACTGTTGTCAGCGTTGTCGGTCGAGGCGACGCTGCTGTACCCCGGGGTCGCGAGGAACAGTTCGGCGGTGGCGGCGTACTTCGGAGTGGCCGACAACGCGATGCTCATCGCGATCACGCCTCCGGCAACGGTGGCGATTGCGATCCATTCCCATTGGCTGCGCAGGAAATCGAGATACCGTCGAAAATCCATCAACCCACATCCGTTTCAATGATTCCGTACCGTTGGAGAGCTTCGGCGAGTTTGCGTGCGATCAACTGGTGCCCCAGAGGCGAGGGGTGCATCCCGTCCTCGGCCCTGATGGTCGAGAGGTCGACGTCGTTGTACCAGCCGTCTGCCGCAGGATCGATGAGGATCCCGCGGTGGCGGGCGACGACGTCGCTCATCGCCGCGATGCGCAGCGGGTAGTCGGGCGCCTGCTCGTTGGTCAGCTGCGCAGGCGCGAGCACGACAACCTTTGCATCGGGCCATAACTGGCCGACGCGCGTCAGGTACCGATCAAGCGTGCTGCTCAGCGAAGTCAGGGGTGCCTGCAGATCGTTGCGCCCCGCATCGACGACGACGATATCGACGTTGTACCGCTCGTAGTCGGTCGCCAGGCGATCGATCAGCCGATGCATGCCGGGCGCGTACGTCCGCCCGTCGTTCACCAGGCCGGTGCCGGTCTGAGCGTCGACGTTGCAGTTCACGCCCACCGTATTGCACAGGATGTAGGGGTAGGCGTTTCTCGGGACACCGCCATAGCCGGACGCGTAGTCGTCGCCGACGACGAGAAGAGAAGGACGGCGGGCGAGTTCCATCGAAGCAGGCGGCTGCTGCCCACTGGCGGCCGTGACACTTGCCGCGTGGTCACTGGATGAGCGCCACAACAGGAACGAACCCAGGCAGAGCGCAGCGACGAGGCAACAAGCGCAGACCGCGCGCAACGAACGTGAGCTGGCGGGAGCCAGGGTCAGCTTCTGCAGCCGGTTCATCGGGACGACACCCGCTTCCAGCTGCTGACGAAGATGGTCGACCCGACGATGACGATGAGGTATGACATCGCCTGCAGCAGTGAGCCTCTGAGCAGAATCATCAGGTAGAAGGGCAGGACACAGTCGATGATTCCGGGCGCTCGGGCGCGCTGAAGACTGGCTTCGATGCTCGTGTCACGCGTACGTACCAGCCAGCCCAAACCGGCCATTCCGAGCACCAATGCGACCCAGCCGCCGTTGATGAACAGCTCAGACCATATCGGCGCCGACAGGTTCGAGAAGGTGTACCTGCGACTCTCCGACAGCAGAATGCCGGTATCGCTCGGCTTCTCCTGCCAGAACCTTCTGGGCACCCAGAACAACAGCACGCCGGCAGCCTGGTTGCCGTTCGTGATGCCGTGATTTTCGACGTACAGAAGCGTGTTGTTGATCTGAGCGAAGGCGTCGAAGTCGGGAGAGGTCAGCGATTCGACCACCGAGCCGGACTTGAATTCGGCCGTCGAGGAGTACCGGAACGCATCGGCCAACGGGAACGCGACGATCAGGACCACCACCCACAGGATGGCGATGACCCGGAACCGCTTGGCAGTGGCAAACAATCCGAAGGTGGCCGCCATCGCGAGCGCGACCGTCCCGAACACGTAGCGCGCGCTGCTCAACGGATTGACCGTGATCACCAGGGCCAGCCCGACAGCCACTGTCAACGCGATCAGCGGCCATTCCCGTGTCTGCTGGCGCCGGACGAGATTCACAAGAGCGATGAAGGCCACGAGGAGCGACATTGTGGTCACAGCACTGATGAGTGCCGCGATGGCTCTCTCAGCCCAGATTCCGTCCACCGCTGCCAGGAATTCACCGCGGCTCGAAAGCAGGGTCCCCACGCCGACTTTGGAGATGAAGTATGCGTCGACCAAGAGGGCGAACAATGCCAGCGTCACCGTGCGCGCCAGGTTCGGCCCGTCCGACAAAGTCCAGCCACTCGACCGCGTACGCCGTGGCATGGATACGGCCAGACCTAGGCAGAACGCGGCGATGCCGACCAGCACCACCACCATCGCAGGCAGGTTCAGCGCGGGATCGATGCGTGGCGTGGTGCCCGGATTCTGCTCCGTGCGCAATTGAACCAACGGCGCGAGCCCGAGGAATACATAGACAAAGACCCAGAACGACATCTCGTGCAGCCGGCGCTGCCCGTCGGCGATGATCCACGCGTACCGCAGGCCGGCAATCGTCGTCACCGACAACGCCACCGCCCAGACCGGCTGTCCGTCGGACGGCGTCGAGTAGACGAGACCCACCGGAACGAGAACGACCATCGCGATGGCGACCCAGGTGGCAAGGAGCCATGCGGACAGCGGTCGCCGGTCGACGCCGGAGACACCGACGGCACCGCCGTCGGCTACATCCGACGCATTCCGGTCGGAGACCAGACCGACTGAACCTGCCACCCCAGAAATCCCCTCATCGACTGGACGGAATCACGCACGCGATCTGCGGCTCCGAAGACAATTTAGTAACCAGCGCTGATCCTAGCAAATAAATCGGGTCCGCACATCTCGCGCACGGCCAGTTCATGCACTCCGCAGAGATCCGCCGCATGTTCACAGGTCCCGGCAAGGCGGCGCCCAGTTCGATAGGCGGGATCGCGCTGAAGTATTTTGGGCCTTATAGTGCATATATTGACGTCGAACCAGGGATTCGTCCGCGGTGCGACAGCCCGTACGGATCAGCGGTGGCACCACTCGGCGGGCACCGGAAGAACGTCGAAACGGACAGGGGATCAAGGGGATGACGAGGAAACGCTTGCGAATTTTTGTCGCGTTGCTTGTTTTGTCGCTTGCCGTCACGTTTGCCATCGCGGCCATGAAAACCGACACCAAGGCAGAGGTCGCGCACCGGGACAGCCCGCCGTCTCTACTGGTGATCGGTGACAGCTTTGTCGCGGGTGCGGGCGTGACCGATCCCGGGCAGTCCTATCCCGCGGTTTTGGCGCAGGCCACCGGTATGCGGCTGTCCGTCGACGGACAGGGGGGCACCGGCTTCGTCAACGACGCCCACGGCACCGGCAACGGAGACACCTCGAAAATGATCGACAGACTGGATGCCGACGGACAAAGGTTCCCAGACGCCTCGGTCGTCGTGATCGATGCGGGCAGGAACGACCTCCGCTATCCGGTCGATCAGGTGGGCAGTGAGGTGTCCGAATACCTCGACCGCGCCAGGGCTCAATGGCCGACGGCCGACATCGTGGTCGTCGTTCCGGCCTTCATCAAGGAGCAGCCGTTCGACGGATATCGGGACGTACTGAACCGCTTCGAGAACAGTGCATCGAAGGTGGGCGCGACGTTGATCGATCCCACCGCCGAAGGCTGGTACCAGAACGTCGACGTCGCAACGCTGGTGTCCGCCGACAAAGTGCACCCGAACGCGGACGGAGCCCGACTCATTGCGGAGCGTATGGAGCAGTCGCTGCGTTCGCACGGTCTGGTGCCCACGACTGCATGACGACCCCGGACCGTCACGACGTCGCGGCCAGGGATCCCGTCTTGTAGCGGTGATAGAGCACGGCGGCGGGCACGGAGAAGAACAACGGATTGGCGATGGCGCCGGCGATGAAGCCGTAGATCAGGCTCGAATCCGTACCACCGACGTGGTAGCCCCACACATACGCCGCACCCGTCGCGACGACTAAGAGGATGCGACCCACGGTAGGGCCTGCGTGATGGCCGAGCAGTCGCACCACAAACGTGTCGACGAGCCCCAGGCCGGACGTCGTGAAAAGCGCGCCGACGAGGGCCACTCCGACCACCAGTGAGTGATTGTCGACGCCGCGGAAGCTGAAGCCGGTGGTCATCAAGAACGCAAGGAGGACGAGAACCAGCGCCGGCGAGAGGATTCCGAGCCCCAGCGCCAGCCGCCGCCCACGGCGGATCAGTTCTTTGGGATCGGCATGGGATTCCTTGGTCGCGCCGTCAGCAAGGAGATTCACGGCCGCAGCGGAGAGCACCATGTTCAGTGGCCCGAGCAGAGTCTGCGCCAGCCGTAGCCCACCGATGTACACCGACGGGCCGAAGCCGCCGAGCACCAACAGCGGAATCGTCGAGACCGCCTGCCCGAACGAGAAATCTGCCAACTGAGCCGTCGCTGGGCGCCAGAACGCGAGCGGAGAGACGTGTGCCGACACTGCAGGCAACCGCATCACAAGGTAAACGATGGTGGTCAGGTACGTCAGGTTGATGAAGAGTGTGAACACCAACGCATCGATGCTGAAGAACAGAACTGCAATACCCAAAAGAGTTGCGGCGAAACGCAATGCGTCACCACGCGCGACTGTCACACGTTCGTCCAGCGCCATCCCCCGAATCCGCAGCCATTCCGCCAGGATCGGCAGAACAGTGGTGAGCGCCAGGACCACCAGCCAGCCCGGTTGGCGAACGCCGAGCGCGAACGCCGAAATCGCGAAGATGCCCGATGCGATGAGGGCGGCGGTGACCGCCGCGCGGACGTGGATGTGCGAGTCGCTGTTCTGCCGCATCTCGATGAGGGCGGGCTGAAAGAGCACCGACCGAACAGCCCCGATGAGTGTGACGGTGATCAGGGTGAGCAGCGAGAACTGCACGAACGCGTCGGCGTGCATGGCCGCCGCGGCCATCACCATCGCGCCGGCGCCGGAAGCGCTCATGAACATCTGCGCGACTAGCAGGGGCTGAGACGATATCAGCCCAGTGACTTTCCGCAGCAGACCCTTCGGCGGGGTTGCCGTGGTGACCCCGCCCGCCAGAGCGTTGTCCGCCAAAACCTTGTCCTCCAACACGTTCTCGGTCATGTCAGGTGACGACAGCCGACTGGAGGTATCGAGTTGGTTGAGCTGCAACGTCTTCGAGTATCGAGTCGATGACAGCGCGGTCGAACGATCCCGAGTAGTACGAGGCGGTGATGTTCAGCCGCCCTTGGGCGTCCCACATCGTCGTGATGGGAATCTGATGCGGAACGCCGGGATCATTGATCAGGATGTACATGCAGCCGTTGCCGCGGTCGATCCAGCGGATCTTCTTCATCGCCGGATGAAGCGAGGGATCCGAGAACACCGTCCTGGCCCCGTCCGGGTACTCGGCCGACTGCACGGCCGCCTTCTTCGTGGGCAGGATCCGCTTCTTCAACAGGGAAGCCGCCAGCCGCACCACGGGTGCCGGGGTGGAAACCGCTGCGTTGTATGCCTTTCCGTACTCTTCGAGTGTGCACGTCGCGCGCGCGGAGACCTCCGCGATACCGGGGAGATTCGCCAGGGTGACCTGGCCTTCCGGCAGGAACCGCCGCAAGTCGACGACCACGCCGAGGTCATCGGTGAGAGGCACACCGTGTTCGGCGAACGCACGCCTGATCAGGAACGAGACGGCCGCGCTCATGCTGACGTCGGGGAACGACTCCTTGCGCAGTGCCCGGATGACGTTGAACGTGCCCGGTTCGCTGCGGACGAACGACTTCACGATGTTGCGGACATCCGCCTCAGGGTAGGAACGGGTGCCGGGTGCATTCTCCGACGGGGAAGCCGGCTGTGCACGAAGAGACTTCAGAGCGTCGCTCGGCGACTTCGAGACGACGGCGTTGACCGCGGCCTTCAGCGGTCGGTCGTTGTTGGACACCGGGTAGTCGGCGACATCCGCACCGGAGGCGACCGCGGCCAGCTCCAGGCACGCGGTCGCATCGCCGAAACCGTGGTCGGCACTGAACATCAGGTAATCCCCGCAGAACACCAGCACCATCGGGTGATTTCCCACCGACGCCTCGGCAGTGATCTCCTCGTAGTGCCGAAGCATCTCGGCTTCGGGAAGGGTATCGATGGTCCAGATTCGGGCGAACGCGTCCGGGTCGAAGGACCATTTGTTGGTGGTCGCGGACGGAATCAGGCCGACACGGGCGGACGGACCGCGCATCGCGACCGCGCGGATCACCGATTTCGCGTAGTCCTCGCCCTTGTGGTCCAACGGTCCTGCCAACAGTGACGTCCTGGTGCCCGCGAAGGCGACGTCCGCCCAGCCGACCTTGACCTTGTTCGTCGAGACCATTGCGGTCATACCTCGCCTTCGTGTCGTGATCCGAGGATCGCTGCTGTGTTGTATCCGCCCATGCCCATCGAGAGTTTCAGCGTCAGACCGTCTTTCATCGCGGTCGGCCCGTCGATCAGCCGGGGATGGTGCTCCGAGACTGCCGGAGCGGCGGGAATCGTCTTGTGCTGTTGCGCGAGCGCCGCGCCTGCGATTTCGATCGTGGCCGCCGAGGTGAGGCAGTGCCCGACCAGCGGCTTGAGGGCATAGATGTCCAGATCACCGTCGAAGAGATCGTCGAGCACTGTCACTTCGGCTGCGGTGCATTGTTCGGTGCCGGTGCCGTGGGCGTTGAGGTAACGAATGTCGGAACTATCGACACCGGCATTCGCCATCGCGCTGACAACGCTTTCCTTGACCATTTCGAAGGACGGGTTCATCCCCGTCGGGTGGTAGCCGTCGGCCGTCATGGCGCCGCCGAGCAGCTGCATGTACGGATCGTCGACGCGATTCGACATCACGAACGTGATCGCCGACTCGCCGGGCGAGAACCCTCGCGACCCCGACTGGAACGGCCGGCACGCGACCAGCGGCTCGTCGTCGATGACCGCCGCGCCGAGATTGACGAATCCGGAAAGGATTTCGGGTGTGAATGACAGGTCGGTCGTCGACACGATGACGTCGTCGACCATGCCCGCCTCGATCCACATCTTCGCGGTGATGAGCGCGACCAGGCCTGTCGAGCACGTCGCGCTGACCTCGGTGGCCGGCCCGTGAAAGTCATTCTCCTTCATCAGCATCGAGATCGCCGTCGACGTCAGGATGCCGCCGACGAATTGGCGGCGGCTGCCGTTGTAATTCCGGTAGAAGTCGCGGAAGACATAGCTGTCACCGAAGGTGGTACCGCGGATCACGCCGACGCGCTTGCCAGGAACCCAGCCCCGCCCACGCGCGTCCGCGATCGCCTCGCGGCACGACGACAGGTAGGAGCGGATGAACAGGCCGTCCCCGTCGGCCGGGTCGCCGCCCTCGGGAATGCGTGCCAGCCAGCCCATCTCGTCGCTGCCGTCGTCATCCACCCGGGTGAGCCGGGCGGCGGGCTTGCTGCTCATCAGGCCGCTCCACAGCGCGTCCTTGCCCCAGCCGTAACCGGTTACCGCCCCGAGCCCTGCGAAGGACACTCCCGTTGAAACTGTATTCCCCATTGCACTACTCCTTGTCAGACTGAATGTTGGTGATCGGAAGGCCTTGAGCCAGCCGAAGATTGTCGATCATCGGCGCCACTGTCAGTACGCGCCTTTCTTCTGCACGACCGCGCCGACTGTCTTGGCGATGAGCAGCAGGTCGCCGATCATGGACCAGTTGTCGACATAGGACAGATCGAGTCGCACGGCAGCGTTCCACGACAGATCGGAACGGCCGCTGACCTGCCACAGACCGGTGACGCCCGGTTTGACGAGCAACCTGCGCAAGACCTCGCAGTCATAGGCCTCGACTTCGCGCCGCAGCGGTGGGCGGGGCCCCACGACGCTCATGTCGTCGAAGAGCACGTTGATGAACTGCGGCAGCTCGTCAAGGCTGTACCGCCGCAAGAACGAGCCGACCCTTGTGATCCGGGGATCCTCTTTCATCTTGAAGAGCACCCCGTCGCTCTCATTCGATGCCAGCAAGGTCGCGAGCTGCCGATCGGCGTCCTGGACCATGGTGCGGAACTTCACCATCGAGAACGGCCGGCCGTCGATGCCGATTCGTTCCGATGTGTAGAAGACCGACCCTTTACTGTCCAGCTTGATGGCGATCGCGATCGCAAGAAGGACTGGCGATGTCACGACCAGCACCGCGAGTGCGAAGCACAGGTCGAATGCTCTCTTCTGGAATTTTTTCGACCCTCGGTACTGCGGTCCCTCGATCTGGAGCAGCGGGATCCCCGCGGTGGGGCGCATCACCAGCCTGGACAGCGCGACGTCCATGACCCCGGTCGAGACCACGAGGTCCACGCCCATGGGCTCGAGATCCCATATCAGTCTGCGGATTCCGCGCACGCCGAAGTGCTCGGTCCCGGCGATGGCCACCGTGTCGGCACCGTAGGTCCGAATCGCGCGAAGCAATTCGGGTTCGCCACCCACGATCGGGATCGCGTGGCCACTGACCGTGACATGCTCGCCGCGCGAGACACCATGGCCCGGAACGGCGATGCCGACAACCTGGTAGCCCTCGGTCGGATCCTGCATCAGTTCCTCGACCAGATGTTCTACCGCGTCGAGCTCACCGAAAGCGAGAACCGCCGTTTGACAATGTCCTTTGGCACGTTTGCTGATGATCTGGCGGTGCCACGCCCATCTGGTAAGCACCAATCCGACCGCTCCGACGGGCAGAGCCAGGGCGAGGTAGCCACGGGAGATGTCGAGCTTGAGGAGCAGCGAAACGATCGCGATGACGCCGAAGGTGCTCAGCGAGGCAGTGAGGACGCGTCGATACTCCTCCACGCCGGTGCCGATAAGCCGCGGGGATCTGGTGCGGAATGCCGCCAGCGCGCACAGCCAGGCGGTGATGAACAGCGCCGAGTACGTCGTGACGTAGTACGGCGGATAGTCGGCCGGCGTCCAGGTCGGACCGAACCGGACATATTGGCTGAGCAGCACAGCGGCGGACACCACGAAAAAATCGCTGACACGCACAGTGGCGGCGTACCTGCGCTGCCACGTCGATCGCGCGAAGACACCGGTGGGCATCCCCACCGCATCACTCGGTGCGCTCTGCTCAACCGGTCTGACCAGATGGACCTTGCCGCCGAGTGCCGGCGCCACTTCAAACGAATCCAGTGAGCTGCTCATCGGGCGTCCCGGAACTCGGGCGCCCGACCTAAGCCAGCGCTACCTTCTCTCAACACGGCGCCCCTCCCGGACGAAATACGACACGAAGATGCTGGTTTAGCAAAGCATCCTGATTTTCCTGTAGCAGGACTTCCCCGGCCCACTGTTTGCTGTGACCGCACGGTATCACCCACACCGGGAACCGCACAAGCTATTCATGAGACTTCTCAGTCAAGATCAGTTTTTAGAGTGTCGACAACTTGTTGCCAGCTTGTGAACGAACACGTTAATTAGCGTGTTGAACTGTAGATATAGGCAGGTTCATGATCGGTACCAAAGTTATTAAGCGTTGTGGTGACTGGCACAAAATGTGCAATATGCCGCAGTTTTAGCAAACACAATTTCGGACAGGCTACCGACAGCGGAGCCTCCTTGCCAGCACCCACTAGGGGTGCTATACACGTCGCTCCGTCAGATTTAGCAATGCACATTCAGCGGTTTTGGGCGTTCAGCCAGCCACTATCGGCGCTGGTTGCGCCACGTGCCGAGACCTCGTCCCCCCAGCAGCCGACCAGGGCGGATGCCATATGAAACCCGGATTGATCTCCTGCGACCGCAATCAGTCGGGGAAGCCGAACGCCCGCGAGGGCTACTTGACGATCAACGTGCCCTTCATCGACGGGTGGTACACGCAGTGAAACGCGTACTCGCCCGGCTTGGTCGGCGCGGTCAAGGTGCCCTGTTCACCGGCGTCGACGTGCACATCGAACATGCCTTCGGTCTGCGACGTCACCGAGTGTTCGGCGGAATCGTCGTTCTTGATGGTGATCTGTGCTCCCGGCGCGACGGTGATCGGGGCGCTGAAGCTCATGTCTGCCATCGTGATCGTCGGGCCGGTGGCCTCGGGAGCCGCGCTGGAGGTTTCCGGGCTGGCGGTGGCGGTGGCCGTGCCGGTGTCGCCCTCCGAAGTGGAGTAGTTGGATTCGCTGCCACACGCGGCGACGGCGGTGACAAGGCATACGGTCGCGCACAACAGCAGGAACTTCTTCATCGCGCCTCCTGAGGATTGTCTCCCGATGACACGATTATCGACTGGATACGGTTCGACCAAGCCGCTTTGTCCAACCGTGCCGATCACGGCCGATCACAACGTAGCGGTGAAGGGCCCGACTGGCGTACACACCGGCTGCGGCGGGTTCCCGGTGTTGGCGCATCCCCGCCCGGTGGAGACGTAGGTGGCACCCGGGCGGAACGGCGCGTAGAAGACCTGCGCGGTCAGCACCCCATTGTTCTGCTCGCATTTGGGCGGCTCGGGGCTGCCCTGCATCTGGACACATGCCACCGACAGGTAGGCGTTGGATCGTTCGCATGCGCCCGGCGACAGCGTGGCGGTGACCATGTCCGTGCCGGAAACGCCGACGACCTGCGGCGGTGACAGGTTGTACGTACACGTGGGCGGGGGGTCGGCGACGGCGACGGCGGCCGTTGTCGCGACGGGCAGAGTCGCGGCGGCGATGAGGCATACCAGCGACCGGACCATTGGTGGATCGTAGTTCACCGCAGGTGGTCCTCATCGATGATGAACAGAACGAGCGTGACTGCCAGGAATCCCGCAGGCAGCCAGATCGCATGCACCCCCCAGGCCACGCTCGCGAACGAGCCAACGAGAGCACCTAGGCCGAACACGGAAATCAGCGCGCCGTAGACGCCGAACGCTCGCCGCGATTCCACGTTCTTCTCGACGAACGCGTCGTACCAGGACTCCATCAACCGCATCAAGTTGCCCGTGGTCGCAACGGGCATGTATGCGAGGTCACCGATATTGCGGAACAGCCCGATTTGCATCGCCGCGAGAAACGAGATCGGCACGGTGACATAGCTGTGGGGCACGTCGGCAGGGACGAAACCGATGRCGCCCAGCGCGACGGCCTGCACACCAATCGTCCAGCGCAATGCGTGTGGGATGAAGCGTTCGACGCGGCCGGACTTGATATGTGATGCGAGCGCCATGCCGGCGATGAACGCCAGCAACGGCCAGACGTGGTTGAGCGCCGCGGACCATTTGCCCTCCGATGTGTCGATCGCACCGAAGATGACGTTGGCGGTCTGGACGTTGGCGAACACGCCACCGCGGGCGATGTAGGTGTGCGCGTCGAGAAATCCGTTGGCCAGCGTGAGCAGCAGCGCGAACCACAGCGTCCGCGTTCGCTCCATGTCCTGTGGGCCGGTCGGCGGGTGACCCATGCCGACAACCTAACCCTGTGCCGTGTTCGGCTCCTAACCCGCGCCCAGAGCGTCGAGCATTCCTGCCGCCGCCCGTGGCCAGGTGAACTGTTCGGCACGGCGTCGTGCGTCGTTGCGGCGCAGCAGTTCTGGGCGACTGATGATCGACGCTACCGCCTGCGCGATGGCGTCGGGGTCGTTGTCGGCGGCGGCACCGCTGTCGGCGGTGAGAATCTCGGCGAGAGCGGACGTGCGGGAAACCACCGCGGGCGTGCCGCATGCAAGGGCTTCCAGGGCTGCCAGACCGAACGTCTCGTGTGGGCCGGGGGCGAGTGCGACGTCCGCAGTCGCCAGGATGGTGGCGACGGTGTCGCGGCACCCGATGTAACCGGTGAAGTCGACAGGCAGGCGCGCGGCCTGGCGCTCGAGCCGGGCACGCATCGGTCCCTCGCCGACGACGACCAGCCTCGCATCGACACCCGAATCTCGCAGGGAGGCAACGGTGTCGACACTGCGGTGGGCGTGCTTCTCCACCGAGAGCCTGCCGCAATGCACCAACAGCGTCTGTTCCGGGCTCGCCCACTGTTGCCGAACGGAGGTTGACCGCCTGCTGGGATGGAATTGGTCGAGGTCGACCCCGAGCGGCACGGTGACCACATTCGCGGCGTCGATTCTGTCGAACTCCTCCCGCGCGAACGCCGTCGTGCAGACCACGGCGTCGTACGTCTCTGCGGTGCGCCGGTTGGCGGCGTCGGCGATCGAACGGGCCGCGCGCGACGGAAGTACCTGTCCGACAAGGCGATCGAGTCGCTCATGGGAGATCATCACGGTTGCGACGTTGCGGCGGCTCCCCCACTCCCCGAGCGAGCGAAGGGTGAGTCGGTCCGACACTTCCAGCGCGTCGGGCGCGAGCTGAGCCAGCAGGTCGGTGACGGGCCGGGGCAGCACCGCACGGTAGCCGCCGGTGAATGGGATCAGGCGCGCAGGCAAAGAGATTCGAACGACTCCCGACGCGAGCCCATGCACTTCGGAGCTCTGGCCCGGCACCACCAGAAAGACTTCGTGGCCGCGGGCACAGTACTCCGCGCCCAGCCGATCCACTGCCGTGCGCAGGCCGCCCGAACGCGGACCGTAGAAGTTCGCGACCTGCACCACCCGCATGAACTGAATTTGACCTGGACGCATGTGCGGTCAACAACGCGACACCAACGGGCAGCTGAACTGCGCGCGAATTCGGTCCCCCGCGACCGAAAAAGGCGAGGTCAGGTCAGGTGCTCGCCGAACCAGTCCTGTACCCGGCGCCAGGCGTCGTCGGCGGCGGTGGGGTTGTAGCGGTCGCCGGTGTCGTTGAAGAACGCGTGGTTGGCGTCGGGCTCGGTGACCAGTTCGAATACCAGGCCCGCTTTTTCCAGTGCCGCCCGCGCCGCGGGCTCTCCCGCGTTGACGCGTTGGTCCTGGGCGGCGTAAATACCCAGCACTGCAACGTCTTTGGAACCGGCGAAGTCCGGATTGTCGGGAGTCGGTCCGTAGAACGGCACAGCGGCGGCCAATCGCGGCTCACCGGAGGCCAGCAGCTGCCAGACGAAGCCGCCGCCCATGCAGAAGCCGACCGCGGCGACCTTCTTTCCGGGAACCCGGCGCAGCAGTTCGTCGACTCCCGACTTCAGATCGGCAATCGCCTGTTCGGGCGGCACCTTGCCCAGAGCCGCGGTGGCTTCGGCGGGGTCGGCGAACGTAGCCGTACCGCCCTGGGCCGACAGCAGGTCGATCGCCAGCGCGGAGTAGCCGATGCCGGCGAAGCGCCCGGCCACCGAGCGGATGTAGTCGTTGAGTCCCTTGTTCTCGTGGATGACCAGCACCCCGCCACGCGGGTCGGTCGCCGGCGCCCAGGCCGCTTGTAGCTCGCCGCCGGGGCCGGCCCAGGTGATCGGTTGGGTCGGGACGGTGTTCTCCGATCCCGGCGGCGGTGCGCTCACGGTGGCGGGCTCGTTCGACGTCACCGGGGCGTCAGAAGTCGGCTGCTTGTTCTCACCGCACGCCGCGATCAACGCGGTGGCCGCCGCGGTGCCGACCCCGAGCAATGCTAGCCGACGCAGGGCTTCGCGTCTCGACAGCAACCCGTCAACGTGATCAGTTGCGATTTCTTCGGCGATATACCGCTGTAAGGGGGTCACATTCGCGAGTATGCCCTCATGGACTGGACGCCGGACACGGATGCGTTGCGCGGCAAGGTGGCCGTGGTGGCCGGGGCGACGCGTGGAGCCGGGCGGGGCATCGCGGCTGCGCTCGGTGAGGCCGGAGCGACGGTGGTCTGCACGGGTCGCAGCAGCGTGTCCGGTAACGAGCAGTCCGACTATGACCGGCCGGAGACGATCGAAGAGACGGCCGAACTCGTCACCCGACTGGGCGGCACTGGGATTGCATTGCAGGTCGACCACCTCGATATCGCGGCGGTCGGCCGCCTTGCCGACCGAATCCGCGCCGACCATGGCGCCATCGACATCCTGGTCAACGACATCTGGGGCGCGGAGGTGCTCAAGGGCGGGCCACCGCAGTGGAACAGGCCGATCTGGGAGCACGATATCTCCGACGGGCTCCGCATCCTGCGGCTCGGCATCGACACCCACCTGATCACGTCGCACTACCTGTTGCCCCTGCTGGTCGCCAGGCCGGGCGGCCTACTCGTCGAAGTGACCGACGGGACAAAGGATTTCAACGACCTCAACTACCGGCTGTCGGTGTTCTACGACCTTGCCAAGACCGCGGTGAACCGGCTGGCCTACAGCCAGGGGCACGAACTGGAGGGCTTCGGTGGTACCGCGGTGGCCGTGACACCGGGCTGGCTGCGATCGGAGATGATGCTCGACAACTGGGGCGTCACCGAAGAGACCTGGCATCACGCCCTCGACCCGCGCCGGTCCGACGGCCCCGTGGCTCCCCCGGGCTTCGCCGAATCCGAGACGCCGCGCTACGTCGGGCGCGGTGTCGCCGCAATCGCCGCAGACGCGCGCCGGTCGCGGTTCAACCAGCAGTCCGTCACGTCTGCCGACCTCGCGCGCGAGTACGGCTTCACCGACACCGACGGTCGCCAGCCAGACGCCTGGACATAGAAAGACCAGCTCAGAACCAAAAGTAGACAATAATCAAAATCTGTTCACCAATATCGTTGACACCCGCCAACCGGGGCTGTTCTATGACCTGGTGACGTACGACACGATCATCATGAACGGCCGTTGGTTCGACGGCACCGGCGCGCCATCGGCGGTGCGGAACATTGGCCTGCGCGACGGTCACGTCGTCGCGATAACGCCCGCCGATCTCGACACGACCGGTTGCCCGCAGGTCATCGACGCGACAGGCAAATGGGTACTGCCCGGCATGGTCGACATCCACACCCACTACGACGTCGAGGTGCTGGTCGGGCCCGCGCTGACGGAGTCACTTCGCCACGGCGTCACCACCGTGATGCTCGGATCGTGCTCACTGTCCACCGTGCACGTCGGCGGTGTCGACGCCGGCGACATCTTCGGACGCGTCGAGGCGATCCCCCGCGAACACGTGATCGGCGCAGTCGATGACAACAAGACCTGGACCAACTGCGAGGAGTACATCGCGGCGCTGGAGGCGCGTCCGCTCGGCCCCAACGTGGCGGCGTTCATCGGGCACTCCGATATGCGTGCCGCCACCATGGGGTTGGACCGTGCGACTCAAAAAAAGCAACGGCCGACCAGAAGCGAACAGGCACAGATGGAGAAGTGGCTCGACGAGGCACTTCGTGCCGGGTTCGTCGGAATGTCCTCTCAGCAATTGCTTTTCGACAAGCTCGACGGAGAGGTTTGCCGGTCGCGGACGCTGCCTTCGACCTATGCCAAGCCGCGGGAACTGCGTCGCCTCAAGTCCCGGCTACGGACGGCAGGCAGGGTCCTGCAGTCCGGACCCGATATCGGCAACCCGCTGAATCTCGGGTCGCAGGTGTTCCAGTCGCTCGGTGTCTTCCGCAATCCGCTGAAGACGAGCCTGCTTTCGGCCGCCGACGTCAAGTCGAACCCGTACGCGATCAAATTGCTGGGACCGCTGGCGCGGTTGGCCAACCGCCTCGGCGGCAACTTCCGCTGGCAGCACCTCCCGGTGCCGTTCGAGGTCTACGCCGACGGCATCGACCTGGTGGTCTTCGAGGAATTCGGGGCGGGCGCCGCAGCACTGCACCTACGCGACGAGGTCGAACGCAACGAACTCCTTCGCGACGAGACATATCGCCGTCAGTTCCGCAAGGAATACGAGAGCAAGTTCGGAATGCGGGTGTGGCAGCGCGACTTCTTCGACGCCGAGATCGTCGCCTGCCCCGACGAGTCGGTGGTCGGTAGATCGTTCGGGCAGGTGGGCCTCGACCGCGGCGGTCTGCACCCCGTCGACACCTTCCTGGACCTGGTGCTCGAGCACGGCACGGCGCTGCGGTGGCGCACCACGATCTCCAACCACCGGCCCGAGGTGCTCAAGAAGCTGGCCCGCGACCCGGGCATCCAGATGGGCTTCTCCGATGCGGGCGCCCACCTTCGCAACATGGCGTTCTACAACATGGGCCTGCGACTGCTGCGCCATGTCAACGAGTCGCAGAAGGCGGGCAGACCGTTCATGACCGTCGAGCAGGCGGTCCACCGGCTCACGGGTGAACTCGCCGACTGGTACCGCATCGACGCGGGCCATCTGCGCATCGGCGACCGTGCCGACATCATCGTCATCGATCCCGAACGGCTGGACGAATCGCTGGACGGCTACGCCGAGGCGCCGGTCGAGCAGTACGGCGGTCTTTCACGGATGGTCAACCGCAACGACGACACGGTGCGCGCCGTGTTCGTGGGCGGACGCGCGGTTTTCCTCGACGCCGAGGCGACCGACGCCGTCGGTACTGCGCGCACCGGTAGGTTCCTGCGGGCCGCGCACAAGGCGCCGGCCCAGACGATCAAACAATCGGAGTTATCAAGTGTCAGTTGAGGATACAGTTCTGGGCATGTGGAAAGCGCTGTCCGCACGAGATTGGGAGTCGCTGACGACATTTCTGTCGGATGACTGTATCTATTGCGACATGCCGCTCGGGCCAGCACTTTCCACGCGCGGACCCGAAGACATCATCGCGAAACTCAGGATCGGGCTCGAACCGTTGGCATCGTATGAAAACCACGACGGGGTACTGGTGAGCAACGGCGGCGACGTAATGTACGAGCATTCCGAGACGTGGCAATGGACCACCGGTGAGACGGCGGTGCTCCGGTTCGTCACGGTACACAAGGTCGTCGACGGCAAAATCACCGTATGGAAAGACTATTGGGACATGGGCGGACTGACCAACACCGCGCCGGCGACGTGGCTCCAGGATGTGACGGCGGCGTACACGGTACCGATGTTCGACGCCAGCGGTCTGATCTAAGCGTCAGCTCAGCGTGTAGTCGCGCTGCGCATTGCCGATGGCCTTGCGGGCATACCCGCTCAAACGCTCCAGGCCAACCGAAACTTTTCTGCCAGCTCGTCGGGCGCCAGATTGCCGTAGTTCTGCTGCTCGTACCGCCGTACCGCGACAACTGCGTCGACGACCTCGTCACCGAGAAGCCTACGCAGCAAGTAAGATTGGTCCAGTGCGTCGATCGCATCGGCCTGGTTCTGCGCCAACAGCGCGACGCCGGACTCCGCACGCTGGGCATCGCTCAACGAGTCGGGGTCGACGGTTACCTCCGGTGGCAGGGTCAGCTCACGCTGGATGCCGTCGAGCGAGAGGCCGAGTACCGCGGCCGTCGCGAGATATGGATTAGCCGACGGGTCGATGACCTTGACCTCCACATTGGCACCTTCCGGATTACTGGGCCCGCCGACCAGGAAGCGAACTGCCGCTTCCCGGTTTTCAATTCCCCAGCAGACATAGGCACCCGACCAGTGGCCGGGCTGCATGCGCACTCCGGACAGCACCGAGCCACACAGGATGCCCTGTGCTTCGGACAACCCAGCCACCAGGCCGCCGACCGCGGACTCCCCTTCCGACGTCATCCCTCCAGCACCCGAGCCGCCCGAGAAGAGCGGCACACCGTCGCGTGTCATCGAAAAGTGTTGGTGGGAACCGGATCCGACGCTACCCGCGAACGGCACCGGCGAGAGGCTGACCCGCATCCCGTATCGCCGTGCGATTCGGCCGACGATGATGCGCGCCAGCACCAGAGCGTCGGCCGCTGCCACCGGTGGCTGAGGGGACAACGAGATCTCGAACTGATTGAGGCCGTACTCGGGGTGGAACTGTTCGATCACAACACCTGAGCTCGTCGCGGCGTCCGTGACGTCGCGGACGAACCCTTCGAACTCGAGCACTCCCGCCAGCCCGTACTGCGCCCACATGTGTGAGGGAAGTTCGCCACCGTCCGGTCCGACGAGCACAAACTCCATCTCGTGGCCGACCACCGCATCGATGCCTGCTTCGGAGAGACGTTCGGTAACCCTGCGTAGTGTGCCGCGACCGCAATAGGGGTCCGGCGAGCCGTCCTGATTGAAGAAAGCGCCGGGCGCCCAGCACAATCCGTCGCCGAGAATGCGCAGTGCGTCCAGATCAATCCGAATCCGCTGATCTCCCACCACGCCGAGGACGTCACTGAACACGACGCCGGTCTGATCAATGGCGAAGGCGTGAAAGACCGGGCTGGCGCCGAGGCCGGGGTCGGCGAAGGCACTCATCCGACGCAGCGGAACGGTCTTTGCGTGTGTGAGACCCGCCGGATTGACGACCGTGCCGATCAACGTGACGACACCGTCGGCCTCGAGTTGCGCGATGGCGGCTGCGGCCAGGGGTTTCGCGGCCTTCGACGTCATAGCCGCCATTGTGCGCGGTGGCGCGCCGGACTACAGCGTGATCTTGCAGGATTGGCCGATGTCGAGCGTCCGCAGCATCCGGCCCATGCCCAGCCACATCGCGCACGACAGCGCGAGGTCGGTCAGCAGCTCGTCGTCGAATTCCTGTTTGCAGCGGTCCCAGAAGTCCTCGTCGTCGCGCAGCCCGGTGTGGTCGCTGGCGAAGCGCTCGGCGAACTCGGCGGCGACCCGCTCCTGCGCGCTGTACCCGGGCCACGTCCGCCACTCGGCAGCGTGGTCATAGAGGTCCTCGTCGACACCGGCGGCGATGCCGTCGGAGTCGCGGGTGTTCTGGCACACCACGCACTCGTTGTCGAGCGCGATGACCATCCGCGCCAGCTCGCGAACCCGCATCGGCAGGCGGTTCTTGTTGTAGACCGCATGGGTGAACCCGGCCATCGCGACGCCGATATCAGGCGACTTCGCCACCCAGGCAGCGGCGTCGTCGTCGGCGAAAGGTCCAATTCGGCTCATGACGGCATCGTACGCCGGAAGCTCCCCGAATTGGAACACGTTCTAGTTTCTGGTTGTGGCGGTCGAGAGGACGGTGGTTATTCGGCACCACGCATGACGGCCACCACCGTCAGCGCGAGGATCTTAAGATCGAGCGCGAGCGACCAGTTCTCGATGTAGTAGTTGTCCCATTCGACACGGTCTGCGATCGAGGTTTGACCGCGCAGCCCGTGCACCTGTGCCCAACCGGTGATGCCGGCCTTCACGCGGTGGCGTTCGCCGTAACGATGAATCTGTATTTCGAAGAACTCAACGAATTGCGGCCGCTCCGGACGGGGGCCGACCAGGCTCATCTCCCCCTTGAGAACGTTGATCAGTTGGGGTAACTCATCCAGGGATGTCGACCGCATGATCTTGCCGATGGCAGTCCGTCTGTCGAGGCCTTCGACGCCGCCCGGGGCCGAACTCGACTTCAATTCGAAGTCGGCGTCTGACGCCCGAACCGGCCGCATAGTTCGGAATTTGAGGCATTGGAAGACTCGTCCGTCTCGTCCGATCCGGTCCTGCTTGAAGAAGATCGTTCCCGGCGAGCTGAGCCGGACCAACACGGCCAGGGTGATGAGCAACGGGGAGATCGCAAGCAGTCCAAGGCCCGCCGCGACGCGATCGCCGATGTGTTTGGCGTTGAACTGCCAGCCGTGCGGGTCGGCGCTCGGGAGCGACATCAGCGGAAGACCGCCCAGGTGATCGACCGTTGCCCGATCGCCGACGACGTCGAACATGCGCGGCACCACCCACACCCGCGCCTTATACCGGTGAGCAACCCGGACAACGCGGGTCAAAGACTCGTCGCGGATGTGGGAGAAGGCTATGAGAACGGCTGCCGCCCCGGTCATCTCGATCGCTGCACCAATATTCTCCGGCGGTCCGATGATCGGAATGTCGGGGTTTGCACCCGGTCTCGCTTGCGCACCCTCGGCGTCGAGGAGGCCGATCGGTTCCAGGCCGTATTCGGGGTTGGCCCGCAAACGTTCAACGATTCGGTTGGCGACCTCCCCACTCCCGATGATGAGGGTGGGAGCCATGAAGTGGTGATTCTTCCTCAGCCGCTTCTGAATCATGGAGTGGATGAAGCGCGGTATCGGCATCAGGACGGCGGCACACACCCACGTCTTGGACACCACGGTGCCGGCAAGTTGCCCCGTGTGGGTGAGGGTCATGATCCCCAACACGAGAACGGCGGCAAGTGCGACGTTGGTCTCGATCGGCCCGATCTCGTCGATGAAGTTTCGGCCCAGTCTGTGCCGGTACAGCGATTGCACGGCGAACAGCACCACGACGAAGGGGACGAACAGGGCGATCAGCCGCAATGACCTTGCAAGTTCTTCCGACGCGGACGCTGAAGACCACCACACACCAACGGCGACTGCCGCCGACGCGGAAACGATGTCAATGGTGACGGCGATGACCGTGCCGATTGGGCCAACACGAACCAACCCGGCCAGTGCCCTACTTTTCTCCTGCGCGCCGGGCATCTGTCGATCGCCGTGTTCGTCGGGGGCCGCCAGAACAGTCGATTTCGTCATATCGGTCGGTGAAATATTTTTGCGCCCGCAAGGTCGGCCATGTCCTGCAGGACCAGAATCTGACCGCCTGACCAACTGAGCGGGCGAGTATCCCAGCTGAAGAGCGAGCCGATCGCGTCGTCGTCGTCGCTGAAGATGGGAACGCCTGCGTAGGCGCCGACCTCACCGCTGAGCACGAGCGGATGGTTGGCCAGCAACGGGTGATCGGTGGCATCGTCGACGATGAACGGAATGCCGCTCACGACAGTGAACTTGCCGATCGACAGTTCGGCCGGGCGCAACCTTTCGAAGCCACCATTGACGTTGCATCCGGCGAGCAATTCCGTGTTGTCGTCGATCAGTGATACCGCCGCGAAAGGCGTCGCGAGCGCTTCCGCTGTCAACAGAGCAACGGTGTCGAGCATGCTGCTCGGGCCACTTTCCAGCAGTCCGGTGCTGCGCAGAGCGGCCAGCCGTGCGGGGTCACTCAACGAAAGCTGGATCAGGGGGTCCAGCGCGGCAGGGTTGGTCGAAAGCTGTTGAATCAACACGCTGGAGGCGTCGTCATCCACTCCGACGCCGACAACAGCCGCGATCAGCCCTTCTTTGAGTTCGCGTCTTTCGGCATCGGAGAGCCCCCTCGCAGCTTGCCCCCCGTCTGACGGCATTGCGTCATCCACCGGCCTAGCGTAGGTCGCGGCGACTCTCCCGGGGGTGAAGAGCGAAATCTCGTATTGACGTTGTCGTCGGAATCTACGGCGCACCGGTGTGTTTTTCGCGCTTTGATCCCAATATTCAGTGCACATGGCAAGCTGAACCGGTGCCTTGCCTGGCCGTTGGTTCCTGCATCTAATGCAAGCGGCGCCAACGGCGGCTACGGCGAAGGAGGAGGACGTGATGGGTGACTTTTCTACTCGCACAACGGAGTCGGGTGTCGTCGTGGTTCAGCCGACCGGGCGACTGAATATGGTCGCCGCGCCGACGTTGCGCAAACAGCTGAACGAAATTGTTGACGGTGGCGTCAGTAAAATCGTCGTCGATCTCAGCGATACGGAATTCATCGATTCGTCGGGTTTGGGCGCCCTGATCGCGGCACTGAAGATTGCCCGCAAGGCGGGTGGCGATCTGCGCATAGCGGCTCCCACACAGCAGGTTTGCACCGTTCTGGAGTTGAGCAACCTCGACCGCGTGCTGCGTACCTACGCCTCAGCGGACAGCGCTTTCGATGAGTGAGTACTCGATGGAGGCCCAGACCGGTCCCGAGACGCTCGAGGAGATCCAGCGAACACTTGAACAGGCATGGTCCGAGGGAGACATTCCCGAGAACACGAAGATGTGCATCGAACTCGCGGTCAGCGAGATCGGAACGAACATCATCGCGTACTCGGGTGACGGCAAACCCGTGCGATTGCGCATGGTGGTCGACGTGGGCCCGGAAAGCGTGGCCGTCACTTTCACCGATGACGGCCATCCCGCGCCGGTCGACCTGTCCCGGATAACCATGGCCGACGAGGCCGCCGAGAGCGGCCGCGGACTGGCACTCGCGCATCGTGTCCTCGACGAGCTGTCGTACTGGCGCGATCAACAGGGCAATCACTGGACGCTGATCCGACGTCGATCCGAATGACCACGAGCGGGCATTGGAATTGCGCCTGTCGCGGCGATGGGGCGGTGGGTGATGGCCACCGCTGAATCGCCGGTCGGGGTCAATGAATGGGGAACCAGCGTCAAGGTTCCGGACTCCGCATTCATCGGGCTCTCGTTGCTGGGTCTGGCCGTGGCGACTGTCCTTTCGGTCAAAATCCAGCCATCGGAATTGGCGGTGTCAGCATGGTCGCCTAACGCCGGCATCGCACTGGGTCTGGGGATTTGTTATCGGCGGCGCTATGCGTGGATGCTCGCGCTCGCAGTTGCCGCGGTGACGCTGCCGGTCCTGCTGTGGTCGGGACGTCCGGTCCTGTTGGCCATCGCGTTGGCCGTGTGCACTGCGATCGAGATGTTGGTCGGCACGGTGCTCCTACGCGGCAGGCGGGATCGGCTGCCGACCCTGTCGTCCCCGAAAGATCTGGGCACCTTCCTGGGGATCGTGATCGCCACGTCGGTGCTTTTCGCTGTCATCGCCTCCGGTGTGTCCTTTGCGCTCAGTGATCCCGCTGCGTGGGGGCGGCTCGTGACGTCTGCGCCCAAGCATGTTGCGGGGATGGTGCTACTCACTCCGCTGTTCATGGGGGTCCCAGGCCGGAAACAACTGGCGGGATATGCCGAATCGGTGGCACACGCTGTCGCGGCGCTCGCGGTGGCCGCGGCGGTATTCGTGGTCAACGACTCACTACCGTTGGCGTTCTTACCTTTTCTACCGTTGACGGTGGCGGCGCTCCGGATGTCGACGCGGCAGCTGTCCCTGCTCATGTTGGGCATCGCGATCATCTCGTCGGGCGCCAGCGCGGCAGGCATGGGCCCGTTCGCGTTCGATCGGCTCGGAGCAGCGACCGGCGTCATCGTCTTGCAGGTCTTTCAACTATCCATGGTGATGGTTTTCCTCGCGCTGTCCGTCGTCGTCGGGTCCGAGCGGGAAACGTCATCACGGCTCTACGAGAGCCAGGAGTTGTTGGGCAAGAGCTTCAATTCGTCGGTCGCGGGCCAGCTGATGGTCATCCGCGGATCGACGCAGTGGACTGTCGAGCGCGCCAACCCGGCGGGCCAGGATCTGCTGCCTGGGATCCGGGATGGCGTCACCACGCTGGAAACGCTGCTGGGTGACGACGCCACGGCCAGCCTTTCCGAGGTCGCCGATTCTCTGGTCGACGGAAATGCGCGATTCACGATGACGTTGGCCGATGGACGCAGCCTCAATGTGAGTATCGCGGTGATCGCGGACCAGCCGAACGGAACGCTGTTCGCGCTGCACTTCCACGACGTCACCGAATCGGAGCGGTTGCGTCAGCTCGAGCAAGAGGAGCTGCAACGCGCCGTCGAGGTTCAACGCGCGCTGCTTCCCGGCAATCTGCCGGATACCCCGGGGTGGACGTTCGGCACCTCCATCAGCCCGGCCCGACAGGTCGGCGGCGACTTCTACGACGTGCGCGTGCATCGACCGTCCATCGTGCTCAGCCTCGGCGACGTGATGGGCAAGGGCATGGACGCGGGAATGCTCGCCGCCGCGACGCGCACCGCGTTACGGTCCCAAGATCCCGCAACGACCCCGTCGGCGGTCGTCACCAGTGCGGCGGACATCCTTGCGGGCGACCTGCGCCGCATCAGCGCGTTCGTCACGCTCGCCTACGTCCTGGTCGATACCGACTCGGGTGACTTCCGATTCGCGGACGCGGGTCACGGCTTGCACTATGTCATCCGGACCAGTTCTGGCCGGGTCGAACGGCTTTCGTCCAACGACATGCCCGTGGGACTGGGCGACCAGTGGCGCGAACTCTCCGATCGCCTGGCCCCCGGGGACATGATCCTGCTCGTCAGCGACGGGGTGCTCGACCTGTGGGGCGGTTCGCTCGAGGGACTTCACGACGCAATCTCGCTGTGCGCCAACAGCAATCGGACGGGGCCACAGGCGGTCGTCGACTATCTGTGTGCGAATGCGGGCGAATTACTCGATGGTGACGACGTCACCGCGGTGGCCTTACGCCGTGCCGGGTGACCGAAACACATGCCTCACACTTCGGATAGCGCCCACTCGGTAAGCACCTCCGCAGGGCACACCGGTGATGCGATCCCACGTCGTCGGCGCATTGATTCGCGCCTGACGGTGCAGGGTTGGTTGACAGTCGCATTGAGCGTGATGGGTGTGATTGTCATCGTCAGTTCGGTGGCCGTCGCCATGCTGCTTCACCGCACCGACACCGCCACTGACCAGCTGGCAGACAGTATTCAGCCAGCACGTTCTGCCGCCTTCCAACTGCAAGCGGCACTGCGCGACCAGGAGACCGGCGTGCGCGGCTACGTCATCACTGGAGACCCCCAGTTCCTCGAGCCGTATTACACCGGTAAGCAGGGCGAGCAGGCCGCCGTCGCTCAGCTGCGTCAAAACTTAAGTGATCATGACGATCTGCTGGCCGATGTCACCGCGATCGAATCGGTT
Organism: Mycobacterium sp. 2YAF39; assembly: GCF_052114565.1. Lineage (NCBI taxonomy): Bacteria > Bacillati > Actinomycetota > Actinomycetes > Mycobacteriales > Mycobacteriaceae > Mycobacterium > Mycobacterium sp. 2YAF39. The sequence goes on from NZ_JBFREZ010000005.1 coordinate 421,811, forward strand.
GCCGAGCAGTGGCGCACCAGCTACATCCAACCGCTGATCGCAAGAGTTTCGCCCGGTCAACCCTATCCGCTCAGCGTCGCTGAGGCTGACCAAGGCAAGGCGGAGTTCGATGAACTGCGCGCCCTGTTCGACACACAGAATGCTGACATTTATTCGGCGAGAGACGTCGCCCGCGCTGAAGTGCGAGAGGCCCAGACGTGGCGCAACCGGGAGCTGATCGCCGTGTTGGTGGTGATCCTGGGCGCCGCGTTGGCGCTGACTCTCTGGGTCCGCCGCGCGGTCACCGGACCGGTGGCCGACGTTGCGGCGGCATGCAGGCGGATCGCGAAGGGTGATTTCGCAGCCACGATCCCAGCCGAGGGGCCCGGCGATATTCGGGGCATTGCACTGGATGCCAACGATATGCGGCGGCGTATCGTCAACGAGCTCGAGACAACGCGAGCAGCACGGGCCGAGCTCTATGAGAGCGAGGAGTTGTTCCGCAAGAGCTTCAATTCCTCGGTCGCCGGCAAGTTGATGGTTGTCCGGACCTCCACCCAATGGATTGTGGAGCGCGCCAACGCCTCAGCACAGGACCTGCTGCCCGGGCTGCGGGAGGGAGAAACGAACCTTGACAGGTTGATGGGTCAGGATGGCATGGCCGAGCTTTCGGCCGTCGCCGATTCTCTCGCTGACGACAACGCGCGTCTGACCTTGCGGCTGGCCGATGGCCGCAGCCTCAATGTGAGTATCGCCGTCATCGGCGAGAAGCCTGAGGGAACCCAGTTCGCCATGCACTTCCACGACGTCACCGAATCGGAGCGGCTACGTCAGCTCGAGCAGGACGAAATGGATCGGGCTGCCGCGGTTCAACGGGCACTGGTGCCGGGCATCCTGCCCGCGACCCCAGGTTGGACCTTCGGCACGTCCACCAGCCCGGCCCGACAGGTCAGCGGCGACTTCTACGACGTTCGAGTGCATCGGCCTTTCATCGTGCTCAGCCTCGGCGACGTCATGGGCAAGGGAATGGACGCGGGAATGCTCGCCGCCGCGACGCGCACGGCGCTGCGCTCCCATGATCCCGGCAGCACCCCTTCAGATGTCGTCAACGATGCTTGCGGCATCCTCGACGGTGATCTGCGCCGGATCAGCGCATTCGTCACGCTCGCCTACGTTCGGGTCGACATGGAGACGGGCGACTTCCGATTCGCAGACGCGGGTCACGGCTTGCACTTCGTCGTCCGGACCAGTTCTGGTCAGGTCGAACGGCTTTCGTCCGACGATATGCCGATGGGATTGGGCCACCACTGGCAGGAACTCTCCGACCACATGGCCCCGGGGGACATGATCCTGCTCGTCAGTGACGGAGTGCTCGACCTGTGGGGCGGTTCGGTGGAGGGTCTCGAGGACGCAATAGCGCGGTGCGCCAACGGCAATGGAGTGAGCCCGCAGGAGTTCGTGGACGCTCTGTGCGCGGATGCGGGCGACATGGTCGAAGCCGACGACGTCACCGCGGTAGCCCTGCGCCGTAACGGTAAGTGAAGCACGCACACCCCGCTTCGTGCGTCAGCGGGCGGCGATCAATTCGCCTCGGTCCTCCGTCCAGCCCCGTTGCACCAGCATCCGGTGCACGATGCGCTCGAGAGCGGCCTCCACCTGATCGCGGTCTGGTCGCCCCTCGAACGATGACGACGTGGCCAACTTGTCGATGATGCGCCCGACGATCAACGCGGATATCGCATTGACCTGTTTCATTCCGGACTGCGTGAGCCACAGCCGGTCACCGGTCCGCAGTGCCAGACCATTGGTGACCAGACCGTCGAAGGTCGGTGCGATGATCTCGTATGGCACCCGCAGACGTTGGGCGATATCGGTCAGCGTGACCGAACCGAACACCTGGTTCTGGCGGTATATCTGCAGTAGCGCCCACATCTGCGTGACGTCGAGTTGGCATCCGGGAAGTTGGGCGAGACTGCGCAGTCGAAGATCCGGTGAATCGCGGAAGATCCGTCCGATCGCCACCTCGAGGATCTGCTCGGGCGACTCCGTGCTCGGCATGCCGAATCCCTCGCCGAGGTCGGTCGCCGAGACCGTCTCGATTTCGCGCAGCCGCACCTCCTTGAGGAATAGCGAAACAACGAAGCCGACAATCGCCACAGGCACCCCGCACAAGAACACCGTGCCGAGCGAGTCCGCATAGGCATCGACAATCGGTGCGGCCATCTCCGGCGACAACGCGTGCAGTGCCTGCGGAGAATCCGCAGCACGGGCGGGCGCACCGGCTGCTGCCAACGCAGACGGGATCCGGCTGGCGAGGAAGTTAGCGAACAGCGAGCCGAAAATCGCTGCACCGAAAGAACTTCCGATGGTCCGGAAGAACGTGACGCCCGACGTCGCAACGCCGAGGTCCGCGAAGCCGGAGGTGTTCTGGACAACCAGAATCAGGACCTGCATGCAGAGACCGATGCCCGCGCCGAGGATGAACAGATAGACCGACTGCTGCCAGATCGGTGTCGCCGCACTCATCTGTGAGAGCAGCAGGAAGCCCAGCGCCATCGTCGCGGTACCCACGACGGGGAACACCTTGTAGCGGCCGGTGCGACCGACGATGTTTCCGCTACCGATCGAGGTGATGAGCATGCCCGCCACCATCGGCAGGGTGTGCAAGCCGGACTCGGTCGCCGAGACACCGTTGACGAACTGCATGAACGTTGGCAGGAACGTCAGCGCACCCAGCATCGCGAACCCTACGACGAATCCCAGGATGCAACACACGGTGAACACCGGGCTCGCGAACAGCCGGATCGGCAGAATCGGCTCTGCGACATGGGATTCCACCCATACGAAAATCGCCAGTGCGAGCGTCGATCCGGCGAAAAGGCCGATGATCATTGGTGAGGACCACGCGTAGGTGCTGCCGCCCCAACTGGTGGCCAGCGTCAGGCCCGAAGCGGCGACACCGATGAAAAAGATGCCGGCGTAATCGATCACCGGCTTGGAGCCCTTGGCCAACGACGGGATGGCCACGGTGCCGACCACGAGCACGAGCACCGCGATGGGAACGTTGATCCAGAACGCCCATCGCCAGGTGAGATGGTCGGTGAAGAAGCCGCCGAGCAACGGGCCTATGACGGTGGTGACTCCGAAAACGGCACCGAGCGCGCCCTGATACCGGCCTCGTTCGCGCAACGGGATGACTTCGCCGATGACGGCCATCGCCGTGACCATCATCGCGCCGCCGCCGACGCCCTGCAGCGCGCGCGAGGCCACCAGCATCGTCATCGAGCCGGCCAAGCCGCACAGCACGGAACCGGCAAGGAAGAACAGGATCGACGCCTGGAAGACGGCCTTGCGCCCGAACAGGTCGCCGAGCTTGCCGACGACCGCCGTGACGATCGTGGACGCCAGCAGGTAACTGGTCACCACCCACGACTGATGGCCCGCTCCTCCGAGGTCTGCGACGACAGTCGGCAGCGCGGTGGCCACGATCGTCTGGTCCAGGGCGGCCAACAACATGCCGAGCAGCACCGCGACGAAGATGACGTTGCGGCGCCCACCACTGACCAGCGCGCTGGGAGAATCGTGATCGGCGACAGCCGCATCGATTGATGTGCTCGACATACCCACCTTCCGTTGATGACGTATTCACCGCGCTTATCGTTAGATAAGCTATGAAAGTTACGCCATCAAGGCGGGAGGTGTTAAGCGCTGGTGGGCGGCCTGGACACGCACTGGGCCGAGTACAGCTCGACGCCGAGCTTGTCCATCAGCTCGAGCTGGGTCTCGAGGTAGTCGATGTGCTCTTCCTCGTTGCCGAGGATGCCCTCGAGCAGGTTCGCCGAGGTGGCGTCCTCCTTCTCGCGGCACATGACGATGCCAGGACGCAGGCGGGCGACCACCTCGTATTCGATCGCCAGGTCGGCCTCGAACTGTTCGCGCAGCGTCTGGCCGATTCGCAGGGAGAACAGCCGCTGATAGTTCGGGAGCCCGTCGAGAAGCAGAATCCGGTCGGTGATCGACTCGGCGTGCTGCATTTCTTCGAATGACTCTTTGCGCGTATATTCGGCCAGTTCGGTGAATCCCCAATTTGCCTGCATCTTCGAGTGCAGGAAATACTGATTAATGGCCGTGAGTTCGCTCGTCAATTGCTCGTTCAGCAATTTCAGAACGTCGGGATCCCCTTGCATCATCGCTCCTAAGCAACTTGAGGGCCGTCAGTTGTCGCCGTCGGTAGTGCACTGACCAACCTAGTGCAGAAATGCGTGTCAGCGCATCTTTCGTGTTGCGCGAGGCGTGTTTTCGTGCCGATGGCGAGCAATCGAGGTTTCCGCAGGCGCAGATCAGGCCCCTGCTCTGGACTGCCTAGGCTAAGTAAGGTTAGACTGCGCTAACGGTTGCTAGGCTCGCCTAACGGACAGGGAATAGGAAATGAGTGATTTCGATCTGCACTCACTTATTCTCGCTTGCGATTACCGCGTCGACGATGTCGACCACATGTGGAAGTGGCTCAAAAAACATTCCGACGGACTGGCATCAATAGGTGCCCACCATGTTGTCCTCTACACATCCATTTGGGAGCCCGACCGGGTATTGGTGACCATCGGCATTCGGCATGTCCGGTCAATGCGTGACGTTTTGCGGTCGCCGGCGATCTTCGAGTGGTTCAACATTTCGGGCGTTGACGACATTCCGCCGATATTCGGCGGCGAGGTGGTCGAGAAGATCGACCTGTACCCCCCGTCGCCCGACGAACACGTCGGTCGCGTCGTCGTCGGCGTCATGTCCTCCGTCGAAGACGTGTCCGCGCTGATGGTCAAGCTGCACGACGGGCTCGACCGTTTCAAGCGCGGCGGTGTTCGCAAGATCTGGGTGTACCGCGCACTCGACGACGGGCACGAAGTGATGATCCTGCAGGAAATCGAGGATGAGGGGGCCGCCCGGCACTGGATCGACCACCCGGATGCCGCAGCCGAGTGGATGTCGAATGCGGGCCTAGGGCCCTACCCCACCCAGTTTGTGGGCAGGTTCGCCCACATCATGAGCGTCGACGAGCAGAGCTGAGCCGCCGATGTTCGTCTGTCTGTGCATGGGAGTGACGAGTCACGACGTCGACAAGGCCGTGGCCAACGGCGCCTGCACGTCCAAGCAGATCACCGAAGCCTGCGGGGCAGGCGGTGAATGCGGGCGGTGCCGCCGAACGCTGCGCGCCATCATCGCCACCCATCACGAGGTCGCAGGCTGCCCATCGAAGAGCGGCTGCCCGAAGACGAAGAAGAGCGTGAGCTACTGACTCCGCTTGCCGGTGAATTCGGCAAGGGCGGCGGCGTTGGCGGCGGCGCCCATCAGCACGGCGAACTGCTCGATTTCTCTGGCGGTCGCCGCGGCAATCCCGTCCCGGGTGGGCGCAATGATTGTCTGTTTCACCGCCATCAGACTCGAAATCGGCCGGGCGGCAAGAACTTCGGCGTGACGCCTCGCCTCGGGCAACAGGTCGTCAGGCTTGCACACCTTCCACGCCAGCCCCATTCGTTGGGCTTCGCCGGCGTCCACCCACTCCGAGGACATCAGCAACCAGGCGGCGTTCTGACGGCCCATCAAGCGCGGCAGCAGGTACGACGACGCCGCTTCCGGTGCGACGCCGAGGCTGGTGAACGGGGTCTTCAGCCGTGCGGTCGAGGACATGAACACCAGATCCGCGTAACCGAGGATGGTCGCGCCGATTCCCACACCCACTCCGTTGACCGCACAGATCAGCGGTTTGGCGAAGTCTGCGAGCGCCTCGATCATCGTCGAGAAGTGGCTGCCCTGCTCATTGAACGCGGGATCGGTGATGCGCCTTTGCATCTCGTTGAGGTCGTTGCCCGCGCTGAAGGCTCTGCCCTCACCGGTCAGCAGTACCACGGCGACCTCAGGGTCGGCCGCCGCTTCGTTCAACGCCGTCGCGGTGGCGTGGTACAGCTCTTCGTTGAACGCGTTGAGCACCTCGGGCCGATTGAGGGTCAGCGTCCGCACCCGCTGCTCGTCGGCTATCTGGAGAATCACGCCAGCAGCGTATGCGCTAACCGTTGCTGTACACCCGGGTGGGTGCGATAAGCACGATGGTGCGGCGCTGCTCGGCCATCACCCGGTCGTATTCGTCCCAATCGCTGTGTGTTCCACCGGCTGCGGTGAACACCTCGCGCAAGAGCAGGCGAAGCTGCTGGGCACCCGTCAGCCACGCCTGCGCATCATCGGGCCCCGCCAGCTCGGCGCTGCCTTCCACGGTGGCCCACTGCCACCCGTCGCGGAACGTCACCGCGAGTTGCGGTCGCGCCCGCAGGTTGGCCAGCTTCACCTTGCCGTAGGTGACGAACCCCAGAGCGGGTTCACCGGTCGCGGGATGCGGCAGCAGGCCGACGTTGACCAGCGATGCCTGGACGGTCGAGTCGGCGCGCACGGTCGAAATCACGGCAAGGCCACTGTCATCGGCAGCCAGGGCGACTGCCTCGTCGAGAGTCGTCATCTTCCTCACCCCATCCTGTTGTCGGTAACGAACGGCGTCCGGTACACATACCGGCTCGTCGGCACCGTGTCGACGTCACGATTCGCGCCGAATGCTGAGGTACTGGCGACCATTCGGTCCATCCGGCGGCCCAGTTCGGCGTCGTCGGCAGCGCCGAAGAACGCATGCAGATCGGTGACCGCCGCTTCGGGGAAGAGTTCTTCGACGATCGCGTCGATCGCAGGCGCCGCCGGCGTCAGCGCGCGCACCACCGCGTTCTGGGTGTAGCCGAAGGTCGACTGGGTTTCGATGGCCACCGGCGTGTGGTCGATGTGCCACCGCTGCCGCCAGGTCTCGTCGTCCAGGTCGGCCGGCCTGCGGAGCAGTGCGATGTTGGCGAAGCCGTCCGTGCGGGCTCCGGGAGCCGTGACCGGTGGCGGAAGCGGCACCGATTCGGTGACCAGGTATGCGGCGACCTGATCGGCCTTGGCCGTCAGCCGGGTGAGCGCCGCCGTCACCGGCTCGCCGTACGACTGATGTGCCCACACGGTGACGAACCCGACGACGGGCGGGTCAAGTGTCGTCAGCGTCATCAGCGAGTTGCGCACGACGTCGTCGCGCACATTGAGGGCGAGCCCCGGCAATTCGAGCTCGAGCAGGTCGGCCACGACCTCGGTACGCATTCTGGTGCACCATGCGTCATCCGCATGGGCACGCCGCAGCGCGATGATGACTTTCTCCACGGGTCGAACCTAGCGCGTGGACGCGGTCAGGCTTCCAGCCTCGCGCGGATGTTCGCCAGGCGCTCTCTGAGTTCTGCTTCGTCGATGACGCCGCGAGCGACCAGCGAGTGCGCCAGTGACATCAGCTGGTTCTCCGGGTACGGCAGGTCGGAGTACAGCGAGGCAGACAACGCATCTTCTTCATCGCGACGTGCCTTGAAGTCGGGGATGTTCTCGTCACACGAGGCCCGGTCGAGCGCGTCGCACATGCCGTCCAGGCTCGTCTTCCACGGCGGCACCGGATTTTCGACGCCCCACTTCGCAGCCATGCGCGACCAGACCTGATCGCGCTCGACGATCTCCTCCAGCGGTGCGATGCGCACCGCCGAGGGATCCTGCGCTGCGCTCATCCGGCGTTGCCCGGGTGGATCGCGGGGCGGGTGTCGACGATCATGTTGGTGGTGACGCCGGCCTTCGGCAGCGCCACCCCGATCAGCGTGTCGCGGGTGAGGATCTCGACGAGCTGATCCTCGGTCCAGTCCTCGGTGCCCTCGGGCTGCAGCGGCATCACCATGAAGCGGTGCTTCTGGTTGGAATCCTGTACGTGGACCGTGATTTCGTCGGGTAGGTAGAGCCCGAACTCGGCCAGCACCTGACGCGGCCAGCGGACCAGGCGCCGACGGTAATTGGGTGTCCGGTACCACTCGGGTGAGTTGCCCAGAATCGGCCGGGGATAGCACGAGCACAGGGCGCAGACGATCACGTTGTGCACCGTCGGGGTATCGGCGAGGATCTGGAACGCCGTGAAGTCGCTGGGTGTGCCCCATCCCGTGGGATGCAGCCAGTCGACACCGACCTCCTTGCTCGCCGTCATCGGTTCGGCGAGTGCGAGTTCCTTGAACTTCGGATCGAGCCACGACTTGGCCACCAGGCGGGCGGCGGGGGTCGGGCCGATCTGCTCGGCGAACTCGGTCATGAGGCGGTGTTCCTCGGCGGTGAAGATCCCCTTCTCGATGCACAGCTCGCGCAGGGCGATCTCCAACACCTCGAAGTCGGTGATCTCGTCGACCATCGGAGCGACGGTCCGCTCGTGGTCGTGGTCGTGGTCGTGGTCAGACAACGCGAACTCCTTTCGGGGCCTGTTTCGTGGAGCTATTTCGCGGCTTCGAGCCAGTGTTCGGGAATCTCGGTCGAGATGACGTCGTCCGCGGTTCCGGTGTAGCCGTACCAGAGTTCGGCCATGTTGAACTTGACGACGTAGAACCATTCCGGTCGCGCAGGACGGTCCCAGGTTTCGTCTTCGGCGGCCGGGCTCTCATATGCGACGGCTTCGATTTCGCCCGTCGCACCGCGCACATATTCAGGGGTGCGGGTGTAGAAGATCACCGGAAGTTCGCGGACCACGACCGGGTCGCCGACCTTGAACTTCGCCGCGGCCGCCTGGCCGGCGTAGCACTGCGGATCGCCCTTACCGTCCGCTTCCTCGGCGTGCTGGTTGCGCTTGACTTGCGATCCGTCGCCCTCGGACTTCGGCAGGGCCTCGAGCGTCTTGCCGTCCAGTCCACCGGCATAGCGCTGCTGGACCTCGGCCATCCGCTCGCTCAACTCGGTCAGTCCGATGTGGTGCTTTTCCACCAGCACGCGCGCTACCGCTATCAGCCAGCGGCCGTAATAGGGCAGCCCCAGGTATTCCGCACGCCCGACATCGACATTGCCGATCCGTCGTCGTTCCTCCGACAGCCAGATGCCGCGCCACCCCAGGACTTCACAGATGACGTAGGTCATGTGCTCCCAGAGTTCGTACTGCTTGTTCTCGTACTTCATCGGTGCGTCGGGTTCGCCACCGACATCGTGGACGGGCTTCAGGTACGCGGTGATACGACCGTGGTCCAACATGTCGGGAGTCGGCGCGTCCGGGAGTTCGGGATAGGCCGATTTCAGTCGCGAGGTCAGTTCGAGTTGAGCGGCGCGCTCTGCTGCTGTGCTCATCCAGGGTCCCTTCGTCGGTCGGACACGTCAGTGCGCATTGCTGATCGGCGGGAAATCAAGCGGAATCCAGAACAGCGGCCGGAGTCGCGCAACGCCGTCGGATACGACAGCATTGCTGGTCATCGGCACCTCCGACTGCTCTGTTGACCCAACGCTGACTCTATCGGTGACCTTGAATTCATACAGCCTAATCGAAAACGAACAGCGCCGAAATGATTGACGTATCCGTAACTGGATCCCGCTATATCCTGTGCCGCAGGCGATCTGACGGCGCCGCAGCCTGAGAGGTTGCCGAGATTTACGTGAGATTGCAGTGCGATTCGGGCCAAGTTGGACCATCGAGCGAGGTCGTTGAGGTCAGAATGAGTGAGTGACGACCGGCAGCAGGATGTTCGACGCCTTGAAGCCGCCGACGCCGGACATCGGCGCGGTGGCTCGCAGTCACGTCGCTGTCCTGGCGATGGCGATCCTCGCCCTGGCCGTCGACAGCGGCGCGGCAGCGGTCTGGGCGGCCGGCGCCGGAGTGGTCTGCTCCGCCATCGCCTTGCAGGACAGTCCTGGCGGACGCGTGCAACTCGTCGTCATCGTGGCGCTGCAAATGGGTGCCGCCGTCCTCGTCGGATCGCTGACCTCGGCCTACACCGTCCTGTTCCTGATCGTTATCGCGCTCTGGTGCCTGGGGTCGGGAATGCAGTGGGCGCTCGGAAGCCATGCGGGCCTCGTCGGGGCCGCGAGCAGCGCATTGATCGTCATTGCACCGCCGGACGTGCCGTCGGTGACAACCGTCGCGCTGCCCACGCTCCTGACGATCGCGGCGGGCTTTGTGCAGGCCGCGTTGATCGCCGTCTGGCCGCCGCAACGGTGGCGGACCCAGAGCGATGCGTTGGCATGGGCTTATCGGTCCCTGGCCGCCGACGCCCGGCGTATCGCCACGGATCGCGACTCCCCGCTGGAGGCGGCCCAGCTGACGTGGCTCCGGGATGCATTCGCCGACACCCAGGCCACCAGACGACCGGAGGCCTACCACGGCGGGCACCGGCTGCCTGAACGCTTGATGGCAACGCTGATTGCGCTGCGTGGCACCCAAGGCGATGAGCGTGACCGCATTTCGCGCATGCTCAGCGACGCGGCGGTGGCCCTCGACGCGATCGCCGAGAACAAGCACAACGCCCGGCGCGAAGCCGAGCACGCCCTTGTCCGCGTCGACACCGCGGTTACGACTTTGACTGGACCGGAATCCACAGCAGCACAACGCTTCTCGAAACAGCTCCAGGAGGCGGCCGAGTTCCGGTTCCCGGATCTCCTCCAACCCGACGTGATGAACCCGTTGCGGTCGGCACTCATCGAAGTCCGCAAGCATCTGACGTGGGCGTCGCCGATTCTTCGTCATGCTGTGCGATTGTCCGTCGCGGTAGCGCTGGCGATCGCCGTCCGGTTCGCGCCGATCGCACACGGTGACTGGATCGCACTGACCGTCCTCTTCGTCCTGCGGCCGGAAACGGCGCACACCTACACCCGCTGCGTCGGGCGCGTGGGTGGCGCCGCGGGCGGGATCATCGTGGCGTCGCTCGTCACCACGATCTGGCAGCCATCGGGCGCGGCCGCCGCGGTGATCACCGTGATGTGCCTCGCGATCACGTTCTGGGTCATGCGGTTCGGCTACATCGCGGCGAGCGCAGTGGTCGCTGCAGCGGTGGTGTTCATGCTCGACATCAACGCCGTGGTGGCCGGCGCGACGGTGGAGGACCGACTGTTCTCGGTGGTGATAGGCGGCGGCCTTGCAGTGGTGGCACATGTGGTGTTGCCCGACCACGCGTTGACTCGGCTGCAACAGCGGGCGGGCGAACTACTGAAGACCGAAATCGATTATGCAGCAACGGTGGTCAGAGCATTTGTCCATGAACTGGACCATCCCGCCGATGCAATGGCGGCGGCGTGGCAGCGCGCGTTCCGCGCGCGCGCAGCGTTCGAAGCCGCGTCCGGCGCAGCGCGGATGGACTCGCGGAAGCTACGCCGATGGCTGCGGTCCTACCGCGCGGCACTCAACGCGGTCACGAGTGCCTGCACGTCGCTGGAACGAAGCCTGCCTGCGGAGTCGCCGTCCGCGCTGACACCCGATTTCATCGCGGCGGTCGACGACTACGTCGAAGCGCTGCGGGGCGCACCGCCGAATCCCGCTCTGCCGTGGACAGTCGACGTCGCCGCACTGACGGCGACCGAAAAGCAGGTGCGCGAGCACGCGGCGCTGATCCCCGGTGACAACGGCGCAGGACGGGTGCTCGTCTCCGAGATCGCCACGATCACGCGCAGCCTCGTCAGCATCATCCCTGACCGCGAGCCCACTTCGGCTGGATGAACACGCCCTGCGCCTCGACCGTGATCCCTTCGTCGTCGGCGAGATGGCCTGACGCGTAAGCCTTTACTCCGTCGGTCCTCGTGATCTCCGCCTCGGCGTGTAGCCGACCCAGGCGGGTGGGGCGCAGGTAGCGCAGCGTGATCGTGCCGGTGAACCGTGGATTCTCCCCGTCGGCCGCCATTTCCCCGAGCACATGGTCGAGTACAAGCGCCGAGACACCGCCGTGGACGTGTCCCGGGGGGCCTTCGTATGCCGCACCCAGGTCGAAGTCGGTGAAAACCCGTCCGCCGGCGTCTCGCTGCAGGGTCAGCGGCGGTGCGATCGGATTGCGGATCCCGATCACCGGGTTTCCCCACGCCATGCGATCACCACCGGTGGTGAAGCGCACCCCGAACGGTCCATCGGACTGCGCCGTCCGCAGCCGTGCCGTCGCCGCGTCGATCTCGGCTTTCACCGCGGCCACTGTGCCCGCGTCGACCTCAGTGCGGATCGTCGCGTCGATGAGCGCGCGCACCGATTCGGCGAGGGGCGCGTACACGCCGCGCATCTGCTCGACCTCCGCGGAGGAGACGTCCCCGATATCGGTGTACTGCACCATCTGTGCACTAGAACACGTTCTAGCCGACGTTGTCGAATCAGCTCCGATGACCGACCGCCACGCGGTCGATGCGTCATCCGACCAGATCCGACAGCGCCGCGCGGGCGGCGCTGTCGCGACGGCCCCGCTCGAGTTCGATCAGCGCGCATTCCGCGGTCGCGGCGACCCACAGCCGCGCCGATTCGCGGGGATGGGTCCAGCCGAGCGCGGTGAAGTCGGCGGCCACGATGTCGACATTCATTCGATTACGCCGCATCACCTCGTCGGCGATGGGGAGATGCCCGCGGGCTTCCAACAGGAGGGCCTTGACACCGCGGTCACGAAGGCAGGCATCGAGGTAGGCCCGTGCGGCGGCGTCCAGTCGCGCCTTGCCCGGTTCGAGATCGCCGATGACCGACATCACCTCGCCGAAGAGCACGTCGTGGAACCGGCGGTGAAGGGCGACCAGATAGGACACCCGGTCCGGGAAATGATGGAAGAACGTGCCTTTCGATACGCCCGCGGCCGCGACGACGGCGTTGACACTCAGACCCTCGAGCCCGAGTTCCTCGGCGAGCACCAGGCCCGTCTCTATGAGGTTGGCTCGGGTCTGCAGGGCCGCGGCCACCCGCTTGTTGGCTACCTCCACGTTGCCTCCTCTTGCCATGGCGTCGACTCCCGCCTAGTGTAATTGACCGACCGCCCGGTCAATGAAAAGAGTATCCCGATGCCCCTTCTGCAGACCTCACTGGGAACCGTCTCCTACACCGACGAAGGGTCGGGTCCGCCGATCCTGTTGTTGCACGCCGCTCTTCACGACCACACCGATTTCGACACGGTACGCCCTGCCCTCGCCGACGGACGCCGCGTGCTCACTCTCGACTGGCCAGGCCACGGCACCTCTCCCCTGCCCCAGGAACCGCTGCGCGCCGTCCAATTCGGCGATCTGCTCGTCGAACTCGCCGACCTGCTCGACCTGCGCAACCTCGTCGTGGTCGGGAACTCCGTCGGTGGATATGCGGCCTGCCGACTCGCGCTCGAACGACAAGATCGAGTGGCGGGGGTGGTCCTGGTCAACACGGGCGGCTTCACGCCGCACAGCATGTTCACCCGCTTGCTCTGCGCGGTGATGGGACGACCGGCGGTCGTCGGCGCGGTCTTCGGAGTGTTCGTGCGCGGTTACATGAAGGCCAAGAATCCCACCGACAAGGCCGTCGTAACGCGCGTGGTTGGCCGTGCCAGAACCTCTGACGGCGCGAAAACCGCTGCGGCGCTGTGGAAAAGCTTCACCGACCCCGGACATGACCTGCGGGCGCGCGCCTCCGGAATCACCGCGCCCGTGCTGATCACCTGGGGCGCCGAAGACCCGACAGCGCCCACGCGTTGGGGTAAGGCGATCGCCGCCGCCATACCGGGCTCGACGTTCCAGACGTTTTCGACGGACCTTCGGTGCGTCGCGGTTCGCCCTTCCGTCCCTGCCGGTGCCATTGCTGATCCACACCGCGGGCGTCCTGGCGTCCAGGGCACCCGAGGGCTTGCGCAACCGGGATCCGATCGTCATGAAGCAACGCCCTCGTTCGAGCACGTCCGGCTGCTGCAGCAGCCAGTGCACCGCCTCGGTCAGCGTCAACGGTGTCCGTCCCGCTCCGACGATCGCCGGCAGCGCCTCCTCAGGGCTCCAGTTCGACATCGCGTCACCACGATCGAGGTCGTGGAGCAGGTACAAAGGCGCATCCGGAACGTCGATCGACGCGATCGGCGTGAAGGCGTCGACGTCGGACATATCGCTCACCACGAAACCCGGTTTTCCGGAGCAGGTCAGCAAGGGTGCCAACGCCGACGCCGGCGCGGCGCTGTGGTGAACGACGAGCAGCGCCGGCCCGCCAACCTGGTGACGGGTGGCCGCCCGCACCTGATCCGCGGACAGACCCGCAATCCGGTGGACGCCGAGTTCGATCAGTCGCTGCGCCTGGTCGGGCAGGTTCGGCAGGGTGGCTGCGGCAATGGCGGGCATCCGTCCACAACGCAGCCACCCCGTCCCGAAGTTCCTACGGCCGGCCGCTACTCGACCGGCAGACCCGCCGCGACGGCAGCGGCCTGCTTCGTAGCGATGTCGGTGGCAACCTCCGGTGGCACCGGGTCACCCGGCGCGCTCTCGAAGCTCAGATTCACCAGCGCCCTGTCGACGGTGAACAGGTATTCAGTCACCGCTTTGCTGCCGTCGGGCGAAGTGCCCGTGGCCATCACTCCGTTGTCACCGATGTCCACCGGCCCCGGCGCGCCGGTCACCTCGGTGTTCATCGTCGCCGAATTGCTTTGGAAATTCGATTCAGCGGTCGCGACATCCGGGAACACCAGAATGGTGTCGATGATCTTCCGGGCGCCATCGGGACTTGCATAGACCTGGGCCGCGCCCGGGTTGCCGCCGGGATTCAGCTGGATGCCGCCCGGGGTTTGGGTGTTGTCGCCGACATCGGCGGGGGGAATGAGGAGCGAACCGTAGTCCTCAGGCGCAGCCGGGGGTGCGCTGGTTTCCTCCGTGGAGCTCTCCTCCGAGGAAGACGCCGCGGCAGAAGTGCTCGATGATGCCGACGAGGTCGACGACTCCGGCTTGTCTTCGCTCTTGCTGCAGCCGGTGGCGGTGATGCCGACGACCAGAGCCGCGACGGCCAGGCTCGTGGCGGACAAACGCGCAATTTCCATGGATTCCCTTTCAGAGAATTGAACGGTCCACAGGAGACCGGCGGATCTATAGATACCGCACCCCCATACATTTGGTATCTCGTTCGTAGGATTGAGGTCTGTCGCTGCGCGCCCGCCTCTAACGTGAACGAATCATGGCGATGGCAACGGTGATCGTGTCGATCCTGCTCGCGGCGCTGTTCTTGTTCGCGGCCTCGATCAAACTGCTCGGCGTCAGGCAGTCACTCGCGATCCGGGACCACCTGAGGATCTCCCCCGCCCTCTGGCGGTCCATCGGACTTCTCGAACTCGCAGGCGTCGTCGGAGTGCTGGCCGGGCTCAAATGGCCGCCCCTCGGCATCGTCGCCGCGGCGGGTCTCGCGCTGCTGTCGCTGGGGGCCATCATGAGCCATGTTCGTTCGTCGGACAGCGTCGGCGATACGGCGTCGTCCGTGATCGGGCTTGGGCTCGCCGTGGCGACGGTTGTACTGCACACTCGGTGACCTCTTGAGGCGGGCATCACACCAGCTCGCGATGGTGCCTTAGCTAACCTATGTTTTCGTAGTCAGTTGTCTATGAAATGGCTTAGGCTCTATCCGTGGCCACCCGCACCCAAAGCGCCGACCCGCGCGCCGAACGCGTCCGCGCCAAGTTGCACGACGCGGCGTTCACCCTGGCGCACGAACGCCCGGTCGATCAGCTGACCGTCGGGGACCTCGTTGCGCGGGCAGGCGTCAGCAGGCAGGTCTTCTACCGGCACTTCACCGACCGCGACGACGCGGTCGCCACGGCGTTCACCATCGCCTTCGCGGCCGCGGCCGCCGATCTGGACGGCGAGCCGCGCTCGAGGATCCTGCGGATCTTCGGGCTCGCCGCCGAACACCGCGCGATGTACCGCAACGTCGTGCCCAGCGCGGTGGCCCAGCGGGTGGTGGCGGCGTTCCGCGCCGAACTCCTCCCAGCCTGTCAGGAGTTGGCCACGCGGGCTCTACCCGTCGTCGGACCCATCGCGGGCCTTGAACCCGATGCGGTCAGCCGATTCCTGGTGGGCGGATTCCAAGAGGTACTGCGGTCCTGGATGGAAGACCCCAGCGAATCGGGACACGGCACCGATCTTCTCGACCGGGTGACCGCCGCGCTCGACACCGTCGACGCGCTGCTGACTCGCCCCGACATCACGACCTGAAACAGAAAGGATCCCCCGTGGGCAAACACCGCGCTCCCCTCATCGAGGCAACCGATATCAGGCCCTCCCGCAACGACGTTCGCAATATGGCACTGGTCATGGCGGCGCTCGCGGTGTTCGTCATCGCGATGATCGCCAGCTATTCGGGCGCCTTCGCCAAACCGACTCTGCGCCACCTCAACGTGGCCGTCGCAGCACCACAGCAGCTCGTGGACGGCCTGCACGGGCAGGACACGCTCGCGGTCACCCAGGTTGCCGACGCTGCCGCCGCACACGATCAGGTGTTCGGCCGCAAGGCGGACGCCGCTTTCGTCATCGACGCTCCCGGCCACCTGGACATCTATGTGGCAGGTGGCGGCGGCCGAAGCGTCGCGGCCGCCGCCGAGACAGTCGGGCGCGGCGTCGCCGCGAAAGCCGGGCTGGCAGCCGATGTCACCGACGTCGCCCCGACCAACGCGGCCGACCCGCAGGGCACGGTCGTGTTCTACGCCGTCATATTCCTGTCGATCGGCGCGTCGGTGGGCGCCACGATCTTCGGCCGGATGATGGGCAGCGTGCACAAACCGTCCACGTTCGCCTGGCGCACACTGAGTCTGGCTGCGTACTCGGTGGTGCTGGCGGGTGGTGTGACGCTGTATGTCGACGTGATCCTCGGAGCACTCACCGGACACACCTGGCAGGTATTCGGCGCGCTGTTCGTTTATGCGATGGCCGTCGCCGGAGCGGTGACCGGCGTCGCAGCCGCGTTCGGCACCATCGCGTCTGCCGCGCTCACGGCGTTTCTCGTGATCATCGGCAACGCCGCTGCGGCAGGCCCTGTCGGCAAGCCACTGCTGTCGGGCTTCTATACGACGTTCAACGCGATCGTGCCCCAAGGCTCCGGCGTCGCGTTGCTGCGCAGTGTCGAGTACTTCGGAACCAACGGTGCAATGGCCCCGCTGCTCACCCTGCTCGGCTGGGCCGCGGCCGGATGCGTGCTGGCCGTCAGTGCCGCCATGATCCGATCCGGCACGTTCCGGTCGGTGCTGAATTATCCTGCGAGCCATGACAGTAGCCAGCCAGACCGATCCGGGACTGCACTACGACCTCGGGTCCTATCATTGGTCGACTGAGCCATTGAAGTTCGGTTCATGACGGAACCGTCCTGGGTCGAGCACGCGATCTGGTGGCAGGTCTACCCACTGGGATTCGTCGGCGCCTATCCCGCGGACCCGCCGCCGGGGCCCGGCCAGCACCGGCTGCGCCGCGTCAGCGACTGGTTCGACCACGCCATCGAACTCGGTGCGTCGGGCCTGGCGCTCGGGCCGATATTCGCATCGCGCACGCACGGTTACGACACCACCGATCACTATCGCATCGACCCGCGACTGGGCGACGACGGTGACTTCGACCACCTGATCGCCGAGGCACGACAACGTGGACTGCGGGTTCTGCTCGACGGCGTCTTCAACCACGTCGGCGCCGACTTCGCCACCACCGAGTGGTTTCGCAAGCAGGGCAACGATTCTGACTTCGACACCTTCGAGGGTCACGGCGAGCTGATCGCGCTCGACCACGACAACCCTGAAGTCGTCGATTACGTCGTCGACGTGATGACGCACTGGCTGGAGCGCGGTGCCGATGGTTGGCGTCTGGACGCGGCGTACTCGGTGGCAGAACGGTTCTGGGCGCAGGTGCTGCCCAGGGTTCGCACGAAATTTCCCGACGCCTGGATCGTCGGTGAGGTCATCCATGGCGACTACGCCGCAACGGTGCGCGCCGCCACCTTCGACTCGGTGACCCAGTACGAACTGTGGAAGGCGATCTGGAGCAGCCTCAATGACGGGAACCTCCACGAACTCGACTGGGCACTGGTGCGCCACAACGACTTTCTCGACGCCTTCGTGCCCATGACCTTCGTGGGCAATCACGACGTCACCCGGATAGCCAGCCGACTGGAGAACACCCGCCACCTGGCGCACGCGCTGGTGCTTCTGCTGACCACCGGCGGGACGCCGAGCGTGTACGCGGGCGACGAATCCGCATATGAAGGTGTCAAGGAGGAGCGGTTCGGGGGCGATGACGCGGTGCGGCCCGAATTCGGTTCTCCGCTAATGGGAGTCGACCAGCACGGGCAGGACATCTTCCGGCTGCACCAGTACCTGATCGGTCTGCGACGACGACACCCGTGGCTGCACACGGCGCGTACGTCGCCGTTGCAGCTGACCAACCGCCAGTACGTCTACCAGACCCGCAACGGGTCCGATGCGCTGGTCGTGGCGCTCAACATCGACGACGAACCACTGCGCGTCTCGCTTCCGGACCTCGGCGTCGACGAAGGCCAGATCGTCGCCGGGTCGGGCGCGCCGCCGTCCACTGTCGTGTCTCGAGCCGAGGTCGAACCGCACGGCTGGCTGATCATCGCGCCAGCTGCTCGAGTGTGAGGGGATCCTCGACTCCGTCGTAGAGCCTGTCGAGCACCGCCCGGAAATCTGCCTGCACGTCGGGGGCGTCGGCGGCGTGCACGAACAACGTCATCGACGAACGCACCTTGAGGTTGTCAGGCCAGCCGAAGATGTCGTCGGCCGAGGCGCCCCTGATGCCGGCCACAGCCTGTGTGCATTCCCGCAGCCGCGGCCCGAGCACGTCGTGATCGAGATACGCCTTGGCCTCGGCGAGTGACGTGATGCCGTAACGGATCGCCGTCGGACTGTGCCCGAGCTCCTGCAGCTGCGGAAACACGAACCAGATCCAGTGGCTGCGTTTGCGGCCGTTGCGCAGTTCGGTGAGCACCGTGTCGTAGACGCGATCCTGGGCGTCGACGAAGCGCCGTAGATCGAACGGATCGGCACGATCGGATGACAACAATTTGCCCACAGCCCCCTCATTTGCAAGTTTCGCAAGATAGTCTTTGCGATTCAATGACGACATCGAACGATTCGGAGGCGTCGGACCCGCCTGACCCCGCGCCGAAGCCCCGCGGTCTGCGGCGTCGCGTCACATCCCGGATCAGCATTCAGAGCAAGCTGCTGATGATGCTCCTCGCTACGAGCGTCTTATCGGCGGCGGTGGTCGGTGCGATCGGATACCAGTCGGGTAGGTCGTCGTTGCGGGAGTCGGTGTTCGATCGACTGACCGAGATCCGCCAATCACAGAGCCGCCAGCTGCAAGAAGGCATCGGTGACTTGAAGGATTCTCTGGTGATCTACTCGCGGGGGGCCACGGCGACCCAGGCCATCGAGGCATTCACCGCCGGATTCGATCAGCTCAACACTGCCACGATCAGCCCGGCTCAGCAGCAGTCCATCGTCGACTACTACACCACGCAGTTCGCACCGACGAAGAAGGAAGCCGGCGAGGAGGTGGAAATCGATGCGGTGCTGCCGTCCACCAACGCGCAGCGCTACCTGCAGGCCTACTACACGGCGCCGTTCTCAGACTTTGATCTGGCGATCAAGTTCGACGACGCGCGCGACGGCAGCGCCTGGTCGGCCGCCAACGCCCGCTACAACGACTTCTTCCGGGAGATCGTCACGCGGTTCGAGTTCGAGGACGCGCTGTTGTTCGACACCAGGGGCAACGTCATCTACTCCGCCTACAAGGGCGTGGATCTCGGCACGAACGTGTTCACCGGTCCGTTCAAGGGCGGCAACATCGCAACGGCGTACAAGGACGCTCTCGATTCGAACGCTGTCGACTACGTCGGCATCACCGACTTCGGAGAGTACGAACCGGCCGACGAGCCGACCGCATGGTTCATGTCGCCGGTGGGCCCGCAGGGCAGGGTCGAGGGTGTGTTGGCCCTGCAGTTTCCGATATCCAAGATCAACCGCCTGATGACGATGGACCGACGCTGGCCGGAGTCCGGCATGGGACAGACGGGTGAGACGTTCATCGTCGGCCCCGACGACTTGATGCGGTCAGACTCCCGGCTGTTCCTCGAGGATCCCGCGGCGTACAAGCGCGACGTCGTCGATGCGGGCACGCCACCGGACATCGCACAGGAAGCGATCGACCGCGGCGGCACGACCTTGATACAGCCGGTGCCCACAGAGGCGACCAAACTCGCGCAGCGCGGACAATCGGGCACGCTGATCGCCCTGGACTATCTGGGTCACGAAACGTTGCAGGCCTACGCCCCTGCCGACATCGAGGGCCTGCGGTGGAATGTGATCGCCAAGATCAACACCTCGGAGGCGTTCGCCCCGGTTGCGGCGTTCACCCGGACGCTGGTGCTCTCCACGGTTGCCATCATCTTCGTCGTCTGTCTCGCCGCGATGCTGCTCGCGCGATTGTTCGTGCGCCCCATCCGTCGGCTCGAGACCGGCGCCCAGAAGATCAGTTCCGGGGACTACAACATCACCCTGCCCGTGCGTTCACGCGACGAGTTCGGCGACCTCACCGTCGCGTTCAACGCCATGAGCCGCAACCTCACCATCAAAGAGGAACTGCTCGCCGAGCAGCGCCGCGAGAACGACAGGCTGATGTTGTCCCTTATGCCCCAGCCGGTGGTACAGCGCTACCGGGAAGGCGAGGAAACGATCGCACAGGACCACCAGGACGTCACGGTGATCTTCGCCGACGTCGTCGGTCTGGACGATCTGTCCTCGGAGCTGAACTCCGACGAGCTGCTGGCGATCGTCAACAAGCTGACGCGCCAATTCGACGCCGCGGCAGAGAATCTCGGCATCGAGCAGGTGCGCACCCTGCACAACGGCTACCTGGCCAGTTGCGGGCTCAGTGTGCCGCGGCTCGACAACGTCAGGCGTACCGTCGATTTCGCCATCGAAATGCAGCGCATCATCGAACGGTTCAATGCCGAAACCGGACACGACCTGGAGCTGCGGGCGGGCATCGACACCGGCAAGGTGACCAGTGGACTGGTCGCCAGGTCCACCCTGGCCTACGACATGTGGGGGGCGGCCGTCAACCTCGCGTATCAGGTGCAGAGCGGCTCGCCACAACCCGGCGTCTACGTCACGTCGAAGGTGTACGACGCGATGCGCGACAGCCGCACCTTCACCTCGGCCGGTGTCGTCACGGTTGACGGTGAAGAACAGCCCGTCTGGCGGCTGGCGCAGTAATGAGCACCGTGTTCGATTCCCCGTGGTTCTACTGGGCCATCGGGGTGGCCGTCGGCTTCCCCGTCTGTCTGGTGATCCTCACCGAAGTGCACAACGCGCTGCTGCGCCGCGGCAACGCGCTTGCCCGCCCGGTGCATCTGGTGCGCAACTACATCCTGCCGCTCGGCGCACTGCTGATCCTGCTGGTGCAGGCGATTCAGGTCTCCGGCGAGGCGACACCCGTGCGGGTCGTCGCGACCGTGTTCGGTTTCGTCGTGCTGGTCCTTCTGCTGTCCGGTCTGAACGCCACGCTGTTCCAAGGTGCACCGGAGGGCAGCTGGCGCAAGCGAATTCCGTCGATCTTCCTCGACGTCGCCAGATTCGCGGTGATCGCCGTCGGCCTCGCCATCATGCTCGCCTACATCTGGGGCGCGAACGTCGGTGGCCTGTTCACCGCGCTCGGCGTGACGTCCATCGTGATCGGACTCGCGCTGCAGAACTCCGTGGGGCAGATCATCTCCGGCCTGCTTCTCTTGTTCGAGCAGCCATTTCAACTGGGCGACTGGATCGACGCCCCGACAGCGCGTGGCCGTGTTGTCGAAGTCAACTGGCGTGCAACACATATCAATACCGGCGGTGGCATGATGATCATGCCCAACTCGGCGCTGGCCGCCGCGTCGTTCAAGAACCTCAGCCGGCCTGCCGGGGCCCACTCTCTCAGCGTCGGCACGGTCTTCTCGGTGGACGACCCGCCTGACGACGTCATCGCGATGCTGAACCGAGTGGCCACCATGCTCCCGCAGCTACGGCCGGAGGCGAGGCCGTCGAGTGTCAGTGCCGGCTCCCTGCAATACAGCACGGGGATTCCGCTGCGCTCCCCCGCGGACGACTTCGCCGCCAAATCGCAGTTTCTGCGCTGGGTCTGGTACGCATCCCGGCGAGCGGGTCTGCATCTCGACGAGGCTGAGGACGAATTCGCGACGCCGGAACGCGTGCAGACCTCACTGCGGATCATCGCGCCGACGCTGCGGCTGAGCCATGAGGACCAGGAGCATCTGCTCGACCGGGTCCGACTCACGCGCTACGGCGCCGAGGAGTACATCCAGTACACCGGGCAGATCCCCAAGCGGATGACGTTCATCGTCAACGGAAAGGTCAGGCTCGCGGCGACCGACCGTGCGGGTGGCATCATCCCCGTCCGAACACTCGAATCGGGCGATTTTCTGGGACAGACAGCGCTGACACTCGAAGCCGTCACCGCGGCGGCGTATGCGCTCGAGGAAGTGACTGTTCTCCAGTTCGATCGCGAGGTCGTCGAGGACCTGGTGTCGCGAAAGCCGGTGTTGTTGCAGGACTTCGGTCGTGCCATCGAAGAACGGCGGGACAGCCTGCGGCGGGCATTGGCCGCGGTCGAGGACTGAGCGCAACAGCGATGAAACGCCGCCTGCCCCGACCACAGGAACTGGCGGCCCTATTGCAGTTCCGCACGCCGCAACTGAGCCTCAAACGTCGTCGGCTCGACACCGCGCTGACGATCGAAGATTTGCGCCGCGTCGCCAAACGCCGCACACCCAAGGCAGCGTTCGACTACACCGATGGTGCCGCCGAAGAGGAGTTGTCGTTGGCGCGGGCGCGGCAGGCGTTCCGCGACATCGAATTCCACCCGACGATCCTGCGCGATGTCGCCAAGGTCGACACGGGCGCCACCGTGCTTGGGGATCGGGTGGCCCTGCCGTTCGGCATCGCGCCGACCGGGTTCACCCGGTTGATGCAAACCGAAGGCGAGATCGCGGGCGCACACGCCGCCGCCCGCGCGGGCATCCCGTTCTCGCTGTCCACGCTGGGCACGACCTCCATCGAAGATGTCAAGGCCGCAAACCCGCATGGCCGCAACTGGTTTCAGCTGTACATGTGGAAAGACCGGGACCGGTCGATGGCACTGGTCGAGCGGGCGTCCGCCGCGGGATTCGACACTCTGCTGGTCACCGTCGACGTGCCGGTCGCCGGAGCGCGCCTGCGCGACACCCGCAACGGAATGTCGATTCCGCCGGCGTTGACGCTGCGCACCGTACTCGACGCGGTGCCGCACCCCCGCTGGTGGTTCGACCTGTTGAGCACCGAGCCGCTGTCGTTCGCGTCGCTGGACCGGTGGCCCGGCACCGTCGCCGAGTATCTGGACACCATGTTCGACCCGACCGTGACGTTCGACGACCTGGCGTGGATCAAGTCGCAGTGGCCGAACAATTTGGTGGTCAAGGGAATTCAGACCCTCGAAGACGCGAAATCCGTTGTCGACCTCGGCGTCGACGGCATCGTGCTGTCCAATCACGGCGGCCGCCAACTGGACCGTGCCCCGGTGCCGTTCCACCTGCTGCCACGCGTCGCCACAGAACTCGGACGCGATACCGAGGTTTTGCTGGACACGGGCATCATGTCCGGCGCGGATGTCGTGGCCGCCATTGCACTGGGAGCGCGGTTCACATTGGTGGGCCGCGCGTACCTGTATGGGCTGATGGCGGGTGGCGAGGCGGGTGTCGATCGCGCAATCGAGATCCTGTCGGGGCAGGTCAGCCGCACGATGCGGCTGCTCGGGGTGACGTCGCTGGAGGAATTGGAGCCGCGACACGTGACACAGCTGCGCAGGCTCGCACCCGGCGTGTCCTAGCGGCCGCGGTATTTCACTCGAGTCACATCGTTCACACTGGTCACATCGGAAATTCGTGGTCGGTGAGTCCTCGCCGAGTCGGAATCGTTAGCCAACCGCGATATCGCAACCGGGTGTTGAGCACGGGGAGTCGCCCGATCCACGTGTTTCATTACGCAGGCAGAGCAACGGCAAATGTTTTGCGCCAGGTGATGAAAGGTGGGTTGGTTGCCGTTATGAAGTTCAAAGAGAGGTTTCGAGGTAAGTGGTTGCGCCGGCTGGCGGCTAGCGCCGTTGCAGCGGCGACGCTGCCCGGCCTGATCGGCTTCGTCGGGGGTTCGGCGACTGCTGGTGCGTTTTCCCGGCCGGGTCTGCCCGTCGAGTATCTAGATGTGTTCTCTCCATCGATGAACCGCAACATCAAGATTCAATTCCAGGGCGGCGGTCCGCACGCTGTGTATCTGCTCGACGGTCTGCGCGCGCAGGACGACTTCAACGGCTGGGACATCAACACCCCGGCGTTCGAGTGGTACTACGGGTCGGGGTTGTCGACGGTCATGCCCGTCGGCGGCATGTCGAGCTTCTACACCGACTGGTACCAGCCGTCGCGGGGCAACGGCCAGGACTACACGTACAAGTGGGAGACCTTCCTGACGCAGGAGCTTCCCGCGTGGCTGGAAGCCAACAAGGGCGTGTCGCAGCTCGGCAACGCCGTGGTCGGTATTTCGATGGCCGGCGCCGCGGCGCTGAACTACGCGATCTACAACCCGCAGAAGTTCATCTACGCCGCTTCACTGTCAGGCTTCCTGAACCCCTCCGAGGGTTGGTGGCCGATGCTGATCGGACTCGCGATGAACGACGCAGGCGGCTACAACGCCGAGAGCATGTGGGGTCCGTCTTCTGACCCGGCATGGAAGCGCAACGACCCGATGGTCAACATCAATCAGCTGGTGGCCAACAACACCCGCGTCTGGATCTACTGCGGGTCGGGCACTCCGTCGGATCTGGACACCTCCGGTGGCGGTGGCAACCTGATGGCCGCGCAGTTCCTCGAGGGCCTGACGTTGCGCACCAACGTCAGCTTCAAGGACAACTACGTCGCCGCCGGTGGCACCAACGGTGTGTTCAACTTCCCGCAGCAGGGCACGCACAGCTGGGGCTACTGGGGTCAGCAGCTGGAGATGATGAAGCCCGATATCCAGCGGGTGCTGGGGGCTCAAGCGACAACCTGAGTTCCACCCACAAAACAGAGAGCCTGCCGTACCCCCCGACGGCAGGCTCTCTGTCATTGTTGGATCAGTCCTGAACGGTGGGCCGGATCGTGATCTCGCCGATCTCGACGTCGTGGGGTTGTTCGATGGCGAACGCGATCGCCCGGGCGACAGCTTCCGGCGCCAGTCCGAAGGCGTCCATATTGCTCTGTATCGCGGCCCGGATCTGCGGGGCGTCGATGCTGTTTCCGAGTTCGGTCGAGACGAACCCCGGGTTGATCGACGTGGTCCGGATGACGCCGTCGGTGGACTCCTGCCGAAGCGTTTCCATCACCGTGCGGACAGCGTTCTTGGTTGCGGCGTAGATGCCCATGGTCGGCGTGATCTTCATCCCGGCCGTCGACACCGTCGTCACGAAGTGCCCCCTACCCTGGCGCGTGAAAACCGGCATCGCGGCGGCGATGCCGTTCAGCACCCCGTTCACGTTGACGTCGATCATGGCCGACCAGCCCGCGACATCACCCTCGGCGAGCGCACCGAGACGGCTGATGCCCGCGTTGCTCACCAGCACGTCGAGCCGACCGAACCTGTCGACGGCGGTGCTGACCAGCCGGTCGAGATCGTCGCGGCGGGTCACGTCGGTCGTGACGGTGACGACGTCGACCCCGTCGAGGTCGCCCGCGATCTTTTCGAGGCGCTCTTTACGGCGGGCGCCAAGGACCAGAGCGGCGCCGCCGGACCCGAGTAGCCGGGCGGTGGCTTCCCCGATACCGCTGCTTGCGCCTGTGATCGCGATGACTTTGCGCGTGTCGTCCATGCCCGGACACTATTCGCACAGCGAACGCGCATCGAGCCGGGAACAAAGGGGGCGGCCCCAAGGTTGAGTCGATCTGACTGAACTTTGGAGGAACCATGGCTGAAGCCAAATCGGTGCCGGTGTTGTTTCTGAGCGAATCGATCGTGCTGCCCGGCATGGTGGTGCCGATCGAGCTGGACGACGCGGCCCGTGCCGCCGTCGACGCGGCACAGGCCACCGAATCCGGTGAGCTGCTCATCGCTCCCCGTCTGGAGGACCGATACGCCTCGTACGGCGTGCTCGCCACGATCGTGCAGGTCGGCCGCATCGCAGGCGGCAACGGGACCGCAGCGGTCGTGCGCGGCACCAAGCGCGCTCACATCGGCGCGGGTGGCAACGGCCCCGGTGCCGCGTTGTGGGTGGAGGTGACCGAGGTCGAAGAAGTCGACCCGACCGACGAGGTCCGCACCCAGGCCGCCGAGTACAAGAAGCTGCTGCTGGCGATGCTGCAGCGCCGTGAGGCCTGGCAGATCATCGACTTCGTCAACCAGCTGACCGACCCGTCCGCGCTTGCGGACACGGCCGGTTACGCGTCGTACCTGACGCAGGTGCAGAAGCGGCAGCTGTTGGAGACCCCCGACGTGAGCGAACGCCTCAAGCTGCTCATCGACTGGACCGGCGACCACCTGGCCGAGGTCGAGGTCACCGACAAGATCGCCGACGACGTCCGCGAAGGCATGGAGAAGACGCAGAAGGAATTCCTGCTGCGTCAGCAACTCGCCGCGATTCGCAAGGAGCTGGGCGAAGGTGAGCCCGACGGGTCCGAGGATTACCGGGCCCGCGTCGAGGCCGCCGATCTACCGGACAAGGTCCGCGAGGCCGCACTGCGCGAGGTCGGCAAGCTGGAACGCTCCAGCGAGCAGAGCCCCGAGGGCGGCTGGATCCGTACGTGGCTGGACACCGTCTTGGACCTGCCGTGGAACGTCACCACCGAGGACTCGACCGACCTGAAGTCGGCTCGCGAAATCCTTGACGCCGACCACCACGGGCTGGACGACGTGAAGGACCGCATCGTCGAGTACCTGGCGGTGCGGGCGCGTCGGGCCGAACGCGGGTTGCAGGTTGTCGGCGGCCGCGGCTCCGGCGCTGTCATGGCGTTGGCAGGCCCTCCCGGTGTCGGCAAGACATCGCTCGGTGAGAGCGTGGCTCGGGCATTGGGCCGTAAGTTCGTTCGCGTCGCCCTCGGTGGCGTGCGCGACGAGGCCGAGATCCGTGGTCACCGTCGCACCTATGTCGGTGCGCTGCCCGGCCGCATCGTGCGCGCGATCGGCGAGGCGGGATCGATGAATCCCGTCGTGCTCCTCGACGAGATAGACAAGGTCGGCTCCGACTACCGCGGCGATCCGTCTGCCGCGCTGCTCGAGGTGCTCGACCCGGCGCAGAATCACACGTTCCGCGACCACTACCTGGAGCTGGATCTGGACCTGTCCGACGTCGTGTTCCTTGCGACGGCCAACGTGATCGAGAACATCCCGTCGGCGCTGCTGGACCGCATGGAGCTGATCCAGATCGACGGGTACACCGAGGACGACAAGGTCGCCATCGCACGGGACTTCCTGCTGCCCCGGCAGCGCGAGCGTGCGGCGCTGACCGAGGCCGAGGTGACGGTGACCGAGGACGCGCTGCGCAAGATCGCGGCCGACTACACCCGCGAGCCCGGTGTGCGGCAGTTCGAACGGCTGCTGGCCAAGGCATTGCGCAAGGCCACGACCAAGTTGGCCGCCGACCAGTCCCCGTTGACCATCGACGAACCCGAACTCGCTGACTACCTGGGCCGTCCGCGGTTCATTCCGGAATCGGCGGAACGCACGGCGGTGCCGGGCGTGGCCACCGGGCTGGCCGTGACGGGTCTCGGCGGCGATGTGCTCTACATCGAGGCCGGCGCGACCGACGGTGAAGCCGGACTGCAGCTGACCGGTCAACTCGGCGACGTCATGAAGGAGTCGGCGCAGATCGCGCTGTCCTACGTGCGTGCGCACGCCACGCAGCTGGGCGTCGACCCGAAGTCCCTGGACCGCCGGATCCACGTGCACGTGCCCGCGGGCGCGGTGCCCAAGGACGGCCCGTCGGCCGGCGTGACGATGGTGACGGCGCTGGTGTCGATGGCCACCGGACGGCAGGTTCGCTCAGATGTCGGCATGACCGGTGAGGTGACACTCAACGGCCGCGTGCTGCCGATCGGCGGGGTCAAGCAGAAGCTGCTGGCCGCGCAGAGGGCTGGCCTGTCAACGGTCTTCATCCCCCAACGCAACGAGGCCGACCTGGACGACGTCCCGGCCGACGTGCTCGAGGCGCTGGAGGTCAAGCCGATGGTCGACGTCGCGGACATCATCGCGCTGGCGCTGGAGCCTGCGGCGGCCGACGCCGCGACCGTCGCGGCCTGACCCGTGTGTCGGTCGCCGGGTTTACCGTCGAGGCATGGCCTATGACGAAGACCTGGCTGACCGCATCCGCGAACTCCTCGGCGCCCAGCGTGGCGTCGAGGAGAAGCGGATGTTCGGCGGCCTGGCGTTCCTGCTCAACGGCAACATGTCTGTGTGCGTCAGCGGTCAGGGCGGCTTGATGGTCCGCGTGCCACCCGATGAGACAGCCAAGCTGCTCTCCCGTGAGCACGTCGAGCCGATGGTGATGGCGGGACGCGAGACCCGCGGCTGGTTGCGGGTATCCGTAGCGGGTGTCAAGACCAAACGCCAGCTACAGGGCTGGGTGACCCGGGGTGTCGACTACGCCAAAAGCCTCCCGCCGAAGTGACGAAATTCGCATCGGCACGTCCGGATGGTCCTACGACCACTGGACGGGCGTCCTGTATCCGCCGAAACTTCCGGTGGCCAAGCGGCTGGCGAGATACGTCGAGGAATTCGACACGGTCGAGCTGAACGCCAGCTTCTATCGATGGCCGAAGGACAGCACCTTCGAGGGCTGGCGCAACCGGTTGCCCGACGGCTTCACCATGACGGTCAAGGCCCAGCGCGGACTCACCCACTACCGCAGACTGCGTGACCCGCAACCGTGGGTGGAGAGGTTCGAGCGCAGCTGGACCGCGCTCGGCGAAAGGCGGGAGGCTCTGCTCGTACAGCTGCATCCCGACATGGAGCGCAACGACGAGCGGCTTGATCATTTCCTCACACTGATGCCCGACCGGATTGCGGTGGCCATGGAGTTGCGTCATCCGTCCTGGGACGACGATGCCGTCTACGCCATCCTCGAACGACACAACGCCGCATATGTGGTGATGAGCGGCGCCGGGATGACGTGCGTTCCGCGGGCGACCGGCGATCTCGTCTACATCCGCCTGCATGGTCCGCCGCAGGCATCGCTCTATGCGGGTTCCTACACCGACGACGAGCTGAGCGAATGGGCCGCGATGGCGTCCGGTTGGCGCGATGAGGGCAGGCGGGTGCTGGTCTACTTCAACAATGACCTGGGCGGACACGCCATCCACAACGCGCGAAAACTCAAGGAGCTGTTGGCCTGACCCCGGCGTACCTCGTCGCGAGTAAGCTCGGGTGCCATGACAACGTCGTCGACATTCGCCATCGTGGGCGGCGGCCTGGCCGGGGCCAAGGCCGCAGAAGCATTGCGTGACAAGGATTTCGACGGGCACATCGTGCTGTATGCCGCCGAGGAGCACCTGCCCTACGAACGTCCTCCGCTGTCGAAGGATTTTCTGCTCGGCAAGAAGCAACTCGCAGAATTCACGGCCGCCTCGTCCGCCTGGTACCGCGACCACCATGTCGACCTGCAGCTGGGTACCGAGATATCCGCGGTCGACGCCGCGGCCCACACCCTGACGCTGCCCGACGGCACCACCGCGAGCTACGACAAGCTCCTCCTGGCGACCGGGTCCAGTCCGCGCCGGCCACCGATACCCGGCGCGGACGCCGACGGCGTGCACTATCTACGCACCATCGACGATGCGGAAACTCTGAATTCTCTTCTCACAGAGGGTGCTTCACTTGCCATCGTCGGCGCGGGATGGATCGGTCTCGAAGTCGCCGCAGGCGCTCGGGAACGCGGTGTGTCTGTCACGGTCGTTGAAACAGCGGAACTGCCGTTGATGGGCGCCCTCGGCCGCGAGGCCGGTGAGGTTTTCGCCGCGCTGCACCGAGAGCACGGCGTGGACCTTCGGCTCAGTACGACGGTCGACGAGGTCACCACATCCGGCGACAGGGCGACCGGGCTGAAGCTCGGCGACGGCTCAACGGTCGCCGCCGATGCAGTTCTGGTGGCCGTCGGTGCCGCCGCCAACATCGGACTGGCCGAGCGCGCCGGTCTGGCCACCGGGAATGGTGGAGTGCTCGTCGATGCGTCGCTGCGCACCAGCGACCCCGACATCTTCGCGGTCGGCGACATCGCCGCGGCCGAGCATCCGCTGTTCGGCACACGGATACGCACCGAGCATTGGGCGAATGCGCTCAAACAGCCCACCACCGCGGCCGCGGGGATGCTCGGCAAGCCGCAGGAGTACACCGAACTGCCCTACTTCTTCACCGATCAGTACGACCTCGGCATCGAATACGTCGGGCATGCTCCCGACTACGACCGGGTGCTGTTCCGCGGCGATGTGACAGGCCGCGAGTTCACGGCGTTCTACCTGGACGGCGACAACCGCGTCCTCGCAGGGATGAACGTCAACATCTGGGAAGGACTCGACGACATCAAATCGCTGATCCGATCACGCGGGCAGGTCGACCCGGACCAGCTCGTCGGCGCATAGGTGAACGTGCACAAAACACACGCCGTGGCTCTCGCAGCGGTTGTCCTGCTCGGTGCGGGCTGCTCGTCGGGTCCGATCACCAACACCGATGAGGCGCACACACCGAGTCCGACCGGCGCGCCTGCGCCGCCCCCCGCGCCGCCGCCCAGCAATGCCCACCTCGCGAACGCCTTCGACTACGTCGCCTATCCGCCCGCCGGGACAAGCTACTACTTCACCTCCCCCAGCGGCGCATGGACATGTGCGATCATCCCGCGCGTGAAGGTCGGATGTCAGTCCGCCACGGACTGGCCGTCCGCGATGGGCATCGCGGGCGAGCCGGACTCGGTGCCCGACGTCACCGGGGCGGCCACCCCGCCGAACGCGCTTCTCATCCCCCGCGACGGTGACGCCCAGTTCGTCGCGCTCGCTAATCCCGAGTTCTCCCTCGACCCCGGACCCGCAAAGGTCTTGCCGTTCAACAGAATTCTTGCCTCGGCGGGATTTCGTTGCAACGTGCAGGAGACCACGGGTGTGTCGTGCCTTAGCGAATTCAGCGGCAAGGGCTTCACCTTCTCCACCGACGGCTTCACGCCGTCGTACACCGACGTGCCGATGGAGGCCCCGTAGCCATGCGAATCGAAGCGGGACAGGTCGCCGTGGTGACTGGCGGCACCAGCGGCATCGGCTTTGCATTGTCAGCGGTGCTGGTGCGCCGCGGGGTCGACGTCATGATCGCCGATGTGCGCGAGGACGCGATCCCCGCCGCCGTCGACGCGCTGTCGGCGCACCGCGGCGGCCGAGTTGTCGGTGTGCATGCCGACGTCAGCATCGACGCAGACGTGGACGCACTTGCCGACGAGACCATCGAACGATTCGGCCGGGTGGACCTCGTGTGCAACAACGCGGGCGTGGTGTGCGAACTGGCCCCGATGTGGGAGCAGCGACTGGAAACGTGGCGATGGCTGACCGACGTGAAGCTGATGGGCGTCGTGCACGGAGTGCGGACGTTCGCGCCGCTGTTCATCGCTGCGGGCTCGGGACATTTTCTCAACACGGCCTCCGCAGGCGGTTTGATGCTGCTGCCCATGCTCGCGCCGTACAACGCGACCATGCACGCGGTGGTCGGGCTGACGGAAACGCTGAACGCCGAATTGAAATCGGTGTCAGAGCATTTGGGCGCGACCGTGTTGTGCCCGGGATTGGTGGACACGCCGTTGGGACAGAACTCGGCGGCGCTCGCACCGCAGGGCGCCGCCGCCACTCCCGCCGATGGCGACCCCGGCGCGATGCAGGGCGCGATCAGCCCGGCCATCGTGGCGCAAGCGGCAATCGAGGCCGTGGAGTCGGACCGTGTGCACGCGATCGTCGGACCCGGCGCCGACGCCGTGGCCAGGCAGCGCGTCGAGACCCTTCTCGCCGACCTCGACTGAGCTCACAACAGCGTCGCGGTGCCGTCCTCGTTGACCTGAACCTTCGCCCCGGCGATGTCCTCGCGGACCGTCGCTTCGACGTCGTCGTGGATCACCGCGAGCGCCCGTGCATCCTCGGGTGTGCGGACGGCGAGGAACGCCTTCTCCGGCGAGCCGTTCCTGTCGAACGGTGTCGTCCACGATTCGACGGTGCCCACCCCCGACCACTCGACGACCGCCTCGCGCGTGGGTTCGCGGTCGACCTCGGATTGTAGCTCTTCCCAACGGAATTCGTGGCTCGGTGGTTCCGTTCCGTACACACCGAAACTGTGCTTGGTGAGGTATCCGCCGTTGGCGGTGATCAGTCCGCGACTGCCCGGATCCGCGACCAGGCGTTCGGCCATGGTCGCGATCGAATGTGTCACATAGTTGTTCCACGGGCCGCCCGCGAACGTGAGCCCTCCCGTCACGGTCAGCGGCCGGGATTTGTCGCCGACCGGCAGACCGAGTTCGTTGGCGGCGACCTGGACAGCGGACGGGAAGCACGAGTACAGGTCGATCAGCGCCATGTCGTCGATCCCAGCGTCCGCCAGCTCCAGCGCACGCCGGCCCGCGATCCGGATGGCGGGTGACGTGTGCAACTGGTCGCGATCACTGATCGCATAGGTGTCGTGGGCGTCGGTGCCGGCATATGGGAAGACCCACCGGTCCCGCGGGATCTGGAGGTACGTCGCCTTGTCCACCGATGTCAGCACCAGCGCTGCACCCTGGTCCACCATGTTGTTCGAGTTCATCAGCTTCGTGTACGGCCAGCTGACCATCCGGTTATTCGGCCCTGGCTCGGCGATATCGTTGCCTGACAACGGCTCTCGACTCCAAGCGTGCGGATTCGTCGCCGCGACCGCGCTGAACTGCGACCACAGTTCGCCGATGCGGCGGCGGTGCTCATCAGGGGATTCGCCCGCCGCGATCCGCAGCGCCTGCTCGAACATCGGATAGACATACGCGGGGCGGTCCAGCTTGATGCGAAGGTCCGACGGGCCTGCGAGTTCGATGCCTTCGTCGGAGCCTTCGGCGATCGGCACGGAGTCGTCCTGGCTTGTCCAGTCAGGTTTGGCTCCAGCCTTGCGCAGTCGTGAACGAGTCCGCCATGTCTCGGCTCCCGCGATCAGCACGACGTCGGATCGGCCTGCCTGGATGTCCAGGCATGCCTTGTTCACCAACGTCTGCGGGACGTTGCCGCCGATACCGGTGTAGCGGGTGGCTGCACTGTCGGCCCGGATACGTTGCGCCAGAAGCAGTCCCGGATCACGGTACCGCCAGGACAGCAGGTTCACGACGCGGACGGAGTCGACGGCCTCCAGCACGCGCGGGTCGGCGGCGGCGCGGGCGGCCGACACCATCAGGTCCACCGGTTCCACTGCAGGGCTCTCGTCGTGCTGGTTGACCTGGCCGTAGCCGATCAGTACGGGTGTCCGCGGATCCATCATGGGCTCCCTTGTTGAGTGAAAAGTACGCCGTCGGCGATGAGCCGCTCGGTTTCGTCGGCGCTCAATCCGAGCACCTCGTGGCAGATCTGTCGGGTCTGCTCCCCCGGCGTCGGGGCGGGCCGGAGTTCCGCGACAGGAATGTGCGTATAGGGCGCGGGTCCCGTTTCGCTGAGCATCGGCGCGTCGAACAACGGATGCGTCATCTCGGCGTACAACGTCCGGGAGACCACCTGCGGATCGGCCGGCACTTCCACCGCCCGGTTCATCGGTGCGGCGGGAACACCTGCCCGCTGCAGTATCTCAGTGATGTCCGCCTTGTCCTTGCGGCTCGTCCATTCCGATACGGCGGCGATGAAGGCCGTCCGCGCGGAAGGAAGATCATCACCACCCATGACCGCCGAGAGGGCCGTGCGGTCGGTCGCGGAGCGAACGGAGATGACGCACCATTCATCGTCGCCCGCGCACGGGTAGACGCCGTGGATCGCCTCATCATCGACGATCGGCAGGCCCGCCGTGCGTGCGGCTTCGGCGACGTACGCGGTGGTGAGCTGGTTGACGGCCGCCTCGGCCTGCGGGATGTGCACGTGCGCACCGGTTCCGGTGTCTTCCCGCCGGATCATCGCGGCCAGCGCCGCGACCGCCGTGAGCCTGGCGGCCACGTGGTCCGGGAAGACCGTCGTCGCATCGAAGAAGCTGCCCGGTTCGGCATCCGCCGAAGTCCACAGCGAGGTGACGCCCGTCGCCGCGCGCACCAGCGGCCCGTAGCCCATGCGGTCACTCCACGGACCCGTCGGCCCATACGCGCTGCTCTCGGCAAGTACGATGCGCCGGTTGAGCTGCCGAAGTCGCTCATACGAAAAGCCCAGCGAGTCAAGCGTTCCCGGTTTGAAGTTCGCGAAGACGGCGTCCGCCTCCGCGACGAGACGGCAGAAGAGCGCGGCACCGTCGGGGTGCCTGAGGTCGAGCCCAAGGCTTATCTCGTTTCGGTGCGTCAACGCCCACGACCGGCTCATCGTCATCCCGGGCGCTGTCTGGCGAAGGCCGTCGGGATAGGCGGCGCTTTCGACCTTGATCACCTCCGCACCCAGGTCGGCGAAGAGACGGCCCAGTTCGCCGCCTGCCACGATCACGCCGAGGTCGAGGATACGCAGGCCGTCGAAGGGTCGACGGACAGTCGCGTCGCCGGTCTCGACGCGTAACGGCCCTGCGGCCCAGAGGGCGTCGTCGGCACCTGCTTCTGGTGCAGGGTGTACCAAGCCGGCATGGCGGCCGTTGACGATGACCGGGCCGACCGGCACGGTCACGGTCACGTCATCGGCGATGGTCACGTCGGTCAATGCGCCCACCGCGCGAAAGTGATCGGACACCAGGGTCTCTGCCGCCGTGTGAACGGCGGCGACGGGCACTCCTCGTGCTTGTCCGCCCGCGGCCAGCGTGTCCATGGTCTGCGATGCGAAGAACTCGGCGATCGCGGCGTTGAGTTCGCGGGATGCGGCGTAGCGCGCGGCGATGGTGTCGAACTTGGGGTCGGCGAACTGCTCGGGTTCACCCAGCCAGCCCCACATTCCGCGCCACTGCCGCGGTGAGAGGAGGCAGATGCGAACGTGTCCGTCCTTGCATCCGAAGATCGGATAGATCTGCTGATTGCGCGGCCTGCCCCGCCAGAGCTGACCCGCAGACTTCAGGCCGACAGCGGCTTGGCCCTCCGAGCCGAAGGGCGGATCGAGCGACTGCAATACGGCCTCGAAGCGCGAGAAGTCGATGTAATCCCCTCTGCCGTCACGCAATCGGCGGTAGAAGGCGGCCAGCGCCGCCCAGGCGGCCTGCGCGGCAGCCGTTCCCGACGCGACTCCGTCGGGCGGCAGAACCGGCCTACCCGTCGTGGGACCGGTCCGCGACAGTGCGGTCGACATCGCGTACAGCACAGCGTCGGTGGCCTGCCAGCCACGATGGGGACCGGTGGCGCCGAAGTCGGTGACAGACAACGCCACCAGGTGTCCGAACTGGGCGGCGAGGTCGGCGCACGACGTTCCGAACGCCGCGGCGGCTCCGGGGTCGCCGCTGTCGACGACGATGTCGGCCGCACCTGCCAACTCGATCAGTCGCCGCCGGTCTGCGGCGTTGCCGGGATCGAGGACCGCGCTGCGCTTGTTGGCGTTCTGCACGGCGAAGGAGATGCTTGCGCCCCCGACGCCCGGGCGTGCGTGCCGGGAGTCGCTGCCACCGGGGGGCTCGATTTTCAACACGTCGGCGCCCAGGTCCGCGAACAGGCGGCCGACGCCGTCGGATGACGCACCGCCCAGGTCCAGCACGCGTACGAACGCCAAGAGTCCTTCGGTCACGGTGCCAGTAGCCGTTCCACCCATTCCAGATGGTCGTCGGTGGTGGTGGCGACGTACAGCAGGTCGACGAACACGTCGGAATAACCGTTGTCGGCCAGCACCTTCACCGCCTCGGCCACCTGCTCGACGGGCGTGTTCTCGGCGACATTGATCCGGATATAGCTGTGAATCGCCGACGGATCGCGTCCCGCAGCGCGGGCGGCGTCGTCGATGGCCTTGCGTTGCAGGCTGAGCATGTCGACGTTGACGCCGGCGGGTACCTGCACCACGCCGGTCCAGCCGTCGGCGCGCCTGCCCACCCGCTCGAGGCCGGCCGGAGTGAACGCGCCGAGGTAGATCGGCGGTCGCGGCTCCTGCGCCGGTTTGAGGTTCACCCATGATTGTGGGATGGACCAACGGTCTCCTTGGTGCGCAACGGGATTCGCGGTCCACAGGGTGTCGAGCGCATCCAGGAGTTCGTCGAGCTGTGCACCGCGCCGGCGAAAAGGCGCACCGGCGGCCTGGTACTCCTCCGGAGACCAGCCGACGCCGAATCCGGGCAGCAGGCGGCCGCCGCTGACCACGTCAATGCTGGTCAATTGGCGGGCAAGCTGAACCGGCGGATACCACGGCGCGACGAAGACGCTGCTGCCAAGGCCGACCCGCGTCGTCGCGGTCGCGGCGACCGCCAGGGCGATGAACGGGTCGAGACAGGTGCGGAAGCGCTCGGGGATCGTGTCCTGGCCCGCATATCCGACGGTGGGTTGCACGGCGGCCAGCAGCCGGTCCCCGACCCAGAGGCTGTCGGCGCCGAGTTCCTCGGCGGTCGAGGCGAAGCGGGCCAGCTCAGCGTAGGCGGCCTCGCCGAATTGAGGCACTGCGAATCCCAGCACGACCGTCAGGGTAATGCGCGCGGGACCGACTACTCGTTGTCGCCTCCGGTTGCCGCGGTCGCGGCGACATCGCTGTGCCCGGTTAAACCCCGCGCGTCGGGCCATACCCAGTTGCGCACCTCTGGGAGATCGTCGCCGTGCTCACGGGTGTATTCGCGGGCGGTGATCCTCATGTCCCCCATTCGCTGGCGCAGCGTCGCGTACCGCGACTGAAGGGACGGAACCCGGTCGATGACGTCGATCACCAAGTGGAACCGGTCGAGGTCGTTGAGCATGACCATGTCGAACGGAGTGGTGGTGGTGCCTTCTTCCTTATAACCTCGTACGTGGACGTTGATGGCTCCGGTGCGCCGGTAAATGAGTCGATGGATCAGCCACGGATAGCCGTGATAGGCGAAGATCACCGGCTTGTCGCGCGTGAAGATCATGTCGAATTCGCGGTTGGACAACCCGTGCGGGTGCTCCGTCTCGTCCTGCAGACGCATCAGATCGACGACGTTGACGAAGCGAACTTTCAGCTCGGGCAGGTGCTGCCGGAGCAGGTCCACGGCCGCGAGGCCCTCGAGAGTCGGCACGTCGCCCGCGGTCGCGATGACGACATCGGGGTCGCTGCCGAGCTCCTCGGTGCCCGCCCACTCCCAGATGCCCAGCCCTCTCGTGCAGTGGGCGATCGCCTCGTCCATCGTGAGGAAGTTGGGGTGCGGCTGCTTGCCCGCCACCACCACATTCACGTACTGGCGCGAGCGCAGACAGTGATCGTATGTGGACAGCAGGGTGTTCGCGTCCGGCGGCAGGTAGACCCTGACGATCTCCGCACTCTTGTTCACGACGTGGTCGATGAAGCCGGGATCCTGGTGGCTGAAGCCGTTGTGGTCCTGACGCCAAACATGGCTCGACAGAAGATAATTCAGGCTCGCGATCGGCCGCCGCCACGGGATGTGGTTGGTGACCTTGAGCCACTTGGCGTGCTGGTTGACCATCGAGTCGACGATGTGGATGAACGCCTCGTAGCAGTTGAACAGACCGTGTCTGCCGGTGAGTAGATAGCCTTCCAGCCAACCCTGGCACTGGTGTTCGGACAGCATCTCGACGACGCGCCCTGCGCGGGCGAGATGCTCATCCACCTCCGGCCCCACGAATTCGGCGTTCCACTGTTTGGCGGTCGCCTCGAAGACCGGCTGAAGGCGGTTCGATGCGGTCTCGTCGGGACCGAAGATCCGGAAATTGTCGGGATTGAGCCGAATCACTTCGGTCAGCCACTCGCCGAGCACCTTGGTCGCCTCGGCGACGGTCGCGCCCGGGACGGGAACGCTCACCGCGTACTTCCGGAAGTCGGGAAGCCGCAGATCCTTGAGCAGAACCCCGCCGTTTGCGTGCGGGTTGTCACTCATCCTCAAAGTGCCCTGCGGAGCCAGTTCCGCGATCGCGGGATCGAGCTTGCCGTCCTCGGTGAACAGTTCGTCGGGCCGGTATGAGGCCAGCCAGTCGGCGAGCACTTGGAGGTGTTCGGGGGTGTCACGGGCGCTGGCGAGCGGAACCTGGTGTGCGCGCCACGATCCCGTGGTCTTCTTGCCGTCGATGTAGTCCGGCCCCGTCCAACCCTTAGGGGTGCGGAACACGATCATCGGCCAGGCCGGGCGCCTCTCGTCACGCGCGGCCGCTGTGGCCTTGATGTCCGAGATCTCGTTCAGCACCGTGTCGAGCAATGAGGCGAACCGCCGGTGGACGTCGGCGATGTCGTCGTCCTCGCTCGCCTCGAAGAAATACGGATTGTGGCCGTAGCCGACCATGAGGCTGCGCAGCTCGTCTGTGGGGATGCGGTCCAGGACCGTCGGATTCGCGATCTTGTACCCGTTGAGATGAAGGATCGGCAGCACCACCCCGTCCTTGGCGGGGTTGGTGAACTTGTTGGAGTGCCAGCTCGTGGCGAGCGCTCCGGTCTCGGCCTCGCCGTCGCCGACGACGGCAGCGACCAACAGGTCCGGATTGTCGAACGCGGCCCCGTAGGCGTGCGAGAGGGCGTAGCCCAGTTCGCCGCCCTCGTGGATGGAGCCCGGTGTTTCGGGAGCGACGTGCGACGGGATCCCCCCTGGGAACGAGAACTGGCGGAACAGCCGACGTATCCCCTCGGCGTCCGGCGTGACGTCGGAGTAGACCTCCGAATAGGTGCCGTCGAGGTAGGCGTTGGCGACCAGCCCGGGGCCGCCGTGTCCCGGCCCGGTGATGTAGAGCGTCGACTGCCCGCGCTCGGCGATCACCCTGTTGAGATGCGCGTAGAGGAAGTTCAGCCCGGGCGTGGTCCCCCAGTGACCGAGCAGCCGAGGCTTGACGTCGTCGCGCGACAGCGGTGTCGCC
This sequence comes from Mycobacterium sp. 2YAF39, assembly GCF_052114565.1. Classification (NCBI taxonomy): domain Bacteria; kingdom Bacillati; phylum Actinomycetota; class Actinomycetes; order Mycobacteriales; family Mycobacteriaceae; genus Mycobacterium; species Mycobacterium sp. 2YAF39. Next base: position 460,703 of record NZ_JBFREZ010000005.1, read on the forward strand.
AGCAGCGGGTTGTTCAGCAAGTAGATCTGTCCGACGGACAGGTAGTTGGCGGCGCGCCACCACCCGTCGATCCGGGCGAGCATTTCATCGCTCAAGGTGTGAGGTTCCGCGGAATGCCAGTTGTGCGTCACGGTGGTCATCGCGGTGTGCTCCTGCGGCATCGGGGTCGGGGTTCTGTACCCATCAAACGCTTGTCATCCTTGTTGTGCTCGACGGTTGGCACTTGTTCACGGACCGGCAACCCCCGTCGTCGGGATACGGTTTCGCTGTCTTAGGAGACGCTCAGCGAACGCCGGTAGAATCGCTACCCGTGTCCGATCAAGCCGTGGTAGCTGAGCCTCCGCACCCGCTGATCGAGCAATTGTCCGCACTGCATCACTTCCGCGTCTACGTGGATATCGCCGTCGTCGTCGTGGTGCTCGCGCTCACCAATCTGATCGCGCACTTCACCACCCCGTGGGCCAGCTTCGCGACGGTGCCCGCAGCCGCCGTCGGTCTTCTTCTCCTCGTACGGTCGCGTGGCCTCGGCTGGACCGAGCTGGGCCTTGGCCGGGAGCATTGGAAATCGGGCGCGGGTTACGCCCTTGCCGCCGTCGCACTGGTGGTCTCGGTGATCGCTATCGGCGCGCTGATGCCGTGGACGCGGCCGATGTTCATGAACAACAACTACGCGACGATCTCCGGTGCGCTACTCGCGTCGATGATCATCATCCCGCTGCAGACGGTGATTCCCGAGGAGCTGGCGTTCCGCGGCGTACTGCACGGCGCGCTGGACCGCGCGTGGGGATGGCGTGGGGTGGCGGCGGCCGGTTCGTTGCTCTTCGGCCTGTGGCATATCGCGACATCACTGGGTCTGACCAGCAGTAACGTCGGCTTCACCCGGCTGTTCGGCGGCGGCTTGCTCGGGACTGTCGCGGGTGTCGTCCTTGCGGTGGCGGCTACGGCCTTCGCCGGCTTCGTCTTCACCTGGCTGCGCAGGCGCAGTGGGAGCCTGATCGCGCCGATCGCGTTGCACTGGTCACTCAACGGACTGGGCGCGCTCGCCGCCGCCCTGGTGTGGCATCTGTCGACCTGACCGACCCTAAGTCTTTCGACGGCGCGCACGGAACTCACGGTTCTTGAGCTTGTTTCCGCACGCCGACATCTCGCACCAGGTTCCGCCGTGGTTGCGGGACCTGTCGTAGAACGCCCACCGGCATTCGTCGTTCGCGCACACCTTCAGTCGCGTCCAGCTGCCGTCGCGTTGCGCGTCCCGCAATATCAGCACCAGCTCGACCAGGCGCTCGGCCACAGAATTTCCCGCCGCGGCGAGGTGCACGACACCGTCCGCGTCGAATTCGGCGCGCGCCGCACCCCGGGCCGCTATCGCCCGGAGCGGCGCCAACTCGGCGTCGGTCGGCGATCGGCCACCGCCATTGCGCAGCAACAGTGCCCGCAGCGCCTCGCGGACATCCCGCAGCGCCTGCAGATCGGCGTCATTCAGGTCGGCGCCGGGTGCGATCAGGCCGTTGTCGACCAACCACGGCAAGGCGTCGTCGGGATCGGCGAGTCGGTCCGGGCCGGAGGGCAGTTCGACGGTGTTGACCAGCGCTTGAACCCGAAGCAGCGGTCCGGGGGCCGGCTTGGATTCCTCGTCGGCCAGCCACCGCGTCGCGTCCGCAACCATGAAACGATGGTATGCCCGCATGACCGGTAAATCAATTTGACTAGTCATGCATGACCGGTATAACGTGATAGACGGTCACTAAGAAATCGAATGCCGAACACGGCGAAGAGGTAGATATCCAATGGCTGACAACAAGTTTCCAGCCGACGTTCTTTCCGCAATCCGTACAACCGCCCACCCTGAAGCGGGTCGACAGCCGTCGCTGACTGCACGGTTGATCGCACGAGTGCGGGCCGGCCGGCTCGACCCGCTGATCGCGGTCGGCGTGCCCGCCCCCGCCGGCAGTGCCCTCGCCGCCCACGAGGCGCGCCTGACGTCGACGGCCGAGCGTGAGGCGATCGCACGGTCGCTGCGCACCGCTCTGGCCGACGCCCGTGGCCGCAGTCTTTTGTTCTCGTCGCGGATTCCGCTGCACACCGCGAACATCACGGCGGCCGAAGGGCTGATCGACGCGGTCACATTGCGACTGCACTCACCCCGCTCGGTGAACGCGCGCGGCATGGCGCGGTTGCGCCTGATCCTCGGTGACGGGACGGGACCGTTCTACCGGTACGGACGTGGCGACCTAATGGGCCGGCTCGGCGCTGCTCTGGCGGCGCTCTAGACCATCAGCACAGCTGCCCCGGAGATGCGCCCGGCGCCGAGGTCGGCGAGCGCATCGTCGGCCTTGTCCATCGCGTACTGCGGACTCGTCACCTCGAGACGGTGGCGGCCGGCGAAGGCGAGGAATTCGCGGGCGTCGACGCGGGTGTTCGACGCCACCGACCGCAGCTGGCGCTCCTGAAAGAGGTGACGCTGGTAGTTCATCGGCGGAATATCGGACAGGTGGATGCCGGCGATGGCCAATGTGCCACCGCGGTCCAGCGCCTCCATCGCGGGCAGCACCAGATCGCCGACGGGCGCGAAGAGAATCGCGGAATCAAGCGCCACCGGCGGGCGGTCGGAGGCGCCCTGCACCGACGCGGCGCCCAGCGCCAACGCCAACTCCTTCGCCTTGTCTCCGCGCGTCATCACGTGTACCTCGGCACCCTGCGCAAGGGCCACCTGCGCGGTGAGATGCGCGCTTCCCCCGAATCCGTAAATGCCCAGCCGCCCGCCGGCAGGCAGTTCGGCACGCACCAGCGCGCGATAGCCGATGATGCCCGCGCACAGCAGTGGCGCCAGCTCCGCATCGGCGTACCCCTCCGGGAGATGATGCGCGTATGCAGCTGGGACAGTGGCGAATTCGGCATATCCGCCGTCGGCGTCCCAGCCGGTGTAGAGAGATTCCGGGCACAGGTTCTCGTTGCCGCTTTCGCAGAACTTGCACCGCCCACACGTGTGCCGCAGCCACGCGATACCGACCCGATCGCCGACCGCGAACTCATCGCCTGCCCCTGGCGCGCTTTCGGGGCCCACGTCGATGACCTCGGCGACCACCTCGTGGCCCGGAATCACTCCGCGCCGGTGTACCGGTAGGTCCCCCTCGGCGACATGAAGGTCGGTGCGGCACACGCCGCATGCCCGTACCGCGACCAGAAGCTCACCGGTCGCGGGCTTCGGCACGTCGGCGGTCACGCGCTCCAGCGGCCGGCTGCTCATCGGACCCGGCCGGCGGACCCGCCACGCCTGCATGGTTGGGGTGCTCACCACCCCATCGTGACGCTATCTCTTTTTCTGCACCAGGCCGACGAGCCACAGCAGGATGACCGACCCGAGGATTGCGGTGAAGAAGGTGAACCACCAACCGCCCTCGGCGGTGTCGAACCAGAAGCTGAGAAGGAAGCCACCGATCAAGGCGCCGATGATTCCGATCACGATGTTCATCAGAATGCCGGATCCGGCGCCCTTGACGATCTTTCCGGCGATCCATCCGGCAAGCGCTCCGATGATGATGTAACCGATCCAGCCGACGCTGGTGAGCGTCGTGGACCGTTCTCCGAGGAACTCGGTAGCCGCCATGATGTCCATCAGGATCTCCTGCCTATCACTGGCCGTGGCTCAGCGCGGCCGCTGGACCACCACTACCTATACCGGACGTGGGTAACGATTCGGCGGCCACCAAGGTCAAGATCAGCTGTCACCGAAATGCAGGAACCGCGGGTCCGCCGAAGGCGCCGAGCCGAGACCCGCTGTGCAAATGGTGTCGCAGAATTCAGATTCCAGTACAGATCGAAACGAAGGGAATTGGCGCGCAGATTCCCACGGAGAAGTACGGCGTCAGATCACCGTTGAATGCCGGCGGCGGCGGCGGCGGAGGCGGAGGCGGCGGCGGCGGAGGCGGAAGCGGGGCAGCGATGCATGTGTTCGACGGAGCGTCAAAGATAGTGCCGGCGCCGCACTCTGTGGCGCCACCGACAGCCGGCGACACCATCGAAATAAGCGACGCGAAAGTGAGCGGCGCGAGAACTCCGACCACACTGATCGTCAGACGACGATGCAACTTCACCACCTGAGGCTCCCTCGGCGATCCCCGACCTCAGCTTTACCCCTTCATGCTAGGCCGCGTGGCAATTCGATTCAGCACAATGACCAAGGCGTAGGTCGATTGTGGGATCGCCGATCTGCGGCCCGCCGTCAGGGCGGCGGGAGCATTCCCGGCGCTGCCTCCGGTGCCACCGGTACGGGTACTCCGACGCCCGGTGCGGCAGGAGGTGCGCCCGGTGCGGGAGCCGCGGCAGGCGCGCCCGGCGGCGGCGGAGGTGCGGCCGGTGCGGGAGGCGCGGCAG